>CALMIK010000049.1 GCA_937863995.1 uncultured Chelatococcus sp.
GGGAGCGTGGGGCGGTTCTGGTCATCGGTAACGGGGTATCCGCCTCGCGGGCCGGATTGTCAATGTCCGGCCCCGGCCCTGAACTGTCTCTGCACCGGCTTATCGGGGTGCGCGTTTGGCGAGGATGCGCTGCAACGTGCGCCGGTGCATGTTGAGCCGCCGCGCCGTTTCCGAGACGTTGCGGTTGCATGCCTCGTAGATGCGCTGGATGTGCTCCCAGCGCACGCGGTCGGCCGACATCGGATTTTCCGGCACTTCCACGCGCTCGTCCTTGCTGGCGATCAGCGCGGCGTGGATCTCGTCGGCGTCGGCGGGCTTGGCGAGGTAATCGAAGGCGCCCAGCTTTACGGCGGTGACGGCGGTGGCGATGTTGCCGTAGCCGGTGAGGATGATGCCGCGCGCCTCCGGCCGCAGTTCCTTCAGCCGCGTGATGGCGTCGAGCCCGTTGCCGTCGGAGAGCCGCATGTCGATCACCGCGTAGGCGGGCGCGTGCGCCTCGATGAGCGCGATGCCCCCGGCCACGGTGTCGGCCGTGCGTACCTCGTAGCCGCGCTGCTCCATGGCGCGCGCCAGGCGGCTGAGGAAGGCGTGGTCGTCATCGATGATGATGAGGCTGCGGTCCTGCGTTGCGTCGTCCGCGTCGCGCCCTTCGGGGGCGGCATCGGCGGATGCTGCGTCCGCGGCCTTCGGATGGCCCGTCATTGCGCTCCTCCTTCCCGTTTTATCTGGCGCAAATCATGTCTGGCGAATGGTTTAGCGCAATTGTTCGCTTCCCGAAAGCGCATAGAACGCCTGACAAATCCGCGCAGGTGTCAGCGCCCGCCGTGTGCTGGTCTATCCGAGCGCCGAGGACGTGAATTGCGCAGGCTGCTCGAACGCTCCGCGCTGCCATGTCACTTCCACGCGCGCGCCGTTGGCTGGTGCCGGCGCATTCGTCCAGGTGATCTGCGCGCCGGTGCGCTCGATCAACGTCTTGGCGATGAACACGCCGAGCCCGTGCCCGTCGGCGTTGTCGTCGCTGCTGCGCCGAACGGTGCCGCGCCTGTCGCCGCCGCGTGTCGTGACGTAGGGCTCGCCGAGCCGCAGCATCACATCGGGCGGAAAGCCGGGGCCGTCGTCCTGCACGACGAGCGTGACGGCGGAGGCATTCCACCGCGCCTCTATATGGACATGCGAGCCGGCGAAATCCACGGCGTTGTCGATGATGTTGCCGAGGCCGTAGATCAGCCCGGGGTTGCGGGCGGTCACCGGCTCCGGCCCGTCTCCGTCGCGGGTGATGGTGATCGGTACCTCGAAGCCGCGCTGGGGACCCGCCACCTCCTCGATAAGATGCGACAGGGTGAGTCTGTCGAGCGGCCCGGCGCCGTCGCTGCCGAGCGAAGTGAGCTTGGCGAGGATTTCGCGGCAGCGACCCACCTGCTCGCGCAGCAGCGCCAGATCGTCGGCCATGGGATGGTCGGGGCCGGCGGCGCGGTCGAGCTCGCGCACCACGAGCGCGATGGTGGCGAGCGGCGTGCCGAGTTCGTGAGCGGCGGCGGCGGCGAGGCCATCGAGCTGCGACAGGTGCTGCTCGCGCTCCAGAACGAGCTCGGTGGCCGAGAGGGCGTTGGCAAGCTGGCGCGCCTCCTTGGCCACGCGCCAGGCATAGACGCCCGTGAAGCCGAGGCCGAGCTGGATCGCGCACCAGATGCCGGTGATGTAGGTGAGCGGCAGCACGAGGCTCTCGCCCGGCAGCCACGGCAGCGGCAGGTGGTGGAAGGCGAGCACGGTGGTGAGCGCCGTCGCGAACAGGCCCAGCATGAGCGTGCGCCAGGGAGGCAGCGCGGTGGCGGAAATCATCACCGGCGCGAGCACGAGGATCGAGAACGGGTTCTGCAGTCCGCCGGTCAGGAACAGCAGCACCGAAAGCTGCAGGATGTCGTAGCCCAGGATGAGCGCCGCCAGCCCCGGATCGACGCGCTTGCTGACGGGATAGCGGATGCGCAGGCCGATGTTGAGCAGCGCCGAACAGGCCACGACGGTGAAGCAGGCGGTGAAGGGAAGCGGAAATCCGAGGGCGAAATGCACGCCCGCGACCGTCGCGCTCTGTCCGATGACGGCAAGCCACCGCAATCGCACCAGGGTATCGACCCGCAGCCGATGGGCGTTGCGATCGGCCTCAATGCGATCCGGTTCCGCCAGCATGCCATCTCCGTCCGATCGATTGGCCGGAGAGAGGGCTGGCTGGCCGTGCTTGCCGCCACGCCCTTCCGGTATCACTTTTTTCCGTGTACCGCCCCGTGGCGTCAAGCGCAATGGATCGCGGCCGGACCCAGGCAGTGCGCGCCCGCTGCAAGCGTGCTGCGGCGGGGGATCAAAAGGCCCCGAATCACCCCCTGTTTGCCGATGTTTGCAAGGCAATGGTCGAAACGGCGCGCTTGCGCGGCAGGCATGCCGGTGTTGCGGCGCACTCACAGAAAAAAATATTCTTAAGTCACTGTTAATGGTTACGCGTGAAACTGTACACACTTTGAGCAAAAGACGATTGTTTCGCAAATGCCACAAATTGTGTTTTCCAATTGAAACAACTACGCTCTAGCTCATTGTGTGGAAGACCGAATGGTCATTCGCGCGGCAGGCAACGGCTTGGGGGGCCGGTGCCATTCAGGGAACGATGCGCGTCCCGGCAGGGTTGATATGGGGCGCTGCACAAAGAGGGAGGTAGGGAGCAAATGAATCTCGCCTACTATTGGTATGAGGCAGCTTACGCGTTTGCGCGGCCCGCGCGCACCGTGTCGAGCGCTGCTCATTACGCGTTCAGTATCCCCGCCAATCCACTGAGCTACACGGCTTATGGGCGAACGATATCAGCGGCTTGCGAGCTTTTCGAGCGCACCACGCGCCGATACGCGAAGCCGTCGTTCGATTTCGGCAGCATCGAGATCGACGGACGGCGCGTCAACGTGCGCGAGCGCGTTATGTCGGAGGAGCCGTTCTGCCGCCTGATCCGCTTCGAGCGGCCCGGCGTGCGCCAGCAGCAGCCCAAGCTCCTGATCGTCGCGCCGATGTCGGGGCATCACGCCACGTTGCTGCGTGGCACGGTCGAGGCGTTCCTGACGACCCACGACGTCTACATCACCGACTGGCTGGACGCTTCCGGCGTGCCGCTGTCCGCCGGGGCTTTCGGCCTCGACGACTACATCGACTATGTCATCTCGATATTGCGCCTGCTCGGGCCGGACGTCCACGTGATGGGCGTGTGCCAGCCTGCGGTTCCGGTCATCGCGGCGGTCGCGCGCATGGAGGCGATGGGCGATCCGGCGGCTCCGCGTTCGATGGTGCTGATGGGCGGACCCATCGATACCCGCGAGAGCCCGACCGAAGTCAACCGGCTGGCGCAGGAGCGCGGCATCGAGTGGTTCAAGCGCAACTGCATCACCAAGGTGCCGTTCACGCGTCCGGGCTTCATGCGCGAGGTCTATCCCGGCTTTCTGCAGCTTTCGGGCTTCATGGCCATGAACCTCGACCGCCACCTGATCGCTCACCACGACATGTTCCGCCATCTGGTGGACGGAGACGGGGACTCGGCCGAAAAGCACCGCACCTTCTACGACGAATACCTGGCGGTGATGGATCTCACGGCCGAATTCTACCTGGAGACGGTGGAGCAGGTGTTTGTTGAGCAGGCGCTGCCGAAAGGCGGCCTGATGCACCGGAAGGAGCGTGTCGACCTTTCCGCCATCCGGCGCACGGCGCTGATGACGGTCGAGGGCGAGCGCGACGACATCTCCGGCGTCGGGCAGACGCGAGCGGCGCAGAAGCTTTGCTCCCGTATCCCCGAGGAACTGCGCGAGCATTACTTGCAGCTGGGCGTCGGCCATTACGGCGTCTTCAACGGCAAGCGCTTCATCAACGAGATCGCGCCCCGCATCCGCGCCTTCATCGGCAGGGTCGAGGCCTTCCACGATCAGCCGGTGCATGGCGGCGTGCCGCCCCTGGGCCGGACGGAAAGAACCCGTAGCAAGCTGGCGGTCGTTGCCTGAACGGCTCGACCGTTGACACGCGGCGCTGAATCGCGGCTGATGTCGGGGTTCAATCATTCGGGATCCGACGATGCCGCTTGTTCTGTTCCGCAGGCGTGCGCCGTCCGTGCCGGAGCGCGTCGAGGTCTTGCACGAAGGCGAGTCCTTTGACGTGCGACTGCGCCCACGGGCGGACGTCCGGCGGTTTACGTTGCGTGTGTCGATGGCGACGGGCGAGGCTGTGCTCACCATCCCCGAGCGCAGCGACATGGTGGCTGTGCGCAGGTTTCTCGATGGGCACGCCGGCTGGATCGCGCAGCGCATGCAGCGCGTTCCGAGCCGCATTCTCTTCGAGGCCGGAGAAGCCGTGCCGTTGCGCGGCGAGCCGCACCGTATCGTCCACTGGAGCGGCGTGCGCGGCAGCGTTCGCGCCGCGCAGGATGCGGCTGGCGGACCCATTATCGCGGTCACCGGCGAGGCTCCCCACGTGCCGCGCCGTGTGCGGGATTTCCTTCAGCGCGAGGCGCGCCGCGACCTTTCCGACGCCGTGGCGCGCCATACGGCGTCGCTCGGCGTACCTGCCCGCAGCATCACCTTGCGCGATACACGCAGCCGCTGGGGGTCGTGCTCCGCGCAGGGGCGGCTGAATTTTTCGTGGCGGCTCATTCTCGCGCCGCCACTGGTGCTCGATTATCTGGCAGCGCACGAGGTGGCGCACCTGGCCGAACTCAACCATTCCGACCGCTTCTGGCGGCTGGCTTATCGTCTGTGTCCGGCCACTGACCAAGCCGAAGCATGGCTCAAGCGCCACGGAAGCAGCCTGCACCGATACGGGTGATCTTTTGGTGCGATTAAATCGTTTTCAAGCAAAGGGATGCCGCTTTGCGTGAAGAAGGCGCATTAAGTCTGAAAGTTAAAGCATTTGTGCGTTTCCACGAAACGTCGAAATGCTTCAGGCGCCGAGGTCAGGCGCGTGCGCTGTCCGCCGATTCCGTTTGCGCGGCTTCGTCGAGCTCGCGCTTCCAGAAGCCCGCTCCGGTGGCCAGCCGCTCGACAGCGTCCTGCAGTGGTGCAGGCGTCAGTCCGTAGAGGGGCAGACGGTTAACGAGCACGACCTGTCGCCGCGCGCCATCTAGCGCCAGGGTGCCGAAGCCGGCGAATGCAGTGCTGAAATTGCCGACCAGCAGGCGGGCGAGAAAGGCCTCGCTGGCCTTCGTGGGCGCTTCCGCAATCTCGGCGCGTAGCAAGATGGCGGGGTTATCGCGTTCCGCCTGAATGGTGACGACGTGGCCGCCGGCCTGAATGCCACATTCGCCGTTAGCATCGAAATCGAGCGCGGGAACGCCGATATGCTTGCTGAAGTCGTCGAGCAGGGCCTGCGCCATGGGTGGAACAGGATCGTGCTGACCTTGCTGCTGCGATGGAAGGTAGTCGGTCATCGTTTCCTCCTCTGGAGTATTGATTTGTTATCGACCGTAGAAGCTACCGAAATGCGCCGTTGCCGGAGAGGAAGGCGGCCCTGAGGCCAGCAACCGGCGCGCAGACGCGTCACCGCTTGCATGCATCTGGCCGCAGTTACCGAGCGGTGCGCGCCGGCAATATAGAATCATTAACCGTGAAAGGCCAGCGCCGCTTGCCGGCAGGCCGGGCAGGCACGCCGGAAGGGCGCATCGTGGGAGGGTCCGCGATGCGCCGCATCGGTCATTCAGCGGCGGGAACGTAGATCTGCGAGCCCGTGTCCCTGAACTCTTGCGCCTTCACGTCGAGCCCCGACAGCCGCTCCGCCTCGACGCGCAGATCCTGCGTGATGCGCATGGAGCAGAACTTCGGGCCGCACATCGAGCAGAAATGCGCCACCTTGTGCGCTTCCTTGGGCATGGTCTCGTCGTGGTAGGCGCGGGCGGTATCCGGATCGAGCGACAGATTGAACTGGTCGTTCCAGCGGAAGTCGAAGCGCGCCCGCGACAGCGCATCGTCGCGCAGCTTCGCCGCAGGGTGGCCCTTGGCGAGATCGGCAGCGTGCGCCGCGATGCGGTAGGTGATGACGCCGGTCTTGACGTCGTCGCGGTTGGGCAGGCCCAGATGCTCCTTCGGCGTGACGTAGCACAGCATCGCCGTGCCGAACCAGCCGATCATCGCGGCCCCTATCCCTGAGGTGATGTGGTCGTAGCCGGGCGCGATGTCCGTCGTCAGCGGGCCAAGCGTGTAGAAGGGCGCCTCGCCGCAGGTCGCGAGCTGCTTGTCCATGTTTGCCTTGATCTTGTGCATCGGCACATGGCCGGGGCCCTCGATCATGACCTGGCAGCCCTTGTCCCACGCGATCTTGGTCAGTTCGCCCAGCGTGTCCAGTTCGGCGAACTGGGCCGCGTCGTTGGCGTCGGCAATGGAGCCCGGACGCAGGCCGTCGCCGAGCGAGAACGACACGTCATACTTGCGCATGATGTCGCAGATCTCGTCGAAGCGCTCGTAGAGGAAGCTCTCGCGGTGGTGGGAGAGGCACCAGCGCGCCATGATGGAGCCGCCGCGCGACACGATGCCCGTGACGCGCTTGGCGGTGAGCGGCACGTAAGCTAGGCGCACGCCGGCATGGATGGTGAAGTAATCGACGCCCTGTTCGGCCTGCTCGATGAGCGTATCGCGAAAAACCTCCCAGGTGAGCTTGTCCGGGTCGCCGTCGACCTTTTCGAGCGCCTGGTAGATCGGCACCGTGCCGATCGGCACCGGCGCGTTGCGCATGATCCAGCCGCGGATGTTGTGGATGTTGCGCCCGGTCGAGAGGTCCATGACCGTGTCCGCACCCCAGCGGATTGCCCACACCAGCTTCTCCACCTCCTCGGCAGCCGACGACGTGACGGCGGAATTGCCGATGTTGGCGTTGATCTTCACCAGGAAGTTGCGGCCGATGATGGTCGGCTCAAGCTCGGGATGGTTGATGTTGGCCGGGATGATGGCGCGCCCCCGGGCGATCTCGTCGCGCACGAACTCCGGCGTGATGAAAGTTGGGATCTCGGCGCCGAAATCCTCGCCATCGGCGCGCCGCTCCTCGGCGCCCGCCAGCATGGCGGCGCGGCCGAGGTTTTCACGGTGGGCGACGTAGATCATCTCGTCGGTGACGATGCCGGCGCGCGCGAATTCGAGCTGCGTCACGTATTGCCCATCGCGTCCCTCAAGAACGGGGCGTTCGGCGGGGCAGGCCGGCACGAGGCGCCCGGAAGGGATGTCGGGGCTGGAGAAGCCGTTGTCCTCGGGCTTCACCGCGCGCGCGGCAACCGCGTCGAGCCCGCGCCGGCGCAACCATTCGCCGCGCAAGGGCTGCAGCCCGCGCTCGAGGTCGATGACGGCGTTGGTGTCGGTGTAGGGGCCAGAGGTATCGGGCACGCGCACCGCATCCTCGCCGCAGGCGGGATCGAGCGCGATCTCGCGGAAGGGCACCAGCATGTCGGGCCGGGCGTCGGGGCTGGAATAGATCTTGCGCGAGCCCTGGATGGGGCCTGTCGTCACGCCAGCCGGTACGGCGGCGATGTCGTCTCGCGAGCGCTTCTGCTGCTGGGGTGATTGCGATTGTGTGGATGTAGCCATGTCGTCCATTCCTCCCGGAAATGAGAATCCGGGCGCAGGACGACTGAGGCTTGCAGATACAGGTTGGGCTTTAACGCCGGCATTGTCCCGTCCCTCCGCCGGCATGACCCGGATCAGGTTCAAGGGTCACCGTGGCGTATTGCCCGCAGAATGACTTTGGGCAATTCTCGACGGAATCTCAGCCCCCTCGCGGGGCCCCCCTCGGAATGGGAGTACTGTCGGCGGGTTCGGCGGATTTGTCAATCGTGTATCCGCCGCCCGTTCCGCATCGCGCCGCCCGGCTTTCACCGGCGGCGCGACAGGTTATTCCGCAACGGATACGTCGTCGACGCTCTTGCGGCGCGTGCGGGTGACGCGCGTCTTGCGGACGGGCGCTTCTGCGGCGGTCTCGGGCTCGCCGGCATTTTCCGCCTGCTCAGCCGGAAAATCGCCTTCCGCGACAGCGCGGCGGCGGCGCGTGCGGGTCGGCGTTTCCGCCTTGTCGGCCAGCGGCGATTCTTCCGCGACGACGCGGGGCTGCTCGACCGCCTCATCGTTCGCCTCGAATCGGCTCGCCCCCACGATCGACGGCTGTTCGTCGCTATCGGAGACGGTGCGCACGGGGGTTGTCAGGAAGGCCGGCAGGCCCGGCTGCACGGTGGAACTGGCGTCATCGCCCGGTGCGGTTTGCGCATAGCGGCTGGCCGCCGCCTCGCGCCGTCTGGCGAAACGCTCGCGCCGATCCTGGCGGTCGGGACGCTCTTGCCGCTCAGGTCGTTCCTGCCGCTCCTGACGATCGGGGCGTTCCTGGCGGTCAACGCGTTCCTGGCGCTCCGGACGCTCCTGCCGTTCAGAACGATCCTGACGGTCGGAACGCTCATAGCGTTCATTGTTGCGCGGCTCGTGCGACCGGCCGTCCTGGCCTGAGCGCGCCGGCAGAATGGGCTGGCCGTCCTCGTCGATCTGCGGATAGCGCGCGGTGGGCTGCGGAGCGCTGTAATCCTGCACGCCGTATGCGATACCGTTGTCGTCGCCGAAATCGTCCTGCTCGTCATCGAACTGGCGCGGGAAGCCGAAGTTCTGCTGGAACTGCGCCTGCGCGGACAGGATGATGCGGATGTAGTGTTCGGCGTGCTGAAGATAGTTCTCGGCAGCCACCCGGTCTCCCGAGGCATGCGCATCGCGGGAAAGCTGCGTGTACTTCTCCGCGATATGCTGTGCCGTGCCGCGAACCTTCACATCGGGCCCGTTCGACTCGAAAGATTTCGTCAGCGGATTGGGAGCTTTCCGTCCGCGGTTGCGCATACGCCTGTTCTGACCTGGTCTCATAGATAAATCTCTTCGGAGCCATAATTGAGGGGATCACCGCCCCGTCAGATCGCTCATCCGTTTCGTTGAACCGGATAAACGAACTATTCCTTTGTTAGGCCGTATCCGGTTTCGTTGAAACGAGGATACGGTCTAACATTTTGATTTTGAGCGAACTCTCGTCGATCAAACGATTCCCTTCGATCGGAATGCGCTCAGCACACACGGATGCCCGCCACAAAGCCTGACCAAACCACGCATCGCGCTTTTCGGCTGGATCGGCTTAAAATCAAGAAAGAGAATGCCAACTCTCCATATTCATTCCGGCGCCGCCACAATGCGCGCCCCGCTTCGGCTCATCGCGATGAGCGCAGGTAGAAGGGGGAACCGCGCGCCACCGGCAACATCCAGAAACGTTTTGATTCGACGGCGTTCTGACTGATCGGGCAGGCGATTACTCCGGAACACATGCATCCAGAGGTATCAAACCCGCCGGACCGGAAAGTCGACATCAAGTATTCACGGCCGGTGAGGCGATCATGTTCAAGCTGGCGACCCGATCAAGGCCCGGCCCATGCGCACACACCCTTCAGACATCCTGAAACCCTGTTCAAGAGGTAGCGAATTAAGGCTCACCGCAATCCAGGCGCGTCAACCCGATCGCAGAAAGTCCCGGCTTTCGCGATACATACCGCCGCTACTTGCCCGAAAGGCGGCGCATACTCCAGCGATAGACGGTTGCCTCGATTGATCACGCAACGTTCCGGCCTGCCGGCAGCATTCACCGAGCGAATGCGTTCAACTCAACAGAAGGGAAAACCGGCCACAACCTCCAGACGCTGAAAGCACCCTGAAGGCTACAGATCGACAGCCGAGCCTGATTCACAAGGCGACATTATCGTCTTACCGTTTGCGCGCCAAGCATTTTCTTTGGCGCATAGACTAAGACGCGCTATTTTCACATGTATGTGGCAACAATGACGCGATCCGTTCCGGCAAGATCGGCTATCGTCCGGGCGACAGAAAAGCCGTTTTGCGCCGCTATCGCCGCCACTGCCGGCGCCTGTCCCTGTCCGAATTCCACGATGACGGCGGCGCCGGGACGCAACAGCCGCGGCGCGTCTGCGAAGATTTCCCGATAGGCGTCGAGACCATCGGTGCCGCCGTCGAGCGCGAGATGGGGATCGTGCACGCGCACTTCAATCTCGAGCTCGGCGATGACACCCGATTCGATGTAGGGCGGGTTGGACAGAATGATGTCGAAACGGCTGGCCGCCAGTCCCGCTCCCCACGATCCGACCGCAAATGACAGCAGGTTACCGACGCCGAGCATGTCCGCATTGCGCCGTGCCGCCGTTGCGGCATCGGATGAGATATCAACAGCAAGACCATTGATGTAAACGTCTTTTTTCGTTTGCTGCAATTCATGCAGGAAGGCGATGGCGATGCAGCCCGATCCGGTGCCGAGATCGAGAAAGCGCAACGTCTCTCCGGGGCGGGCGTCGGCGATGCGCGCGTGCTCGGCGAGCGCCGCCTCCACCAGCACTTCGGTGTCGGGCCGGGGCACGAGCGTTGCAGGGGCGAGGATAAAGGGCAGGCCCCAGAACTCGCGCTCGCCGAGGATGCGCGCCAGAGGCTCGCGCGCGGCGCGGCGCGCGGCCATGGCGTCGATTCGCGCCAGCGCCTCGGGCGGAACCGGTTTGTCGGGCCATGCGTAGAGGTCGGCGGTGGACAGGCCCGTGGCGTGCATCAGCATCACCCGCGCGTCCAGCGCAGGCTTGTCGATGCCTGCCGCTCGCAGGCGCGACGTCACCCCACGCAAAATTTCCTGGCGCGACAGGGCGGCGCTCATCGTCAATCAGCCCTCAGTGCTGGCGCGCGAGCAGCATGGCCTGGTGCTCGGCAATCAGGGCGTCGAGGAGCTGGTCGAGATCGCCCATCATCACCTCGTCGAGCCGGTACAGGGTGAGGTTGATGCGGTGATCGGTGACACGCCCTTGCGGAAAATTGTAGGTGCGGATGCGCTCGGACCGGTCGCCAGACCCCACCTGCAGCTTACGGTCCTCGGCGCGCGCCGCGTCCGCGCGGTTGCGCTCGGCGTCGTAGAGCTTGGCGCGCAGCATGGCCATGGCCTTGGCGCGGTTGCGGTGCTGGGAGCGCTCGTCCTGCACCAGCACGACGGTGTTGGTGGGGACGTGGGTGATGCGGATCGCCGATTCGGTCTTGTTGACGTGCTGGCCTCCGGCGCCGCCCGAGCGCATGGTTTCGATGCGCAAGTCGGAATCGTCGATCGAGACGTCGACGTCCTCCGCCTCCGGCAGCACGGCGACCGTGGCGGCGGAGGTGTGGATGCGGCCCGACGCCTCGGTTTCCGGCACGCGCTGCACGCGGTGCGTGCCGGACTCGAACTTGAGCCGCGCGAACACGCCCCGCCCCCTGACCTCGGCGATCACTTCCTTATAGCCGCCGGATGTGCCGGGGCTCTCCGACAAAACCTCCACCGACCAGCCGCGCACGGCGGCGTAGCGGGTGTACATGCGCAGCAAATCTCCGGCGAAAAGCGAGGCCTCGTCGCCGCCCGTGCCGGCGCGTATTTCGAGTATGGCGCTTTTTTCATCCGCCGCGTCCTTGGGCAGCAGCATGATGGTCAGTTCACGCGCCGCTTGCGCAAGCTCGTCGACAGCCTGTGGCCGTTCGTCGCCGGCGAAGGCGCGCAGCTCGCGATCCGTCTGCGGGTCGGCGATCAGCGCCTCGATATCGACGAGGTTGCGGTCTGCCGCCCGGTAAACGTGGATCGCCTCGACGACGGGGGCGAGTTCGGAAAGCTCGCGCGACAAGGCGACGAAGGACTCCGAATCGGCGCCGGCAGCGAGTGTGGCGGTCAGCACCGCATGGCGGTCCAGGATAGCGGCCAGCCGTTCCGGCGGCGGAGTGGATATGTCGGACATTTCTGACAGTTTATAGGGGGCGTCGGGATGTGTCGAGAGTTGGGCCGTTCAAGCCCCGGGCATCGATACACCCTACACGGGAATGCCGCGCGCCGACGCAAACCCGGCAAGCGCCTGCCGCAGCGTGCCCCGGTCGCCTGCCGTGCTCAGCAGGCGGCTGATTTCGGACGAGATCGCCGCCGCGTCGAGCGACAGCAACATCGCCTTCACCGGGCCGATGGAGGCAGGCGACATCGAGAATGACCGGTAGCCAAGCCCGATAAGCGCCATGGCCTCCAGCGGCCTGCCGCCGATTTCGCCGCACAGCGTCACCGGCTTGCCCGCCGCGCTCGCCGCATCGTGGATGGTCTTCAGCGCCCGCAGCAATGGCGCGCTCAGCGGGTCGAACCGCTCCGCAACCTGCCGGTTGTCGCGGTCGGCGGCGAACAGAAACTGCATCAGGTCGTTTGAGCCGATGGACAGGAAGTCGGCCACGCGCACCAGTTCCTCGATCTGGAAGACGAGGGACGGCACCTCGACCATCACGCCGACGGCAATGGACGAAGGCTCGACATGGCCAAGCTTGCGCAGGTAGGCGAGTTCGCGCGTCACGATGGCGCGCGCGCGCACGAATTCCTCGACGGTGGCGACCATCGGGAACATGATCTTGAACGCCCGCCCGCCGCAGGCGCGCAGCAAGGCGCGGATCTGCGCCCGCAGGAGGCCGGGGCGATCGAGGCCGATGCGGATCGCCCGCCAGCCGAGCGCCGGGTTCTCCTCATCCACCGTCTGCATGTAGGGCAGCACCTTGTCGCCGCCGATGTCGAGCGTGCGGAAGGTCACCGGCGCGCCGGCCAGCTCGTCAAGCACCTGCCGGTAGAGCGCTTCCTGCTCGCCGGTCGAGGGCATGCGCTCGGCGATCATGAACTGAAGCTCGGTGCGGAACAGGCCCACGCCTTCGGCATTGGTTTCGTAGACATGGGGCAGGTCGACCAGCAACCCCGCGTTGAGGTTGAGGGAAATGCACTCGCCATCGAGCGTCACCGACGGCAGGTCGCGCAGGGTCTTGTATTGCTCCTGCCGGCGCGCGCGCAGACGCGCTTTCTCGGCGTAGGCGGCCTCGACGTCGGGCTGGGGACGCACCTGCACGTCGGCCGCCGCGCCGTCGACGATGATGGCGTCGCCCGTTTCGACGAGCCCGGTGATGCCCGCGATCTCGCTCACCGCCGGAATGCCAAGCGCCCGCGCCACAATGGCGATGTGGCTCGCGGCCCCGCCTTCCTCGAGCACAAGGCCGCGCAGGCGCGAGCGGTCGTAGTCGAGCAGCGCCGCAGGCCCCATGGAGCGGGCGATCAGCACGGCATTTTCCGGCAGATCCTCGCGCGAGACGCCGAACTGCTCGCCCGCCAGCGCGTGCAGCAGCCTGTCGGACAGCTCGTCGAGATCGTGCAGGCGGTCGCGCAGATAGGGATCGGTCTGGCGCAGTATCCGCGCCCGCACGTCCGACTGCACCCGCTTCACAGCGGCCTCCGCCGTGAGGCCGGTCGTCACGACCTCGCGCACACGCCTGATCCAGCCCTGGTCGTTGGCGAACATGCGCACGGTTTCGAGCACGTCGCGATGCTCGCCGTGGTGGGCGATGTCGCCCCGTTCCACCAGTCGATCGATAGTCTCGCGCACAGCGGCGATGCCCTCGTCGAGGCGATAGAGCTCGTGCTGGGGGTCGTCGGCGATGATGTCCTTCACCACGATGCGCGGCTCGTGCAGCACCGCGTGGCCGAGGCCGACGCCGTCCGCAAGCGCAACGCCGTGAAGATGCAGCGACCGGCGCACCGCGATGCCGGCGCCCGGCTGCGCCAGCGCCTGCAACTCGCCCGAGGCGATCATCTCCGCCAGCACCATGGCCGTGGTCTGGAGCGCCTCGATTTCCTCTTCTGTATAGGTGCGCTGCGCCAGGTTCTGGACCACGAGCACACCGAGCGTGTTGCCCGCGCGCAGGATCGGCACGCCGAGGAAGCTGTGGTAGATCTCTTCGCCGGTTTCGGGCTTGTAGGAAAAGGCAGGGTGCTGCTGCGCGTCAGAAAGCGCCAGCGGCTCCGCATCGCGCGCGATGGTGCCGACGATGCCTTCGCCGAGCCGCATGGTCGTCAGGTGGACGGCTTCCGGGTTGAGGCCTTCGGTGGCGTACAGCTCCAGCGTGCCGTCGACGCGCAGGACGTAGACGGAGCAAACTTCCGCGACCATGTTGGAAGCGATGACGACGACAACCTTGTCCAGCCGCTCCTGCGCGCTGACGGGTTCCGCCATGACTTCACGCAGTCGGCGCAAAAGCAATCGTGGGCTCCCCAACGCTCCCCGCATCAGCCCGTTCCCATTCCGCCCGTTTTCGTCGGGCCGTCATTCACCGGTCGCGATCCGCGACTCACCACGCGAACCTCCAGCATTCGTTCCCCGGGGTATAACCAAGGTTGACGGGCCACCGCAAGCAGCCGTGCGAAAGAATTCCCGGCAGCCCATTGCTGCATTTTCTGTTCGGACGGGCAACATGTGCTTCCGCGGTTCGCTTCCTGCCGCATCGTAACCCAGTATAGCATGCCCGTGCGGTGCGCTTTGCCACGACGTGCCACGCCCGGCCGGCGGCATTCCATCATATTGCCTTGGCACGTTTTTTGGAACAGCCGTCAGGCTAACAACAAACGCGGCGCCTGCGTCAATGCGCCGCGCCGGGTTGTTCTCGTTTCAGCGCCTTTCGGCCGGCCGGGCGCGGGTTGCGCTCAGGCCTTTGCCTGGGCTGCCGGCTGCTGTGCGTCGGGCTTCTTGTCCAGCCCGTAGAGCGAGTGCAGCGTGCGCACGGCCAGCTCGGTGTATTCCGAATCGATCAGCACCGAGAACTTGATCTCGGACGTCGTGATGGCGCGGATGTTGATGCCCTTGTCGGCCAGCGCCCGGAAGCCCTTCGCCGCAACGCCCGCGTGGCTGCGCATGCCGATGCCGATGGCGGAGATCTTCACCACGTCGGTCGCCCCCTGCAGGGTCGCGTACTTGATGGTGTCGCGGTTATCCTCGAGGATCTTGCGCGCGCGCTCAAAGCTCGACGCCGGCACCGTGAAGGTGATGTCGGTGGTGGTGGTGTCGTCGGACACGACCTGGATGATCATGTCGACGTTGATGTTGGCGTCGGCGAGCGGGCCGAAGATCGAGGCTGCGATGCCCGGATGGTCGGCAACGCGACGCAGCGTGATCTGCGCTTCGTCGCGCGAGAAGGCGATGCCGGTGACGACCTGCTGTTCCAAAATATCCTCCTCGTCGCAAATCAGGGTGCCGGGCCGCGGGGACGCCGGATCGTCGAAGCTGGAGCGCACGAAGGTGCGCACGTTATGGATCATCGCGAGCTCTACCGAGCGCACCTGGAGCACCTTGGCCCCGAGCGAGGCCATTTCCAGCATTTCCTCGAAGGACACGCGGTCCAGCCGGCTGGCGTGGGGCACCACGCGCGGATCGGTGGTGTAGACGCCGTCGACGTCCGTGTAGATGTCGCAGCGATCGGCCTTGACCGCCGCGGCGATGGCGACCGCGCTGGTGTCGGAGCCGCCGCGCCCGAGCGTCGTGATGCGGCCGGAGGCTTTGTCGATACCCTGGAATCCGGCAATCACCGCGACCTGGCTCTGCTTCTCGAACCCGTCGATGAGCGCGGTGCCGTCGACGCCCGTGATGCGGGCCGAGCCGTGCGCGCCGTCGGTCAGGATGGGGATCTGCCAGCCGAGCCACGAGCGCGCGTCGAGGCCGAGCTGCTGCAACGCAATGGCCAGCAGCCCTGCCGTCACCTGCTCGCCGGAGGCGACGACCGCGTCGTACTCGCGCGCATCGTGCAGGGGCGACGCATCGCGGCACCACTCGACGAGCTCGTTCGTCTTGCCCGACATGGCCGACACGACGACAGCAACCTGATGCCCGGCATCCACCTCGCGTTTCACATGCCGGGCCACGTTGCGGATGCGATCCATATTGGCGACGGACGTGCCGCCGAACTTCAATACCAGACGGGCCATGATGGGTTCAGGTTCACTTTCCGTAGCAATACCGCGCGACACGCGGTGGAGGATCTGGCATTCAGCCGGTGAAGACGGCATGAAAGGCGTGTATAGATGCCGAGCAACCCACGCCGTGTCAATGGCGCGGGCGGGCTGCGCGCAATATTGGAACGAGTTTAGACTTATAGTCGGCGCGTGAGTCGGCGGGGAGGGGCCATGACAGGCGATCTGGGACGGACGGCGGGCGATCCGCGCAACACTTCCGGCACGGTCGATCCCGACGAGGTCTCCCGCTTCGACCGGCTGGCCGAAACCTGGTGGGACGAGCGCGGGCCGATGCGCCCGCTGCACCGCTTCAACCCGGTCAGGGTGGGGTACATTCGCGACCTCGCCGCGAATCATTTCGGGCGCGACATTCGCGCCGCCGCGCCGCTCGCCAGCCTTTCCGTGCTCGACATCGGCTGCGGCGGCGGCGTGCTGTCCGAGCCGCTGGCGCGGCTTGGCGCGTCCGTCTCCGGCCTCGATCCGGCGGAGAAGAACGTCGCCGTCGCACGCACGCACGCGGAGGGGCAGGGGCTTGCCATCGATTATCGCGCCGAGACGGTGGAGAGCGTCGCCGCGCGCGGCGAGACCTTCGACATCGTGCTGGCGATGGAGGTGGTGGAGCATGTCGCGGACGTCGCCGCCTTCGTCGCCGCCACCGCTGCCGTGGTGAAGCCCGGCGGCCTTCTGTTCATGGCCACGCTCAACCGGACGGCGAAATCCTTCGCGCTCGCCATCGTCGGGGCCGAATACATCCTGCGCTGGCTGCCGCGCGGCACGCACGACTGGCACAAGTTCGTCACGCCGGACGAGCTCGCCGGCGCCATCACCCGCAACGGCCTCGCCATCACCGACAGAAAAGGCGTGGTCTACAACCCGCTGGGCGACACCTGGCGGCAGTCCCCGGACATGTCGGTCAACTATATGTTGGCGGCCGCGCGCGTCTGATTGCCGCGCCCAGCGCGGGCGCGGGCTTCGTTGTCGAGCGACATGATGGCGGCGTTCAGCTCCGCGCCGTAGATGAAGATCGCCGCCAGCATGTAGAGAAACACCAGCACGATCATGCCCGAGGCAAGGCCGGCATAGGTCGAGACGTAGTTGCGGGCGAAGCTGTCGAGATACATGCCGAAGGCGGTGCCGGCGACGAGCCACAGCACCAGCGTCACCGCCACGCCCGGCAGGATGGTCAGGAGCGTGCGCCGCTCGCCCACCGGCGTGTCGCGGCCGCGCAACCGTTCGCTCGGCAGCCACATGTGGCCCACGATCAACGCGACGATGATGACGAGGGTCGCGACGGAGAAGCGGGCTGCCACTACCAGGCTCTGCAAGGGCGCCAGTGCCGGCACGAGCTCTATCGCCGCGCGCCACAGCAGCGGCCCCAGCACGACGAGGAACGAGAACACGATCAGCACTCCCGCCCCGCCGATGACGTAACCGAAGGCTTCGAGCCGCGTCAGCCACCACGCACGCGTCTCGGTTACCTCGTAGGCGCGGTTGAGGCCGATGCGCAGCGCCTCGACGCCGTTCGACGAGAAGTAGAGCGCGAGCAACGCGCCGACAGTCAGCAGGTCGCCGCGCTGAACGGTCAGCACCTGATGGATTTCACGCGAGATCGGTTCCGCGACTTCCTTTGGCCATGCCTCCAGCATCAGGTCGGTGACGGAATCGGCCAGGCCTTCGGCCTGGAAAGTGGAGGCGAGGGCGGCGATGAGGATCACGAACGGGAACAGCGACATGAGCGCCGACAGGGCGATGTGGCTGGCAATGGCCCAGCCGTCGTGTGCGTCGAACCGGCGCAACGTCAGCCGGATCACCTTCAACAACCGGATCGCCATGGGGCCTCCATGCTGCGCCGTCCGTCAGACCGGCCATTGCGATGAACGGAACTGATAGCACATCCGTTCCCGCATGGCTGTGTCCGGCGCAGCCCAGCCTGGGAAAAACACAGGGGCAACAGCAGATAAAAAAAGCGCCGGAGAAGGCTCCGGCGCTCTGTCGATGACAGGAAGAGGCCTTTATTTCGCCGCTGCTTCCGGGGCGGCTTCCGTTGCATCGAGCGCCTTCAGCGTCTCGGTGCGGGGCATCGAAATGATGTTGTAGCCCGAGTCCACATAGTGGATCTCCCCGGTCACACCGGTCGAGAGGTCGGAGAGCAGATAGGCCGCCGTGCCGCCGATTTCCTCGATAGTGACGGTGCGCCGCAGCGGCGAGTTCGCCTTCTGATAGGAGAACATCAGCCGCGCATCCGAGATGCCCGCGCCCGCGAGCGTGCGCACCGGGCCGGCGGAGATGGCGTTGACGCGGATGGCATGGGGGCCGAAGTCGTTGGCGAGATAACGCACCCCCGCCTCCAGCGCCGCCTTGGCCACGCCCATGACGTTGTAGTTCGGCATCACCCGCGTCGAGCCGCCGTAGGTCAGCGTCAGGATGGAGCCGCCGTTGGGCATGATCGCCGCCGCGCGCTTCGTCACTTCCGTGAACGAGAAGGCCGAAATCAGCATCGTGCGGGCGAAGTTCTCGCGCGTGGTATCGGCGTAGCGGCCCTTGAGCTCACTCTTGTCGGAGAAGGCGACTGCATGCACCACGAAGTCGATGCTGCCCCAGCGCTCCGCCAGCGCCGCGAACACGGCGTCGACCGAGCCGATGTCCTCGACATCGCACGGCAGCAGGAAATCCGATCCCGCGCTTGCCGCGAGCGGTGCGACGCGCTTGCGCAGCGCCTCGCCCTGAAAGGTGAACGCGAGTTCCGCGCCGTGCTCGTGGAGCGCTTTGGCGATGCCCCACGCAATCGAGTGATCGTTGGCGACGCCCATGATGAGGCCGCGCTTACCCTGCATCAAACCTTTTGTCACGTTGGCTTCTCCTCAGGCTTCGAGGCGCTTGAGGACGAGCGTGGCGTTCGTCCCGCCGAAGCCGAAGGAGTTCGACATCACGCAGTTGAGCCGGGCGTTGTCGATGCGCTCGCGCACGATCGGCATGTCCGCGAACGCGGGATCGAGTTCCTCGATGTTGGCGCTCTTGGCGATGAAATTATTCTCGAGCATGAGCAGCGAGTAGATCGCCTCCTGCACACCTGCGGCACCCAGCGAATGGCCGGTCAGCGACTTGGTGGCCGAAATCGGCGGGCACGCATCGCCCGCGCCGAACACGCGGCGGATGGCGTCGATCTCGGGCCCGTCGCCGGCCGGCGTCGAGGTGGCGTGCGGGTTGATGTAGTCCACCGGCACGTTGACCGTCGACAGGGCCTGGCGGATGCAGCGCTCCGCGCCCTCGCCCGAGGGGGCTACCATGTCGTAGCCGTCCGAGGTGGCGCCGTAGCCGGCGATCTCGGCGTAGATCTTCGCGCCGCGCGCCTTGGCGTGCTCCAGCTCCTCCAGAATCAGCACGCCCGCGCCGCCGGCGATGACGAAGCCGTCGCGGTTGGCGTCATAGGCGCGCGAGGCGGTGGCCGGCGTGTCGTTGTACTTGGACGACATCGCGCCCATGGCGTCGAACAGCACGGACAGGGTCCAGTCGAGCTCCTCGCAGCCGCCCGCGAACATCACGTCCTGCTTGCCGAACTGGATCAGCTCCGCCGCGTTGCCGATGCAATGCGCCGACGTGGCGCAGGCGGACGAGATGGAATAGTTCACGCCCTTGATCTTGAACCAGGTGGCGAGCGTGGCCGACGCGGTCGAGGACATGGCCTTCGGCACCGCGAACGGGCCGACGCGCTTGGGGCCCTTGGTGCGGGTGATGTCCGCCGCGTCCACGAGCGTGCGTGCGGAGGGGCCGCCGGAGCCCATGATGATGCCGGTGCGCTCGTTCGAGATGTCGGCGATATCGAGACCCGAATCGGCGATGGCCTGATCCATCGCGATGTGGTTCCAGCCGGTGCCGCCACCGTGGAAACGCATGGCGCGCCGGTCGACGAAGTCCTCCGGCTTGATGGTGGGAGCGCCATGCACCCGGCTGCGGAAACCCAGATCGGCGTAGTCCTGCGCGAACACAATGCCGGAACGCGCATCGCGCAACGAACCCAGCACCTCCTGCGCGTTGTTGCCGATGGATGAGACGATACCCATCCCGGTCACCACGACACGTCTCATCGCGAAACTTCCCCTTGATTGTCTTGTGAAGCCGCATGCGGCCCGGGCCGCATGTCAGCCCCGGCGTGTCGCTGCCCGGGATTGCCGGGCTCGGACGCCGAACTGTTGAAAAGATATAAACCGTTGCCACCGGCGAGCAAACCGTGGACATGCGCAACACATGTCGCACCGTTGCTGACTAAGGACCACACCGCGCGATATGGCGATGGTCGGCGCCGCTGTCCAGTCGCCGGGGGCGGTATCACGCCCCGGCGGCGGTTCCGTTGTCGGTGGTGAACAGGCCGACCCGCAGATCCTTGGCCGTGTAGATGCGCTTGCCGTCGGCCTCAAGCCATCCGTCGGCGATGCCCAGAACCAGCTTGGAGCGGAAAACCCGCTTCAGATCGACACCGTAGACCACCTTGCGGACATCCGGCAGCACCTGGTCGGTGAATTTCACCTCGCCCACGCCCAGCGCCCGGCCGCGCCCCGGAGAGCCGAGCCAGCCGAGGAAGAAGCCCACGAGCTGCCAGAGAGCATCGACGCCGAGGCAACCGGGCATCACCGGGTCGCCCTTGAAGTGACAAGAAAAGAACCAGAGGTCGGGACGCACGTCGAGCTCGGCCCGGATGCCGCCCTTGCCGTGCTCGCCGCCATCTTCCGTGATGGAGGTTATACGGTCGAACATCAGCATCGGCGGCAGGGGCAGTTGTGCGTTGCCGGCACCGAACAGCTCGCCCCGCCCGCAAGCGAGAAGCTGCTCATAATCAAAACTCGACTGGCGGTCCATGTCCCCGGGCCGATCCTTTCATCTTTTCGTCATCGTACAGAATGCAAATGCCTATGCCCCTTTGGGGCGACATTTGATGGCGAATCTGAAAATATATCGCGAATTCAAGCTGTTGCATTGAAAGAAGCAGCGCGAGGGGCTCTTTTCTTCCCCGACCGCACCGTTTCAGTCGGCGCTTCCTAACATATTGTCCGCCCGTCCGAAAGCGGCGCGGGCGAGTTTATGTTGCACCGGAACCGCACGTCCCGGCGGCACGGGACACCGCTTGAGGAAGGGCAGGCGAGGCCAGTCCGCCGCGGGGCGTATGAGCTGTAAGCCGGCGGTTGCCGGCACGGCCATGCATGTGCGGCCCTTGAGAAACCGGGCTTCTTGCATCATCTTGAGGGGCTTCGGCGCATAGGGCGTACGGCACGGGGCGCGCCGATTCGGCGGCCGTGTGAATCAACGGGAATTGCAGCAGGGATCGGAATCGGGGAATGGCGGAAAAGGCAAACGGTGTTTCTGTCGCCTCGAGGTTCGCGCATGTAGAAACCTGGATATTCGATCTCGACAATACGCTTTATTCGCACGAATCGGGCCTGTGGCCGCAGGTTGATGCTCGCATCACCCTCTATGTTTCAGAGCTGCTCGGCCTCGACGCTATGTCGTCGCGCGCCCTGCAGAAGTACTATTACTACCGCTACGGCACCACGTTGCGCGGCCTGATGCACGAGTACAACATCGATCCGCACGCCTTCCTCGCCTTCGCCCACGACATCGATTATTCGGCGCTGGCGCGTGACGAGCGGCTCGAACAGGCCGTGGCGCAACTTCCCGGGCGCCGCTTCATTCTCACCAACGGTTCGCGGGGGCATGCGGGGGCGGTGGCCGCCAGGCTCGGTATCACCGGGCTGTTCGAGGATATGTTCGACATCGTCGATGCCGATTTCATCCCCAAGCCGGAGGCGCAGACCTACGCGCGCTTTCTCGAGCGCTTCGGCATCGATCCGGCCCGTTCCGCCATGTTCGAGGACCTGTCCGCCAACCTGAACGTGCCCCACCAGCTTGGCATGGAGACGGTGCTCGTGCTGCCCGCAACCGTCGATCCTCACCGCGAGGCGCACGAACAGGCGCGCAGCGAAAGCGCGCACGTGGCGCATCACACCACCGATCTTGCGGACTTCCTGACCGGGCTACGACACCAGATGTCGTGAATCTGACGCGTGCGACAGCGCACGGCAGCTTTATGTCAGCAATGCTACACGTTCGCCATATGGTTGGAGCCGCGTGAAGCGCGTATTGCCTCGTGCCGTGCGTCTCAACGATCCCTTGTCTCCGGCGTGGCGACACGCCGGTGCCTGGCCCGGCAACCTGTTGAGCGGACCGTTCGCGGTGCCCCCTCCCGCTCTCAGGTTGCCGGGTTACTTTTGTGGCTTTCCCTTTATCTTTCCGAAACATAGCGATGGCTGCCTCTGCAGCCGTCCGGCGCGTGCGCCTGTCTGTGCAGCGGAGAAAATCCGCAGGTGCGGATCGTGCGCGTTTGTGCTTTCATGGCTGGGCGCGTGATCGACATGATTGAACATTGCGCCGCAAGCCGTTGCCATCTCTTCCGGTTTTCTCAGTTAACGTTCGATATGACGACAGGATCGTGCGTTTCGCCGTAACAATTGAGTCATTATAGGGTGCAGTATCGCACGCCTTGCCCGCGTCGATGCTGCTAGGCTGCTTCCATGAGTGCAATCACGCAATCTGTCGACGGCATCGCCGCCACGTCCCAGTCACCGGCCAACGCGCTTTCGGTGCGATTTTGGGGCGTGCGCGGTTCGATTCCGGTGTCGGGGCCTGAATACGCGGCTTTCGGCGGCAGAACGTGTTGCGTGGAAGTGCGTTGCGGCGAACGGCTGTTCGTGGTCGACGCCGGCACCGGGATCGCCCCGCTCGGCCGCTTCCTGACCGGCGGCGTATGCCCCCCGGACGATGGGCCGGGAAGCGTCATCGACTTGCTGCTCAGCCACCTGCATCTCGATCACGTCATGGGGCTTCCGTTCTTCGCCCCGGCGCTGGGGCGCCTCAATACCATCCGCATCCACGTGGGTAACCTTGGCGGGGCGGATGGCCGGGAGGCGCTGGATCGCCTGTTCTCGCCGCCGCTCTTTCCCGTGCGCCTCGACGAACTGCCGGCGCGCTTCGTCTACACCGGTTTTCGCGCCGGGGAGACACTGTCATTCGACGATGGCCTGCAGGTGGCGACCTGTCCGTTGTTCCATCCGGACGGGGCGAGCGCCTACCGCTTCGACTTCGGCGGACGCAGGGTGTGTTACGTCAGCGACGTGGAGCATGACGTGGGCTGGCCACCGGCGGACCTTACCGCCTTTGTGGCGGGCGCCGATCTCGTCATTTTCGATGCGATGTACGCGGCCGACGAATACTCGCGCTGCAAGGGATGGGGCCATTCCACCTGCGAGGCCGGACTCATCCTGTGCGAGGCGGCGAACGCCAAGGCAATGGCGGCGTTCCACCTGCATCCGCTGCACGATGACGAACGCCTGCTGGCCTACAATGAGCGGCTGGATGCAGCCCTGCCGGGCTCGTTCGTGGCGCGGGACGGCCTGGCAGTGTCGTTCCCCGCCTTGAATGGCGGGAAACGACCTTAGTTCAATCTGTTATCGCAGATTATTCACAAACCGCTGAATGCGGCGGCCGGCTTCTTCCAGCTTGTCGTTCGACGTCGCGTAGCTGATGCGAATGTTCGGGCCGGAGCCGAACGACGAACCGTGCACCGTCGCAACACCCTCAGTCGCAAGGAGTTCGAGCACGAAATCCTCATCCGTCTCGATGACCTTGCCCGACGGCGCGGTCTTGCCGATCAGCGGCGCGATCGACGGATAGACGTAGAACGCACCTTCCGGCGTGGGCGTGGTGATGCCGTTGGTCTGGTTGAGCAGCGAGATGATGAGGTCGCGCCGCTCCTGGAAGGCCTTGCGGAACACCGGCAGGTGTTCCTGCGTCCCGTCGAGCGCTTCCACGGCCGCCCACTGCGAGATTGACGACGTGCCGGACGTTTGCTGACCCTGCACCATATCGAGCGCCTTGATGAGATGCTCCGGCCCGGCTGCATAGCCAATACGCCAGCCCGTCATCGCGTAGGCCTTCGACACGCCGTTGATGGTCAGCGTGCGGTCGTAGAGGTTGGGCTCGACCTGCGCCGGGGTAACGAACTCGAAGTCACCGTAAACAAGGTGCTCGTAGATGTCGTCGGTGAGCACCCACACGTGCGGGTGGCGGAGGAGCACATCCGTCACGGCCTTCAGCTCGTCGCGCGTGTAGGCGGCGCCCGAGGGGTTCGACGGCGAGTTCAGCAGCACCCACTTGGTCTTGGGCGTGATGACGCGCTCGAGATCCTCGGCCTGCAGCTTGAAGCCCTTCTCGATGCGCGTTTCGACGATCACGGGCGTGCCGCCCGTCAACGCCACGATTTCGGGGTAGCTCACCCAGTAGGGCGCCGGGATCACGACTTCGTCGCCGGGATTGATCGTCGCAAGAAATGCGTTGAAAATCACATGCTTGCCGCCGGTTCCTACGATGACCTGCGAAGGCTTGTAGTCAAGCTCGTTCTCCCGCTTGAACTTGCGCGAGATGGCTTCGCGAAGCTGCGGGATACCGGCCACGGGGGTGTACTTCGTCTCGCCGCGACGGATGGCTTCGATGGCGGCGTTCTTGATGTTGTCCGGGGTGTCGAAGTCCGGCTCGCCGACGGACAGCGAAATCACGTCGCGGCCCTGGGCTTTCAGATCGCGGGCTTTCTGCGTCAGCGTGATGGTTGCGGACGGCTTGATGCGCGACAGGGCATCGGCGAGAAAGGCCATGATCGAAAGCTCCTTGAGACTGGTGCTGATTGACATAGGGCGCCGGCGGATCGCAGCGCGCGCCCGCTTCTGGAAGTTCGATTTCCAAAGCGTGGCAGCGTAGTCCCGGCTGAAAGGGCTGACAAGCTGCAAACGCCGCATATCAGCGTTTCAGCCGCGCGATGGCGGGCGACTGTCACCTTGAAGTCATACTCTGCCCGATGGAACCTATCGTTAACCGCGTCGTTAACCCGGGCAAGCATTGCGCTGCGGTTTCTGCCAGAGTGCGCCGGAATTGCCGCATGACAGGTGCCGCGTCGAACGCCCGCAGCGCAGAATGGAAACGACGGGAGACGGATATGAGTGGAACTGATCCGATCCGCATGTCGGATTATCATCATAAGCGCGTGGTAGCCTTTGCGCCGGTCGAGGCTGGTCGGCAATTCAGGATTTCGGTTATTCTGGCCGGCGCGATCATCGTCGCCACCATGGCCGTTGCTGCGGGCACGCTTTCCATGCAGCCGCATCAGGCCCAGGCGCCATCGGCAGCGCTCACCGACCTGCGTCCATCGTAAGGGCGCGCGATCGTCGATAGGCGCGCCCGTTTCGGAGGCTTTCATGGCGCTGCGCAAAATTTCCACCAGCCTGCGTTACGGCGCGATCGCTTTAGCCGTGTTCTTGGTGCCGGCAGCGGTGGCGACCGCCTTCGCGCCCGCGATGGCCCAGCAACCCGCCCGGCAGGTGGAGCGCACGGAAAAAGCCGAGATCGCGGTGACGACCGTTGCGACGGGGATAGAGCACCCCTGGGGGCTCGCCTTTCTGCCGGACGGTTCGTTTCTGGTGACGGAGCGGCCCGGCCGGGTGCGCCATATCGCGGCGAACGGCCGGGTGTCCGGTGCGTTCTCCGGTGTGCCAGAGGTGCTGGCGCGCGGACAGGCGGGCCTGCTCGACATCGCTCTCGACCTCGAATTCGCATCTAACCGGACCGCTTACATCGCCTATGTCGAGCCGCGCGAAGGCGGTTCGGGCATCGCGGTGATTCGCGCTGTCGTCGATGTGCAGGGCCGGGCGCTCTCGCAGGTCGAGGTGATCTTCCGCCAGAAAGATACCGTGACCGGGCCGGCCAACTACGGCGCGCGCCTCGTCGCCGCCGAGGACGGGCTGCTGTTCGTTACCATCGGCGACAGGTTCACGACGCGCGACAAGGCTCAGGAACTCGACAGCCACCTCGGCAAGGTTCTGCGAATCAATACCGATGGCACGGTCCCCATCGATAACCCCTTCGTCGGCCAAGACGAGGTGCTGCCGGAGATCTGGTCGATCGGCCACCGCAATCCGCAGGGGGCGGCGCTGCATCCCGAAACGGGCGAGTTGTGGATCGCGGACCACGGCCCGCGCGGCGGCGACGAAATCAATATTGTCCGCAAGGGCCTCAACTACGGCTGGCCGGTCATCACGTATGGCGTGGACTATTCCGGCGCAACTATCGGCATCGGTCCCGCGCGTGAGGGGATGGAGCAGCCTGTCTATTATTGGGTGCCGTCGATCGCGCCGTCCGGCCTTGCGTTTCATCACGGCGGCCGGATTGAGCCGTGGCGCGGCAGCGTCTTCGTCGGCGCGCTGGCCGGCAAGGCGCTGGTGCGGCTCGAGGTGGCTGACGAGGCCGTCACCCATGAGGAGCGCCTGCTCACGAATCTCGGAGAGCGCATCCGCGACGTTCGCACCGGACCCGACGGCTACCTTTACCTGCTGACGGACAACGAACAGGGGCGCATCCTGCGCATCGAGCCGGCTTCGTAACGCCCGGCGCGACGCTCCGGCTAGGGCATTCCACGAGCCAAAGGCCGGTTGTGCGGCGCGGCGACGTATATGCCTTGACAGCGACGCCGCGGGACAACTATATCCGCATTCACGGTGTCGCGGCGCGGAAGCGGCGCCTTGTTTGTTTCGGGCATCGATCCCGAAAAGTCCTGCCACGGCGGGATCGGACGGTTGAGGCAGTGTAGCTCAGTTGGTGAGAGCGCCGGATTCATAACCCGGAGGTCGGCAGTTCAAGTCTGCCCACTGCTACCAGTCATTCTCCGGATTTCCTGCTGACTTTTCTGCGGCGCTCGTTTCTGGTTCCGTTCGCGCTGGCCGCGCGCCTGCGCGTGGAATTGCGCCGTTTACCGTTGCGCTCAAGCTGGCATCCAATTATTATCCCACTCGCGTTGCGGATCTTCGTTCATCCTGCTGCGGAGACACGAAGCGTCTTCAATCTTTACAGTCTTCAATCGGTAGAGAGCGGCAAGGGGACATATCGTGACATCATATGCGATCGGTAGCATTGAAGGTATTGCCGCAAATCACGTGGAAGCGCTGAAGCTTGCAGGTATTACGACGACGGAAGCGCTGCTCGAGCGGGCGCATGACCCCAAGGGCCGCCGCGAGCTTGCTTCGGCCACCGAGATCGACGATGCACTGATCCTGCGCTGGGCCAACATCGCCGATCTGCTGCGCATTGACGGCGTGGGCAAGGAATATTCCGATCTCCTCGAAGCCGCTGGCGTCGACACGGTCAAGGAGCTCAGGCACCGCAACGCCGCCAACCTGACGAAGGCGCTGGCCGAAGCCAATGAGAAGGGGAATTTTGTCCGCTCATTGCCTGGCGAGAAGGAAGTCGAGCGCTGGATCGAGCACGCGAAGACCCTGTCTGCGGTGCTCACCTACTGAGGCGACGCACGCGTATCCATACCGCATTCGTTGTGAGGCCGAAGTGTTTCGTCGTTTAAAAGACGTCGGAATGCTTCGGCCTCACCGTTTTGCGCGGATTCCGGCTTGTTGCGGAAATCCGCCGGAGCTGAGTTGCTTCGGCATGAAAACGCTTGTGAGACGGGCGTTTCCCGTGTAGTTTCCTCTCGTCTGGCATTCACCGTCCTGGGGCGGTGAGGGGGTGCGTATATCGCGCCCTTTTGGTGCTTGGCGCGATCGAGCAGGGCGGGTGTTCCCGCGCTTCGATCAGCCAGCGCGCCTGCCGGATCTGTTCCCTACTGTCGGTCATCAGGCGCCGACCCGCTGGCTTCAGCGGAAGATCGCGCGGCTTGCCAGTCCGCGCGGCGCCGGCAGATGGGAGTGGCCCGTTTTTCGAGCCGTCGGCGTCGTTGGTCAGGAGTTTTCATGTCTCTATCCGTTAACCATGCCCCCACCCGCGAAGATTTCGCCGCTCTTCTGGAAGAGTCGTTCGGCGGCCAGGAATCGCAGGAAGGTTCCGTCGTCAAGGGTATCGTCGTCGCCATCGAGAAGGACGTCGCAGTCATCGACGTCGGCCTCAAGACCGAAGGTCGCGTGCCGCTGAAGGAATTCGTCGGCCCTGGCCGTGACGGCGCCCTTGTTGTCGGCGACGAGGTCGAGGTCTACCTGGAGCGCGTCGAGAATGCGCTCGGCGAGGCCGTCATCTCGCGTGACAAGGCTCGTCGCGAGGAGAGCTGGGTCAAGCTCGAGAAGGCGTTCGAGAACAACGAGAAGGTGACGGGCGTCATCTTCAACCAGGTGAAGGGCGGTTACACGGTCGACCTCGACGGCGCCGTGGCGTTCCTGCCGCGCTCGCAGGTCGACATTCGTCCCGTGCGCGACGTCACCCCGCTGCTGAACGTGCCGCAGCCGTTCCAGATCCTCAAGATGGACCGCCGCCGCGGCAACATCGTCGTCTCGCGCCGCACGGTGCTTGAGGAGACGCGCGCCGAGGCCCGTTCCGAGCTCGTGGCCAACCTCGAAGAGGGTCAGGTCATCGAGGGCGTGGTCAAGAACATCACCGAGTACGGTGCGTTCGTTGACCTGGGCGGCATCGACGGCCTGCTGCACGTCACCGACATGGCATGGCGCCGCGTCAACCACCCGACCGACGTCGTCACCATCGGCCAGCCGGTCAAGGTCAAGATCGTCAAGATCAACCACGAGACGCACCGCATCTCGCTCGGCATCAAGCAGCTGCTGGCCGATCCGTGGGAAGGCATCGCCGACCGTTATCCGGTCGAGAGCCGCTTCACCGGCCGCGTCACGAACATCACCGATTACGGTGCGTTCGTCGAGCTGGAACCCGGCATCGAGGGCCTGATCCACGTCTCCGAGATGTCGTGGACCAAGAAGAACGTGCACCCCGGCAAGATCGTCGCCACCTCGCAGGAAGTGGACGTGCAGATCCTCGAGGTCGATCCGGTCAAGCGCCGCATCTCGCTCGGTCTCAAGCAGACCCTGCAGAACCCGTGGGAAGCTTTCGCCGAGAAGAACCCGATCGGCACCGAGGTTGAGGGCGAGGTCAAGAACAAGACCGAGTTCGGCCTGTTCATCGGTCTCGACGGCGACGTGGACGGCATGGTGCATCTCACCGACCTCGACTGGAACCGTCCGGGCGAGCAGGTCATCGAAGAGCACAAGAAGGGCGACATCGTGCGCGCGGTCGTTCTCGACGTGGACGTCGAGAAGGAGCGTATCTCGCTCGGTATCAAGCAGCTCGAAGGCGACCCCTTCGCCGACGCTTCCGACATCAAGAAGGGTGCGACCGTCACCACCGAGGTGCTGGAAGTCAAGGATGCCGGCATCGAGGTGAAGATCGTCGACACCGACATGACCGCCTTCATCCGCCGCGCGGAACTCGCAGGCGACCGCAACGACCAGCGCCCCGAGCGCTTCTCGCCCGGCGAGAAGGTCGACGCGCGCGTCGTCCAGTTCGACCGCAAGGCGCGCCGCATCCAGCTGTCCATCAAGGCGCTGGAGAAGGCTGAGGAGAAGGAAGCCATCGCCCAGTACGGCTCTGCCGACTCGGGTGCATCGCTTGGCGACATCCTCGGCGCCGCGCTGAAGAAGGCGACCGAAAAGAAGTAAGCCCCGGCTTAACGGACTTGTTTCAGAGGCCTGCGCGGTGCAAACCGCGCGGGCTTTTTTATTTCTGCCGACCTGCCGCAATAATTATCGGTCTACCCGGCAGCTGTTGCATTCGGCGAACCGGCGGATAAACTGCGCATGCTGCAAATCATCAAAAAACATAACTTCTGTATATTAGGTGGATATGATGAAGACTATTGGTCTTATCGGCGGAATGAGCTGGGAATCGTCAGCGGAATATTATCGCCTGATCAACGAGGAAATGAAGCTCCGGCTGGGCGGGCACCGCAATGCCCGCAGCATCATGACCACGCTCTGCTTCGAGGAAGTCAGGGTCATGCAGTACGAGGGGCGGTGGGACGCTCTCGGCGAGTTGATGGCGCAGGCGGCCCGGCAGCTTGAGGCAGGCGGCGCGGATTTCGTCGTCCTGTGCACCAACACCATGCACAAGCTGACGGTTGCCATCGAGGCGGCGATCGGCGTGCCGTTCCTGCATATCGCCGATCCCACGGCGCAGGCCATTCGGCAGGCGGGACTGACGCGCGTCTGCCTGCTGGGAACGCGCTTCACGATGGAACAGGACTTTCTCCGCGAGCGGTTGGAGCGCATGCACGGGCTCGAAGTCGTCATCCCCGACGCGGCGGACCGGGGTGTCGTGCACGACATCATCTATGATGAGCTTTGCCACGGTATCGTGGGCGACGAGTCGCGCGCTTCCTACCAGCGCATTATCGAGCGAGCACGCGCAGCCGGAGCGCAGGCGGTCATTCTCGGGTGCACGGAAATCTCGCTGCTCATCAAGCCCACGGATTCCGTCCTGCCCGTCTTCGACACCACGGAACTACATGCGCGCGCAGCCGTTTCCATGGCGCTCAGCGACATGGAAAACGGCTGATCGGAAACGGCTGACCAGGTACGTGCGGCGGGTCAGAAGCGCCACACGAGATTGCCCTTGACCGTATGCGTCTGGGCCTTGGGGCCGACCTGGCCGCCGAAGGAGACGCCCACCGTCAGCGCCTCCACCGGCTGCCAGTCAAACCCGGCCTCGACGACCAGGGCGTTACGGTCGATCGGCGCGCCCTCCACCTTGAACGCGTTGTTCACGCCGCCGAGCGACAGCAGAACTTCGGGTTTGACGTCGCCGAAGGCATGGCGCCAACCGATGAGCCCGCGCACGCGCAACGGTACGGCGTCGCTGACGGCAGCTTCCGCCCGCACGCCGAGCGTCGTCGTGCCAAGATCGTGGCTGCCGCCAGGCGCCCACAAGGCCGCCGCGCCGCCTTGCTCGGCGAAGCCGTCGGTATGCAGCCGGATGAACGACGCACCCGCGAACGGCTCGATCTCGCCCTTGCCGAGCATGAAGCGGTATCCAACCTCGCCGAAGGCCGAGAGCGTGTCGCCGTCATACGAGATGGACGTGCCGTCGCGATAAGCGGGCAGCAGGACGCTGCGGCGCACCTGCGTCGTGTTGAAGCTGTAGGAGCCGCCGCCACGCACGGACACCGCGCCCCAGCGCGCCGAGCCGTAGAGCGCGCCGAAGATGCCCTCGCCGACGCCAGACGACAGGCGGCCGTCGATGTCGAAGGTAGTCCGCTCATAGCCGCCGGCGACGCCGAGCCGGTAGCCATCGCCGATTTCCGCTTCGCCGCCAAGCACGAAGCCTCCCGTGGCGGTGTCGAGGGTAGCCGCGTTGCCGTTGCCGCGCACCTGTCCCCATGAACCGAAACCGCTGCCCCAAAATCCGAAACGGGGCTTCGGCCTCGCCGGTGCGATGGCCGCAGGGATGGGATTTTTGTCATTGACCGTCGGGGCATAGGCGAGGGGGCGGACTTCCGCGCTTGCCGGTGCATCCGCGAGCGGGCCCCGTAGGTGGCCGAGCAGCACGCCATGCAGCGTCTGCGCCTGGCCGAAGCCCACCGATACCGCGGACGCATGCGCTTCGCCGGTCAGCAGATCGAGCGACTGACCCAGTGCGCCAACCTCGTCTGCCCGTGTCAGCACCACGGACTGATAGAGTGAGCCGGAGACATCAACGCGCTCGAGCGCGCTCGCCATCGAGCGGGCGTTCGCGGTGGCGGCGACGCTCGCGAACGCCGTTTCATTGCGTCCGTACCGCACGTCGACTGCCTGCGCTCCATAGAACACCGAGGGCGCGATGAAGGCATGGCGACTGTCGTGCGTGACGCTGGCGAAGCGCCCGTTCACCTCAGCGCCGGTGGAGACGACCGTATATCGCTGCGCGGGATCGAACCGGGTGATCGTGGCGTTCAACGCCAGCTCTCCGCCAAGCTCCGCCCGGCCGCTGACGGCGAGGCGGTCGGCGGCGCGATCGACGATATCAACCGCGAGACGGCCAGCCTCTCCCTGCCGGAAGTCGCCGGTGATGGTGAGCGTGCCGGGCACGCCGGCACTGCCGGGCGCGATTGTGGCGCCGGTGTTCACCACGCCTTGCGGGGCGACGATGGTTCCGGAGCCCTGCACGGCGCCGCCGGTGAGGCGGACGGCGCCGCCGCTGGCGAGGGTGCCGTCGACGATTAGCGTGCCGGCGCTCGCGGTGACGCCGAGCAACGACGTGAGCTGGCGATGCGCGGCGATGTCCAGCCGCGCGCCGCTTCCGGCGACACGAAGCGAGTCGATCACCGGATCGATGTCGAGCGTGACGTCCGAGCGCTCGCCGATGGTGACGTTGTAGTAGCGCCCGAGTGTGCCCCACCCGTTGAAGTTTCCGTCGACGTTGGCAGGCACGCCGTCCGACCAGCCGCGGGCGTCGCTCCAGGCGTGGCGGCCGGTCTGCGAGACGGAATCGCGCAGTGGATTCTCCATGTCGATCCAGGCGAGATACTCTGGCACGGGCGTCCAGTAGTTCACCGAGCCATAGCCGTCCTGACCGCCGACGACGGTGCCGATCTGGATCAGCCCCTGCTCGGTGACGAGAAACAGCGGGCCGCCGCTGTCGCCGGCGCTGGGCTCACCTTGAAGATAAGGAACCGGGAAGCCGAGGGCATCGAGGTTGGCGCGGTCGGGATAGTCCGGCGACAATGGATTTCTGAACTCCGCAGCGTAGTTTTTACGGCCGACGCCATATGTGGGCACCACGCCGATATAGCGCGTCTGCGCGATGCGCCGCTTGTCGTCATCGTCCGTGGAGGGAGCAGAACCCGTGCCATGATAGCCGTAGCCGGCGATGGTGAGCAGGGAGCCAACCTCCGGCAGCGGGTCGCCCTGCCGGTAGAGGCGCACCGGCGCGACGCCGGTCACGGGGCTTGCCAGAGAAATCAGCGCGATATCGCCACGGCCCGTGTCGGGCGACGGTGCGTTGGCGTAGTTGTAGCTTGGATGAGCGAGGACGCCGGAGAAGGGGCGGTCGTGTTCCGTCGCACCCGCCCTCAGGTCCGGGGCGAAGCGGATGGTGTATTCTCCGTTACGGACTTCCGGCGACAGCGCGTGCGCATCGTCGACAACGCAATGTGCCGCCGTCAGCACGGTGCGCGCGTTGATCAGCGTGCCGGTGCAGTTGCTGCCGTTCGGCAGCGTGAGGGAAATTACGCCGGGCAGGGCGTTCTCACGATCCCAGTAGTTCTCGATTCCGCCCGCGGCTTCGGCGGCGGGATCGTTAAGGCCGATGGCGAGGGAAAGCGATGGCCAAGACAGAACCGGCAGGGAAACGCCGCATGCCAGCGCCACGACGGACACGTAATTTCCGAAAGCCGCCTTTCGCGATGTACGAACAGGTGTCTCACTCATTGCCGTTACCGTCCTGATTTAAGTCATCCCGATAATAATCGGTGAAATATTTTTCACGCGACCAAGGGCCGCGCCGTGCCCTTCTGGCAACGTGCGGGTAACATTTATCGAGACATGCGACAGATTCGTCAATTGACCCGCAGATTATCATGGCAGGCTATTCTTCATTTTACTGCCGGGGCGTCATTTCAGACACATCGGCGCGAAAGATCCGCTGGCGGCGTCACGCCGCAACGAGCCGTGTCGGGCTGGTGTTGGCCGGCGCGGCGCGGTTCTGCGATGCACAACACGGTAAAGGGTATATGAAGGCTGGGCATATCAATTACTTATCAAAATGAGGGTTTCCAAACGTGAAGAAATTGCTCTAATCTGTGGCCGGTGCTGGATCGCAGCCTCCGGGTGGGGCTGTTCAATTGTTCGGATCAGGACGGATAATGAGTTACGAGGCGGACCTCATCGCTGATCGCCGTCGGTTGCGCGGGCGCGTGACCGTGTGGCGGGCTCTTGCCTTCGTGGCACTGCTTGGCCTCGTGGTGCTGGGCGGCCTGGTGTGGTTCGACGGCGGGGTGTCGCGCTCGCGCCCCCATGTCGCGCGGGTCACGCTCGATGGGTTGATCACTGGCGACCAGCGCACGATCGATCTCATCGACGACGTCAGGCGCGCCAGCGCCGTGCGCGCCGTCGTGCTGCGCATCGACAGCCCCGGTGGCACCACGGCTGGCTCGGAGGCGCTGCACGAGGCGTTGCGGCTTCTGGCACGCGACAAGCCCGTGGTGGCGGTGGTGGACACGCTCGCAGCCTCGGGGGGCTATATCGCCGCCCTCGGGGCTGACCGCATCGTCGTGCGCGAGACGTCCCTCGTCGGGTCGATCGGCGTGCTGTTCCAGTATCCCAATGTCAGCGGGCTGCTCGACAGCATCGGCGTCGGCGTGGAGGAGGTGAAGTCCTCGCCGCTGAAGGCCGCGCCGAACGGCTTCTCGCCCACCTCTCCCGAGGCGCGGGCTGCGCTCGATAGCCTGGTGCAGGACAGCTTCGATTGGTTCAAGCGCCTCGTGCGTGAACGGCGCGGGTTCAGCGATGCCGAACTGGCGCGCGTGGCCGACGGGCGCGTCTTCACCGGCCGCCAGGGGATCGAACTGCGGCTCGTGGATCAGGTTGGCGGCGAGCGCGATGCGTTGGCGTGGTTGACATCCGAGCGCTCAATCGCGAAAAACCTTCCTGTGCGGGAGTGGCGTCGCCGGTCTCGGGACGAGACGTTCGATCTCATCGGCGGAGCGGCCTTCGTGGCCGAGGCCGCAGGGTTCGAGCGGCTGGCGGCTGCAGTCGGAAAACTGGGTGGCGGCATGGCTGTCCATCGGCTTGACGGGCTGCTTGCGCTCTGGCACCCTGAGGGCGAAAAATAACGTTTTTTCAAGCATATAACAACGATTATCCAATTGAACGATCAACAAGAGTGGGGTTGATGATCAAATCCGAACTAGTTCTGCGGATTGCGGAGCAAAATCCCCATCTCTACCAGCGTGACGTCGAGAACATCGTCAATGCCATTCTGGAAGAGATCACGCGTGCCCTGGCTCGTGGCGACCGGGTGGAATTGCGCGGCTTCGGCGCTTTCTCCGTCAAGAAGCGCGATGCCCGCATCGGCCGTAACCCCCGCACCGGGGAGACGGTGGACGTCGACGCCAAGATGATCCCCGTGTTCAAGACGGGCAAGGAAATGCGCCTGCGCCTGAACGACGGACGCGACGCCGGCGACGACGACGGTCCGGCCGCGTCCGGCCGCAAGGCCGCGGGCAACTGAAGAGCTCGACCGGCAGGCATGCGGGCGCGCCCGCGCATGAAAGATGAGGCATAGCAGGTGAAGACGCTGGTCCGCGTATTGATTGTTCTGCCGCTGGCGCTGGTGATCATCGTTCTGGCGGTGGCGAACCGGGCGCCGGTTCAGGTGTCTCTCGATCCGTTCTCGGGGGTTGCGCCGCTCGTTGCCTTTTCGGCGCCGCTGTTTGCGATCGTGTTGGCGTCGGCTGCCCTCGGCGTGATCCTGGGCGGCGTTGCCGTGTGGTGGTCTCAGGGGCGTCATCGCCGTGCCGTTCGCCTGCAGGCGCGCGAGCTGGACCGCGTCCGGGCGGAGGCCGAGCGCCGCCGTCGGGCCGAGGGCGCGCTTGCCACCGGCGGGTCTGCCGCTTCTCCGGCTGGCGGGGTCGTCGCCTTGCCCGCGCGCACAAATGTCTACTGATTTCAGCGGACCGGACGCGCCGCCACGCGGCGTCGTCAAGATCTGCGGCCTGAGCACGGCCGAATCCGTAGAGGCCGCCATCGACGCCGGTGCCGACATGATCGGGCTGGTGTTTTTCGCCAAGAGCCCGCGTCACGTCACCTATCACCAGGCGGCGGAACTTGCCGCGCTGGCGCGGCGCCTGTCGCCGTCGGTGGCAATCGCCGCCTTGACGGTCGATGCGTCCGATACGGAACTCGCCACCATCGCGCGCAGCATCGCTCCCGACTGGCTCCAGCTTCACGGCTCGGAAACACCCGCCCGGGCGGCGCTGGTGCGCGGGCAGTACGACGCTTTGGTGATGAAGGCCATCGGCATAGGCGATGCGGCCGATATCGAGGAGGCGCGCCGCTACCGCGTCGTCGCCGACAGGCTGCTGCTCGACGCGCGGCCCGCCGCTGATGCCGTATTGCCGGGCGGTAACGGGGTTGCGTTCGATCACCGCCTGATCGCCGGGCAGCGGTTCGGGCTGCCGTTTCTGCTTTCTGGCGGGCTGACCCCTGAAAACGTGGCGGCGGCGGTAGCGCTGACGCGTCCTCTCGGCGTCGACGTGTCGTCGGGGGTCGAGACGTCGCCGGGTGTCAAGGACATCGGCCGCATTCATGCGTTTGTGAGCGCGGCGCGGGAAGCATTGGACATGGCCGGACAATAACAGTATGTCCCGTTTGACCGTGCCGTGAAGCCGGCTCTTAGCCGCGAGAAACGTTCCGAGGATCCGATAGCGTGAGCAACAAGCCCAATTCTTACACCGCGGGGCCGGATGAACACGGCCATTTCGGCATATTCGGCGGCCGTTTCGTGGCCGAGACGCTGATGCCGCTCATCCTGTCGCTTGAGAAGGCTTACGGTGAGGCGAGACGCGACCCTGCCTTCGCCGCCGCCATCGCTTCCCACCAGACGCATTACATCGGCCGTCCGAGTCCGCTCTATTACGCCGACCGGCTCACGGAAGAGGTGCGCGCCCGCGCGCCCGCCGGGCAGGGCGCGAAGATCTACCTGAAGCGCGAGGAACTGAACCACACCGGCTCGCACAAGGTGAACAACGTGCTGGGCCAGATCCTGCTGGCGCTGCGCATGGGCAAGAAGCGCATCATCGCCGAAACCGGAGCCGGCCAGCACGGCGTGGCGACGGCGACGCTGTGCGCGCGTTTCGGGCTGCAATGCGTCGTCTACATGGGCGCGGTCGACGTGGCGCGGCAGAAGCCGAACGTGGTGCGCATGCAGCTTCTTGGCGCGGAAGTGCGGCCGGTGCAATCGGGCGCGCGCACCCTCAAGGACGCCATGAACGAGGCGCTGCGCGATTGGGTGACCAACGTGGCGGACACGTTCTATTGCATTGGCACGGTGGCGGGGCCGCATCCCTATCCTGCGATGGTGCGCGACTTCCAGTCGATCATCGGCCGCGAGGTGCGCGAGCAGGTCGAGGCGCAGGAGGGCCGGCTGCCCGATTCGCTCGTCGCATGCATCGGCGGCGGCTCGAATGCCATGGGCCTGTTTCATCCGTTCCTCGACGAGCCGTCGGTGGAGATTTTTGGCGTCGAGGCGGCCGGGCACGGGCTCGACTCAGGCGCGCATGCGGCCTCCATCGCGGGCGGGCGTCCGGGCGTGCTGCACGGCAACCGCACCTACCTGCTGATGGACGGCGACGGCCAGATCGAGGAAGCGCATTCGATTTCCGCCGGCCTCGACTATCCCGGCATCGGCCCGGAGCATTCCTGGCTGCACGAGACCGGCAGGGTCACGTACCTGTCCGCGACGGACGCGGAGGCGCTGGCGGCGTTCCAGCAATTGTCGCGGCTTGAGGGCATCATTCCGGCGCTCGAATCCTCGCACGCGCTGGCGCGGGCGGTCGATCTGGCGGCGCAGCGCCCGCGCGACCATATTCAGGTGGTGAACCTGTCCGGGCGCGGCGACAAGGACATCGACCAGGTATCGGCGCTGCTTGCCGCGTCGAACAACGAAGGAGCGGGAGCATGAGCCGCATCGAACGGCGCTTCGCGCGGCTGCGCGAGGAAGGGCGCGCGGCGCTCGTCACCTTCATCACCGCTGGCGATCCCGATTACGACACCTCGCTCGCTGCCATTCGCGCGCTCAACGAAGCGGGCGCCGACATCATCGAAATCGGCATGCCGTTCACCGATCCCATGGCCGACGGCCCGGCGATCCAGCTCGCGGCGCAGCGTGCGCTGAAGGGTGGCCAGACGCTCGCCCGCACGCTCGATCTGGTGCGTGCGCTGCGCGAGACGGATGCGGATACGCCCGTCATCCTGATGGGGTATTACAACCCGATCTATATATATGGTGTCGAACGGTTCCTCGCGGATGCCAAGGCTGCCGGCGTCGACGGCTTCATCGTCGTTGACCTGCCACCGGAAGAAGACACGGAGCTGTGTTTGCCGGCGCTGCAGGCGGGGTTGGCCTTCATCCGCCTCGCGACGCCGACGACGGATGACGTGCGCCTGCCGTCTGTGCTCGCCAACACGAGCGGTTTCGTCTATTACGTCTCCATCAACGGGGTGACGGGAACGGCGGTGCCGGATTTCGAGGCGGTCGCTGCATCTGTGGCGCGCATCAAGCGGCACACGGACCTGCCGGTCGTCGTCGGCTTCGGCGTGCGCACCGGCGACCATGCGGCCGCCATCGCGCGCGGGGCGGACGGCGTCGTCGTCGGCTCGGCGGTGGTGGAGGCGTTGCGCGGCTCGCTCGATGCGGACGGAAAAGCTGGCCCGGGCACGGTTCCCGCCGTCACCGCGCTGGTGCGTGAACTGGCGGAAGGCGTGCGTTCGGTCGCCCGGCGCGGCTGATAGCAAGAGGCTGAGAGAGAGTTTCGATGAACTGGATTTCTGACGTCGTTCGGCCGAAGATCAAGACGCTGTTCCGCCGTGAGGTGCCCGAGAACCTGTGGATCAAGTGCCCCGAAACCGGGCAGATGGTGTTCCACAAGGATGTCGAGGCCAACCTCAACGTCATTCCCGGATCGAACTATCACATGCGCCTCGGCGCGGCCGAGCGCCTCAAGATCACCTTCGACAACGGGGTGTGGGAAGATATCGTGGTGCCGGACGTGGGGCTCGACCCGCTGAAGTTCCGCGACGAAAAGCGCTACACCGACCGCGTGCGCGACGCCCGCGCCAAGACTGGCCTCGCCGACGCCATCAAGGTGGGCGTGGGCGCAGTCGAGGGAACGCCGCTGACGGTTGCGGTGCAGGACATCAACTTCATCGGCGGCTCGCTTGGCCTCGCTGCTGGCGAGGCGTTCATTCGCGGCGCCGAGACTGCGGTCGAGCGTAACACGCCGTTCGTCATCTTCACCGCCTCGGGCGGCGCGCGCATGCAGGAAGGCATCCTGTCGCTGATGCAGATGCCGCGCACCACCATCCTGATCGATCGCCTGCGCGAGGCGCGCCTGCCTTACATCGTGGTGCTGACCAACCCGACCACGGGCGGCGTAACGGCTTCCTATGCCATGCTCGGCGACGTGCACATCGCGGAGCCGGGGGCGCTCATCGGCTTCGCCGGGCCGCGCGTGATCGAGCAAACCATCCGCGAGAAGCTGCCGGAAGGCTTCCAGCGGGCGGAATACCTGCACGAGCATGGCATGGTCGATCTCGTGGTGCATCGCCACGAGCTGAAATCGACCATCGCCCGCCTGTGCCGGCTGCTCACCCACCAGCCCAAGCCCGCCGTCGAGGTTTCCGAGCCCGACGAAGTTGGCGAGCCGGCTCTCGAGGCCGCGCTCGACGTCGCGTCGGCTGCCGAGAGCCGCGCCTCGTGAGGGACATGGCGCGCATGCCCGCCGTTGCGGGCGCGATGCGGGCCGGAGACGTTTGAATGGAATCCTCCGAAGCGTTGCTTGCGCGCTTTCTCGCGCTGCATCCCAAGGTCATCGATCTGTCGCTCGAGCGCATCGAGCGGCTGCTGGTTAAGCTTGGCCATCCCGAGCAGCGGCTGCCGCCTGTCATCCATGTGGGCGGCACCAACGGCAAAGGATCGACCGTTGCCTTCATGCGCGCCATTCTCGAGGCGGCGGGGCTTGTGGTGCACGTCTACACGTCGCCCCATCTCGTGCGCTTTCACGAACGCATCAGGCTGGGAAAGCCCGGCGGCGGCCAGTTCGTCGGCGAGTCCGAACTCGTCGAGGCGTTCCGCCATTGCGAGGCCGTGAACGCGGGCGAGCCCATCACCTTTTTCGAGATGACGACCGCCGCCGCGCTGGTGCTGTTTTCCGCGCACCCCGCCGACGTGCTGCTGCTCGAGGTGGGGCTGGGCGGACGCCACGACACCACCAACGTCATTGCAGAGCCTGCTGCCGCCGTGGTGACGCCGGTATCGCTCGACCACGCTGATTTTCTCGGTGACCGGGTGACGCTGATCGCCAAGGAGAAGGCCGGCATCTTCAAGCGCGGCGCACCTGCGGTAATCGCCCCGCAGGACCCTGAGCCGGCTGCCGTGCTGGAGGCCGAGGCTGATCGCGTCGGCGCGCGGCTTTTCATCGGCGGGCAGGATTTTACCGTGCATGAGGAAAGCGGCCGTCTCGTCTATCAGGACGAGCGCGGGCTGATGGACCTGCCGTTGCCGCGTTTGCCGGGCCGCCATCAACATGTCAACGCCGGCACGGCGATTGCCGCGCTGAGAGCCGCCGGCTTCGGCAACCTGCCGGCGAGCGCGTTCGAGGCCGGGATGCTCAACGTCGACTGGCCGGCGCGGCTGCAGCGCCTGACGCGGGGGCGGCTGATCACGTTGCTGCCCGCGGGGTCGGATCTGTGGCTCGACGGCGGCCACAACCCCGATGGCGGACGGGTGCTGGCGCAGGCCATGGCGGAGATCGAGGAAAAGAACCCCGCGCCGCTGGTATTGGTCGTCGGCACGTTGGGCACCAAGGATTCGGACGGGTTTCTACAGCCCTTCCGCGGGTTGGCGAAGGAAGTGCTGGCGGTGCCGATTCCCTCGCAGGTCGCGGCCCGCCCGCCCGAGCAGGTGGCGGAGATAGCGCGGGCGGCGGGTTTTCGCGCCTCGCATTTCGGCGGCGTCGAGGCGGCGCTGGCTTCTCTCCACAACACGGTGTGGGAACAGCCGCCGCGCGTGTTGATCGCCGGCTCGCTCTATCTTGCGGGCGACGTGCTCGCCGCCAACGGCACGCCGCCGCGATAGGGCGCGCCATGTTCACCCTCGCCGACGCGCAGACGTTCGAGCAGGAAATCAGGAAGAGCCGCTTTCGCGCCGTCGCCGGCCCGGTCGGAGACGACAGCGAGGCGCGCGATTTCATCGCCCGGCACGGCGATCCGGGAGCGGGGCACAATTGCTGGGCCTTCCGCGCGAGCGGGGTGTACCGTTTCAGCGACGACGGCGAGCCTGGCGGCACCGCCGGAAAGCCTATCCTGCAAGCCATCGACGGACAGGGGCTCGACAACGTCGCCGTGGTGGTGAGCCGCTGGTTCGGTGGCGTGCTGCTGGGCACAGGCGGGCTTGCTCGCGCTTATGGCGGTACGGCTGCGGCCTGTTTGCGCGCTGCCGGGCGGCGGGAGATCGTTGCCATGACCACGGTGGAGATCGGCTGCGCCTTTCCCGACGCCGGACGCATCAGGGCGCGGCTTGACGCCGTTTCCGGCGCGCGGGTGGAACGCGAGGAGTTTTCGGCGGCGGGGGTGAAAATGACCATTGCGTTGCCGAGCGCGGGGGCCGAGGCTTTCGTCCGACTGGTGACGGACATCACGCGCGGCCATGCGGCCATCGTTCAGCCTGATGCCTGATCGCCTTATGACGGATCACTGGGAGCCGATTTCGCGCCGCTGTTGAAGAGGCCGGAGGCGATGTCGGTGAAGCGGGGCGGCTCCACGGCCACGAAGGGCAGGGGGCGGCACACCTCGATGGCCGCGAGGCCGACCCGCACCGTGAGCAGCCCGTTGAGCACGCCCTCGCCGAGCTTGGCCGACAGGCGGGCGGCGAGGCCGAGCCCCAGCACCTGCTGGATGATGTCGTCGCCCACGGCGATGCCGCCCGTGACGGCAAGATGCGACAGCACGTTGCCGGAAAGCCGCAGAAAGCCGAACAATCCGGGCCGCCCGCCGTAGACGGCCGCGACGCGCCGCACCATCCGCGCCAATGCGTAGATGACGAACACCACGTCGATAATGGCGCGTGGGCTCACCGCCGTTACCAGCGATACCTGCTTGGCGCTGTTGGCGACTATGGCGCGCGCCGTGCGGTCGAGCGGCGCGAGCAGTTCCTGCTCGGCCACCGACAGCCTGTCGGCTGCGTCGATGATGGTGTCCGGGCCGATGGCGGCAAGCGCCGCGCGCGCCCGCGCGGTTTCCGGGCGCGCGGCGTAGATCGCCAGCAGGCTGTCGACGACGGCGGAAGCTGCCTTGTCGTCGTTGGCCTCGCGCGCCGCCACCGCCTTGCGGTGCAGCGCCTCGATGCGCTTTTCCCGCAGCACGCCCCGCAGCTCGCGCGCCAAAACGGCAATGAGCGCGACGAGCGCTATCACCGCCAGCGCCAGCGCCGTCCAGCCGAGCGCGGGCGTGGTGACGAGAAGCTGTGACACCATGCGCTCGACGCCGAGCACGATCCACAGCAGCAGCAGCCCGCCGACAGCCGACACCAGCACGCCGAGCCATGGCGCGCGGGCCTTGCGCGCTGGCGCGATGGATGTGGCTTCGTCGTAGGGGGTGTCCGGCTCTTCTACCAGCACGGTATCGCGGTCGAGTTGCGTTTCGCGCGCGCTCTCGTCCGCGCCGGGGCGGCTTTCGGCAGTGCGGTTGTCGGAAGGGTCGAGGCGGAAGGCGCGCGGGGCTCTGCTCATGGTCGATGTCTACAACAGCCGGTCGCCGATGAGAAACTCGATCGCGCGGTCGAGGCGGATGTGCGGCAGCGGCGGCAGCCGGCCCGCCGCATCCGCCGAGCGCTGCGGCGGGCGGAAACGCGGGAAGCGCAGCGCACCGGGCGCGACCGCGCCGTTGAACACGGCCTGCGGATCGTCCGGCAACTCGCCGGGAAAGATCGCCGCTTCCGCGTTGCCGTCGAAAACGTCGTCGCCGATGCGCTCGCCCGCTTCCGGCGTGCCGATGATGGCGGGCAGCGTCTCGCGCCCGGCGCGCACGGAGCCCTCGCGGGTGGCGCGCACGGAGGCCAGCGCCACCACGTCCACCCGCGCGCCCGCGCCCTGGGTGCGCCGCATGGCGCGGGCGACGAGCAGGCGCAGGATGGCTTCCAGCCGGGCGTGGTCGGTGCGGTGCAGGTGGTCCGCCTTGGTGGCCGCAAACAGCACGCGTTCGATGCGCGGGGCGAAGATCTGGCTCAGCAGCGAGTTGCTGCCGGCGCGGAATGCGACCAGCACCTGATCGAGCGCCTCTTCGAGTTCGGCGAGCGCGAGCGGCCCGGAGTCGAGCGCCGACAGCACGTCGACGAGCACGATCTGCCGGTCGAGGCGGGCGAAATGATCGCGGAAGAACGGCCCCACCACGTGGGTCCGGTAGGCGTCGAAGCGCCGTTCCATTTGCGCGTGCAGGCTGCGCGCGGCTGGCGCGGATGCGCCGCCGACATCGAGCGGCGAGAAGGTGAGAGCGGGCGAGCCGGCAAGGTCGCCCGGCATCAGGAAACGGCCCGGCGGCGTGGTCGCGACTCGCTCCGGCCCCTCGCGCAGCGCTGTCAGATAATCCTTGAACAGGCTGCTGAGGCGCGCGATGTCCGGTTCGCTCGCGGGCTTCGCGGGGTCGAACTCCGCCAGCGCCGCGTGCCATGGAGCGGCGATGGCGGCGCGTTGGGGCGTGCGGCTCGCGGCCAGCGTCTCCCGCGACCAGTTTGTGAATGTCTTGTCGATGAGCGCGAGATCCACCAGCCATTCGCCGGGGTAGTCCACGATGTCGACGGCCAGGCTCGCCGGCCCCTGGCGCCAGCCCATCCGGCGCTCGTATTCGATAAGGACGCGCAGTTCCGCGATGCGCGTGGTCGACTCCGGCCAGCGCCTGTCGGGGCCGCCGAGCGTGGCGAGATGCTCCTCGAAGGGGAAACGCGGCACGGCGTCGTCGGGCTGGTCGTCGAGCAGCGCGCGCCTGATACGTCCTTCGCTGGAGGCGCGAAACACGGGCATGGGCGTGACGCCGATCAGGTGATGGACGAGCGCGGTGGTGAACACCGTCTTGCCCGAGCGCGACAGCCCGGTGACGCCCAGCCTGACGCGCGGCGACACCATGTTGGCGGCATAAGAGCCGATGTTGCGCAGCAGGCCGACGGTGGAATCGATGGAAGACGGGACTTTCACAGCAATAATTGTCCGAACCTCGGAACAGGCGCGATGCGCCATGTTCCGTTTTCGCCGCCGTCAGTCATCGTCGCCGGAAAGGCTGCGCGGGGCGATGAACTTGTCGAGGCTGCCGGAGCGCGTTTCTATGTCGCCCCAATCTTCGATGTTGAAATCGATGACCGCGAGAGCGCCGGTGGGATACTTCTCCGCCAGCAGATTGCGCGCTTCCACGTTGCCGCTGCCGATGAGGAAACGGGCGATTTCCTCGAAGCCCGGATTGTGGCCGACGAGCATCAGGGTGCCGACGGAAGGCTCGACCTCGCGGATGAGGAAAAGCAGCGCGCCCGGCCGCGCCTCGTAGATGCGCCTGTCGAAGCGCACCGGCACGGAGCGGCTGAGTTCCTGCTCGACGAGGTCCCATGTCTCGCGCGTGCGGCGAGCAGTGGAGACGACTGCGAAATCGGGAATAAGCCCGTGGGATTCGATATAGGCACCCATTCTGGGCGCGTCGGCGAGGCCACGGCGCCCGAGCGGGCGCTCATGATCGGCAATGCCCTCGGGCCAATCCGACTTTGCGTGGCGAAGCAGTATGAGGCGTCTGGACATGTTGCGAAGCGATCCCGTGGAATCAGGCTGTTACAAGATAGTGAGCGGAGAACTACTCGAAAAGACCCGCACAGTGACTATTCCATCGCGGCATAACGATTCGGTTAACCGATCGCCGCCGATGCGATGCGTTTCACGCCGGCTTCGTTCATGTCACGCCAGGCTGCGGCCAGCGAGCCGTCGAGGTCGATGGCGCGGCAGGCATCCTCGATTACGTCCACTTCAAAGCCGAGACGGCGCGCGTCGAGCGCGCTCCATGCGACGCAGAAATCGGTCGCCAGCCCCGCGATGACGAGGCGGCTGAAGCCGCGTTCCCGCAGATAGCCGTTGAGACCGGTCGGTGTCGCGCGGTCGGCGGCGAAGAAGGCGGAGTAGCTGTCGATGCCGCGATGATGTCCCTTGCGGGCGATGAATTCGGCATGCGGCACGTCGAGAGCGGCGTGGAACGCCGCGCCATGCGTATCCTGTACGCAATGATCCGGCCACAATGTCTGGGGGCCGTAAGGCAGCGGGATGGTATCGAACGTGTTCCTGCCGGGATGCGAGGACGCGAACGATGCATGGCCGGGTGGATGCCAGTCCTGCGTCAGCGCGACGTGGGCGAACAGCCGCGCCACGCGGTTGAGAACGGGCACGATTTCCGCGCCGCCGGGAACGCCAAGGGCGCCGCCGGGCATGAAGTCGTTCTGCGCATCGACGATGAGCAGGAGTGTGTCAGATTGACGCGTCATCGCATGCTTCTCTTCCCGACACCGGTCACTGCAGGCACTCTGATGCAGCATCGCCGTTTTTATGGCGCGTCCGGCGCGCGCACAAGTGCCGCAAGCGGCGCAAGTTCTGCATGTTCCCTAAAAACGCCGGCATGCATGCGGCGCAGGCATGCATGAAGCGTTCGGCGCGGCGGGGTGCGCATACGCTCTTGCGGCGACTGCAATCTATTCTTATGATAGGTCAAATGTTTGATCTATGAAACACAGGCAGGAGATGTTGAAGGTGGCGAATTTGCAGGTCAGGGCGATTGCCGTCGAGGATCCGGAGCTGGATGCGCCGGTGCCGGGCGCTGTCGTCGGCAGCCGCGTTCCGCAGGGGGTGACCAAGGGATGCCCGGTTCACCAGCTGCGTGAGGAGCTTCGCCGCGTCGGCCTGCGTCCCACTCGCCAGCGCGTTTCGCTAGGGTGGCTGCTGTTCGCCAAGGGCGACCGCCACGTCACGGCTGAAATGCTGTATGAAGAGGCGACCAGGGCGCGTGTGCCGGTGTCGCTCGCGACCGTGTACAACACGTTGCACCAGTTCACTGAGGCGGGCCTTCTGCGCGAGCTGGCGGTGGATGGATCGAAGACCTACTTCGACACCAACGTCTCCGATCACCATCATTTCTTCGTCGAGGGCGAGGAAGACCTGTTCGACATCCCGAATTCCGGCATCGCGGTCGAAACCCTGCCGGATGTTCCCGATGGGATGGAAATCGCACGCGTCGACGTCATCGTGCGGCTGCGCCGCAAATCCTGACGCTACAGAGTGCCGTGGCGCCGTAAATTCTCGACGGCACCTGCCGCACGGTAGCAGAATACGTTGGTGCCTATCACTGGCATGATCGATCGGGAGGGGCGCTGCCCCTCCCTTTTTGTTGCGCTCTCAGCCCGATCAGAAAGCGTCCGACGGCAGTGCCGAGATCGGCTGAGCGCCGGCGGCGAGCGCGCGGTCGAGGCCGTATACCTGCGGCAGCACGCGCGTCACAAAGAAACGGGCGACGTGGAGCTTGTTGCCGTGCAGCTCGGATTCTTCCGCCTGCGTTGCGGCCGCGCCGGCGATCCTGACCCAGACCCAGCCCAGCGATACCAGCGCGAAGAAACGCAGGTAATCGGTAGCTGCGGCACCCGTTGCCGAGGGATCGGCTGCCGCCTGATCGTGCAGACGGGCGGTCGCTGTCTGCAGGAGCGCGAAGGCCTCGCGCACCGGCGCGGCGATGTCGGCGATATCCGCGGAGGCGGCCGCTAGATCGGCCTCGATCAGGCCAAAAAAGTGCTTCGGCAGCGCGCCGCCGTCGAGCGACAGCTTGCGCCCCACGAGATCGGCGGCCTGCACGCCGTTCGTGCCCTCGTAGATCTGTGCGATGCGCGCATCGCGCACGAACTGCTCGACGCCCCATTCATGGATGTAGCCGTGACCGCCGAAAACCTGCTGGGCGAGCACCGCGCCCTCGAAGCCGAGGTCGGTGAAGGCGGCCTTGATGACCGGCGTCAGCAGGGCGACGTTGCCGTCGGCCACGGCCCGCTCGGTCGCGTCGGCAAGGCCGGCTGCCTTGTCCATCTCGAGCGCCGTCCAGATGGCGAGGCCGCGCGCCGCCTCGACGAAGGAGCGCACGGTGAGCAGCATCTTGCGCACGTCGGCGTGCTCTATGATCGGCACGAGCGGCGTGGCGCCGTCGACGGAGCGGCCCTGCAGGCGCTCCTTCGCGTAACGCGCGGCCTTCTGGTAGGCGGCGTCGGCGATGCCGAGGCCCTGAATGCCGACGAAGAGCCGTTCCGCGTTCATCATCGTGAACATGGCGGCAAGGCCCTTGTTGGGCTCGCCGACGAGCCAGCCGACAGCGCCGTCGTAGTTCATGACGCAGGTTGGCTGCGCGTGGATGCCCATCTTCTTTTCGAGCGAGCCGACCGAGAACGTGTTGCGCTCACCCAGCGATCCGTCTTCGTTGACGAAGAACTTCGGCACGAGGAACAGGCTGATGCCCTTGACGCCCTTGGGCGCGCCGGGCAGGCGGGCGAGCACCAGATGGATGATGTTGCCGCCGAAATCGTGGTCGCCGGACGAGATGAAGATCTTGCTTCCCGTCACCTTGTAGGAGCCGTCTGCCTGCGGCTCGGCCTGGGTCTTGAGCAGCCCGAGATCGGTGCCCGCACCGGCTTCGGTGAGCGCCATGGCGCCCGTCCACTCGCCGCTGATCATCTTCGGCAAGTAGGTTGCCTTCAGCGTGTCGCTGGCGTGGTGGCCGATGGCCTCGGTCGCGCCGCGCGTCAAGCCGGGAAACAGGCCAAACGACAGGTTCGAGGCCGATAGCAGTTCGTCCGAGAGGATCTGCAGCACGCGCGGCAGTCCCTGTCCGCCGTATTCCGGATCGCCCGAGAGGCCGGACCAGCCGGCCTCCGCGAAGGCGCGGTAGGCGTCGGCAAATCCCTTGGGGGTATGCACCGCGCCGTCGACGAGCCGGCTGCCTTCCTCGTCGCCGGACAGGTTGAGCGGCTGGATCGTTTCGGCGAAGAAGCGGCCGGCCTCCTCCAGGATGCTGGCGGCGAACTCGGCGTTGACTTCCGAGAAAGCGGGCAGCTTCTCACCGAGGTCGTCGATGGCGAACACTTCGGACAGCAGAAAGGCGATGTCGGCGATGGGCGGCGTATACTCGGACATGGCTGGCGCTCCTGATTGGACTGGAGATTTTCCGAATTTCGCGGACTCGAAAAATACCCTGCAATTCTTGATTTGGAGCGAATTCATGTCGATCGGATGAATCCGCCCGATTGGAATGCGTTCCAGGAAGCGAGGTAGCAGGGAACCCCGCTTCCGACCATGCGTCATATCAAGCAAAACGCGTCTTCGCACATGCAAAAACGCACTGGCAAGCACCTCAATTAGTCTCTATCGATGCAATGCCGCGAGCGGTTGCGGATGAGACCTTTTACTTTGGTGTCGTTCTATTATAGAGCGGCCGTCCGAGTACGCTCCGGTGCTTACATGTTCGGGTAGTTCGGACCGCCGCCGCCTTCCGGCGGCACCCAGGTGATGTTCTGCGACGGGTCCTTGATGTCGCACGTCTTGCAGTGCACGCAGTTCTGCGCATTGATGACGAAGCGCGGATCTTTACGCGCCGCCTCGTCGGCATAGACCACCTCGTAAACGCCCGCGGGGCAGTAGAGCCGCGCCGGCTCGCCGTAGAGCGGCAGGTTGCGCGCGATCGGAATCGTGGGATCGGTGAGCTTGAGGTGGGCCGGCTGGTCTTCCTCGTGGGCGGTGTTGGAGATAAACACCGACGACAGCTTGTCGAAGGTCAGCACGCCGTCGGGCTTGGCGTAGGTGAGGGGCTTCACCTGCGCGATGGGCTTGAGCGAATCCGCATCGCGCTTCTTGTGGCGCAACGTGCCGAAGGGCGACCAGCCGGTCAGCGTGTTCAGCCACATGTCGAGGCCGCCGAGAGCCACGCCGGCGAACGTGCCGAAGCGCGACCACAGCGGCTTGACGTTGCGCACCGGCTTCAAGTCGCGGCCGATGCTCGAAGTGCGCCAGCCGTTTTCGTAATCCCGCAGGACGTCGCCCGCGCGGCCGGCACCGAGCGCCGCGACCACGGATTCCGCCGCCAGCATGCCGGATGCAATGGCGTTGTGGCTGCCCTTGATACGCGGCACGTTGACGAAGCCCGCCGCGCAGCCGACGAGCGCGCCGCCGGGAAAGGCCAGTGTCGGCACGGACTGCCAGCCGCCCTCGGTGATGGCGCGTGCGCCGTAGGAGAGGCGCTTGCCGCCCTCGAACGTGTCGCGCACCATGGGGTGCGTCTTGAACCGCTGGAATTCGTCGAAGGGGGAAAGTGTCGGGTTGCTGTAATCCAGATGGATGACGAAGCCGACCGCGACCAGGTTGTCTTCGAAGTGGTACAGGAACGAACCGCCGCCGGTGCCGGAATCGAGCGGCCAGCCGAAGCTGTGCTGCACCAGGCCGGGGCGGAAGCGCGACGGATCGACCTGCCACAGTTCCTTGAGGCCGATGCCGAATTTTTGCGGCGAGCGGTCCTTGTCGAGCCCGAAACGGGCGATGAGCTGCTTCGTGAGGCTGCCGCGCGCGCCCTCGGCGAACAACGTGTACTTGCCGCGCAGCTCCATGCCGCGGGTGTAATCAGGTTTGTGCTCGCCGCTGCGGTCAATGCCCATGTCGCCCGTGGCGATGCCGAGAACCTCGCCGTCATCGCCGTACAACACCTCGGCGGCGGCGAATCCGGGATAGATCTCGACGCCGAGCGCCTCGGCGCGGGTCGCCAGAAAGCGCGTCACGTTGCCGAGCGAGCCGATGAAATTGCCGTGGTTCTGCATCAGCGGCGGCATGAGGATGTTAGGCAGCCTGATGCCGCCCGAAGGGCCGAGCAGATAGAAATGATCGGCCGAAACCTCGGTCGTGAGCGGGCGGTCGCTTGCGTCGCGCCAGTCGGGCAGAAGCGCGTCGAGCCCCGACGGATCGATCACCGCGCCGGACAGGATATGCGCGCCGACCTCGGACCCTTTTTCGACGACGACGACGCTGACGTCGGAACCGCTTTCCTCAGCCAGTTGCCTGATGCGGATCGCCGCCGCGAGACCTGCCGGTCCCGCACCCACGATCACAACATCGAAATCCATCGATTCGCGGCTGTCGCCCGCATCCGTCATCGTTACCTCTCCCAAACCTTCAGGTGCGCGGTGGCCGCAGGCAAAAATGGCGACCAAGCTTCCCAAACAAATGTTTGGTGAACAGGTCAAACCAGAAGCCACAAGCCACGTCAAGCCCTTCCTTGGAGCTTGTTGGCGTCGAAGTTGAATGAATTCCAAACTGGAATCAACGCCGAATTTCCCCGGCGTCGCGGCGTTCCCCCGGGCATCGCCCGCCGGTTCACGCCGCGCCGCCGTCTCCGGTCTCGTGACGGAAGATATGGATGATCTGGCGGCCGATTTCCGCCGGCGTCATGCGGCCCGGGCGGTACCATGCGCTGACGGAGTTGATGAGGCTCAGCAGCAGCACGCGGTATAGGGATGCGTCGATATGCCCGGGTAGGGGGAGCTGGTTCACGAGTTCGACGTAGGCTTCCTCGAACACATCGCGCCGTGCGATCAGCTTTTCGAGAATGTCCTGCGGTACGTTGCGGAAATCGGTGAGGAACGGGATCGCGACCACGTTGGGATCGAGCTGGATTTCGAGCTGGCGGACACATGCGGCCTCGAGCCGCTCCCACGGATCGTCGATGTCGACGACGGCGTCGGCGATCAGCTCGGAAGCGTGCTGGAGAGCGAAATCATGCACCGCCAGAAACAGCTCCTCCTTCGAGCGCACGTGATGGTAAAGCGACCCGCCGAGCAGCCCCACCCGCTCCGCGATGTCGCGCATCGACGTCGCGAGGTAGCCGCGTTCGGCGAAGAGGATGGCGGCTGCCTGAATGATATCCTGATAGCGGTCGCCCGCCGTGCCTTCGGGAAAACGCCGCGTCGCGCGCTGACGGCCGATGGGCAGCACCTGCGTTTTCGCATGCGCTCCGGCGTCGGGCGCAGTGGCATTCACTTTTGCGTTCTCGTCCTTGGCTGTCACGTGTTCCTCATCCATCCGTTCCCCGGATGCAGCCAGCGCTTTTTATAGTGGGGGCGGTCGCCCGTTTCAGATTGGTATAGCCTTGCCATGCCGCGCGTCAAATCGATGCAGTGGTCGTTGCCGGATCTCGCATCCCGCGGCGATTGCCGTTCGGCGGCAGTCGTCACGGGTTGTCTGCGCGGAGAGAGGTGCGAAACCCGCGATGAAAATACCCGGTTACGGCCGCGGCGGAAACCGGGTATGCACCATTCCATTCTAGAGTAACGCCAGAGCCCGCGACAACGCGGGCGCCCGCGCTTTCTGATTGGACCGCCATGTTCCGCCGCCTCTACGATTGGGTCATCTCGCTCGCCGCCAGTCCTTACGCCGTCTGGGCGCTTGCGGCGGTATCGTTCGCCGAGAGCTCGTTCTTCCCGATTCCTCCCGACGTGCTGCTGCTGCCGATGGCGCTCTCGCGGCCGGATCGGGCGTTGTTCTATGCCGGCGTCTGCACGGTGTCGTCCGTGCTCGGCGGCCTGCTAGGCTACGCCATCGGCGCTATCCTCTACGACTCCGTCGGCCAGTGGCTGATCGCCGCCTACGGCTACGGCGATAACGTGGAGGCGTTCCGGCAGGCCTATGCGCAGTATGGCGAGTGGATCATCCTCATCAAGGGCGTGACGCCGATCCCCTACAAGCTGGTGACCATCACCTCCGGCTTCGCCGGATACGATATCGTCTGGTTCACGATCTTGTCAGTGATTACCCGCGGGTTGCGGTTTTACCTTCTGGCCGGGTTGCTGCATCGTTACGGCAATCCCATCCGTCAGTTCGTCGAGCAGCATTTTGGCCTTGTTCTCGGTGTACTGGCGTTTTTCGTCGTGGCCGGCTTCGCGGCCGTGAAACTCGTGTTCTGAAGAGTGATGCGCAATGGTCTTGGTGGATAACGGTGTGTCCCGGCAAGATGCCGGCACGTGGCGATACCGCGCTGCCATCCTCGTGTTTGCAGGGGCGGCGCTGGCGCTCGCGGGCGCCTTCTACTTCCAGTTTGTGCAGAAATTGCCGCCGTGCCAGCTTTGCCTGATCCAGCGCTGGCCGTTCTACGCCGCGTTGCCGATCGCCGCCGCGGCAGCGTGGGCGTCGCGCCGCGCGCCGGCTGCGTCGCGGCTGCTGCTCGCGCTTCTGGGGCTCGGGTTCCTGGCGGGGGCTGGCGTTGCGGTTTTCCACGCCGGGGTCGAATGGCAGCTGTGGCCGGGCCTTGAAAGCTGCTCGGGCTCGCTCACCGTCACCGCAAACGCCGATGAATTCCTCCAGCGGCTGCAAAACGTGCAGATCGTCAGCTGCACGGAGGCCGCGTGGCGCTTCGCCGGCCTGTCGTTGGCCGGCTGGAACGTGCCGCTCTCGCTCGGCCTCGCGCTTGTCGCGTTCCTGGGTTCATTCGGACGCAACCGGGCGGGCTGATCCTGCTGCTGCCAAGGCAGCTAAGAACCGGTCAGGGCAGGGCGCGCGGCATAAATATGGCTCCTCCTTTGCCTATGTTCCGCCGCCCAGACTGAGTCTGATTGCGGCATCATTCAGGCTGGGCGCTTGGGGGGCGCACCTGTAGCGGCGCCCGTGCATCCGCCATCCGCGAGCTCGGCTCGCTCACACTTAAAAATCGAGAAATCCCTGCAATTCCATACCTCTGCGCCGGCTGCGGGGCGGCATTGTCATGCCTGTCATCGTTGCGCGCCGAAACATGCGCAAATAGATGGACTGCCCCCAGCCGACGACCAGCATCGCCACAATTAGGGTGAGGTGCCACTTTCCCGTTGAAAATGCGCCAAATTTGTCGTAAATTGCGACAATACGGTGTCTTTTTGTGGTGTTTTTGGTTGATGGCTTTGGAGATTTTCGATGACTGATATTGATAGCCGCATCCCGGTCTGGAGCTATGGCTCGTATACTCCCGATGCAGGTAACGGATTGGGCGATACGGCGGCATTGCTGGACACGCCGCCATCAACCGCGCAGGCATTGCAGGATAAAGCTCCTCCATCGGCGAGCGGCGTCGTCAGCGCCGCGACGAGCCATGCGGGTGCCAGGTTCAAGGCCGAAGTTGTCAGTCATCTGCCCTCGGCGCCTTTTGCCAACGATGTCGTGAGCGTTGCGGCGGCAGGATTCAGGGATTATCTGGCGGCATCAGTGGCCGATCCCGTTTCGGGAAGAATCGATAATCCACACACGTATCCGCTGGCCTCGCTCGAAACGATGCAGCCCGTCATTCAAGACATCGTGTCGGTTGCAAACCGCGTCATGCAGGACAAGGGCAAATACGCGAACATTATCGACGCCATCAAGCAAAAATCGGATCGTCCTTTCGACGCGGATAGTGTTCGGGCCGGGTTCAATGCCGCGATCAACCAGACCGTGCTGGATCTGCGCAGCGCCGTCCGGAACGCTCACACGCATCGCTTGCCGCTCGATGATGGCAGGCCGTATGGGAGCGGCATTCCCGCTGAGCAGTTTGTTGCCAGTGCGCGGCAGTCGGGGATTGATTCAAGGCTGTTGTCCATTCGGGCGAGGGAGGCGTTTTCTGTTCAGGTGGAAAGTGTTTTCGACGCCGCAGTGGCAAATGCCGCCGAAAGCGTGTTCACAGACGCAATCGCCAAGCACGAAGCCGTAGCCGCTTACAAGGACAAGGCGAGCGGCATCATCGACGAGGCGGCTCAGGGCTTTCTCGACAAGGTGGATGCCGACTCCGATCTCTCCCAAACCGACAAGACCCTGTTCAAGGAAATCATCGGCGACGCGGCGACGCAGGTTAAGCGCACAATCGAGCAGGATGCAAAAGCGGCCGTCGAGGCCGGCAAGGATCCCGAAGCGCTGCGCGCCGGCATCAAGGACGTCCTCAAGACCGCAATGGAAGAGTTGGCTGAAGCGCGCGACAGGGAGGCGGTAAAGCCGCCCAACGATGCCAAGGGCGCCGTGGATGCTTCTGTCCAGAGCCATACAAACATCAACAGCATCCTCGATGAGGAAGCCAAGAGCGTCATCAAGGAACTGGCGGACGGAAACGAGTTTCTTGCGAATTTCATGGAAACGGAATCGGATCAGGTCAAAATGGCGATCGAGCAAGACGCCAGGAATTCCGTCGGGGGCACTCCAGACCGCGTAGCGTTGCGCGCGAGCCTCGAACGGGCTTTTAACAAACTGATCGATCAATTGGTGCTCGGTATCGTCTCTGATGACGTCAGTGGCAGATTTTGATTGAAATGAACCCGCAGCCGGGATTGCCTTTGCCGAGGTCGTGGACATCAACGGCCTCGGACGTTCGCGGCATCAAGGAAACCCGCCAAGCCGGAGGTGGGCCTTTCGCGAGTTGCGCGCGGCACGTCTCATTCCCATAAGCTGCGTTATGGAACCTAAACTTGATCCGTGCGTGGCTGGTTGGATGCGTTGCGTGCATTCGTTCTTTTGATTTCAGGCCATGTCGGCCCATAAAAAACAGATGCAAGGCGAGAACGCCGGAGAAAACCTCGGGGTTGCGGCTCAGTGACGGAGTTCGCCCCCTTGGTAGCCGATCCCGCGATGCTTTCGCTAAGGGTTCCATGTCTCAACGCCGGCGCGCGCTAATTTGGCGAAGGAACCGCGCCGGGTTACCCGCATCACGGCGTGCCGTTGTCATCGCGCGTCGGCACTTTCCTGCGCACGAAGCTCTTGCCCGTCGGCGGATGGTCGCCGTCCACTGAGGTATGCGCCGCGTCCGGGCCCGTACCGGTATCGCTGGCTGCCGGCGCGTCCGTGCGATCTTCGCCGCCTGCATCCGTCTCCGCACGGCCCTGGCGACCGCCGATCGGGAGTGTCACCGCTGCCGGCCAGCGCGCTTTCGGACGGCTGGTGCGGAACTGGCCGCGCGCGATGGCCGAGAAGGCAATGACCGTCACTGCAAGCGTCGTGACCCACCACGGGAACGCTGCGCCCACGCCGAGGCACGAAAGCGTGAAAGCGCTTGCCACCGCCGCCAGCAGTCCCGGCACGAGCCGGCCCGATCCCGCCGGACCCCGCGTGAGCCCCTCGAAGCCGCGCACCACGAAATATAGCGTTACCGCCGCGAGGATCGCACCGATCGCTCCCAGTTCGAACCACAGCTCGAACGGCAGCCCTTGAGGCGCGCCTGCGGGCAAGATTCCATCCAGGCGGGCCGGCAGCAACGTGTCGAGACCGTGGCCGACGATAAAGCTGCCGGGATCGCCCAGTATCAGCGTTTGCCATGCAACAACGGCGCCCCGGAGCGCGTGGCCCTCGGCCAGCAGCAGCGTCGCCGCCGGCGACAGCAGGATCGCGATCAGCGGCATGACGAGCAGGATGCCGGCGGTGCCCCATGCCACGGCCCTGTTGCCGGGCAGCGGACGCCACAGCGCCAGCGCGTAGATGGCGGCTCCGGCGGCGAACCCCGCGAGCGGCACCCACAGGCGCGCCGCGATGATGGCTGCGGCGGTCGCAATGCCAAGCGCTGCCGCGACGCCGCGGCGGCTGCGCGATTCCAGCCACGCGACCGCCGGCCACAGCGCTACCGCCAGCCCCGTGAGACCGCGTTCGAAGACCGCCGTTTCGCCGAGCAGCGCGGCGCGCGGACGCAGCGACAGCAATGCCAACGCCAGCAGCGCAGACGCTGCGATTCCAATGCTGATGAGGTAGAGATTCGATGCCCGCACTCTCTCAGGCAGCAGCGATACCCCGAGCAGCGCCAGCAGCGTCGCTTGCAGGATATTGAACAGCTTGTCGAACGCCTCGCCCTGATCGGGCGCCCATAACGCCGACAGCCCCGACCAAACGATCAGCAGTAGCCCGGCGACGCCTGCGGGATAGGTTGCCCACGATCGTGCTGCCCGCCCTAAGCCGCGCGGCGGCGCTTCGATGATGCTGGAGACGATGAGCAGCGATACCCCGACCGGCGCAAGCACGACCGTTGAGCGGCGCGACAGAAACGACGCAAAAGGCAGCACCACCATAAGGATGGCGAAACCCAGACGGCGCAGCAGCGCCGCCGCGTCGGCGGCCGGATCGAGCGGAGGCGTACGAGTGTGCGTGACCATACCCAGAAACATTTCCAGAGCGTTTTGCGGCCAAACAGAGTTGTTTGACAGAAAAACGATTAAAATCATTTAGTTATATCATTCATGCGTCTCAGCAAAGCACAAGAATGATCTAACGGCCTGCGGGCCACATGGCACGCCTCCGTGGCTACCCTACTCTGCGCGCCCAGATGATGCTGTAGGGGGAATGCAACACTGCCCCGGAATGCGGTAGCCGGCGCATGCCGCATCTTTATTCAATAGCGCCAAACCTATGGGCTGGAAAATTGAACCCTTCCACCATCATAAAGCCGCCGCGCCACCCGTGGCTGACGCCCGGCAAATCTGGCGTAATCCACGGCATTCACGGAACTGTCATGCTGTAGATGCAAACAGGGGCAATGCAACTCCGATCCGCCTGGATCGGGGAGCTTTCTTATCTCGCGAAAACCAGATGGCCATATCGCTCGCCAATGTCAGCCGCCGCTTCGATACGGTGCTTGCGCTCGATGACGTCAGCCTCACTGTCGAGGACGGCGCGTTCCTCGCCCTGCTCGGTCCTTCGGGCTGCGGCAAGACGACGTTGCTGCGTCTCGTCGCCGGTTTCGAAAAGCTGAGCGCGGGCAGGATTTCGTTGAACGGCCGGCAGGTCGCGGGCGAGGCGCAGCACGTTCCCCCGGAGGAGCGGCAGGTGGCGATGGTGTTCCAGTCCTACGCGCTTTGGCCGCACATGAGCGTGGCGGAGAACGTGGCTTTTCCGTTGTCTGTCGCCCGCGTGCCTGCGCCCGAAGCGCGGCGGCGGCTGGAGCGCGCGCTGGAGGCGGTCGGGCTGGCGCAGCTTGCCGGGCGGCGGCCGGAAGCCCTTTCGGGCGGGCAGCGCCAGCGTGTGGCGCTTGCCCGCGCGCTGGTGCAGGAGGCGCGCGTGGTGCTATGCGACGAACCGCTCGCCAACCTCGATATTCACTTGCGCGCGGCGATGCTCGACGAGTTCCGCCGCCTGCACCGTGAGACCGGGCGCACGTTCGTATACGTCACCCACGACCAGTCGGAGGCTTTGGCGCTGGCCTCGCAGGTTGCGGTGCTGAATGGCGGCGTGCTGTCGCAGATCGCATCGCCGCAAACCATTTATGCCGAACCGGCGAGCATCGCCGTCGCGCAGTTCGTGGGCGAAGGCGCCATCCTCGACGCCACGGCCGAGGCGCCGGCAACCGGTGGAGGCCTTGCCGTGCGGATTGCGGGCGAGCGGGTCGATGTGCGCGCCCTGCCGCATGCCGTTTCCGGCCCCCTGCCCGCGCCCGTGTCGGTGCTCGTGCGGCCCGAGGCCGTGCGCCCGGGTGGAGGCCTCGCTGCCCGCGTCACCGGCTCGACGTATCGCGGCCCCGTCCATGCAGTGACTGCGGTGCTCGGCGATGGCCAGAGCCTGCAGTTCCATCTGCCGCATGCGCCAGCTATTGGCGAGACAGTGCCGGTGACGATTACCGATGGCTGGGTGATACCGCGCTGACTATTCGCGCCACGGCAGGATGCCGGGTGGCAGGCGCGGCGCGAGCACGTCGAGAAGCGCCATGATAGCTGCCACGGCTGCAACGGCCGTGAGCGCGATGGCGGCGGCGGGCGAGGCGAAACCCGCCTCCTCCAGGCTGAACAGCACCACACCGATGGTTTCCGTGCCGGATGACCACAGCAGCGCGGACACGGTCAGTTCATTGAACGCGAACAGGAACACCAGCAGGCCGCCGGCTGCCGCGGCGGGCGCGACAGCCGGCAAGACGATGGCGCGAAGGCGCCTGAAAAAACCCGCTCCGCAGATCTGCGCGGCTTCCTCCAGATCGACCGGCAACTGCCCCACGGCGGCGGCGGGCGCCTTCATCGCCACTGGCAGGAAGCGCGCCGCGTAGGCGAACAGGATGATGAACGGCGTCGCGTAGATGCTGACGCCGATGAGCGGCAGCGGCCTCAGGAACAGCAGGATGCAGGCGATGGCGAGCACGATGCCGGGCAGCGCATAGGGTATCTCGGCCAGCCCCTCGAGCGTGCCCCTGAAGCGCCCCACCTGCCGATCCAGCGCGTAGGCGAGCGGCACCGACACGAAGGCCAGCAAGACGGCGGCGGAGCCTGCGAACAGGAATGAATTGCGGAAGGCGCGCACGGTGACGTCCTGGCGCGCCAGCACTTCGGTGAAATTGTCCAACGTCGCCGTCGCCCATGTCAGCGGCACGCCGTAGGACGGCACCAGCGCCGCCGCCAGCAGCGACGTCAGCGGCAGCACGAGCGTCACCGCCACCACGAGCCACAGCAGCGTCTCCGCGACGCGCCGGTGGCGCAAATGCCAGATGACGCCCACAGGACGTCCGCGCGCGAACCGCGTGGAGCCGCCTGCGCCGTTGCGCCCTGCCCGCCTCAGCCACCACGCCGCAAGCCCCACGCCCGCGCCGGCGATCAGCGCCACGAGCAGCGACAACGCCGCCGCATCCGCGATGATGGACGGGCCGAAGCTCACCACGCGGCGGTAGATCAGCGTCGGCAGCGTCAGATAGTTGACCGGCACGCCAAGCAACGCCGGAATGCCGAAATTGCCGACCGCCGCCACGAAAGTCAGCGCCAGCGAGGCCACGAGATAGGGGCGTAGCAGGGGCAGCACCACGCTGCGCATCACCCGCCACGGACCCGCGCCGGCCGTCAGCGCGGCTTCCGTCAGGTCGGCAGGCAGGCTGCGCAGGCCGGCCCGCAGCGTGACGAAGGCCAGCGGCGCGTGATGCAGCGCGAGAACCAGCATGATGCCCTCACGGCTCATCAGCGGGTTATTGCTGCCGGGCGGCGGCGCGAGACCGACCGCGTTGAGAAGCGGCGAGGACGGGCCTGCCAGCGTAAAATACGCCAACGCAACGACTTGCGGCGCTATCATCATGGAAAGGATGAAGCAAAATGCAATTGTCCGCTTGCCCCGCATGTCTGTCAGGGTCAGGGCGAAGGCGAGCCACGCGCCGAGCGCCGTCGCGGCGATGGCCGACACCACGCCGGTTTCGAGGCTGTGCCAGGTCGCGCGCATGGCGGCGCGGCCGGAAATTTCCGCCATCATGGGGCCGGGGTCGAACGTGCCGCCCGGCGCGATGGCCGCCAGAATGAGCCGCCCGAACGGCAACAGGGCGAACAGCCCCACCACGAAAAGCAGCAGCGCGACGAGCCATGCGCCTTCAGGCAGGCGGCGCGGACGTACCGCGCCGCCGATTGATGATGGGCCTGTGCCGATGACCTCGGTCATCGCCCGCCGTCACTGGCCGAAGATGTCGGCGAAGGCTTTCTTGTTCTTGGCTTCGTCCTCGAGCGCCTTGGCGGGATCGAACGACAGTACCTTGATCGTCGAGCGCGCCGGGAAGCCTTCCGGCAGGGCGACGTCGGGATGGGCGGGGATGTAGCCCTGCTGGCGGGCGAGATCCTGCCCTTCCTTCGAGATGATGAAGTCGACGAAGGCCTTTGCCGCCTCGGGGTTCTTGGCGCTCTTCAGGATCGCGACCGGCTCGGTGACGGCAGAGACGCCCTCGGTCGGGAACACGAACTCGACCGGCGCGCCCTTGGCCTTTTCGCGGATGGGCAGGTAGTCGACGATGACGCCGTAGAGCTTCTCGCCGCCCGCGACCGACTTGAGCACGCCGCCGTTGCCGCCGGCGGCAAGCGCGTCGTTGGCCTTCAGGGCTTCATAGTAGCCCCAGCCCTCGGGCAGGTTGCCGGTGAGCGTGGCGGCATGGATCAGAGCGGCACCGGAGGCGAGCGGGCTCGGCATGGTGAGCTGGCCCTTCACTTCCGGACGCTTCAGATCGGCCCACGACTGCGGCTTGAAATCGGCCTTGGTGTTATAGGCGATGCCCGTGGTGATGAGCTTGGTCGCGAACCAGAATTTCTGCGGATCGTGCGTGCCCGCGGGGTAGGCCGAGGTATCGGCGGCCTCGTGCGCCTGCAGGCGGCCTTCCTTCTTCAGGCCTTCCAGGGTGACGCTGTCGGCGATTAGCAGCACGTCCGGCTGCGGCTGGCCGGCCTCGAACTCGGCGCGCAGCTTGGCGAGCAGCGGCGGCGTGCCGTCGCGCACGAAGCTGATGTCGACATTGGGATGCTTCGCCTTGAAGGCGTCGATCGTCTGCTGGGCGTCGGTGTTGGGCTGGCTGGTGTAGAGCACGAGCTTGCCCGACACGTCCGCCGCAAACGCTGCGGCGGAGGACAGGAGAGTGGCGGAAACGGCGGCGAGAACCACGGCGACGACAGGCTTCATCGGATTGCGCTCCATTGAGGGTGATGCGAACGAACCATTGGCCGCCGGCATGGGCAGCCGAGGCATTTCCGTCAGGATTGATGACCTTCTTGCCTAGTCGTAGGCCGTGACGCTGGTATGACGTGGAAGCAGCACCGTTCCGGGGGTTGCTTCTGGCCCGACGCGGCTGCAACTGTTAATGAAACTTGCGCGGGCGCATCGTCCGTGCTCCAACACGGACGTGGCATGCGCAGGCGTGGCACGGGTCGGGGCGCAAGCCCTTGCAGAAAGCCGGAACATCCGAACCGCCAACGTCAGGAAGCAGCCGATGGCCTCGAAACTCGATCAGCTCAAAGCCGTCACCGTCGTTGTCGCCGACACCGGCGATATCGAGACTGTCCGCCGTCTGCGGCCGCAGGATTGCACGACGAACCCCACCCTGCTGCTGAAGGCGGTTAAATCCGGTGACTATGCCGGCATCGTGGACGAAGCGCTCGGTTGGGGTAAAAGTCTTTCCGGCGAGCGCGACCAGATCGTGCCGCGCATCGCCGACCGGCTTGCCGTGAGCTTCGGCGCGGAACTCGCCCGCATCGTGCCCGGCCGCGTATCGACCGAGGTCGACGCCGATCTTTCCTTCGACACGCAGGCAACGGTCGCCAAGGCCCGCGCGCTCATCGCCGATTACGCCGCCCGAGGCATCGGCCGCGAGCGCATCCTCATCAAGATCGCCGCGACCTGGGAAGGCATCCGCGCCGCCGAGATCCTGCAGCGGGAGGGCATCGACACCAACCTCACCCTGCTGTTCTCGCTGGCGCAGGCGGCGGCTTGCGCGGATGCGGGCGTGTTCCTGATCTCACCCTTCGTCGGGCGCATTCTCGACTGGCACGTCAAGAACGGCGGCGGCCCCTACACCGGCGAAACCGATCCCGGCGTGTTTTCCGTGCGCACCATATACGCCTACTACAAGCGTCATGGCATTAGCACCGTCGTGATGGGCGCCTCCTTCCGCAACGCCGGCGAGATCGAGGCGCTGGCGGGCTGCGACCGGCTGACGATTTCCCCGGCCCTGATCGACGAACTCGCGGCAAGCGAGGGCGAACTGCCGCGCCGCCTGTTGCCGGACGACATCACTGACGCGCCCGAGCGCCTTTCCCTCGACGAGGCCGCGTTCCGCTTCGCGTTCAACGAGGATGCGATGGCGACCGAGAAGCTGGCCGAAGGCATCCGCGCCTTCGTCGCCGACCTGCGCAGCCTGCGCGCGCTCATCAACGACCGGTTGGGCTAGCATGGTCGACATCGCGACACGGGTCTATAACCACAAGTGGAAGATCGATCCGATCGTGCGCTCGCTGCTCGACACGGACTTCTACAAGCTGCTGATGGCCCAGACGATCTTTCGCCGCCAACGGGACGCGAAGGTCACGTTCTCCATCATCAACCGCTCGAAGCACGTGCGGCTCGCCGACCTCATCGACGTGGTGGAACTGCGCGAGCAGCTCGACCACGTGCGGTCGCTGTCGCTGACGCGCGGCGAATCGACATGGCTGCGCGGCAACATGTTCTATGGCCGGCGGCAGATGTTCGAGCCCGAGTTCATCTCCTGGCTCGAGACCTTCCGCCTGCCGCCCTACGAGCTTGAGGAGAAGGACGGCCAGTACGAGCTCACCTTCGAGGGGCCGTGGCTGGAGACCACGTTCTGGGAAATTCCGGCGCTTGCCATCATCACCGAGCTGCGCTCGCGCGCCGTGCTCAAGCATTTGGGCCGGTTCGAGCTGCAGGTGCTCTACGCCCGCGCCATGGCGCGCCTGTGGGAGAAGGTCGAGCAGCTGAAGGCGGTGCCCGATCTCTCCATCGCCGATTTCGGCACCCGCCGGCGCCACAGCTTCCTGTGGCAGGACTGGTGCGTGCAGGCGCTCAAGGAAGGCCTGGGCGACGCCTTCACCGGCACGTCGAACTGCCTCATCGCCCTGCGGCGGGAACTGGAGGCGGTGGGCACCAACGCCCACGAACTGCCTATGGTCTACGCGGCGCTCGCGGCCAACGACGCGGAGTTGCAGGTCGCTCCCTACAACGTGCTGTCCGACTGGCAGGCGGACTACGACGGCAATCTGCTCGTCATCCTACCCGACACTTACGGCACCACCGGCTTCCTGAAGAACGCGCCGTCGTGGCTGTCGCGCTGGACCGGTCTGCGCGTCGATTCCAAGGACCCGATCGCGGGTGGCGAGGAGGCCATCGCCTGGTGGAAGGAGCGTGGCACCGATCCGCGCGACAGGCTCATCGTGTTCTCGGATGCCCTCGATGTCGATGAAATCCTGAAGATCCACGCCCATTTCACGGGCCGGGTCCGCTTCGCCTTCGGCTGGGGCACGTTGCTCACCAACGACTTTCGCGGCTTCGCGCCGGATGCCCTGCTCGACCCGTTCTCCATCGTGTGCAAGGTGGTGTCGGCGAACGGCGCGCCCACCGTCAAGCTCTCCGACAACCCGGCCAAGGCATTGGGGCCGCCGGAAGAAGTCGAGCGATACAAGCGGATTTTCGGTGTGGGCGAACAGAATGTGCGTGAAGTGGTGGTGTGATGACGGACAACGATAACAAGACGGGCAACACGGGCGGCGGACCCGAAGCGGGCAACGCGAATGCCATGTGGGGCGGCCGTTTCGCCGCCTCCCCCGCCGCGCTGATGGAAGCCATCAACGCCTCCATCGGCTTCGACAGGCGGCTTGCCGATCAGGACATTCGCGGCTCTCTCGCGCACAGCGACATGCTGGCCGCGCAGGGCGTCATCACCAACGCCGACCGCGACGCCATCCACGCCGGGCTTGCCCGGGTGAAGGGCGAGATCGACGCCGGCACGTTCGCGTTCAAGACGGCGCTCGAGGACATTCACATGAATGTCGAGCAGCGGCTGAAAGAGATCGCCGGCGAGCCGGCCGGCCGCCTGCACACGGCCCGCAGCCGCAACGACCAGGTGGCCGTCGACGTGCGCCTGTGGGTGCGCGAGGCGCATGACCGCGCAATCGCGCAGATCAGCGGCCTGATGCGCGCGCTCGTCGTGCAGGCGGAGCGCCACAGCGGCACGGTGATGCCCGGCTTCACCCATCTGCAGAGTGCCCAGCCGGTCACTTTCGGCCATCATCTGCTCGCCTATGTCGAGATGCTCGGCCGCGACCGGGGGCGGTTCAGCGATTCGCGCCGGCGCCTCAACGAATCCCCGCTGGGCGCGGCGGCCCTCGCCGGCACGTCCTTCCCCATCGATCGCCACGCCACGGCAAAGGCGCTCGGTTTCGACGGCCCGACCCGCAATTCGCTCGACTCGGTCTCCGACCGCGACTTCATCCTGGAATATCTTTCCGCTGCCTCGATCTGCGCGCTCCACCTGTCGCGCTTCGCGGAGGAGATCGTGTTGTGGATGACGGCGCAGTTCGGCTTCGTGCGCCTGTCCGACCGCTGGACCACCGGCTCCAGCATCATGCCGCAGAAGAAGAACCCGGACGCCGCCGAACTCGTGCGCGGCAAGACGGGCCGCGTCTACGGCGCGCTCGTTGCGCTGCTCACGGTGATGAAGGGCCTGCCGCTGACCTATTCCAAGGATATGCAGGAGGACAAGGAGCAGCTTTTCGACGCCGCCGACACGCTGGAACTGGTGCTCGCCGCCACCACCGGCATGGTTCAGGACCTCGAGGCCGTGCCGGAGCGCATGGCGGGCGCGGCGGGCGCGGGTTTCTCGACCGCCACGGATCTCGCGGACTGGCTTGTGCGCAAGCTCAATATGCCGTTCCGCGACGCGCATCACGTCACCGGACGGCTCGTCGCCGAGGCCGAGCGGCGCGGCGTGGGGCTGGAGGATCTGCCCATCGACGCGTTCCAGTCGGTTGAGGCGGGCATCACCTCCGATATCTACGCCGTGCTTGGCGTGCAGAATTCCGTGCGTTCGCGAACGAGTTTCGGCGGCACCGCGCCCGATCAGGTCGCCGCCCAGGTCGCGTGGTGGAAAGCCCGTCTATGACCCCCGCAATGGCGCGCGCCGTACCGGCGGTTTTTGTCCTTATCTGGGCCACGGGCTTCGTTCTGGCGCGGTTCGTGGCGCCCCATGCCGATCCCATGACCTTTCTGGCGCTGCGATGCACGCTGGCGGCATGTGTGTTCACGCTCGTCGCCCTGTGGGCGCGCGCGCCCTGGCCGGCAACGCCGCGTCAATGGTTCAACGCCCTCGTGGCGGGCGTCCTCATGCAGGGCATTTACCTGTGGGCGACGTTCTGGTCGGCCAAGCATGGCCTGCCGGCGGGTGTCATCGCGCTGGTGATGGGCACGCAGCCGCTTTTGACCGGCGTGCTGTCGGTGCCTCTGCTGGGCGAACGGGTTTCGGCGCAGCGGTGGCTCGGCATCGTCGTCGGTTTCGCCGGCGCGCTGCTGGTGCTGTTCCCGAGGCTCGGAGAGGCGTCCACGGCGCTCCCCCCAATGGCTGCGGCGGTTGCGTTCGGCGGCATGGTCGCGATGACGCTCGGCACCATCTGGCAGAAGCACACGGCCTCCGCGTCGGATCTGCGCACCAATGCCGCGGTCCAGTTCATCGGCGCGGCGCTGGTGCTGGCGCCGCTGGCCGTGCTGACCGAGGACCTTTATCTCGACGGCTCCACCGAAATGTGGATCGGCCTGGCGTGGGGCGTGTTCGGCCTGTCTGTGGGAGCGATCGCGCTGCTGCTCTATCTCATCAAGCGCGGGGCCGTGGCCGGCGTCGCGACCCTGCTCTACCTCGTGCCGCCCGTGTCGGCGATCATGGCGTTTTTCCTTTTCGGCGAAACGCTGCTGCCGATCCAGATGATCGGCATGGCGGTAGCGGCGGTCGGTGTCGCCATCGCCAACCGGCCATGAGGCACCTGCCGATGCATCCATGAGAAAGGCCCGATCAGATGATCGGGCCTTTTTTATTTCTGTTGTCGTTACGCGCGCTCCGGAGCGGTTTACGCTCCGAGCGGATTGAACGACGTGCCGCCGCCGCGGAAGAGCTGGTTCAGGAAGCTCTGCTCCGCGCCGCTCGTGGGCGTGGTGCGGCTGATGAAATCGAACACGACGCCGTCCTTCAAGCCGTAATGGGCAACGCGCTCGACCTTGAACGCCTGATTGAAGTAGACCGCGACCACTCGCTGATCGACGATGCGCGGCTCGATGAACTGCACGGTGCGTTCCAGCTTCTGGCTGATGTAGTAGAACGTCTTGTTGCCGACGGTCGAGACGGTGGACGGCGTGCCCAGAACCTCGAGCACCTTGTCGACGCTGGTGCCGGGGGTGATGCGGGCCAGCGCATCCTCGTTGACGACATAGCCGCGCGAGATCGTCTCGCGGCTGCCGCAGGACGCAAGTCCCACCCCCATGAATCCGGCCAGCAGGACGGCCGCCGCGAGGGAGCTTCTGGACACGGAACGTTTGGCGGTAGAATTGTTCACCCGGTGGTCTCCTGGCTGCTGCGCGGTCAACGCATCAAAGAGGCGCTTGCATAAAACCCCGCACATGGCCTAACCCGCGTTGTACGGATTTGCAAGGCTGCGCGGCGCGGGGCATTCTGCCACCCACGCTCGAAAGGCACTTCGGAAAGAGCGAAAGCGATGTTGTTCGGGCTTTTTGGACGCAAACGCGACACCGGCGCAATCGAGCGGTTGCACGCGCAGGTGGCGGCTGCCTCGCGCGCGCCGTTCCTTTACACGCATTTCGAGGTCCCGGACACGCTTCAGGGCCGCTTCGATTCGCTCACCCTCCATGCCATCCTGCTGATGCGCCGGCTGCGCGCGCTGCCGCCGCCGGCCGACGACGCGTCGCAGGATCTTGTTGATATTCTTTTCCGCGAGGTGGACCGTGGCCTGCGCGAGATCGGAATCGGCGATCTCTCCATCCCCAAGAAGATGAAGGTGTTCGCGAAAACCTTCTATGGCCGGGCGAAGCTGTTCGATGAGGCGCTCGACGCCGGGGACAACGTGTTGCTTGCCGATGCGCTGGCGCGCAATGTCGGCGCGCAGGCGCAGCGTCTGTCGCAGTTCGCGCGGCACATCCGCCACCTTGATGCAACAATGGCGAATTACGATCTTGAGCATATCCTGTCCGGCGCTCCGCTGTTCCCCGACGCGCCGCTGGATTGACAACGAGACGATATGCGCAGAAACGCGCACAGACCGCTGTCCGGGCCAAGTCTTCCCGGCAGCTTCATCCGAGGGAGGTCCATCATGACCGAGGCCGAATCTTTTCCTCTCCAGCGCATCTTCGACGTGGCGGACCTGAAGCCCGAAGGTGTCGACGTGACCGTGGAGACCACCCCGGAAGAGCGCGCGGCGCTGGCGCAGTTTCTCGATCTGCCGGCTATCCACAGGCTTGACGGCACCTTCCGGCTGACGGGCAACGAGCGCCGGGTGACCGTGCTTGGCGAGGTACACGCGGACATCGTGCAGACCTGCACCGTCTCGCTGGAGACTTTCGACGCCAGCATCCACGAGGAAGTCGAGGTGGTGTTCGAGAATCAGGACGTCGTGCCGTTCGATGCCCGCGGGAAGCAGGCGCCGCGCGCGGCCGCCGATACTCCTGCCACGTTGCGCGACCTCGAATCGGAACTCGATGCGCCCGACGAACTGATCGACGGGAAAATCGATCTTGGCGCGATCACCGCCGAATTCCTGGCGCTGGGGCTCGATCCCTATCCGCGCAAGCCCGGCGTCGAGTTTTCCTACGACCAGGCGGACGCACGCGAATCACCCTTCGCCGCCTTGTCGGAGCTTAAGGCTACGCCCTCCCCCGACAAGAAATGACGCCGCCCGGGCGCGTCCGCGACAGGTGCGCGGACGCGTGCATTGTGGAAGATCGCTGCGGGCACAAGCGTAAGCGCACTTGACAGATGCACGCCTGAGAGCGTGTATCTGTGCCATAACCATTTTCAGGATTGCGCCCGGCCGGCGCGCTGTCCGCCGGGAGTATTACGCATTCATTATGGCTGCACCGATCACGATTGCGCTTGACGCCATGGGTGGGGATTATGGCGCGTCCGTCGTCGTGCCCGGCGCTGCGATCGCGCTGGAGCGGCGGCCGGACATCCGCTTCATCCTGCATGGGGACGAGAACGTCATAGCGCCGATTCTGGCGAACCATCCCGCGCTTAGGGCAGCGTCCGACATCCGCCATACGGACGTGTTCGTGAAGATGGACGACAAGCCGAGCCAGGCATTGCGCTCGGGCCGCTACAAGTCGTCGATGTGGCAGGCGATAGAGGCGGTGAAGACGGGCAACGCGGATGTCGCGGTGTCCGCCGGCAATACCGGCGCGCTGATGGCCATGGCCATGTTCTGCCTCAAGACCATGGCGCCGATCGACCGCCCGGCCATCGCCGGCATCTGGCCGACGCTGCGCGGTGAGAGCATCGTGCTCGACATCGGCGCGACCATCGGCGCGGACGCGCGCCAGCTCGTTAATCTGGCGCTGATGGGCGCGGCGCTGGCGCGCGCCGTCTTCGACATCGACCGCCCGAGCGTCGGCCTTCTCAATGTCGGCGTTGAGGAGATCAAGGGCAACGAGGCGGTCAAGGAAGCCGGACGGCTGCTGCGCGAAAACGAATCGCGCCAGTTCACCTACCACGGCTTCGTCGAGGGCGACGATCTCGGCAAGGGCACGGTCGATGTCGTGGTGACCGAAGGCTTCGCCGGCAATATCGCGCTGAAAGCGGCGGAAGGCACAGCGCGCCAGATCGCGAGCTACCTGCGGGCCGCCATCGGGCGCTCCTTTTGGGCGCGCATCGGCTATCTCTTTGCCCGCGGCGCGTTCGCGGCGCTCAAGGAAAAGCTCGACCCGCGCCGCTCCAACGGCGGGATCTTTCTTGGCCTCAACGGCATTGTCATCAAGAGTCACGGCGGCACCGACGCTTACGGATTTGCCGCCGCCGTCGAACTGGCCTATGACATGGCGCGATTCGGCCTCATTGACCGCATTCGCGACACGTTGCCCCAGTCCCAGCCCTCCGAGGCGGAACCTGTTTGACGGCGCGAACGCCGCAGCGGCGCAACCATAATAAGAGGGGAGTTCATCCTTGCACCTCGCCAACCTGAGATCCGTCGTCCGTGGTTGCGGCGCCTATCTTCCCGAGCGCGTCATGACCAACGAGGAGCTGTCGCGCCTCGTCGACACCTCCGATGAATGGATCGCGCAGCGCACCGGCATCCGCCAGCGCCACATCGCGGCCGAGGGGGAGACGACCTCGCAGCTCGGCGTGAAGGCCGCCCAGGCGGCGCTCGACGCGGCCGGCCTCACCGCCGCCGACATCGATCTCGTCATCTGCGCCACGTCGACGCCCGATTTCACGTTCCCCGCCACCGCCACCATTATCCAGCACGAGCTCGGCATTACCCGGGGCGCGGCGTTCGATCTGCAGGCGGTGTGCTCCGGCTTCGTGTTCGCGATCACCACCGCCGACAAGTTTCTCACGTCAGGCTCGCACCAGCGCGCGCTGGTGATCGGGGCCGAGACCTTCTCGCGCATTCTCGACTGGCAGGATCGCGGCACTTGCGTGCTGTTCGGCGACGGTGCGGGGGCTGTGGTGCTCGAGGCACAGCCCGGCAAGCAGTCGGTGAAGGATCGTGGCGTGCTCACCTCCCATCTTCGCTCGGACGGGCGCCACCGAGAAAAGCTCTACGTGGATGGCGGTCCCGGCTCCACGCGCACGGTGGGCCACTTGCGCATGGAAGGGCGCGAAGTTTTCCGCTTCGCGGTCGGCATGATCACCGACGTGATCGAGGATGCCCTCAACGCGCTCGGTATCACCGCCGACGATATCGACTGGTTCGTGCCGCATCAGGCCAACAGGCGTATCATTGATGCCAGCGCGCAGAAGCTTGGCTTCGCGCCGGAACAGGTCGTCGTCACCGTCGACCGGCACGGCAATACCTCGGCGGCGTCCATCCCGCTGGCGCTCACCGCCGCGGTGGCGGACGGGCGCATCAAGCAGGGCGATCTCGTGCTCATCGAGTCGCTCGGCGGCGGCTTCACCTGGGGCAGCGCCATCATTCGCTGGTAGGCTTTGGCGGCGCCGGGGCTGGAATCATAAAACTTGCACCATTGACCGCTACCGTCGATCGGAATAGCGTTATCCTCCCGAGTGGATGATACCGTCAACCATCGGTGCGCCAACGGTTTTCGGCTCGTTGCGGTCATGCCGCGCCGTGCCGGGATCGGGCGATGCCGGTCGCCTGTCGGAGGCGGACGGAAAAGACAACCGGGCCGGCGGCGGCCCGCAGCGAGGGGCGCGCGTGTAGCGCGCTGGTGAGTAAACATGACTGGACGGACTGTAACACGAGCAGACCTTTGCGAGGTCGTCTACCAGCGGATCGGGCTATCGCGCACGGAGTCGGCGGCGCTGGTGGAATCCGTGCTCTCGGAGATTTCCAACACCCTTGCTCGCGGCGAAACAGTGAAGCTGTCGTCGTTCGGGTCGTTCATCATCCGCGACAAGGGTGAGCGCATCGGCCGCAATCCGAAGACAGGCGTCGAGGTTCCGATCGAGCCGCGGCGGGTGATGATATTCCGTCCCTCCAACGTTCTGCGCGCCCGCATCAACGGCGAGGAAGCGACCGCGGAGGACTGAGGCTCCGCCCGTCCCGGCAATGCGCATGCACCTCCCCGCCAGCGGCAGTTTCAAATTTCCGCGCCCCGGCCGATCCCGGTATGGGTTGTGCGTTCGCATGGGATCGATGCGCCCGCGGACCAGCCGTGAACGATTTGCTGTTCATCTTTCCTGCGCCGTGACAAGCGACGAATTTGTCGGCGGAGCCGCCGCCGCAAGTATGCGCTTAACTGAGAGGCCGGATGAAAGCTTGGGGACAGCTTCGCGTGCCATAACAGTTTCACGCAACACACAAGCAGCGCAGCGCTGGATTGCGACGCGGACACCGCCGCTGGCGGCGGCACGATCCCGGAAGGCGTATGGCGCTTTCCGGCACGGGTCTTGCTTTGCCGGATCACCGGACAGGGACTGCTCCGCAGCGGCCGCCGAACGGGGGTTCCCGATTGCGGGCGGCGCATTCCGCAAGGGCATGGGCGCAGCGCGGGCGCATCCGGCAGGTTGCGTGGAGGAGTGACAGGTGACCAAGGGACCAGACGCCTTTCGCACCATAAGCGAAGTCGCAGAAGAACTGAACGTGCCCCAGCATGTCCTGCGTTTCTGGGAGACGCGCTTTTCGCAGATCAGGCCGCTCAAGCGCAGCGGCGGCAGGCGCTTTTATCGGCCGGACGATGTCGCCTTGCTGCGCGGCATCCGCTATTTGTTGTACGGCGCGGGCTATACCATTCGCGGCGTGCAGCGAATCCTGAAAGAGCAGGGTATCGCCCACGTGCAGCGCATCGCTCCCGCATCGGGAGACGAACTCGATGCCATGCCTGATATCGCCCTTGCCGATAGCTCCTTTGCCGATGCGTCGACGCGCGATGACGATTTCGGCGACGTCGCTACCGGGCTCGACGGAACGGCGGACGATGACGCGGGCTTTGGCGACGCAATGGACGACAACCCATTGGCCCCGAACGGCGCCGACGCCTTCCCCATGCATCAGATGCATGCCCTTGCCGGCTACGAAGCAGTGGCCCACGCGGAGGTCGCCGCGCGCGCCGCACCGGACCCTGCCGTGATCGGCGATGCGAAATGGCGTGACACCGAGGTTGAGGCAGCGACGTGGAGCGACGGCCCCTTGCCGGAGGCCGGCACGCATTCTGAGGCCACGCAGGCAGCGATCTCTTCCGTCGATCCCATCATCAACCGTTATGCGCCGGGCCCGCTCTCGTCGCGCCCGGACCGGCTCGCCGCGCCGCGACTCGAGGCGGCGGACGACCGTATCATCCAGCCCCAGTATCGCCTCACCACCGATACGCGCGAACACCTGCAAGCTGTGCTCGACGAGATCCGCGAATGCCGGCGTCTGCTCAACAGCGCTCTCAGCCGCCTGCAGGATTGAGTTCCCGCGCGCCCTCCCCGGCTGCCGACCGCGCCGGGGGTGACGCGGCCGAGCACGCGCCCCATATTATTCCCGAAAGCGGTTGCGTGCCGCGAGGCCCGGGCCGGAAACGCTCGATAATTCATCGTGCTTCTGGCATAAGGACGCGAGGCTGCATCGCGCCCGCCAAACGGGGGCGCGACGGGCGCCGCGCTTGTGGGAGAGGGATATGGGAGACATTCCGGCTGTTCGTACACCGGTATTCGACACGCGCGGCGTGCTTGGATCGCGGTTTTTCGCGTATCTCGTCGATGTGGCGGTGATTTTCCTGCTGACGATCGTGCTGGGCTGGGTCATCGCCTTTCTCGGCGTGGTGACCTTCGGCGTGGCGTGGCTGCTGTTTCCGCTGCTCGCCGGCACCGGCGTGATCTACAGCGCGATCACCGTCGGCGGCGAGGCGCAGGCGACCATCGGCATGCGCTGGCTCGGGCTGCGCGTCGTCGGGCAGGACGGCGGACGCGTGGACTGGCTGATCGCCGCCGTGCACGCGGTCTTCTTCTATATCGCTGTCGGCACGTTCATCCTGTTCGTGATCGACATTTTCACCGGCCTCGTCCGCAGCGACCGGCGTCTGCTGCATGACGTGCTGGCGGGGCTCACCATCGTGCGGGCGTGACGTCTCACGCCTCGATGCCGTAGTCGACGCCGACGAGGTAGAGTCCGTCGGCGGGCGCCATCGGCCCGCAGCGGGAGCGCTGGCGGGCGTCGAGCGCGGCGCGCACGTCGGTGGGCGCCCATTTGCCGGCGCCTACGAGTTCGAGCGTGCCCGTCATCGATCGCACCTGATGGTGCAGGAACGAGCGGGCCGAGGCGAAGATGCGCACTTCCTCGCCGATACGCTCGACGTCTAGCCGCTCCAGCGTGCGAATCGGGCTCGTCGCCTGACAATCGGCGGCGCGAAAAGTAGTGAAATCGTGCTTGCCCAGCAGCAGTTGCGCCGCCTCGTGCATCGCCGCCGCGTCGAGCGCGCGTGGCACGTGCCAGACGCGATGGCGCTCCAGCGCCGGCTGCGGGCGGCGATTGAGGATGCGATACAGATAGTGCCGCCGCACGGCGGAGTGGCGGGCGTCGAAAGTGGCGTCCACCACTTGTGCATCGACGACCGCAACGCTGTCGCGCTGCAGTTTCAGGTGGGCGTTGGTGGCGTCGCGCACCTTGTCGGGCCGCCAGTCGCGGGCGAGGTCGACATGCACCACCTGATGGGTGGCGTGCACGCCTGCGTCTGTGCGGCCGGCGCATTGCACGCGCAGTTTCTCGCCGGTGAAGGCCGTGAGCGCCTCCTCCAGCGCCTGCTGCGCCGCGCGCCCGTTGTCCTGCCACTGCCAGCCCACATAGGGCGTGCCGTCATACTCTACGATCAGCTTGTAGCGCGGCATTCAGGATCCGGCTCCGAGCCGCGCGCCCTTTTCCAGCCGCACGCCGTTGAGGAAATCCGCCGCCGAAACAGCGGCTTTTCCGGCCCGTTGCACCTGCAGCAGGCGCACGGCCCCCTCGCCGCACGCAACCGTCAGCTCGTCGTCGAGGAGCGTTCCAGGCGCGCCCGCGCCGGCAACGCACGCCGTGCGCAGCACCTTGAGGCGTTCCTCGCCCTTGCCGAGATCGGCCAGCAGGAAGGCTCCGGGAAACGGCGAGAGGCCGCGCACGTGGTCATGCACCTTCTGCGCCGGCCACGAGAAATCGATGAGCGCTTCCTCGTTGGTGATCTTGCGGGCGTAGGCCACGCCGTCCTCGGGCTGGGGCGTGAACGAGAGCGCCCCGCGCGAAAGGGCGGCGAGCGCGCGCGCCATCAGATCCGCGCCGAGCCGCGACAGCCTGTCGTGCAACTCGCCCGACGTCTCGTCCGCGCCGATGGCGACACGCTCCATCATGCCGACAGGGCCGGTATCGAGGCCGGCTTCCATCTTCATCACGGCAACGCCCGTTTGCGCGTCGCCGGCCATGATCGCCCGCTGGATGGGAGCCGCCCCGCGCCAGCGCGGCAGCAGCGAGGCGTGCAGGTTGAGCGCGCCCAGCGCCGGCGCATCCAGGATGGCCTGCGGCAGGATCATGCCGTAGGCGACGACGACGGCGACATCGGCCTCGAGCGAGCGGAACGTCTCGGCGGATTCGGCATCGCGCAGCGTGGCCGGCGTGAACACGGGAAACCCGAAGCGTTCAGCCATGGTGTGCACGGGCGACGGCTGTTCGGCCAGGCCACGCCCGCGCCGCGCCGGTGCGCGCGTGTAGACGGCGACCACCTCATGCCCTTGTCCGACGATCTCGGCGAGCGTGGGGACGGCGAAATCCGGTGTTCCCATAAAGACGATGCGTAGCGACATGATACCCTGACAGCTTGCGTTCATGATGCTCTTAGAACGTCTGCGGGAACGGCGCAAATGCCGATTGGCGCACACGATCGCGTGAGGACGTGCGGCACGCCCCGGTTCATTGCGCCATCGTAATGCCGGGCTAGCATGCGCGGGGCATCAATGGCCTCCCGACCGCGCCGACGAGGTTTCATGAACACCACGCCGCAAGCCGCGCCCGATTCCGCGCACCCGCCCGGTTCCTCCCCCGTGCCGATATGGCATGCCCTGCCGGCTGATGCGGTGCGCGGCCTGCTGGCGACCGGCGCGGACGGCCTCGACGATGCAACGGCCGCCGAACGGCGCGCCATCCACGGCCCCAACCGGCTACCTCCGCCGCCGCGCCGCCACCCGCTGCTGCGCTTCCTGGCCCAGTTTCACAACGCGCTCATTTATGTGTTGCTCGCCGGGGCGGCGGCGGCCGTCGCGCTGGGGCACGCCATCGATGCGGCGGTCATTTTGGCGGTCATCACCGTCAACGCCATCGTCGGCTTCGTGCAGGAAGGCAAGGCGGAACAGGCGCTGAGCGCCATCCGCGACATGATCTCGCCGCGCGCCAGCGTGGTGCGGGCCGGCGTGCGCGCAAGCATCCCGGCGGAGGACATCGTGCCTGGCGACATCGTGTGGCTTGAAGCGGGCGACAAGGTGCCGGCGGATCTGCGCCTGTTGCGCACACGCAACCTGTTGATCGACGAGGCCATCCTCACCGGCGAATCCGTCGCGTCCGAAAAGCGCGATACGCCGGTGGCCGCGGACGCGCCGCTCGGCGACCGCTACGGCATGGCCTTCTCCGGCACGATGGTTGCGGCCGGGCAAGGCACCGGCATCGCCGTGGCGACGGGAAGCGCCACCGAGATCGGCCATATCTCGGCGCTGCTCGCGTCCGTGGAGCCGATGTCGACGCCGCTGCTGCGCCAGATCGACACCTTTGCCCGGCGCTTCACGCTGTGGGCGCTGGTGTTCGCCGTGGCGCTCTTCGTCTTCGCCGTGTTCGCGCGCGATTACGGCTGGGCCGATGCGCTCATCGCGGTGGTGGCGCTGGCGGTCGGCGTCGTGCCGGAGGGCCTGCCGGCCGTCATGACCATCACGCTTGCCATCGGCGTGCGCCGCATGGCGGCCCGCAACGCGGTCATCCGCCGCCTGCCGGCCGTCGAGACGCTGGGCGCGACTTCGGTCATCTGCTCCGACAAGACGGGCACCCTCACCCGCAACGAGATGACGGTGACGCGCATCGTCACTGCAGACGGCATCCTGCGGGTGACGGGGGCGGGCTATGCGCCCGATTCCGGCGCTATTACCGGACACAGCGGCGAGCCGCTGGTCTTCGCGCCAGACGATGCATCGGCCGCCGCCGGCGTTCTGCGCACGGCTGCGCTGTGCAACGACGCCCGCCTTTACCTGCGCGACGGACACTGGATCGTGGACGGCGATCCCATGGAGGGCGCGCTGTTCACGCTCGCCCGCAAGGCGGATGCCGATCCTGCCGGGTTGCAGGCCGAATGGCCGCGCCATGACGAAATTCCCTTCGACTCCGTTCATCGTTTCATGGCCACACTGCACCATGCGCCGGACGGCGGCGGCGCCATCCTCGTCAAGGGTGCGCCAGAGCGGCTCATCGAGATGTGCGCCCGCCAGCAGGCGGGCGCCAGCTTTTCCGATATCGATCACGCCTATTGGCAGGCGGAGATCGACAGGGCGGCCGGCGACGGCGAGCGCGTGCTCGGCTTCGCCATTCGCCGCGTGCCGGAAGCTCCGGCGCGTCTTGGCTTCGAGGACATGCGCGGCGACCTAGTGTTCCTGGGCATCACCGGCTTCATCGATCCGCCACGCGCGGAGGCGGTCGCCGCCATCCGCGAGTGCCGGGCGGCCGGCATCGCGGTCAAGATGATCACCGGCGATCACGGCGCGACGGCGGGCGCCATCGCCCGCCAGCTCGGGCTGGCGGAAAACCCGGCGGTCGCGCTCGGCGCGCAGGTGGACGCGGTGACCGACGATGACCTGCCGGCGCTTGCCGCGCGCACCGACGTATTCGCCCGCACCAGCCCCGAGCACAAGCTGCGCATCGTCAAGGCGCTGCAATCGACTGGCGCTGTCGTCGCCATGACCGGCGACGGGGTGAACGACGCGCCGTCGTTGAGGCAGGCCGATGTCGGCATCGCCATGGGCCGCAAGGGCACCGAGGCCGCCAAGGAAGCCGCCCAGGTCGTACTGCTCGACGACAATTTCGCTTCTATCGTGGCGGCGGTCAGCGAGGGGCGCACGGTCTACGACAACATCCGCAAGATGATCGCGTGGACGCTGCCCACCAACGGCGGCGAACTGTTCGCGGTGGTGTCGGCCATCCTCCTCGGCTTCGCCATGCCGCTGACGCCGACGCAGATCCTGTGGCTCAACCTCGTCACCACGGCCACGCTCGGCCTCGTGCTGGCGTTCGAGCCGGCGGAGCCGGGCGTGATGGCGCGCCGCCCGCGCGACGCCCATGCCTCGCTGCTGTCGCCGTTCATGCTGTGGCGGGTGTTCTTCGTCTCGGTGCTGTTCGTGGCGGCGATGCTCGCCGTGTTCTTCGCCAGTATCGCGCGCGGCGACGAACTGGCGCTGTCGCGCACGTTGTGCGTCAACACGCTCGTGGTGCTCGAGATTTTCTACCTGTTCAACGTGCGCTACCTCAACGTGAGTTCGTTCACGTGGCGCGGGGCGATCGGCACGCCGGCGGTGCTCGCCGCCATCGCCGCCCTGATGGCGGCGCAGCTTCTTTTCACCTATGCCCCGTTCATGCACGCGGCGTTCGACAGCCGCCCCGTGGACCCGCGCGACGGCGCCATGCTGCTGCTGCTCGGCGTCGTCATGATGATCGTCCTCGAAGCCGAGAAGGCCATCGTGCGGCGTCTCGGGCTGTTCGGCATGAAGTGACGGGCGCCCGTTACCCGTGCATCAGCGTCGAGACGTGGGCGGCGACGGAACGCGACAGGCCGACGAGGTCGTAGCCGCCCTCCAGGATGGACACCACGCGCCCGCCGCAGCGCCGGGACGCGACGTTGAGCACCGCGCGGGTGGTGTGGACGAAATCGGCCTCGGTGAGGTTGATGTTCGCCAATGGATCGCGCCAGTGCGCGTCGAAGCCGGCGGAGATGATGATGAGATCGGGCGAGAAAGCCTCCAGGCGCGGCAGCACGCACACTTCCAGCGCCTCGCGGAAAATGGCGCTGCCGTCGCCGGCCTGCAGCGGCACGTTGACGATGGTGTCGTGCTCACCCGTCTCGCGCGCCGCGCCGGTGCCGGGAAACAGCGGCATCTCGTGGGTCGAGAGATAGAGCACGCTCTTGTCGGCCCAGAAGATGTCCTGGGTGCCGTTGCCGTGATGCACGTCCCAATCGAAGATCGCCACGCGCTCCAGCCCGTGGTGCTGCTGGGCATAGCGGGCGGCGACGGCGGCGTTGTTGAACAGGCAGAACCCCATCGGCTTCGCCAGCTCGGCGTGATGACCCGGCGGGCGAATGGCGCAGAACGCGTTGTCGACCTTGCGCGCCACCACCTCGTCGACGGCGTAGCTGCAGGCGCCGAGCGCCCGCATGGCGGCGTTCCACGATCCCGGCGACAGCACGGTGTCGTCGGCGATGCTGACCGTGCCCTCCTGCGGCAGCGCCTCGTAGATGTCGCGCACGTAGTCCTCGGGATGCACGCGCAGCGCCAGCGTCTCGTCGCCACGGGGCGCGGCCTCGCGCAGCAGGTTGCAGAAGGTCTCTTCCTCGAGGGCGCGCTCGATGACCGTCAGCCGGTCCGCCCGCTCCGGATGGCCAAGCAGGGTCTGGTGGTCGAGGCACTCGGGGTGCGAAAGATAGAGGGTCGTCAAGGCGCGTTTCCTGGGTGGATTCCTAGTGGGTTTCCGTTGCCGTTTCTGGCTTCCGTCGCTGTCGCGGCCGGGGAGCCGTCCGGTTTTGTTCGAGCATAACCGGTTTTACGCCGGCGGCACGTTCTTTTTAGCCGGAAACAGACCAGACCCTCGCGCCGGGCAAGCCGAAAACCGCCCGTGCGCGTATCGTGCGTGGGCGGCAATGCCGTCGCGGGTGCGAATATGCGGAAAAAACAGCACACTTGGCAGGAAACCGGAACGGGGGATCGTTCGTTTACTACCATGTACGTCCGCTGGCGTTAACAATGGAGCAGTCGTGCTGCATCCGAATCACGCCACCCGAAGAAATATCCGAGAAAACGGCGGGACTTCAGCCGCCTCCCTCCCTAGAGCCCCTCCCCGTAAAAGGACGAAAGAATGGTCTGGTCAGGAATCAAGCGCGTGCCCCGCCCGCTGCTGATCGCCGCGAGCGTCGGCATCGCCGTTGCCGGCTGTACCTACAAGAGCGTGCCCGATCCCGCCATCTCGGCGCGTGACGCCGAATGGATGGCGCAGATGCCGAAGGCGGATGTCGATCTGCAGTTCGAGCGCTATCTCGTCGATGACCCGACCGGCGAAACGCCCGGCACCATCGTGGTCGATCAGAAGAAGAAGCTGCTCTACTACGTGCTGCCGGATGGCAAGGCCATCCGCTACGGCGTGGCGGTGGGCGACGAAGCCTATGGATGGACGGGCGAGGCGACCATCAAGCGCAAGGCCGAATGGCCCAACTGGAATCCGCCCGCGGAAATGGTCAAGCGCTGGCCGCACGTCCGCCCGACTCAGGGCGGTCCCAACAATCCGCTCGGTGCGCGTGCGCTCTATCTCTACGATGCGAATGGCCGTGACACGCTTTACCGGATCCACGGCACCAACGAACCGGAGAAAATCGGACGCGCCGTATCGTCCGGCTGCATCCGTATGCGCAACGTCGACGCCATCGACCTCTATAACAGGGTCGAGATGGGCGCCCGCGTGATCGTCAAGTAGCGCCGAACGCCAGACAACCGGAAAGCGGGCTACCGTTTTCCGGCTCCCCGCTTCCATTGCCGTCAGGCGCTCAGCTGTAGTGCGGCTGACGCAGGAAGTGGGGAAGCTCGCGCTTGCTCTCGGCGGGGCGCTTGGGGGCGCTGCGCGTCGCGGCGGCGAGCGCGGGAATGCCCAGCGCGCGGAACTGCGGCGTCACCTGCGCCGGCTGCTTGGCGCCGGCCTTAACGTCGGTTGCGGGAGCGGTATCGGCCTTGCTTTGCTGAATGGTCATGACACTCACAACGTGTTGATAAGGAAAGCTGCCTCATGTCGAAAGCGGTGGCCTTCGACACTTGTTACTTTCATCGATAATAGCGTCGGAGTGTTGTTTGGTTGATGGCAAAGTCGTGGCGTATCGTGCCACGGGCATATAATTTCGTCGGCGTCGCTAATGAAGAATTAAAGCAAAGGGCGATAAAAGAAGCTAAAGCATTGTTATGAGATTGAGCGAACTTGCTATTTTGGGTTGTCCGGCGCCGGACGGGGGATCATGCGACGTCTGGTAGTTGAGGAGCCCGTCAGCCGGGCGGCCATATGGGGGCGGCGTGTCGCGCTGTTCAGCGTGCCCGTCTTCGCGGCGGGGATCGTGCTGGTGCGCGGCGGCGACGTGACGGCGGGCTTCGCAGTCAGCGCCGCAGCGGCTCTTCTGGCAGCCGGTGCGCTTGCATTGGGAGCGGCGGCGCTGGCCCGCATCTGGAGCGAGGGCCGGCGCGGTTTGCCGGCGGCGGTCGCGGCGCTGCTGATCGCAGCCGCCGTGCTGGCGTTGCCGGCGTTCTTCATCGTCCGGCTCCTCACCAGCCCGTATTATGCCGACCTGTCCACTGACACGCTCCACCCGCCGGCCTTCTCACGCTCTTCCGCCGCTCTGGATGCCCGCGCCGGTACGGTCCCACACGCCGCCGTGCCCGAAATTGTCATGCCTGCCATTGGGGCGGAGACGCTGTCGACGGAGGATGACGCGCGGTGGCTGAAGGCGCAGATCGAAAACGCCATCGGCGAAACGAAACGGAACCTTTTCTCACGTATTTCGGACCCCGCGCGGCTGCGCGAGCTTCAGCGCCGCGCCCATCCCGACCTTCGGCCCCTGCGCACGGACCTCGCTCCCGACGCGGCTTTCGCCCTTGCGGTGAAAACGGCCGAACACGAGGGATGGACGATCGTCGACCGCACCCCGCCGGGCGGGCGCTTCGGTATTGGGCACATCGACGCCGTGCATCGCACCGGCCTGCTGCGGTTACCGGTGGACGTGACGGTGCGGCTGCGCATCCATGCGGAAGGCACGACCGTGGACGTGCGCAGCATCCCGCGTTACCGGCTATTCGATATCGGCACCGGCCCCGGCACGATCGAGCGCTTCCTGAACGCTATCGACGCCGAGTGAAAGGCGCGCGGCCCGGCATGGAGTGGCCGCTGGAGTGGCCGCGCTCCGTCCTTACACGCGCTCCAGCGCCACCGCGATGCCCTGCCCCACGCCGATGCACATGGTGGAGAGCGAGCGCCGGCCTCCGGTATATGCCAGTTCGAGCGCCGCCGTGCCGGTGATGCGCGCCCCCGACATGCCGAGCGGATGGCCGAGCGCGATCGCGCCGCCATTGGGGTTCACGCGCGGATCGTCGTCGGCGATGCCGAGATCGCGCAGCGTCGCGAGACCCTGGCTGGCGAAAGCCTCGTTCAGCTCGATCACGTCGAGATCGGCGGTGGAGAGCCCCAGCCGCG
>CALMIK010000050.1 GCA_937863995.1 uncultured Chelatococcus sp.
CAAAACGGGTAAGCATGCGCAGTTGTGAGCGCACGGGACCCGCAACGTCCCGGCCGCCTGTATCATGTCGACCGGAGCTGCAGACCGATGGATTCATTCGAGCTCAACAAGATCGCCGGGGCGGTGCTGGGCACCCTTCTTTTCGTGATGGGTCTCGGTGTGCTGTCAAACATCATATTCAATCCGACCATTCCGCTCGTGCCCGGCTATGCCCTGCCTGGCGCCGAGGAAAGCGCGGCGGGCGCCGGCGCTCCCGCGGCTGCCGCCGTCGCGCCCATCGCGGTGCGGCTCGCCAGCGCCGATCCGGCGCGCGGCGAGAAGGCCACGGCCAAGTGCCGCGCCTGCCATAACTTCGTCGAGGGCGCCGGCTCCAAGGTCGGCCCCGATCTCTACAACATCGTTAACCGCGCCATCGGCGCCGTCGAGGGCTTCGGCTACTCGGGCGCCATGAAGACCCACACCGCCGCCGGCGACAAGTGGACCTACGAGGCGCTGGACACCTTCATCCAGAATCCGAAGGGTTACGTGCCCGGCACCATCATGGCCTTCGCCGGCATCGCCAAGCCCGAGGAGCGCGCCGACCTCATCGCCTACCTGCGCACGCTCTCGCACGAGCCCGCAGCGCTTCCGGCAGCCGACGCGCCTGCCGAAGCAGCGCCGCCCGCAGCACCGGCGCAGTAACGCGCCCGCTCGCTTCCGCGACGACATGCAAAAATGCTCCGGCCAACTGGCCGGAGCATTTTTTTATTTTCAGAAGCGGTCGAGCAGGCCGAAGCCGATCATGGCCGCCGTGAGCAGGGGCCGGCGCAGCAACCGCCCTCCGGGCAGGGGCGGCACCGGCAGGGCGGCGAGATGCTGGAAGCGCTCGTCGTCGCCCAGAATCGCCTGGGCGACGATCCGCCCGGTGTAAGGACCGAGCATCACGCCCTGGCCGGAAAAGCCCGACGCCACATAGAGTCCGGCCTGTGGCATACGCACAAACGGCAGGCGTGTCGCGGTGATGCCGAGCCGCCCGCCCCACCCGTGCGTGACGGGCGAAGCGGAAAGCTGCGGGAAGAGGCCGAGCATGCGCCGGCTCACCCGGCTGGCGAAATCGGCTGGCACATCGTTGCCGTAGCTTTCGCCGCCGCCGAAGACGATGCGGTCGTCCCCGGTGCGCCGGAAGTAGTTGACCACGTAGCGCGTGTCCGAGGCAGCGATGGGCGCGGAGAGCACCGAGCGCGCCAGCTCCGCGTCGAGCGGGGCGGTGGCGACCATGAAATTCACCAGTGGCATGACGTGAGCGGCCACGATGGTCGACAGCGCGCCGAGCGAGCCGTCGCCGGTCATGAGGACCGATCGCGCCCGCACCGAGCCCGCATCGGTGGCCACGCGCCACGCGCCCGCGTCCGGAACCACGCGCAGGACGGGCGAATTCTCATGCACCCTCGCCCCCGCGTGCTCCGCTGCCCGGGCGAGACCGCGCGTCAGCGCCAGCGGATCGACGTGGCCGCCGTTGGGGTTGAGCACGCCGCCGTAGGCCCCGCGCATATGGGTGTATTTTTCAAGCTCCGCGCCCGCAAGCACCTCGAGGCCGGTGACGCCGTAAAGCCGGGTGAGATGCTCCGCATCCTGCGCCAACGCGCGGAAATGGCGCGGCCGATGAGCGATGGCGAGCAGCCCCGGCCGGAAGTCGCAGTCGATGGCATGCGCGTCCGTCACCTCGTGCAGCCAGTGGCGCGCCTCCTCGGCGATGTCCCACAGAGCGCGGGCGCGGGCCTCGCCGAGGCGCGCCTCGAGCCACGCCTGATCGCGCCGCTGGCCCGGATGCACCTGCCCGCCGTTGACGCCCGATGCGCCGCCACCGACCCGCGCCGCCTCGATCACACGCACATCCGCGCCTGCCTGCGCAAGCGTCAGCGCCGCGCCGAGACCCGTGAAACCGGCGCCGACGATGCACACATCGGCGGTCATGTCACCGGCAACGGCTGGCCGGGACGCTGCCGTGTCGGGCCGCGCCGCATAAAGGTTCGTGAGGGGAGAAGTGGCCATCGGCCGTCCGTCCGGAGTGCGAGGGGCGGGAGCGAGGGAGAAAGCATTTCGACGTTCCACTGAAACGCAAAAATGCTTTATCTCTTTGATTTAAAGCGTTTTCCTCGCGCCAGGCGATGTCCGCCCTGCTTGAAAACGCTTCAGGCCACGGCCAGTAGCCGGCGCCGGGCGGCGAACCCGGCCCGCCGGCCACGGGCCTCAGACGTTGAGCAGCAGATATTCCCGCTCCCACGGGCTGATGACCTGCATGAAGGTCTCGTATTCGGTGCGCTTGACCGCCGAATAGGTCCTGACAAAATTCTCGCCCAGAATCTCGGTGAGCGGTTCGCATTCGCCAAGCTCGATCACCGCCTCAAGGATGCCGCGCGGCAGGTCGAAGTCGAGATTGTAGGCGGAGCCGGTGACCGGCTCGCCGGGCTGCAGGCCCGCCTCGATGCCGAGATAGCCGCAGGCCAGCGTGGCGGCGATCGCAAGATAAGGGTTGGCGTCGGACGAGGGCACGCGGTTCTCGACACGACGTGCGTCGGGGTCGGACGGCGGAATCCGCAGGCCCGTGGTGCGGTTGTCGTAGCCCCAGCGCACGTTGATGGGCGCGGTGGAGTTGCGGGTCAGCCGGCGATAGGAGTTGACGTAGGGCGCGAGCATCGACATCGCCGCCGGCAGGTAGGTCTGCAACCCGGCGATGAACGAGAAGAACTGGGCCGAGGGCGTGCCGTCCTCGTTGGAGAACAGGTTGCGCCCGGTCTTCACGTCCACCACGGAGGTGTGGATGTGCATGGCCGAGCCCGGCTGACGGGCAATGGGCTTGGCCATGAACGTCGCGTACATGTCGTGCTGGAGCGCGGCCTCGCGGATGGTGCGCTTGAACAGCAGCACCTGGTCGGCGAGATCGAGCGGGTGGCCGTGGCGCAGGTTGATCTCCATCTGCCCCGCGCCTTCCTCGTGGATGAGCGCGTCGATGGCGAGGCCCTGCGCCTCGGAATAGTCGTAGATGTCCTCGAACAGGTCGTCGAACTCGTTCACGGCCGAGATGGAATAGGCCTGCCGGCCGATTTCGGCCCGCCCCGAACGGCCAATCGGCGGCTCCAGCGGATAGTCCGGATCGGTGTTGCGCTTGACGAGGTAGAACTCGATCTCGGGCGCGACCACCGGCTCCCAGCCGCTGCGGCGGTAGAAGTCGATCACGCGCTTCAACACCTGGCGAGGCGCGTTTTCAAGCGGACGGCCGTCGCGGTGAAAGGCGTCGAGGATGACCTGCGCGGTGGGATCGGAGGCCCACGGCACGGCGGTGAGGGTGGAAAAATCCGGCCGCAGCACGAGATCGCCGTCGGCGGGCACTTCCTGCTGCAGCACCTCCTCCGGGTAGTCGCCGGCGATGGTCTGGTAGAAGATGGCGCCGGGCAGGCTCATCACCGGGTTGCCGAGGAATTTTTCGGCCGGCATCACCTTGCCGCGCGCCACACCCGCCTGATTGGGAACGAAGCACTCGATCTCCTCGATGCCGCCGCGCTCGATGAAGGCGCGCGCCTCGTCGATGTCGGCGGCGCCGCGCAGCTTGCGCCCGAGCCGTTGCGAAGTCTTTTTCCGTGTCATGCCCCACCCGTTTCGCTTGCGCGCGCGATCACCGCGCAGCAGTAATCGCCGCCGAGGCGGATCTGTCAATCATCTGACATCGATTCGCGGGATCGTATGCAAAGAAGGTATACGAACGAGGCGCTTGCGACGAGAACGCATCGCCGGTACCTTGCGGTTGTTTTTGTGGTGGCGCACGGACTTGTCGGCGTGCGCCCTAAATCTGAGGGCCGGCGCGCCGATGACAGTGGTTCGGACGGATGCACGCAAACGTGATTCGCTTGCGATCGGCGCGGTTCGCCGCGATTTCGCGCCGTGGCTCGACCCTTCGGCAAAGCCGCTGATCCGCTACGACAGCGTCACGAAGCGCTACGGCGACTTCGTCGCTGTGGATAACCTCACCCTGAATATCTATGAGCGTGAGTTCTTCTGCCTGCTCGGCCCGTCCGGCTGCGGCAAGACGACGCTGATGCGCATGCTCGCCGGCTTCGAGGAGCCGAGCGCCGGGCAGGTCATCCTCGCCGGCCAGGTGATCAACGGCATCCCGCCCTACCGGCGCCCCGTCAACATGATGTTCCAGTCCTATGCGCTGTTTCCGCACATGAACGTGGAAAAGAACATCGCCTTCGGCCTGGCGCAGGACGGCGTGCCGAAGAAGGAAATCGCCGACCGGGTGACGGATATCCTGCGCCTCGTCCAGCTCCAGCCCTTCGCGCGC
>CALMIK010000051.1 GCA_937863995.1 uncultured Chelatococcus sp.
GCGATGACATCGACGGCGCCCGCAGCGGTGGAGAGGTCCGGCGCGCCGCCAAGGAACTTCCAGTCGGCGGCGAAGGAGAGCGTGCGCGATCCGGTCGCATCCTGCTTGACGAGGATGAGGCCGCTCCGGCCGGCGATCTGGTTCGACGGCGCGCCAAGCGTGCGGTTTCCACCGAGCGTGACCGCGAAGACGATGCCGGCGGCGAGATTGACGGCGATGGTGGCGGCGTCCGTGAGCGCTGCCGGCGCGTGGGCGTCGAGGGTGTTTTTCACGCCGAGCATATCGGCGGCGCTCGTTCCCGCCCGCACGGTCGCTACGGAGGCGAGAGCGGGCACGACCGGAATCGCGGAAGCGTCGGCCTTGGCGGCGAGCGCGGCGGCAAGGCCGGTGACATCGGCGATTTCATGCTCATGGGCTGAGGGCGGAAAGCTCGACGGCTTGCCGGTGATGTCACCCCAGGCGGACGATCCGCCGCCGCCACCGGGAATAGCGCCGACGGCGGCCTTGACGAAGGCGGTGGTGGCGATCTGCGCGGTATCGGTTCCGGCCGCCGCCGTCGGCGCGGTCGGCGTACCGGTCAACGCGGGCGAAGCCAGCGGCGCCTTGTCAGCGAGTGCCGCCTCAAGACCCGTGACATCGGCAACGGCGTGGGTGTGCGCGGCGGGCGGGAAGGTCGCGGGCTTGCCGGTGATGTTGTCCCAAGCCGTTTGCGCCCCCGCCATCGCGCCGGCCACGAAGGCCGTGGTTGCGATCTGGGCCGTGCTCGTTCCGGCGCTCGCCGTGGGCGCGGTGGGCGTGCCGGTCAGCGCCGGCGAGACGAGCGGCGCCTTGTCCGCGAGCGACACCGCATCGGCCTTGGCCGCGAGCGCCGCGCCAAGGCCCGCGATGTCGGCGACGGCATGAGCGTGGGCAGAGGGCGGGAAAGCCGCCGGCACGCCCGTGACACCTGTCCATGGCACCGTGTCCGCCGCTTCGGCGGCATCGACCTTGCCATCGTCGTCGGTGTCGTAGACGGCCTTGCTCATGTCGCCGAGGCTCGCCATCGGGCGGTTTTCCCACGCCTCGCCGTCGAACACGATGATATGGCCTTCCGCGGCGTTCTCGACCGCGACCGGATAGCCGCCGATGCCGCTGTTGCCGACGCCGCCCGGCCCCTGCGGACCGGGGATCAGCACCTCGACGACGGTGGCGCAGATGGTGTCGTGCGTGTCAGTCATCGCCATGATCTCCCTCTTCGCTGATGAGGCCGATGCCGACGAGGTAGCCGGCGAGAAGCGTGCGCCGCTCGCCTCCCGCCACCTCGCGCACCAGCCGGTAGGTGGCGATCCGCCCGTCCGGAATGCCCATCGTCTCGTCCGGCGTCGGCTGCCACGTCACTGTCCCGGCGATACCGTCGACCGTGATGCCGCCCTCGGTGGAGCGGCGCGTCAGCCCGCCTCCGGGCCAGTCGGCATCGAGCGTGACGGCGCTTTCCGACAGGTCGAGGATGCGCGTCGCCCCGGTCTGCGACAGGGTGCGGAAGCGCAGGACGACGGCGGCGCTGTCGCCGCGCCGGATGGCGAGATCGTGGCGCGGCGTGCGCCCGGCCGCGCAACCGGCTGTTGCGGGGCTCACGATTCCTTGGCTCATGGCGGTTTCCTTCAGTACCAGGCGTAGAAGACCTTGTCGGCAACGGCGTCGTAGACGCAGTCAAACGTGTTCATCGCGCCGGACGCCGTGCGCAGCGCAGGCGCCGAGCCCGACAGCGGCGCGAAGGCCGCGTTCAGCGACAGCGTGATGGCGGCGCTGTTGGTGATGCGCAGCAGGAAGCGGGCGCCGTCGACGAGGTTCACGGGCTTCGCCACCGCGCGCGTGCCCGCCGACGAGACGCGAAACTTGTCGCCGGCCGAGGCATCGATGGCGATGGAGGCCGCATCCGTGAGCGTCACCCAGGGACGCGGCTCGATGCCCTGCGCGAAGCTCACCCGCCCGCTCGCGCGGGCGATGCGCAGCGCCTCGCGCCATGCCGAGCCGTTGGGCGACACCTTTATCTGGAAATCGTCGTCGCCGACGAGGCCGGCCTCCGCTCGGCCCGACCAGCCGCTCTGAAACAGCAGCGACAGCACGTTCGGCCCCGCCTGCTTGTTGAGCGTGTAGCGCAGGTCGCCGGTGCCGCCGTCCCCGGTCTCCTTCGCGGCCCACAGCGCCTTGCCGATCTTGGCCGAGAATGGATTGTCCGCGTCCGCTTCCGCGCCGAGGCCAAACAGCGTGACGTTCTGCAACGCGCCGCCCCCACCGCCGCCACCTCCCCCGCCAGCCACGATCCAGCCGCTCTCGGCCTTCACGTAAAGCGCCGCCTCGTCGCGCACGAAGGCGCGCCAGCCGATCTGCGGCTCGAAGAAGCGCCACACCCCGTCCTGCCAGGCGGCGACGTGGCCATCCTCCCCGGCCCACGCGCCGGTGGCGGCGGCGCCCACGATGTAGCGGTCGCCGTCGGCCGGGCTCGCGGGCGGCACGGCGAGATGCCGGTCGAGCACCTCGAGATGCAGCAATGCGTCGAGCCGCTGCAACGCCTCGTTATGGGTGACGTGCTTCTGCGCCTGCGCCGCCGCCAGCAACGGCAGGCGCAGTTTGGTGGTTTCGCTCATGATGATGGTCCTTTCAACGCACCTTCAGGACGGCCGCCGCCGGAAAACCCCGGCCGACGGTGGCGCTCAGCTGGAACACGCGAACGGCGAGCGACGTCTGCGCCGCGCCGAAATCGGCGATCTCCTGCGCGTTCGCGTAGAGCGCGCCCGTCGAGGCGCTCTCCAGCGTACGCTTCACCGCATTGCCCGCGAGAATCTCGATCTCGTAGGCCTCGCGCTCCTCGGAAAGCGGCACTTCCGCCAGTTCCCAGTTGTCGCCGCCGACGCGGGTGCGGCGCACGAACGACAGCCGCACGCCGCCAGCCTCGCGCCGCGCCCGCAGGTGCACAGGCGAGAGCGGCTTCAGCGCCTCGGCCCTGGCAGCGGCGGTGAGCTGCACCGCCATGCGCCCGGCATGGTCGCTCGACGCCGGCCCGACCCGATAGATCCACGGCCTGCCGATATCGACGACATCGGTCGTCAGCGGCACGAGCGCGCTGTCGAGCACGACGACCCGCGCCCCCGCCGGCACCCGCCGTCCCGCCTCCGGCTCCGATCCGCCGAGCCCGCGCAGCAGGTGCGACAGCCGCACCACGCCTTCCGCGACGAGCTGCGCCCGCCCCGCCGATAAAACTTCGAAGCGCCCGTCCGGCCCCTCGATGGCGATGGCGTTGCCGCCGGCAAGCAGCGCCGCGTCGTCGATGCCGGTGAGCAGCCCGCCGCGCAGGCGCACGTCGATGAGGTTGCCCTCGTCGAACCGCCACAGCGGCCCCGGCCCGATGTCGGTGAGCGTCTCGCCGGTGATGGCCCGCAGCTCCGCGACCGCGTGCAGCGCAAAGCTCGCCCCGTCCCCGGAGCGCCACACCGCCTCGCGCGACGGCCAGGGATCGGCCGACACCGCCATCGCCTGCAACACCGGCGGCGAGCCGCTGGCGATCGGCAGGTCGAGCACGGTAACGAGCGGCGGCCCCGGCAGCGCCGGAATGCTCGGCTGCGGGCGCGCCAGATGCGGCACCGCGTCACGTTGCAGCGAGGGCGCGACGGCAAACGCCTCCACCTGCCGCATGGCGCCGTCGGTGATGCGCGACACCCGGAACGGGCGCGTGCCGCCATCGACCGGCAGCGCGATCACGTCGCCGGCCTCGAGCCCCGCATGGCGCGGCGACAGCGCGAAGGTCGCGCTCTCGCGCCCCACCCACAGCGCTTGCAGGCCGATTTCGGCAAGGTGCTGCGCCAGCCCGGGACGCATCACGGCGGCGAGATCGCGCCCTTCCGTGCGCCTGCTGCCGACATCGAGCCGGCGCGACAGTGCCGTCGAACGGCGATAATCGCGGTCGCCATCGGTATAGCCGAGCCGGATTTCCGACGGCAGATCCGTCTCCTGCGCGCGCCGCAGCGTGATGCCCGCCCCGTCCCGGTCGGGCACAACCTCCCCGGCGGTCACCGCGATCGCCGCCGGCCCCGCGTTGTGGCGCAGGCGCACATGGCCACCACTCGCGACCGCGTGGAAGGCGAACGCGCCCGCCAGCGGCTCCAGGACCGCGCGCGCCGACATCGGCCGGTCGACGACATAGCCGTCGAGCTCGCCGTCCAGCGCCACGTCCGCGCCCGGCAGGCCCCAGTCGGCGATCACCGATTCGACAAGCGCCTGCAGGGTCAGTCCCTCGAGCCGCCCGGTCAGCCAGTGCCCGGTTTCCCAGTTGCCGCCGTCGCGCCACACCTGCCCGAGCGCCGGAAAGGCAGGATAGGGCCGCGCGTCCCACGTCCACACATAGAGCCGATCCGGGTCCACCATCGGCAGCCCGTCCACGGGCGACACCGGATTGGCCGCCGTCACGCCGGACCCGTAGACGTTGATGAGCGCCTGCAAGCCACGGTTCTGGATGAGATCGTCGCGCGTGCCGCGCGAGAACGGCGGATAGGCCGATTCCGACGATTTCGGATCGGGAAACACATTCGGCCCGTTCGTGCCCCGGTCGACGGCTGGAATGCCAATTTCCGTCAGCCAGATGTGCTTGCCCGCCGGCGTCCAGGCGGTCGCGCCCACCTCGATGCCGCCCATGCGCTCCATGTGGGCGTTGCCCCACCAGCCGGCGAGATCCTTCTGGCGAAAGGTCCACGGCTTGCCGAAGGCGCCGTCGGCGATCGGCTCGCGCGCCTGCATGGCGCGCGCCGCATTGTCGGGATAGTACCAGTCGAACCCCTCGCCCGCCGTCACCCGGCGCGTGAGATAATCGATGTCGTAGACGGATGGCGCTTCCAACGCATCCGCGTGGGCATCGCCGTCGCGCCAGTCGGAGATCGGCGCGTAGAAGTCGATACCCACCGCATCGATGTTCGCGTCGGCCCACAAGGGGTCGAGCGGAAAGCGCACTTCCGCCCCGCCGTCGAGCACGTGCGCGCCGTATTCCGTCCAGTCGGCGGCATAGGTGATCCGCGTGTCGGCGCCGACGATGGCGCGCACCTCGCCCGCCAGTTCCCGGAACCCGGCCACCGCCGGATAAACACCGGCGGCGGAGCGCACGCGCGTCAGCCCGACCATCTCCGAGCCGACGACGAAGGCGTCCACCCCGCCCGCAGCGACCGCGAGGCTCGCATAATGGCGCACCTGCCGCCGCAGCCCCCATCCGTCCGCCGCGCCGAACAGGTTCGCCACCTGCGCCGCCGCGGGCGCGGAGCCGTCCACGGTTCCGGGACGTCCGGGCGCGGGATCGCAGGTGATGCGCCCGCGCCAAGGATAGGGCGGCTGCCCCGTCTCCCCGGAGGAGGGATCGGGCAGCGCGTTGCCCGCCGCGACATCCATCATCAGGAAGGGATAGAGCGTCACCTGCCAGCCGCGCCGCTTCGCCTCGCCGATCAGCGCGATCACCGATGCGTCGGACGGCGTGCCGCCATAAGCCGGCGCGCCCTCCACCCGGCTGACTTCCAGCGCCTGCGCGCGCGTCAGCCCGGCCACCGACCACTCGCCGCCGGCCGTCTCCTTGACGTTATACTCCACGCGCGGCGTGACCGTGCAGTGCCCGGCGCGCAGGTCGCTGCCGAACCAGCTCGCCACGATCGACACATGCCGCAGGTTCGGGCACACCGCCGCGAGCGCATCGAGCGATGCGAGCACGTCGGAGGCGGCCCCCTGCTGATGAACGTTCTCCATCACCGAGACGCCGGGCTCCGTCACCCGCACCACGGCGGCGATGTCGTAGGCGAACTCGGATGCGCCCGGAATGATCTGTATCGCCTTGATGCGCGCGCCGAGCCCGTTAAGCGGCCGCACCACCTCGAACGAGAACTGCGGCACCCGGTTGCCGAAGCCCGCGAGCGGCAGGCGCTCGAACACCACATACGCCAGGCCGCGATAGGCGGGCGCATTCTCCGCCCCCTCCTTGGCGACGATGAGCGGGTCGGGCGGCTGATCCTCCGAACCGGTGTGCAGACGCCAGACGATTTCGGGATCGAGCTCCTTGCCATCGGCCCAGATGCGGCGCACCTGGCCGATCGGTCCCTCGCAAAGCCCCACGGCGATGTTGGCGTAATAGCTGTATGTGGTGGTGACGGTCGCGGGCGCCTTCGGCCCGGCCTTGCCGCCCTTCGACGAGGCGCGGGTGACTTCATGCTCCGCCACTTCCTCGAAGCGCGTCGCCCAGATGAGCTGGCCGCCGATGCGCGCCCGCCCGAAAACGCGCGGCACGGGTGCGCCCTCGGTCGAGGTCAGCCCGTCCATGTCGGCAAGGCGCGGCCCCTCGCGGAACTGCGTTCCGCCGCCGCCCGAGGACAGCAGCGTGCTGTCGATCATCGCGCCCGCGAGCCCGCCGATGGCGCGCCCTGCGATCGCGCCGATCGGCCCGCCGATCAGCCCGCCCACGGCAGCGCCTGCCACCTGAAGCACGAGAGTAGCCATCGGGCATCATCCTTTCGTCAGTCGTCGGCAACGCAGTTTTCGGCAACGCCCGGAAACGAGAACGCATAGGCGAGGTGGCGCTTCCACCAGGCCGAGAGCGCCACCTCGCACACGCTCCCGCCGTCGTGAGCATGGATCATCGAGAGCGCCGCGCCCTCTCCGGCAACGATGGCGACGTGCTTGGCCGGCACGTGCGCCCGCCAGCGGAACAGCAGCACATCGCCGGGGCGGACGGCATCGGTCGCCACCGGCACGAGATGGCGCAGCGCAGCGTCCCGCAGGCTTTCCGCGCCTGCCGCCTCCGCCCAGTCGGGGCTATAGGGTGGCGGCGTCTCGGGCAGCGCGCCGTAGAGCGCGCCCCACACGCCGCGCACCAGCCCGAGGCAGTCGCAGCCCACACCCGGAAGCGCCGCCTGGTGGATGTAGGGCGTGCCGATCCAGCGCCGCGCCTCCATCACAATCCTCTCGCGCATAATCGTCCCGCGCGCGGTCATCGGAACAGGCTCCCGCCATCGAGGCCCGGCTCGCCTTGCACTGGGTAGCGGACGACGAAATCGTTGCCGGGCATATGCGGAAATCCGCGAAAATTCGCCGCGTTGGCGAACTTCGCCCGGCAGGTCGCGAAGCTCTTGTCGCACCCTGCCGTGACGCTGAACGTGTCGCCCACCGCGACGGGCCGCGCGGCGGGCACCCAAAGCTGCAACGCCGAACCTGCATGCGCCTTCACCTCGATGACGGCGCCCACATTCCCGCCGCTGGTGAACCGCAGCCCGCCGCCGTTGAACCACCCGTCCGCGAAGCCCGCCAGCACGGCGCTGGAGAACCCGAGCCGCCCGTCGGTCGCCTCCACCGCGCCCACGGCATGCAGGTGCGGCGCGTCGAGCGCCACCGCGCAGCGGCTGTCGCCCAGCGTCGCCGAGCAGTCGGCGCGATAGACGCGCCCGCGATCCTCGTCGTAGCGGTGCATCAGCCCGCGCAGCTCCGCCGTGAAGGCGTGCTCCGTGCGCCGCACCTCGCCGACCGACGAGACGTCGAGCAGCACGCGCTCCGCCACGTTGCCCCAGTTGACGAGCCACGTCTCGACGCTCGCATCGTCGTATTTCCCGGCGGCCAGCTCCGCCTCGGTGATGCTGGCGGCGGCCAGCACGCCCGCGACATCGCCGCCGCCCACCGCGAATCCGAGTTCGGCCGTGGCCTCCGCCGCCTCCAGCCCCGAGCGGGCGCGAAAAGTCACGCCGGCGAACGCGAGATCGCGGTCGTGATCCGTGAATCCGGCGACGACGCCGTCGCGGCGCAGCAGCTTCCAGCACCGGGCGAGCGTGGTGACGCCCTCATCGAGATGGCCGGCGAGGCTCTGTGGCATTGCGCGCATGAAAAGCTCCTCAATCGACGATTTCGACGAGCGGAATCGCGGGGATCACCCCTGCCGTGAAGGCGGAAAGATCGATGTCGAGCGCATCGGTGTCGAAGCGCACCGGCACGTCGAAGCTGAACCCGGCCCGCACGTCCGCCTCCGGCGGCGGCGGTTCCGCCAGCGTCACGATCCCCGTCGCGGCATCGACGCTCACCGCCTCGTGCGGCAGCAGCGCGCCCGCGACGGACACCAGCACCGATCCCGCGACCGGCTTGACGATCTTGCGCTCATGGGCCGAAAACGCCCCGCCATACCGCTTGACGAGCTGGAAAGTCCGTGCCGCGCCGTCGCCGCGCCCGATCCACTGGTCGCCGGGGGCCGGCGCCTGCTGCGGCGGGCACGAGCGCCCGTCGAGCCGGTCGTGCCAGCGGAAACCGATCAGCCGGCCGCGCCGCTCCTCGAAGAAGGCCAGCACGGCGTGCAGCGCGTCGAGCGTCTTGACGCCATAGCCGGCGTTGTAGCGCCGCCGCGAGCGGCTCCAGCGCGCATTGCGGTGCTCCGCGCCGGAGCCGAGGGTGACGACATCCGTGCGCCATTCCGGCCCGCCCGTGGCGCCGAGCGCGACATCGAGCGGAAAGCGCACCTCGTGAAAACCTGCCGGCATGGCGAGCCTCATTCATCATCGTGGAAATCGGGAAAGGCGCGCATCAGCGCCAAAAGCCCCTCGACACCGAGCGGCTCGGCGGGCGCGCCGTAGATCGCCAGCGCCGCGGCGGCGAGTTCACGCGCCGTCATCGCCCAGAACTGGCGCGGCGACAGCCGTAGGACGCCGAAGCCGAGCTGCATGGCCTCATCCCAGGGGAAGGGCCGCGCGCCCGCCTCCGCGCGCTGTGCGCCTACGGATAAAGAGGGTCCGCCGCGGCTTCCGCCTCCCCGAAGGTCGCGGCGAGCAGCTCCGCGACCGCGCGCGCGTAAACCGGCAGCGCCGCCGCGACCGGCAGCGCCGCGACATCGACGCTCTCGCCCGCCCCCTTGAGGCCGGCGTCGAGAATGCGAATGACGTCGCGCGCCGACAGCCGCCCCGCCGACAGCCGCTCGCCCAGCGCCGCGAGATCGCGCACGCCGAAGGCGTCCTCCAGTTCGGCGAGCGCGCCGAGGGTCAGCACCAGCGTGCATGTCCTGCCGCCGAGTTCGGCGGCGATCTCTCCGCGTCTGCGATTGACCATGGACCGCCTCATATCGCCGTGAACGTGAGCGAGCCGGCCGATTCCAGCGCCAGGTCGAACGTGACCTCGCCGGCGTGGTCGCCGCGATACTCCAGGCTCGTCACCTGAAACGGCCCCTCGATGCGGCCGAAGTCGGGCACGATCACCTGCCACACCAGGATGGCGCCGTCGAAGAAGCTCTGGCGCACCACCTCGTCCGACGTCTCATCCTTGAAAACGCCGGAGCCCGTGACGGCGGCGCGCCGCACGCCCGCCCCCTCCAGCAGCTCCCGCCACCTGCCGGCGGATTCCGCGTGCGTCACGTCGACCGTCTCCGCGTTGAAGGCGATCTGGCGCGCGCGCAGGCCCGCCACCGTCACGAACGCGCTCGCCCCCTGCCGCACCTTCAGCAGCAGGTCCTTGCCTTTCTGGGCACCCATCATGGTCCTCCATCAATTGGAAACGGCTTCGGTGACGGCGCGCAGCCGCAGCACGATGCGCGAGCGGTTGGCGCGCTCGTCGCGGCGCGTGTCGGAGCCCGTCACGCGCAGGTTCACCAGCCTGTGGCCGTCGAGCACGAGCGCCGCCTCGTGCAGCAGCGCCTCGATGCGCGCGACCGCCTTCAGCGCCGAGCGCGCGCCGCCCTCGTGCGCCCACACGCCGATGGAAAAGTCCTGCTCGTGTCCGTGGTCCGATCCGGTGGACCAGTCGCGCAGGCGCGTGTCCGACAGCACGGCATAGACGCCCGTGATGCCGCGCGGCGGCTCGTCGTAGAGGCGCGCCCCGCCGAGCATCCCGCTCAGCGTCGCGTCCCCCGCGAGCCGCGCCACCACCGCCTCGCGCAGGGCGAGCACCGGCCCCTTTTCTACGAAACTCATGGCGTCACCTCCTGCGCGACGACGAGGAGTTCGCGCCGGCGACCGTCCGGATCGACGGCCGACAGCACGTTGAACACCCGCTCTCCCAGCCGCAGGCGGCTCGTGCCGTCGATCCCGGCGCGCCAGCGCATGACGATGCGGTAGCGGGCCGCGAGTTCCGGCCGCTCCTGCAGGTCGCGCGCGGCGGAGCCCGACGACGCGGCGCTCAACGATCCCCAGACGAAGGCGCAGAGCGCGAAGCGGCGCACGACGCCGCCCGCCCCGTCCGCCTCCTCGATGGGTCGCT
>CALMIK010000052.1 GCA_937863995.1 uncultured Chelatococcus sp.
GTCGCCCGCCACGCCAAGGATCTCACCGACGACGCCAACACGCTCGATTCGGCCATCGGGGACTTCCTCGGCGGCGTGAAGGCGGCGTAAGGCGCCGGACACGCGAGTATCCTGACCCGGGCGTGCCGCCGCTTCGCTGAAGCGGAACACGCCCGGGAACACGCCTGTGCCCGCGGGGCGCATTCTGGAACAGCACCCGAAAACGGGGCGCCGCAGTCATGCCCCTGGCGCGTCACGCATCAATAATTCAGGCAACAACATGCAAGCACACGACCGGCTCCGATAAGTAAAAATCAAGAAAAACAATAAAAATGACATGAATTTTATATAAATTGGCTAATAATATAATACGTAAAAATAAAATTTTACATTATATAAAGTTGTAAAAAAGTCTGGAAATTTACGTTGCTTTTTATTACAGTCCGACGGCATACGTTCATAATCCTCATGTCGGTGGAGATACGGAATGATACTCGCGAAGACTTTTTTCTTTACGAGATTCCGTGATATTTTTTACTTCAGTAGTTATGGCGTTCCTTACAGGATATATTTATCTTTCTTCATCAATATCATTATCGCGACATGCCTTACTCTGTTTGCCGTCACGGAAATAAATAGACTTAACCGGCAAATATCCCAGATCAACGAGATCAATAACACCAAGCTGCAATACGCCAACGAGCTGCGTATCACCGTCCATTACCTGGCGGTGTCCATCCGCGACCTGATCCTGCACAGCGATTTCACGGCCAAGACCGAAGCGGCGGATCTCTATGGCGAGCAGGCCTCCTACTACGTCCTCAACCAGGGCCTGCTCGAACGGCTGATCCAGGATGCGCCCGCGCAGACACGGGAGCAGACGGAAGAGGAGCAGCGCCTGTTCGGGCAGATCGACCAGATCGGCAAGAATGCCCTCGAGATCGGCCAGACGATTTTCGGCGAGGCCACTTATGCCGGCAAGGCCGACGGCACCGCCATCGCGGGGCAGCTCCTGACATCCTCCGGCACAAAGCAGTTCGCGGCGTGGATGAGCAGCATCAACGATTTCGTCAACCATCAGCAGGCGCTCAACAAGGCCATCGCCCAGGAGGCGTACAAGTCGGCCGCCGATTTCGGCAGCTGGGCCATCATCCTGCAGTTCATCGCCGGCATGATCGGCGTCGCGGTGGTCGCGCGCATCGGCCGCTCCATCACCCGCCCGCTGTCGGGCCTTGCCGGCGCCATGCAGCAGCTGGCGCAAGGACGGCGCGACGTCGACGTGCCCTATATCGACCAGCGCGACGAGCTCGGCCAGATGGCGCGCACGGTGCTGGTCTTCCGCGACAACGCCATCGAACGCGAGAAGCTGTCGCACCTGCAGCTCACAGCCGCCGAACAGGAAAAGCTGCGCGCCAGCCGCATCCGCGACCTCATCACCACCTTCGAGACGAGCACCGGCAGCGCCATCGGGCAGGTGCGCGGCGCGGCGGCCAACCTCAACGCCGCCTCCACCCAGCTCGCGCAGACGTCGCAGCAGGCCGCCGCCGAGACCACAGCCGCCGCCAACGCCACCACCGGCGCCTCGGAGCGCGTCGTCATCGCGGCGGACGCCGCGGAGCAGCTCGCCCTGTCCATCCAGGAAGTCGCCTCCCAGGCCAACCGTTCGCAAGCCGTCGCGCGGCATGCGGTGGAGGAGGCCAACCAGACCTCGGCAACGATGGAAAGCCTCGCCACCACCGCCGCCCACATCGGCGAGGTGCTCAACCTGATCCAGAACATCTCGGAGCAGACCAACCTGCTCGCCCTCAACGCCACCATCGAGGCGGCGCGCGCGGGTGAGGCGGGACGCGGCTTCTCGGTCGTCGCCAACGAGGTCAAGAGCCTCGCCAGCCGCACCGCGCAGGCCACTCACGAGATATCGGGCCAGATCAACGCCATCCAGGACGCCTCGCGCGAGGCCGTGACGGCCATCGAGCACATCAACGCGATCATCAACGACATGTCGTCCATCGCGATGTCGGTCGCGACCGCCGTCGAGGAACAGGCGGCGGCGGTGCAGTCCATCGCGACGAGCGTCTCGGATTCATCCAACGAGACACGCTCCGGCGCGCAGGCCATCAACCGGGTCGAGACGGCGGTGGGGCAAGCGAGATCGATCGCCGAGCACGTCGCCGACTACGCCCGCAGCCTGGCGCACGAGGCCGACACACTCGACGATTCGGTCGTCGCCTTCCTCGGCGGCGTCAAGTCGGCGTGAGATTGCGCTGCGCGTCCTTCCGGGCGCGCCGCTCTTCCCTGCGGGCGCGCCTTGCCTCGCGTCTCACCGCGCCCCTCGCCTCGATGTTGGCAAGCCCCATCAGCGCCGCCGGCGTCACCACCAGCGTCAGGATGGTGGCGAAGCCGAGACCGAAGACGATCGCCGTGGCGAGATGCGTCCACCATTGCGTCGACGGTGCGCCGATATCGACGGTCCGGGCGACGAAATCGAGGTTGATGCCGAAGGCGATGGCGAGCACGCCCAGCAGCGCCGTCACCGCGGTGAGCACCACGGGCCGCGCCCGCTCGCGGCATGTTTCCAGAATGGCCTCGTAGGCCGGCACGCCCTCGCGCCGCAGCCGGTCGTAGGTGTCGATCAGCACGATGTTGTTGTTCACGATCACCCCGGCGTTGGCGATGATGCCGATACCGGTCATCACGACGCCGAAAGCCTGCCCCATGACCATGAGGCCGATCAGCACGCCGATGGTCGACAGCACCACCGCCGAGAGCACCAGCAGCACGCTGGAGAAGCGGTTGAACTGCGCCAGCAGCACGGCGAAGATGAGGAACATCGCCGCGCCGAAGGCGCTGACCAGGAAGGCGCCGGCCTTCTCGCGTTCCTCGTCCTCGCCCTTCAGGCGGAAGGTGATGCCCGCCGGCACGTCGGCCTGCGTCATGGCGTCCATGACGGCTTTCTGCACCACGGCCGTCTGCACGCCCTCGGCCACGTTGGCGGTGACGGTGACGACGCGCCGGGCGTTGACGCGGTTGATCATGCCGACCCGCGGCTCGGGCTCGCGGGTGACGAAGTTGCCCACCGGCACGGAGCCGCGCTCGGTGTTGATGCGCAGGTTGTCGAGTTCGTCGAGGTTGCGCCGCGCCTCCGGGAAGCGCACCAGGATGTCCACCGACTTGTCGGTGTCGCCGGGGCGGTATTCCGCGATCTTGACGCCGTTGGTGACGAGCTGCACCGCCGTGCCGACGATGAGCGGATTGAGATCGAACTTGGCCGCCTCCGCCTTGTTGACGGACAGACGCCAGTCGATGCCCGGCAGCGGCAGGCCGTCGTCCACGTCCCGGGTGTCGGCGCGCGCGCGCAGCAGGTCCGCCGCCCGGCGCGCGGTGGCGAAGATCACCTCCTGGTCGTTGCCCGCGATCTCCAGCGTGATCGGCTTGCCGGTGGGCGGGCCGGCGCGCGGCTCGTTCACCTCGATGACGACGCCGGGAATGTCGCTGGTCTTCTGGCGGATCTCGGCCAGGATCTCGTGCGCCTTGCGCCGCTCGCGCCAGTCCACGAATTCGAACTGAATCGCGCCGACCGTGTCCTCGGTCACTTCGTCCGAGCCGCGCTGGCCCTCGCCGGCGCGCGCATAAACCGTCTCCAGCTCCGGCATGCCGGCAAGGCGCGCCTCGACCTCGCGCACCAGCTTGTCCTTCTCGGTGATGGACAGGTTGCCGCGCGCACGCACCTGCACCACGCCGTATTCGGGCTCCACGGCGGGAAAGAACTCGACGCCGTTGCCAAAGCGCCCATAAGCCGCGACGACGCCCACCAGCAAAGCCACCGCCGTCATCAGCGTCGCGCCCGGATGATGCAGCGCGATGCGGACGATGCGCATGTAGAGGCCCTTGTCCTCCATGCGTTCGTCGCGCACGTGGGGCGCGGCCCCCAGCATGGCGCCGAGCGTCGGGGTGAAGAACAGCGCCACGACGAGCGAGGCGGACAGGGTCGCGATCAGCGTCAGCGGCATGTACTTCATGAACTCGCCGACGATGCCGGGCCAGAACATCAGCGGCGAGAAGGCGGCGATGCGCGTCAGCGTGGCCGCGATCACCGGCCCCGCCATGCGCCGCGCGGCGAGCGAATAGGCGGCGCGCGCCGGCATGCCTTCGGCCATGCGCCGCTCGGCGAACTCGGAGACGATGATGGCGTCGTCGACCAGCATGCCCACCGCGAGGATGAGCGAGAACAGCACCACGATGTTGACCGTGAGCCCGGCCAGGTGCAACCCGAGGATGCCGGCGAGGAAGGAAGCCGGAATGGCGATGCCGATGAACAGCGACGCCCGCACGCCCAGCGCCAGCAGCATGATGATGAGCACCAGCAGCACAGCCGTGATGACGCTGTTCTGCAGCTCGTGCAGCAGCGAGCGGATCTCGGTCGACTTGTCCTGGGTGAAGGTGACGCGCACCGTCTCGGGCCAGCTCTTCTGTAGCTCGCCGACCACCTGCTTGACCGTGTCGACGGTCTCGATGAGATTGGCGCCGGTGCGCTTGACGACCTCGAGCGTGATCGCCGACTGGCCGTTGATGCGGGTGATCGAGGTCGGGTCCTTGAAGGTGGGGCGCACCTCGGCGATGTCGCCGAGCGTCACGGCCGCCGACGAGGAGGCGACGACGGGGAAGGTGAAGATGTCCTCGGGCTTCTCGATCAGCGACGGCACCTTGACGGCGAAGCGCCCGGCCGAGCCCTCCAGCGCGCCGGCGGCGATCAGGCTGTTGCCGGCGGAAAACGACTCGACCAGCTGGCCAAGGGAAATGCCGTAGCTGCGCAGCAGCATCGGCTCCGCGATCACCTCCACCGCCTCGTCGCGCGCGCCGCGCAGGTCAGCGGACAGCACGCCGGGAACCTGCTCCAGCGCCGTCTGGGTATCGCGCGCGAGGCGCAACAACGTGCGCTCGGGCACGTCGCCGCCAAGCGCCACCACGATGACCGGGAAGAGCGACAGGTTGACCTCGTGCACCTGCGGCTCGTCCGCGTCGCGCGGCAGATCGCTGCGGGCGGTGTCGACCTTGGCGCGCACGTCGGCCATGGCGACGTCTGAATCGAATCCGGCCTCGAACTCCACCAGCACATAGCCGCCGCCCTCATAGGCGGCCGCGCGCATCTCCTTGACGTTGTTGACCGTCTTGAGCTGCGTTTCCAGCGGGCGCAGGATGAGGCGCTCAGAATCCTCCGGGCTGATGCCGCGCTGGGTGACGTTGACGTAGATGATCGGCACCTTGACGTCCGGCTCCGCCTCCTTGGGGATGGCGATGTAGGACATCGCGCCGGCGATCAGCAGGAAGATGAGGATAGACAGCGTCAGGCGGGCGTGGGAAATCGCGTAATCGACTGGATTGGCCATGGTCGGATGAACTTCCTCAAGATGCCCGGCTGGAAACGGCGGTCACGGGCTCCACCTTCTGCCCTTCCGAAACGAAATCCTGCCCCTGCACGATGATGCGGACGCTGTCGGGCAGGCCCGTCACCCAAATGCGCTCCTGTCCGTCCTCGGCGATCTTCACGGGAGAGAACGCGACCGTGTCGTCGTCGGCGACGGTGCGCAGGCCAAGCTCGCCGCGCGCCGAAAACACCAGCGCGGAACGGGGCACCGCCGTGGCGCGCACACGGGCGAGCGTCAGCGTCACCTCGCTGGTGACGCCGTCGGGAACCGCGGTGCCGTTGCTGTCGAGCTCGATGTCGACGCGGTAGGTGCGCGTCTCCTGGCTGGCGACGGCGGAAACGAAACGCACCCGCCCCTGCACCGCCTTGCCGCTGGCGATGGACACGGCCGCCGGATCGCCGACCTTGACGCCGCCAAGCTCGCGCTCGGCAATTTCGACGACCGCCAGCATCGGCTCCAGCGCCACGACCTCAGCGATGGCGGAACCCACCTGCAGCGCCTGGCCCTCGCGCACGTTGAGCGCGTTCACCACGCCGTCGAAGGGCGCGCGGATGACGTTGCGGTCGCGCTCTGCCTCGGCCTGGGCGAAGCCGGCTTCAGCCGCGCTCAGCTCGGCCTCGAGGGCCGGCTTCTGCAACGTCGGCAGGTTGCCGGTCTCGATGAGGCGCAGCCGCGCCTTGAGCTCGGCGCGCCGCTGCTCCAGGCGCGCCTTGGCCTGCTCCACCTGCGCCTCGCGCGCCTCGTCGGACAGGCGGGCGAGCTGCTCGCCCTGCTTCACGACCGAGCCGCGCCGGATGGACAGCTCCTCCACGATGCCGCTGGTGCGCGCCACGACGCTTACGCGCCGGTCCGCCTCGGTGCGGCCGGAGAGGATCACGCGCCGCGCGTGGTCCTCCGCCGTCACCGTCTGCACCGCCACCCGGAACGGGCGGGCGGCCGGCGCTTCGGCGGGCGCTGAGGGCTCGCCGCCGGAGCCCTTGCCCAGCAGGCCGGAGCCGATCCAGACCGCGGCGGAAACGACGATGAGCCCGGCGATGACCTGGCTGGCTTTCATGCTGAAGGCTCCTGTGATGAATGCGTGCAGCCGTCGCGATCGCCGCGCCGCAGCACCGGCGCGCCCGACAGCAGGCCATAGACGGCCTGCAAGGCCCAATCGAAACTGGCGGCGCCGTCGCCGTCGCGCCGCAGGCCGGTGCGCACGTAGAGGCCGCTGGTGATGACCATGATGATCTGCGCCGCCGCGACCGCGTCCACGTCCGGAGCCACTTCGCCGCGCGCGCGCGCGCCGTCGATCAGCTCAGACAGCTGGGCGGCGAGCTCGATCTCGAAGGGGCGATTGATGGCGTCGATTTCCGGATTGCGCGCCGCCTCGGCCCAGATTTCGAGGCACAGCACGGCCTTGGCGCGGGCGTCGCCCACGAAGTAGGTCCGGCCAAGCTCGACGAACTGCTCCCAGAACGGCTGCGCGCGGTCGATGAGCGCGAACCGGCGGCGGGCCTCCTCGCGGTCGCGCTCCACCATTCCCTCGACGATGGCGTTCTTAGACGGAAAGTAGCGATAGATGTTGCCCGGGCTCATGCCGGCCTCGCGGGCGACAATCTGCATCGTGGTGCGGTGAAAGCCGTGGCGGGTGAAGCAGCGCTCGGCGGCGTGCAGGATCGCCTCGCGGCGCTCGCCGCGCGGCGAATCCGGGCCAGCCTCAGCGGAATCGGCTTCCGGAGACGCGCCTTGAGGCAGCACGGAGCGGGGTTCCACCGTGGGCTATCCTAGAATGAGAATAAACGTTCATTCTCATTTATGACAGATCTTCATTCCACCGTCAACGCCGTGAAATACCGCCCTCGCCCGCCAACGCGACCGCTATTGATATCAGGCGGATTTGCGTCTAATCATTGCCACGCTTCGGCGGGGAAAGATCCATGTCAGACAACACGAAATCGACGTTAAAAGACCTGACGTCTTTTGGATCGCCGGTGCTGTTTGTGTTTTTGATTGCCACGTGGTGCATCATCAACGACTCCCTCGCCCCGGTGTTGCTCATCGTCGGCGCGATACTCTCGCTGGTGATCACGCGTCTGTTTTCCGCAGGCTCTTCCTGGACGGCCGAGCTGTGGCGCTCGGTGCGCCTCTCACCGGCGATGCTGCGGCATTTTCTCGCCTACCTCGGCGTTTTCATCGTCGAGCTGGTGCGCGCCAACATCACCATGCTGGGCTACGTCTACGCACGCCGCATCGACATCCGCCCCGGCGTGGTGCGCGTGGGCACGCGCCTTTCCTCGCCCGTGGGGCGGCTCGCGCTCGCCAATTCGGTGGCGCTGACGCCCGGTTCGCTGGTGCTCGCCCGCGAGGGCGACACGCTCTACATCCACTGGCTCGACGTCAAGACCACCGACCCGGACGAAACCGCGCGGCTCATCGTCGGCCCGTTCGAGAAGCACCTGGAGGCGGCGTTTGGCTGACGTCCTGCTCAAGCTCTCCGGGCTGCTGATCTTCTTCGGCATCCTGTTCTCGCTGGCGCGGCTCGTCATCGGGCGCACCATCGTGGACCGCATCGTCGCCATCGACATGCTGACCGTCATCACGATTTCGCTGATCGTGCTTTACTCGCACGTCTCGGGGCGGTTCATCTACGTGGATGTCGCGCTCGTCTACGGCGTGCTGAGCTTCCTCGCGGTGCTGGCGGTGGCGCGATATCTGGAGCGGGGGCTGTGACCACACTCGACATGCTCACGATACTGGTGTCGATCAGCATCCTGGTCAGCGGCGTGCTGGCGGTGACGCTGACGAACGTCGTCGCCGCGGCCGTCAGCGCCGGGCTCGCGAGCCTCTCTGCCTCCGTCGTCTTCCTGCTGCTCGCCGCCCCCGACGTCGCGATGGCGGAAGCGGCCATCGGGTCCGGGCTCGCGACGTTCATCCTGATCTACACCATCCACAAGACCGGCGCGGGAAAGGTCTGAGCCATGAGGGACCTCCGCCATGGCTGAAACCGCGCTGCGCGAAATCCTCGGCAGCTTCGTGGTGCTCGCGGGCGCCTTCTTCCTGTTTTCGGCCGGGCTTGGCGTGCTGCGCATGCCGGACGCCTTCACCCGCATCCAGGCCGGCACGAAGGCCACGACGCTCGGCAACCTGCTCGTGATGCTGGGCGTCGGCATCCTCCACCCCGACTGGGCGCTGAAGCTGCTGCTCGTGGCCGGCTTCGTGCTGATCACCAACCCGGTATCCTCGCACGCGCTGGCGCGCGCCGGCCACTTCATCGGCATTCCCATGGCCCCTTCCACCGGCGCCGACGCGCTGCGCGACGACGAGAACGCCAAAGCGGAGAAAGCCAAGGCGGAGAAAGCCGGAGCGGAGAACGGCGCGGACCGGGCGGGAGACGGAGCATGAGGCGTCACTTCTTCAACGCGCTCGTGGTGCTGTTGCTCGGCGCCGTCTACGCCACCGTGGTGCTCGCCTATCAGGAGCGCCAGTTTCTGCGGCCGCTGGCGGAATTCTACGTCACCGAAACCCCGACCCTGCTGGGGCTGCCCAACGTCGTCACCGGCATCCTCATCGCCTGGCGCGGTTTCGACACGCTGGGCGAGGTGGCGGTGCTCTTCATGGTGGCGGCGAGCGTGGGCCTGCTGTTGCGCGACGAGGCGACGGTCGCCACGCCCGGGCCATCGCGCCCCGCCGGCGAGATTGTCGAGAGCGGCGCGGCGACGCTGCTGCCGGCGATCTTCCTCTTCGGCGGCTACGTCATCGCCAACGGCCATCTCTCGGCGGGCGGCGGCTTCCAGGGCGGGGCCATCGTGGCCTCGGGCGTTGTGCTGTTGCTGCTCACACGCCCCAAGACGGAGCTGCCGCTCGGCTTCCTCGCCATCACGGAGTCGCTCGCGGGCGTGCTTTACGTGCTGCTGGGGCTCGCGGGCGTCGCCTTCGCGGGCGGCTTCCTCGACAGCCGCTTCCTGCCGGCCGGCACGTTCGGCGCCTTCATCAGCGCCGGCGCCATTCCGGCCATTTCCATCCTGCTCGGCATCAAGGTGGGGGCGGAACTCTCCGTCCTCGTCGACAGATTCCGCTGCTAAAGGGGGCGGCATGGGCATTTCCGTTTCCCACCTCGCGCTCGTCGTCGGCTTCCTGCTGAGCCTTGTCGGCGTGTGGGGCCTGCTGTCGCATCGCCACATCCTGCGCATCATCATCAGCTTCTCGCTGGTGGGCACGGGCATGCACATCGTGCTGGTGGCCACCGGCTACATCACCGGCGCGACAGCGCCCATCCTCGACGAGGCGCTGGGGCCGGGCGAGGCAGCGCTTCATGCGGTCGATCCCATTCCCTCCGCGCTGGTGGTGACGGCGATCGTCATCGGCTTCTCGGTCACCGCGGTCATGCTGGCCTACGCCATCCGCCTTTACCGCGCGCGGGGCACGCTCAACATCGACGCCTTCACGGAGTCGAAGGGATGAGCGCGCTTTTCCATCCGCTCAATATCTACATCCTCGGGCTCGGCGGCGGCTTCCTCATCCCGCTGCTCTACCGGCTGGCGAAGGGCTGGCTGGCGCCGGTGTTCTTCGCCGCGCTGTCGGGCATCGTGCTCGTCAGCGCGGTCGCCTTCGCGCGCGTGCTCGCGGGCGCGCCCGCCATCGAGGTGATGACCGCGGGCGCGATGCCGCCGGTTTCCATCAGCCTGCGGCTGGGCCTGGCGGAAGGCTTCTTCTGCCTCGCCGTCAACGCGGTGTCGTGGCTCGGCGCCATCCATATGTGGCCACGCCTGCGCGCGCATTACGGCGCGATGCTGCTCTACCTCATCGGGGTCATGGGCATCAACGGCATGATCATGACGCGCGACCTGTTCAACCTGTTCGTGTTCCTCGAGATCGTGTCCATCGCCACCTACGGCCTGCTGGGGCTTGGCGACACGGCGCGTTCGCTCGCGGCCGCGTTCAAGTACATCGTCGCGACCGTCATCGCCTCGACCTTCTTCCTGCTCGCGACCGCGCTCATCTATTTCGCCACCGGCACGCTGAGCATCGACGCGTTGCTGAACCTGCCGCAGCCGCTGTCCGGCCCCATCGCCACCACCGCGCTGCTGCTGCTGCTCGCGGCGATCCTGATCGAGATGAAACCCTTCCCGGCCAACGGCTGGGGTCTCGATGTCTACGAGAGCGCGCCGGGCGGCGTCGCCGCCTTCGTGTCGGTCGGGGTGTCGGCTGGCGTGTTCTTCTCGCTCTACAAGCTGCTGCCGCTGTTCGCGCCGTGGCTCGATCTCATCGCCTTCTCGGGCGCGCTCACCTTCGTCGCCTCCAATCTCATCGGCCTGCGGCAAGTTCGGGTGCGGCGCATGCTGGGCTATTCGTCGGTGGGGCAGCTGGGGCTTGCCACGCTGGCGCTGGCGCTCCTCGCGAAGACCGGGGCGGGGCATCTCGCGCCGCTCGTGGTCGGCGGGCTCATCCTCAACCACCTGCTGGCGAAGGCGGGGCTTTTTTGGCTCGCCGACCGCATCGGCCGCGCCTCCACCGGCGCATGGTCGCCAATCGCGCGCCACGGCCTGCTGCTGTTCCTGTTCGGAGCGCTGGTGACGGCGATTTCCGGCCTGCCGCCCTTCCCCGGCTTCTTCGCCAAATGGACGCTGGTGCTGCAGTTGTCTGACACCGGCCATGTCTGGGCCATCGCGGCTATCGCCATCGGGTCGCTGCTGGAGGCGGCCTACATGTTCCGCTGGCTCGGCCGGTCGCTGCATGCGCGCCCCGACGACACGATCGACCCGGTCGGCTGGCGCACCGCAGCTCCCGTCGCGGCGACGGTCGTGCTGCTTGCAGTGACGGGCGCGCTCGCGGCCTGGCTCGCTGCGCCCGGCGCGCTGTGGTTCTTCGCGCCGCTCGCCGCCGGCGGCCTGCTGGCGCTCGCGGAAGCGGCATGGTCCAACCGCCTGAGCGGACGGGCGAAAGCGCTGCTGGCGGTCGGCTCGCTGCCGGTCATCGGCCCGTTCCTGCTTCCGGAGGCCGGCAGCCTGGCGTATCTCTTCGGCATGATTTTCATCGCCGGCGGTTTCGTGGTGGGGCTCGGCGCGCTCTATCGTTCCGACCCGCGCCGGGGTTACTACCCGCTGCTCGCCGTGATGCTGCTGACGCTGCCGGCGCTGGCGGGATCGCGCACCAGCCTCGAATTCTTCGTGGCCTGGGAGTTCATCACGCTGAGCTCCTATTTCCTCGTCGCCCACGGCCGCCATGCCGGCTCGCAGACGTTGCGCTACCTGCTGTTCTCGCTCGCGGCGGCGTTTTTCCTGCTGGCGGGCTTCGGCCAGTTCCACGCCGCCAGCGGCGGCACCGATCTGCTGGCGCTGCGCTCGGTATTGGGCGCCGGAGGCGCGCACACCACGGCAGCTTTCGTGCTGATCGCCATCGGCTGCCTGATCAAGGCCGGCGCCATCGGCGTGCACGTGTGGGTGCCGGGTACTTACGCGCTCGCCGACGACGATCTTTCCGCGCTGCTGTCGGCCGTTATCAGCAAGGTGGCGATCTTCGGCCTGCTCACGGGCACTTACCTCGCCATCCGCTCGCAGGCCGGGCTGGAGCTGGCGCACCTCCTGGCCTGGATCGGGCTCGCCACCACGCTGATTTGCGGCATGCTGGCGCTGTTCCAGCACGACGCGAAGCGGCTTCTCGCCTTCTCCAGCATCAGCCAGATCGGCTACATCGTCGCGGCGATCGCGCTCACGAGCCACATCGGCTGGGTGACGGCGCTCTATCTCGTCGCCAACCACCTGCTGGTCAAGGGCGTGCTTTTCCTGGCCGTCGCCGGGGTGCTGGTGCGGGCGCGCACCGGCTCGCTCGCCAACCTCGGCGGGCTGGCGGGCAACATGCCGTTCACCTTCGCCGCCGTCGTCATCGCGCTCGTCACCATGGCCGGCTTGCCGCCGCTCGCGGGCTTCGGCTCGAAATGGCTGCTCATCGGCACCGTGATCGACGAGGGCTGGTATCTGTTGGGAGCAACCGGCTTCGCGGCGACGTTCGTGGGCTTCGTCTACATGGTCCGGCTGGGCGGGAGCGTGTTTCTCGGCCCGCGCCGCGACGAGCTGGCGCAGGTGAAGGAAGCGCCGCTGACGCTGCTCGTGCCGCAATACGTGCTGATCGCCGGCATCCTGCTGCTGGCGTTCTATCCGAAGCTCTTCATGGAGCCGCTGTCGCGCGCCATCGACCCCACCTTCGCGGCCTCGCTGGTGTGGCAGGGACTGCCGCTGGAGGAGATCTACGATTCGCTCAACCCGCTGCCGGTGATGAGCTTCGCCGTGATCCTGTCGCTTGCCGCGGCCGGCCTGCTGGTGCTGTTCGCGCGCCTGCGCGGCGGGACCGGTCGCGGTGATCTTCGCGGCCTTGTCGCGCGGCTGCCTTCGGCCATCCAGAACTCACCCGTCGCCGCGTATGTGCCATCGATGAGCGGGTTCTGGAACGGCGTCGCGCATGCCACGGTGCTCGCCGCTGGGCGCCTGCGGCTCGTCTACGACGGCAACGGGCAGACTTACGCGCTGACGGTGCTCGCTTACGTGATCGCGCTTCATTTCCTGGGCAGCGCCTGGTGAAACCGAGACGGTAAAAGCCAATATTCCGCCGCAATCGCCAATTAGACGGCTCATCATACTATTGCGCCACGCATCGTTGCGGATAACTTTTCACGCGCGGGTAAAAAAGATCCGCCGCTCCCACGTATTACCTGCCTGCCGATTGAGAATAGCGCGCGACTCACGCCAGAAATCATTTCAGTTCAGTATTGCCGGATTTTCGTCATGTCAGAATCATCGCCCCTTCCCGCGTCGACCCCCGGCGCGGTCCGACGAATTTCAGCGGGCTACGAGCTGCTTGGTTCGGAAGAGGACAGCAAGGCGGTTTCCGGCATCGCGCGCGCGGACGATGGCAGTAACGGTCTCGTCTCGGTGCAGCGCTTCGATTTCGTCGGCAGGATGCGCAAGGTGTTCGACCCATCGGTGGGCGATTCCTCTGCTGCAGCCGTCGATCCCGCAGGAAAGCGAATTTGCGACCGCGCGGTGCAGTTGTTGAGCAATCCGCTGGCGGCGCCGGGCGGGCCCGGAAGCGACCCCGACGCGCAAGATGTCGAAAAGGCGGCCAGGTTGACCGCCCGCCTGCAAAGCAGGATGAACGTGATGAAAATCAATATCGATCATCTGTGCGAAGCGGAAGACATGGTTTTCGACGACCGCGAGGTCATGCTGCTGAAAAAGAAGAACATCCGTTTCGCGCAGGCGAACTATCAGAGCATCTGCGAGAGGCTCGATAACACCGCCAGCACCCTGAATTGCGCGCATTCGGCCAAGGAAATCCGGCAAACACTGGTGGAAACCGATGCCGCCATGGTGCAGGACAGGGGCGAGTTCCACAGCCATGTCGCCACCGCTTCCAACCCGGCCAGCACCGCGCAGAGCCTGGTTCACGTCGTGGTCAACAAGACTGTCGGCGTCCTGCCCGAATCCGTGCACGAAAGCATGAAGGACGCAGCCGTCTGGATAGCCGATTGCGCCCGCGGCAACGCCATCGCGCGGGGAGCGTTGAAGGTTTTCGCGGCGCTGGGCATGTTTCTGGCCTACGCGGTGCCGATCGCGCTCATCGTGGCCAGCGTGATCTTCCCGCCCATCGCCCCCATCACGGCCACGCTGGCGGGCGGCGCCACGCTGGCGTGCCCCTTCATCGCCTGCTTCTGCGGCGAGCTGTGGAAAGCGCTGCGCGACAAGGATACCGGGCCAGACACCCCCGATGTCGTTCTGCGGCTGCAGCAGCACTAAGAGCGCCTAACAAAACCTCGCGGGGTTGGCTGATGTGGGTAGCCGGCCGCGACAGGTTGCCGCGCGGGCTGCGATCTGTTAGATATGTCATGTCCCTATGACGGATCGGGAGAGATCGGGTTTGCGCCCGGCGCCGATGGAGCAACCGCCCCGGAAACTCTCAGGCAAGAAGGACCGTTTCGTCAGGACAATCTGGAGAGAGGCTCACCGGGCATCCGGCAGGGTCCACCGAAGGGGATGAAGCGTGTCAGGCCAGCGGGCGGCGATGGTTGCCTCCGCCCAGGCAAGACGCGCGGCTCAAGCTCTCAGGTCCATGTACAGATGGGGCGCGAGATCGGCCGGTTCGCCGGTCGCAGTGCCTCTATCGTACAGGAGCCCGGGCATGCCCCGCATTGCCGTTATCGGAGCCGGTATTTCCGGCGTCACCGCAGCCTATTCGCTCGCCCTGCGCGGCTATGACGTCACCGTCATCGACCGTGGGCGCTATCCCGCCATGGATACGTCCTTCGCCAACGGCGGGCAGCTTTCCGCCTGCAACGCCGAGGTGTGGAACAGCGTCGCCACCATCTTCAAGGGCCTCAAGTGGATGCTCAAGAAGGACGCGCCGCTGCTCGTCAACCCGTGGCCGAGCTGGCACAAGTATTCGTGGATGGCCGAGTTCATCGCCGCCATCCCCCACTATCGCCAGAACACCATCGAGACCACCCGGCTCGCCATCGCGGCGCGCAAGCACCTGTTCTCCATTGCCGAGACAGAGGGCATCGCGTTCGATCTCGAGCAGCGCGGCATCCTGCACATCTTCCACGACAGGAAGGCGTTCGACGCCAGCGCCCGCGTCAACAAGCTGCTGACGGAAGGCGGTCTCGAACGTCACGCGGTGACCAACGAGGAAATGCGCGCCATCGAGCCCGCCCTGCGCGGTGAGTATGTCGGCGGCTTCTTCACGCCCTCCGACGCCACCGGCGACATCCACAAGTTCACCCGTGGCCTGGCGGAAGCCGCGCAGCGGCGCGGCGTGACCTTCATTCAGGACGCCATCGTCTCCACCATCGCGCGCGACGGCACGGGCGATGGGGCGGGCTTCGTGGTGAAATTCACCCCGGCTCTGCCCGAGGCCGGGCTCGCCGACTTCCCGCCCCCGGCCGAGCGCGAGGTTCGCGTCGACGCGGTGGTGGTTTCCGCCGCCTCCGCCAGCCGCGCGCTCGCCGCCGCGCTCGGCGACCGCATCAACGTCTATCCGGTCAAGGGCTACTCGATCACCGTCAACGCCGACCGGCCCGAGTCGCAGGCCGCGACGCCGACTGTCAGCCTCCTCGACGAGGCGGCGAAGATCGTCACCAGCCGGCTCGGCGCAAGCCGCCTGCGGGTGGCGGGCACGGCGGAATATAACGGCTTCAACCGCGACATCCGCTCGGACCGTATCCAGCCGCTGATCGACTGGGTGCGGCGCGAGTTCCCCGCTGTCGATACCGACCGCGTCGTGCCGTGGACCGGCCTGCGCCCGATGATGCCCGACATGATGCCCCGCGTGCGCCGCGGCCGGCAGAAGGGCATTTTCTACCACACCGGCCACGGGCATCTCGGCTGGACGCTGTCCGCCGCCACGTCCGAGCTCGTCGCGGATCAGGTCGCCGCAGATTTTCCGGTTCGCTGACCGGCTATCATCAGAGAGGAAGCCATGCTGACAATCCGCAGGATCGACCAGGCCGACGCACGTCTGCTCATCGAAGGCGCCCGCGCGCGGGCAACGGCCATCGGCGTGCCGATGTGCATCGCCATCACCGACGAATCGGGCAATCTCGTCGCGTTCGAGCGCATGGACGGCGGCAAGATCACCAGCATCACCATTGCCATCGACAAGGCTTTCACGGCGGCCGCCGCCAAGAAGGCCACGCACGAATACGGCGCCGCCAGCCAGCCCGGCAGCCCCGCCTACGGCATCAACTCGGCCGTGCACGGACGCCTCATGGTGGTGGCGGGCGGCCTGCCGGTCGCTGTCGACGGCGACGTGGTCGCCGGCATCGGCATCAGCTCCGGCACGCCGGCGCAGGACCAGGACGTCGCCCAGGCGGGCATCGACTTCTTCCTCGCCAGCCGCGGCTGAGACTCAAGGCATGCCGACGTAATGCCGGCATGCATTGGCCCTGCCAACCTTGGCGTGGCCGACCGTCAGGCGGCGCGGATATCGGCCACGAAGCCGTCCATCTCGCGCCGCAACAGCTCCGCCTGCCGGCTGAGCTCGGACGCTGCCGCCAGCACCAGGGCGGAAGCTGCATTCGATTCGCCGGCCGTGGCCGTCACCCCGGCGATGGACTGCGACACCTGCGCCGAGGCGGTCGAAACGCCCTGGATATTGCGCGAGATTTCGCCGGTCGCGGCGCTCTGCTCCTCCACCGCGGCGGCGATGGTGGTGGCGATGGTGTTGATCTCCATGATCGTGCCGTCGATTCCCCGGATGGCGCGGGTAGCGCCGCCCGTCGAGGCCTGAATGGCGCCGACATGGGCGCCGATCTCCGCCGTCGCCTTGCCTGTCTGATCGGCGAGCCGCTTGACCTCGGCGGCGACAACCGCGAAACCCTTGCCCGCCTCCCCTGCGCGCGCCGCCTCGATGGTGGCGTTGAGGGCGAGCAGGTTGGTCTGGCCGGCGATGGAATCGATCAGCCCGACGATGCCGCCGATCTTTTCGGCCGCGACGGCGAGGTCTTTCACGGTTGCGTCGGTCTGGTGCGCTTCCTGCATCGCCTGCGCGGCGATCTGCGACGACCGGTTCACCTGCCGCGCGATCTCGGCGATCGAGGTCGACATCTCCTCCGTCGCCGAGGCCACCGACGACACGTTGGCCGAGGTCTGCTCCGACACGGCGGCGACCGACGAGGACTGATCCTGCATGAGACCGGCGCTGGCGGCAAGCGAGCGCGCCAGCCGCTGCAACTCGACAGCCGCCGATGCCACAGTGTCGACAATGCCGCCCACCGTGCGGCTGAACCTGCCGGCAAGACTATCCATTTCCTGCCGCCATGCCTGACCGGCCTGCTCGCCGCGCAGCCGCTCGGCCTCACGCAGGTTGTCGCGGAACACGGCCATCGTGCCGGCAAGCGCGCCAATCTCGTCAGCGCGCTCCAGATACGGCACTTCCACCGAGAGATCGCCTTTCGCCAGCACCGTCATGCGGTCGCGGATGACCTCGAGCGGCCGCGTCACCCGCCGGCGCACGATAAGGAACAGGGCTGCCGCCGCCGCTACCGCGCCGATGAGCAGCAGCACCTCGAGGCCGAACCACACCGCCGCCGATTGCCGCTCGGTTGCGGCGCGGCTTCTGGCGATGTCGAGCGCGGCGTATGCGACCTCGAGCAGCCGCGTCAGCCGGGGAGCGTTCTCGCTGCTCCACTGGAACGCGTCCGTCGCCGGCTGCTCGCCGTTGATCGCCGCGCGCAGCAGCTTCGTCTGCCGCTCGATGGCGCCGGAGGAAAAATACTCGCGATCCGCGGTGGCGAGCGCGGCGGCGAACTCCGGCGGCAGGTCGATGCCCTCCGCCAGGTCGCCGATGGCCTGGCGCGAGAAGCGGGCGACGGCCATGTTGTCGAGATAGGCTTCCATTGCCGCCTGTGTCGCGGCCGATGACGACAGCAGCGCGTTGGCCGTGAGGCCCGAGGCGTCGCCGGCGGCGTTGCGCATCGTCCAGGCAATGGACTTGATGTCGAGCAGCCGGTCTGTCAGGCCATCGCCGAGGCGAACGCTTTCCGTCACCTTGCCGGAGACGCTGCCAAGCAGATCGATCATGGCCGTGGCCTCGGCGACATAGTCGTCGCCAAGCCCGGCCGGACGCTGGACCTTGGGCAGCGAGAACGCCCGCGTCGTCTGTTCCTGCAGCGCCTTCAGCCGCGCGGCGGCAGCCTCGAGATCGCTGGCAAGGCGCTCGCGTTCCGGCAGGTTCGTTTCGGCGAGCGCGGCTATCGCCGCCGCGATGGCGGGCATTTCCGCCGCGCGCGCGGCCTCCACCTGCTTGATGAATCCGGATGAATCGCCATCGGTCACCAGCGCCCGGCGGGTGCTGGGACGATCGATGCGCAGCCTGTGCAGGGCATCGAAGACGTGGCCGGTTACGCGCGTCGCGGTTTCGATGCGCGCGCTGGTCACCGCATGCTGCCAGGACGACAGGGTACTGATGGAAAGCTGGACGATCGACGCAGCGACAAGAACGCCGATAATAATTTTCAATGTCGCACTTACGGACAAAAACTTCACAGCCGCCTCTAAATTCAGGAAAGTTACGGCCATTATTGACTAAGCAATGACACTTTCGTGACTATTGCCGAAAATTATAGCAAAGCCCATGCGCCCCGCGCATGGGCCATAATAAAGCATTTCGACGTTTCGTTGAAACGCAGGAATGCTTTAACTATCTGAGTTGACGCGTTTTCTTCACGCAAAGCGGCATCCGCTTTGCTTGAAAACGCTTTAATGGATCGGAACGGACGATGCGGCGGCGGCTTCAGACCAGCGCAGCCCCTTCCGCAGTACCCGCGGTTTCGGCGGGAGTTTTCCCTTGAGCGCTGCCTTGGCTGCCTCCCGCCTCCGCGCCGCTCTCCTGCGTCACCTCTTCAAGCAGCGGCTTGAGGCCGAGCACGCGGCGGAAGGCATGGAAGGTCGCGGCCGCTCGCTCGTCTGCGTCCGCCAGCGGGCCGAGCACGTAATGCACCGCCTCCACCGCCTGCTCGCGCTCCTCGTCGGTGTGCAGAAGGTCCGGCAGGTGCGCCAGCGCCTCCTCGCGCGCGAACTGGACGTTGAGGCCTTGCTCGTGAATGATGCGCGCGCGCTGGGCCGCCCCCAGCTTGCTGAACGGCTCCGTGCGGTTGAGCAGATGGGCCGAGCGCTCCAGCCTGTCCTTGCGGACGTTGCCACGCGATTCCGCCAGCAGGATCAGCATGCGGATGACCGCGTCGGCATAGCCGCCACGGCTGATTTGCGCCAGCGCCAGCTGCACTTCCGGCAACGCGAACAGTTCGTCCTTCGACTTGCGCGTGCGCTCGTATTCGTAGCGCCGCCCGAACCAGCGCATGTAAGGCGTGGCATAGACGGAGTAGAACATGCGCTCGTACCAGGCGTTGCGCACGTCGCGCGCGATGTCGAGGGACTGCTCGAACACGTCCGCCCACCAGTTCTCGAGCTGCACGAACGGGTTGTCCTCCGGCGCGGGGGCGCGCGCCTCGGTCACCGCCTCCGCCGCTTGCCGCACCGGCTGCAACCACGGATTGCGTGAGGAAAACAGGCTGCGCTGGAGGCGCAGCGGATGCAGCGCGCGCGACAGCTCGGCGGTAGCCTGCGTCACCGAGAGCTGCACGGCCGGGCGCAGCACGATGTCGTAGAACTCGCCCTGCAACTCGGAAAGGCGCGCCACGGCGGCGAAGGGCACCTCGTCGCGCCGTCCGTCGATGGCGCCGGGCAGCTCGCTGGTCTTGCGCTCGACGAACGACACGCTGAACTGCTGCGTCTCGCCCTCTCCGACGACATCCTCGATGACCATTTCATAAAGCCCGGGCGCCAGCGCCTCGATGGTCTTCATGGTGGAGGCCACCTCGGTATGCTCGCGCCGCGCGATGGACGACGACACGAAGATGCCGAGATGCCCGACCTTGTCGTGCACCATATAAATGATGCGCTGGCCGCGGATCTTGATCTCGGTCTCGTCGGCATAGGTGTCGCCGATCCAGTTGAGCGCCTGCTGCGGCGGCGTGATGGTGTCGCCGAGGCTGGTGAAGACGATCACCGGCGAGCGAATCTGCTTGATGTCGAGATTACGCCCGTGCTCCAGCCGCGCCTCGTTGCGCGCCAGCCGGTTGCCGACGAACAGATCGCGCACGATCCAGAGGATCTCGTCCTCGTTCATGAGGAAGAAGCCGCCCCACCACTTTTCGAAATCGAGGAAGCGCTTGCGGCCGGCGTCGACGTCGTTGAAATACTCGTAGTACTTGCGGAAATAGTTGCGCGCCGGGTTCAGCAGCTCGAAATTGAGCACCAGCCACGCCCCGTCGAACACCCCGTTGCCGAGATCGGCCAACGCCATCGGCAGGATCTGGCCGCCGATCAGCCCGGCATTGTAGCGGATGACGTTGCGGCCGATCTCGCCCGACCACGTTTCCACCGGCGCGCCGTTGAGCACCAGCGGCCCGGTGATGTCCGGGTTGCTCGCGCCGAGCAGAAGCGTCGCCCAGCCGCCCTGGCAATTGCCGATCACCACCGGCTTGGCGGAATTGGGATGCTGCGCCTGCACGTAGCGCACGAAGGCGGCCTCGGTGCGCGTCACGTCCGCGAGCGTCTGGCCGGGCTCGGGATCGCGGCGGAAGCTGACGAAATACACCGGATGGCCATCGCGCAGCGCGACGCCCACCTGGCTGTCCATCTGCGAGCCGCCGATGCCCGCCCCCTGCCCGGCGCGCGGGTCGATGATGATGTAGGGGCGCTTCCACACGAAGGACTCGACGCCGGGCGGCGGCAGCACCTTCAGCAGAACGTAGTTGGTGGGGCGCGGCTGGTCCGCGCCGTCCAGCACCATTTCGTAGTCGTAGACCAGCACCGGCGGGCAGCCGGCTGCCTCGTGGGCGAGGAAGATATCGCCGCGCTCGCGGATGGTGTCGGCGAAAAGCACGGAACGCTGCGCGCGGTCGATACCATAGGCTGCCGCCGCTTCCGCCAGCCGCAACCAGCCGCCGGGTCCGCGCGCCACGCCCTCCGCGATGGCGCCGATGCGCTCCAGCGATGCGCGGGTGCGGGTGCTGTGGTCGGCCGCGATGCTGTTGGCGCGCAGGCTGGAGGATTCGGTGGTGAGGTCGCCGAGCGCCGAATATTCCGAAAGCTGCAAGCGGAGCTGGCTCACCCGCCGTTCCACGGTCGAGCGGTTGCCTTCCACGATGCGCGTCAGGAACACCACGTCATCGTCGAAGCCGAAACGATCGCCGCCGGCGATGGAGGCCGGACCTGCTGCCGCGAACTGTTCTGCCATGAAAGCCTCCGAAGCCAAGCCTCGCCCACGTGCATGTGGCGAAGGGCAGCTCTTTGTCGCCGGAGACGATAGTAGCGTGACATAACGGCCGAATGAACATGACCTGCGTCAAGACGGCATCGCGATTATTTGTCAAAGACCGGAAGTCTTCGATATGAGCCGATGTTTTGCCGACAAGTGCGGCGTCCTCGCGCATGGCTCTCACGGCTCCCGCGCGACGCATCGCAGCCGTTCACCACCCCGGCGCACGCCGGGCAGCCAGCTTGGCCTCCCCGCGCAGCGCGGGGAGGATGTCAGGCGAACAGTGAGTCGATGTCGTCCTGGGAAACCACGTTCGCGTCGGTCTCGAGCGGCGGGCCGTTGAGCAGCGCCGCGTCCCCGGTCTTCTCCGGCGGCGCGGGAACGGATGCCTGCGGGATGGAGGAAAAACCCTCGGCCCCGCCCCAGATGGACATCATCGAATCCACCCGGTCCTCGATGAAGTGCAGCACCTGCACCACCTTGCCGATGCGCTGGCCGGTGAGATCCTGGAAATTGCAGGCCTCGAAAATCTTGATGGCGTGCTTGTGAATATCGAGTACGAGGGCGTTTTCACTGCCCTGCAGCTTGGGCAACAGCTTGCCCGCGACTTCCTCGATGCTTTCCGCCGAGGTGAGGATGGTCTCGGTCGCGACTTCCGTACCGTGCACCACGGCATCGAGCTCGTCCAGGGCGCGGCTTGCGGTATCCCCGCGCAAACCCTTGACCTGAAGGCTCAGAATTTCCTGCTTCGTCTGGGAGATAGCTTGCTGGATGGAGCCGATCTCGGCCATCATCTCGGCATTGGCCGCAGCCGAATCCGACTGGGGGGAGTATCCACCTCGCTGTATGAGCCGCCGAAGATCCGCCAGTTCCTCGAATACCCTGGCAAACATAGGTCCGTAGTCCCCGTGTTCGCCCGCCGCACGGAATTCCCGCTCCCCTTCATCGGAGATGGCAGTGTCCGACTCGATCCGAAACGGACGACGATCACCCGGCATCGGTATTACTCCATAGCATTGCCTCGTTAGCGCGCCACTCATAGACGACTTCATGCATAGCCGCAATATTTGAAGGGCAATAAATGCAAGCTTCAGGCAAGCAACTCCTGCCATCTACGTAGTCCAGCATGAAACGATAGACTCTATCCGTGTGAAGCGGAATGCTGTATCCGGGTGTGTGTTGGAGTGAACGATGGCTCTCGATCTTAGTATGCCTATTCTTGTCGTCGACGACTACAAAACGATGATCAGGATTATCCGTAATCTTTTAAAGCAACTCGGATTCGAGGACGTTGACGATGCGGCCGACGGCAGCGAAGCGCTCGCCAAGCTCGGCGAGCGCAAGTACGGTCTGGTCATCTCCGACTGGAACATGGAGCCCATGACCGGCTACGAGCTGCTCAAGCAGGTGCGCGATAATCCGGAGCTGCAGGGCATTCCGTTCATCATGGTGACGGCAGAGGCCAAGAGCGAGAACGTCATCGCCGCCAAGAAGGCGGGCGTGAACAATTACATCGTCAAGCCGTTCAATGCGCAGACGCTCAAAGACAAGATCGAGGCAGTGTTCGCCTGAGCCGCAGGCGTGCCCGGAACCGCCGGGCACGCCTGCGGCCTTCGACCTATTCCTGCGCCGGGCGACTGCATTGCCGCCGCCCGCATCCTGATTTTATTTCATATTCGCAGACAGACAATAAATAACCAGTCCGGCTTTGTTCAGGTAAACAGCATGTCCATCGGTGACCTATCGAAAAAGGGCCTCGTGGCCGGCGCCGCCTTTCTGGCAATCGTTCCCGCGCTGAACCTCGACAAGATCCGAAACGTCATCGACAGCATGACGGTGCTGGTGAAGACCGTCTCCGGCACGGCGGACGAAGGACCCGGGCAAACGCAGGTCGCCGCCGCGCAACATGCGCCCGACACCCCGCCGGCAGTGCCCGCGCCGGCCCATCAGACGCCCGCCAGTCCCGCGCCGATGCCGGTGGCGAATGCGCCCGCCGGCGCCGGTGTTCAGCCAGCGCAGGCGCCCGTGATTCCCGCGCCGTCGACGGCCGTGAGCCCACCCGCACCAGCGCTCGCCGCCAATGCGGATGCCTCGATGTACCGCATCAGCACCGCCGAGGGCCTGCAGAACATCGCCAGGGACCTGAACGGCTATTTCGAGCTCGACGCCGACATCGACGCCACTCTCACCAGCCAGTGGAACGACGGCAAGGGTTTCCAGCCGATCGGCACCGACGAGAAGCCCTTCACCGGCACGCTCGCCGGCAAGGGACACAGCATCACGGGGCTGACGGTCAACCGCCCCGAACTCAACAACGTGGGCCTGTTCGGCTCGACGAAAGGCGCGAGCATCGCCGGTGTGCGTCTCGAACGCGTCAACGTCAGCGGAGCGGACAATGTCGGCGGCCTCATCGGCCACAGCCAAGAAACGTCCGTGAAGCATGTCAGCGCCGCCGGCACGGTCCGGGGAGCGGAAAGCGTCGGCGGATTGATCGGGTGGCAGATGGGCGGCTCGGTCGACATCGCCTACACGTCGGGCTCGGTGACGGGCAAAACCAGCGCCGCCGGCGGCCTGGTGGGCTACACCAATGCGGGCGCCACCGTCGACAACACCTACTCCGACGCCGACGTCAGGGGCGCCGACAGCGTCGGCGGGCTGATCGGCTGGAACCTGGAGAGCACCATCAGCCGCTCCTACGCCGCCGGCGCGGTGCGCGGCTCCACGGACGCGGCCGGACTGATCGGATACGACGAGGCCGGCACCGTCGCCTCCAGCTTCTGGGACAAGGACGCGACCCGGCAGGCGGAAGGCATCGTCAGCGGCGACGACGAAGAGAACCCGGACCTCAAGGCTTCCGGCCTGCGGACCAAACAGATGCAGGACCCGCAGGCGTTCAGGAAACTCAGCGGCTGGAACTTCGACACCATCTGGCGGTTTGCCGACAACCGCGGCTATCCGCATCTCGCCATGCCGGAACCGACAAGCCCTGCCGCGACGTCCAGCGCCCGTTAGATCGCTTGGCCAAATATCATTTACTCGGCGGCATGGACGGCGACGCTCCCGCCCGCCTCGGCGGCGGCGGGCGCATGACGGCGACCGATGAGGCTGTAGACGACGGGCACCACGAACAGCGTCAACAGCGTGCCGAAGGTCATGCCGCCGACGATGACGAGGCCGATCTGCTGGCGGCTTTCAGCGCCCGCGCCCGTCGCGATCATCAGCGGCACGGCGCCCAGCACCATGGCGCCCGTCGTCATCAGGATGGGCCGCAGCCGCAGCACCGCCGCGTCGATGGCGGCGGCGAGCCGCTCCTTGCCCGCCTCCTGCTGCTGGTTGGCGAACTCCACGATCAGAATGCCGTGCTTGGTGATGAGCCCGACCAGCGTGACGAGGCCGATCTGGGAATAGACGTTGAGCGTGCCCCCGCCGAAATGCAGCGCCGCCAGCGCTCCCGTCATCGACAGCGGCACGGAGAGCAGGATGATGAGCGGATCGCGAAAACTCTCGAACTGCGCCGCCAGCACCAGATAGATGAAAAAGAGCGCCAGCACGAACACCACGGCAAGGCTCTGGCTCGACGCCTTGAACTCGCGGCTCTGGCCGCCGAAATCGGTCTGCACGCCGGGCGGTAGCGTCTCCGCCGCCGCCTGCTCCAGGAAGGCAAGACCGTCGCCGAGCGCATAGCCCGGCGCGAGGTTGCTGGTGATGGTGGCGGACCGCAACTGGTTGAAGCGGCGCAGATCCTTGGGCGCAACCGATTCCGACACCTGCACGATGTTCGACAGCTGCACCATCTCGCCCGACGGCGCGCGCAGGAAGATGGTGGACAGCGTGGAGGGCGAGGCGCGGTCCTCGGCGGCCATCTGCACGTAGACGTCGTATTGCTCGCCGTCGACCTCGAAGCGCGTCACCTGCCGGCCGCCGAGCAGCGTTTCCAGCGTGCGCCCGACCACGGCCACGTCGAGGCCAAGGTCAGCCACCTTGGCGCGGTCGAGGGTGACGCGGAACTCGGGCTTGTTCAGCTTCAGGTCGGATTCCGGATTGACGAAGCCCGGATACGCGCGCGCCCGTTCCATGAGCGCTGCGACGTGGGTCTCCAGCTCCTCATAGGTGCCGGACGTCTGCACCACGAATTCCACCGGCCGCGTCGAGCCGCGCTGGCCGAGCGAGGCCGGATTGTTGGCATAGGCCTCGACGCCGGGAATGCGTTGCAGCTTCGCCCGCATGTCGGCGGCGATTTGCTGCTGCTTGACGCCGCGTTCGTCCCAATCCTTGAGGCGGCCGATGGCGATGAACTCCGTCACCTCCGGGAAGCCGATGATGACGAGCACCGATCCCATCTCGGGAATGGCGCGCAACTCGTCCTCGATGACGGCGGCGTATCGGTTCATGTAGGCGAGCGTCGCGCCCTCCGGGCCGCTGCCGCGGATCATCACCACGCCACGATCCTCGACCGGCGCAAGCTCGGAACGCAGCGCCGTGAAGTAATAGCCGCTCAGCCCGGCCACCGCGAGCGCCAGCAGCACGATAACGGGACGCGCCCGCATGGAGACCCGCAGCAGGCCGCGATAGCCGGATTCGAGGCCGGAAAAAGCACGCTCCAGCAGCAGGAACACACGCCCCGGCTTCGGATTGTGCCGCAAAAGCCTGGCGCACATCATGGGCGTCAGCGTCAGCGCCACGAAGCCGGACACGATGACGGCGCCCGCGAGCGTCAGGGCGAATTCGAGGAAAAGCCGCCCGGTGCGCCCCTCCGCGAAGGCCACGGGCGCATAGACCGCCGCCAGCGTCAGAGTCATGGCGACGACGGCGAAGCCGATCTCGCGCACGCCCTTGACCGCCGCCTCGACCGGGGCCATCCCCTCCTCGACATGGCGGTGAATGTTTTCGAGCACGACGATGGCATCGTCGACCACGAGGCCGATGGCGAGCACCATGGCGAGCAGCGTCAGCGTGTTGACACTGAACCCAAGCGCCAGCATCAGCGCGAACGTCGTGATGAGCGAGATCGGAATCGTGACGATGGGAATGAGTGAGGCGCGCAGCGAGCGCAGGAAAACCAGGATCACCAGGATGACGAGCGCGATCGCCTCGACGATGGTGGTGTAGACGGCCTTGATCGAGCGGTCGATGAACACCGCCGTGTCGTTGGCGATCTGCGCCGTCACGCCTTCAGGCAGCGAGGCGTTGATGTCCGGCAGCACGCGCCAGAGCGCTGCCGAAACGTCGAGCGGGTTGGCGACCGCCTGCTTGACGATGCCCACCGTGATGCTTGTCTGGCCGTTGAAGCGGCCGTCGCGGCGCATGTCGGCGGCGCCGAGCTCGATCCGCGCCACGTCGCGCAGGCGCACCTGATGGCCTCCCGCGACCTTCACCACCACATTCTCGAATTCCGCGACATTGGTCAGGCCGGTGCGCGACAGCACGGTGAATTCGCGGTCGCGGCTTTCAATGCGCCCCGAAGGCAGCTCGACGTTCTGGGCCCGCAGCGCGGCCTCGATGTCCTGCACCGTCAGGTTGTAGGCGGCCAGCCGCTCGCGGTCGATCCAGACGCGCATGGCGTAACGGCGCTCGCCGAGAATGGTCACATCCGCGACGCCGGTGAGGTTCTTGAAGCGGTTGACAACGTAGCGGTCGATATAGTCCGTCAGTTCCAGCGCGTTGAGGCTCTGGCTCATGAAGGCGAGGTAGACCACGGGCTGCGCGTCCGCCTCGACCTTGGCGATGATGGGCTCGTCCACCTCGTCGGGCAGGCGTCCGCGCACGCGGCTCACCCGGTCGCGCACGTCGTTGGCAGCGACGTCCGGATCGACGCCGAGCGTGAAGCGCACGGTGATGCGGCTGGTCTCGGCGCGCGAGACGGATTCGAGCACGTCGATGCCGGCAATGCCCGCGATCGAGCCCTCCAGCACCTGGGTGACCTGGCTTTCGATGATGGTCGCGGACGCGCCAGGATAATTGGTGGTGACGGACACCACCGGCTCGTCGATGTTGGGGTATTCGCGCACCGTCAGCCGGCCGTAGGAAACGAGGCCGATGAGCACCAGAATGAGGCTGAGCACCGTGGCGAACACCGGCCGGCGGATGCAGAACTCGGAAAAGCCCATCGCCGCCTCCCGGTCAGATCTGGCCGGCGGACGCCGCGACCACCTCGATGGCGGCGCCATCGCTCAGGCGGTGCTGGCCGGCGGTGACCACCACCGCGCCCGCATCCAGCCCCTCGACGATCTCGACGTTGCCGGCGCTGCGCGCGCCGAGGCGCACGGATGTCTCCAGCACCTTGCCGTCCACCACCCGGAACACGAACGCGGTGTCGCCGCGCGGCACGATGGCCTCTTCCGGCACGAACACGGTTTCCTGCGCGATCGCGCTCTTGATGGCGATGCGGGCGAAAAGGCCGGGGCGCAGGGCAAGGTCGGGATTGGGCAGCCGGGCGCGGATGCGCAGCGCGCGGCCGTTCACGTCCACCATCGGGTCGATGGCGTAGATCGCGCCCTCGAACTGCCTGCCCGGCAGGGCGTCGACGGAAAGCGTCACCGACTGACCCACCCGCACGCGCGCCAGATAAATTTCGGGAACGTTGAAGTCCACCTTGAGCGTATCGATCTTTTCGAGGTTCACGATCTCGACGCCGGGGTTGAGGTAGGCGCCGACCGACACCTTGCGCACGCCGAGCACGCCGGGGAACGGGGCGCGGATGGTGAGCTTGTTGAAGCGCGCCTCGACGAGCGCCAGCGCGGCGCGCGCGGTGGCAAGCTCCGCCACTGCCTCATCGTTGGCGCGCTGGGTGGCGTTGCCGCCGCGCGCGAGCTGGCTGGTGCGGCGGAAATTGGCGTCGGCGAGCGCGAGCCGCGCGCGCACGTCGTCGATCTCGGCCTGCGTCAGCGTGGAATCGAGGCGCACGAGCACATCGCCGGCGGCGACATGCTGCCCCTCGGCAAAGCTGATCTCGCCAATCCGCCCCGCGATCTCGGACGAGATGAGCACGCTTTCGTCCGACCGCAGGCTACCGACGGTGAGGATGTCCGCTGCTGCCTCGCCCGGCCGGGCAGTGGCGGTTTCGATGGGGAAGCCGCGTCGGGCGGCGGGCGCGCTCTTCGCGGGCGCATTTGCGGGAGACGCACCGGTCTGGGCTTGCGCTGGCGTGGGCGTGCGCAGCAACGACGGACCGGAGAAGAGGTCGGCGAAACGCTCGCCCCGCTGCGCGAACACGAGCCACCATCCGGCGGCCAGAACGAGCAGGAGCGCTCCCACCTTCATCAATCTGCGCATACGGTTTCTCCGGCAATCACCAGGTCTTCAGTCGTCCAGCCGCCCAGTTACACAAGCGCTTGCATGCGAGCACCTTGATGCGGGCTTGCGCGCGCAGCTCGAAATGCCGCGCCCGACCGCCCCATGCAGCAGTGCTCCGGGCGCCATTGTGCACCGCGAAGACAGGCACGGACAACTTAACATTTGCTCATGAAGCAGAGTGGCGGATCATGCCGGAGCTGTCCAATCAAGGATGCGACAACACCACCCTTTTCCCTTGCCTGTGGCGCCAACAGCGCGGCGGCGTCACAAGCGGCGCACGCATGCTGGCTTCCCGCAAGTTTCTCCGCATATTTTCTGGCGGATTTCCTTGCCACGGATTTGTCATCGGGACTATTGTTCGCGCGCGTCACGGCTGATATGAGCGCGTCAAACCTTGCACGTGTGTACGGTGTGCGCCCATCCAGCGCGGCACAGGATCGGAAGCCGTCGCGCGTTGAACCCAATATAAGGAAATGGCCGGATGAAACCCTCGATCAAGCTCGTTGCGGGCAACTCCAACCGCCCCCTCGCCGAGGCGATTTCAAGCTACCTCGAAGTGCCGCTCGCCTCGTGCCTGGTGCGCCGCTTCGCCGACATGGAGATCTTCGTCGAGATCCAGGAAAACGTGCGCGGCGAGGACGTGTTCATCGTCCAGTCGACCTCGTTTCCGGCGAACGACCACCTGATGGAACTGCTCATCATCACCGACGCCCTGCGCCGCTCCTCGGCGAAGCGCATCACCGCGGTGCTGCCCTATTTCGGCTACGCCCGGCAGGACAGGCGCGCCACAGGCCGCACGCCGATTTCCGCCAAGCTGGTCGCCAATCTCGTCACCCACGCCGGCGCCGACCGCGTGCTCACCGTCGACCTGCACGCCGGCCAGATCCAGGGCTTTTTCGACATCCCGACCGACAACCTGTTCGCCGCTCCGGTCATGGTGCGCGACATCCGTGAGCGGATCGACCTCTCCAACGCCATGGTGGTGTCGCCGGACGTCGGCGGCGTGGTGCGCGCACGCGCGCTGGCCAAGCGCATCGACGCGCCGCTCGCCATCGTCGACAAGCGCCGCGAGC
>CALMIK010000053.1 GCA_937863995.1 uncultured Chelatococcus sp.
CCCCTCACCTTCCAGGCCATCATCATCTGGCGCGACGAGCTCAACGAAGCCAAGGTCCTGCTGCGCGACATCATCGATCTCGAAGCCACCTATGCCGACCCGGAAAGCCGGGGTATCGGCGAGGGCGAGGGCGAGGGCGAAGGTGAGGGCGAGAGCAGCGAAGGTGAGGAAGGCGACGCGCCGGCCAGCCAGCCGGCCGCGCGCGGCAACGACGCCGACGCCGAGGAGCGCGAGCCCGGCGCGGAAGGCGAGCTCGACGAGGACGACATCGAGAACAACGTCTCCCTCGCCGCCATGGAGGCCGAGCTCAAGCCGCGCGTGCTCGAAACCTTCGACCGCATCGCCGACAACTACAAGAAGCTGCGCCGCCTGCAGGATCAGGACATCGAGAACCGCCTGCAGAACCTCAAGCTGTCGCCGGCACAGGAGCGCAAGTACCGCAAGCTCAAGGACGACATCATCGTCGACGTGAAGTCGCTGTCGCTCAACCAGAACCGCATCGACGCGCTGGTGGAGCAGCTTTACGACATCAACAAGCGCCTGATCGGCCTCGAGGGCCGCCTCATGCGCCTGTCCGAAAGCTACGGCGTCACCCGCACCGACTTCCTGCGCCAGTACCAGGGCTCGGAGCTCGATCCCAAGTGGATCCTGCGCGTGTCGAAGCTCGGCACCCGCGGCTGGAAGGAGTTCGTCGCCAGCGACAAGGACCGCATCCGCGAGCTGCGTCAGGAAATTCAGGTGCTCGCCACCGAGACCGGCCTCGAGATCCTCGAATTCCGCAAGATCGTCTCCCTCGTCCAGAAGGGCGAGAAGGAAGCGCGCCAGGCCAAGAAGGAAATGATCGAGGCCAACCTGCGCCTCGTGATCTCGATCGCCAAGAAGTACACCAACCGCGGGCTGCAGTTCCTCGACCTCATTCAGGAAGGCAACATCGGCCTGATGAAGGCGGTCGACAAGTTCGAGTACCGGCGCGGCTACAAGTTCTCGACCTACGCCACGTGGTGGATCCGGCAGGCGATCACCCGTTCCATCGCGGATCAGGCCAGAACCATCCGCATCCCGGTGCACATGATCGAGACGATCAACAAGATCGTGCGGACCTCGCGCCAGATGCTGCACGAGATCGGCCGCGAGCCGACACCGGAAGAGCTGGCCGAAAAGCTCGCCATGCCGCTGGAGAAGGTGCGCAAGGTGCTGAAGATCGCCAAGGAGCCGATCTCGCTCGAAACGCCCATCGGCGACGAGGAAGACAGCCACCTCGGCGACTTCATCGAGGACAAGAACGCCATCCTGCCCATCGACGCGGCGATCCAGTCGAACCTGCGCGAGACCACCACGCGTGTGCTGGCCTCGCTCACGCCGCGCGAGGAACGCGTGCTGCGCATGCGTTTCGGCATCGGCATGAACACCGACCACACGCTTGAGGAAGTCGGCCAGCAATTCTCGGTGACGCGGGAGCGCATTCGCCAGATCGAGGCCAAGGCGCTGCGCAAGCTGAAGCATCCCTCGCGCTCGCGCAAGCTGCGCAGCTTCCTCGACAACTGAGACGCATTCCATCGAGAAATGAATGAAGCCCTTCCCGGCCGCCGCCGGGAAGGGCTTCATCTTATTGAGACGATGCGCAAATCAGCAAAACGCCCTACTCGGCGCTTTCGTCGAACAGAATTTCCACCCCGGCGAGTTCGAGGGTTTCGCTCACCAGCGACGACGGCTTCTCGCTGGTGACGAGGACGTCGAGCCGGTCGGCCTCAAGCACCCGCACGATGGCCGGACGCAAGAGCTTGCCGCTTTCGCCGACCGCAATCACCCGCGACGCGCGCGTCGCGGCAGACCGCTTCACCGCGACCTTGGCGAGATCGAAGTCCATCAGCGCCCCGTCGTCGTCAATGCCGGAGAAGCCGAGCACCGCGACGTCGAAGCGAAAACGGGCGATGGCCTCGTTCGTCCATTCGTCGGTCAGCGCGCCATCGGGACCGCGCAGGGAGCCGCCGGTAACGAAAACCTGCATGCCCGGCTCGGCGGCCAGGATCGAGGCTGCGGCGATGCTCGACGTGAACACGCGCAGGTCGGGGCGGCCGTGCAGTTGCCGCGCCACGGCCTCCACCGTGGTGCCGACATCGAGGAACACGGCCTCACCCGGCCCGATTCTCGCTGCGGTCAGGCGGGCGATACGCTCCTTGGCCTCGGCGGCGGTGATGCGCTTTTCCGCGTAACCAAGCCGCACCGTCGTCTCGCGCGCGCCCGCGCCGCCGTGGAAGCGCTGCAGGAGCTGCAACTCGTCGAGGTAGATGATGTCGCGGCGAATGGTCTGCGTGGAAACGTCGAAGTGGCGCGCCAGCGCATCGATGGTGGCGAAACCCTGGTGATGGACGATCGACAGGATTTCTTCCTGACGCACCGACAGTTCCTGTCCGGCTTCGGCGTGTTCTCGCGCGCCCATTTCCTCTCCGCTCCGTCCTGGGGCATGGCCCTGCAGATGCAATAGCCACCGCCGGATTATCATGCATAATCAAAATGTTAAAAAAGCTTTACGGCGAAGGGTGCCTACGTGTACAGCAAATCTTCGACAACGCTCTGATCAAGTAGTGTTTTCGGATGCCCCCCGGCTTGTGCAACCCATCCGAATGTTTTTGTTTCCATGCAACAGTGATGGCGAAAGCGAAGCGCGAGGTCCAGCGGCGATGGAAGGAACTGCTCTTCTTTCCACAATGTTAGAGCGGTTTCCGATCAGATGGAATCATCCGATCGATGAGAATTCGCTCACTTCAAGGAATCGATGAGCATTGACCGCATAAATATGCGGCGCTTCCCGCACGACGCCGGCGGCAACGCGGCGGGGCTTGCCGGCCAGCCGGCCCTGCGAGGTTTTTTGGGTTTTATATCCGCTTCAGCATCAGGCTGCCATTGGGGGACATGACGTCGCCGCGATCATGCCTGGCTTCGAAAAAGGCCTCGAGCCCCGCGCGCGCGGCCTCGAAGGCGTGCGAGCGGACGGAGGCGACGCTTTCGCCCCATGCATGCGTGGTCTCGGGCTTGAAATCCCCGTTTTTCAGTGTCCGGATCGCCGTTTCGAGGCCCTGGCGATCCTCGATGACCAGGATGCGCGGTCCATCCGGCAGGCTGTCATGGCTCGGCAGGATCAGGGTCATCGGATAATTGACGGCTTCGTCGGCAAAGGGATTGCCGGCGTCGTCGCTGTGATGAAAAAGCTCCAGCCCGCTGCCCTCCGGCGTGCGGCAGGCGTTGTTCAGCCGGGGCAGCAGATCGCGGATATAGGGCGAGATGTTGCCCAGCCCCCGCATGGGCGGCGGACTGTCCTCACCGTCGATTGCCGTCTGGCGCGTGTAGGGCACCTCGGTCGAACTCTGGGCTTGCGCCACGCGCCGCCAGTGCAGGTCGGCCAGGGCGACCTTGCCGTCCGCGCTCCCGGCAAGCTCCGCATCACTGAAAAGCTCCGCGTCGTCGGGGGCAAGGGCAACGCGGGCGTCTTTCGTCGCGCCGGTAAACGCCTCCACGTCCTGCAATGTGGGCATCTTGAGCGGACGCATGTGATCCTGCCCATACGTCTCGACGCGGGGCGCGACGAACGCCAGATCGTAGTCGGCCGTCACCATCAGCTTCTTGCGATTGGCCATCACCTCGATCGGCTCGCCCTTCGCCGCCGCCCCGGCCTCCTCACGCACCCCGAAGACGGCCACGGACACGCCGTCATTCGTTACCTCGCCCCAGAACGAAAAGTCCTTGCCGCCGACCTTGCCGTGCATGAGACCGCCAGCCCCCGAGCCGCCGCCGAGCCACGTGCCCTCGACGACGAGCCCTTCCATCCGCCTGAGATGGGCGATGTCGAGCACCAGCGGCTGCACCGTGGCCTTGCCCTGTCTGACGGCGTCGCGGTTCTTGGCGGTGAGGCGCGCGGCATCCTGCTCGGCCATGCCGGACTTGCCGTAGCGCTGGTCGAGCGGGATCAGGCCGCACAGCGGCGGAATGAGCGAACTCTTGCCCGAGATGGCCATGTCCTTCGTGCCGAAGCGGCCCGAGCGAATTAGTGGAAAAGCAAAGGGATTGACGGCGCGGATGGCGATGCAGGCCGAGCGCTCGGTCGCGAGCGCCTGCAGGCCCACGGCGTGGTCGGCAAGAATGCCGCCGCGCGACTCGCACAGCTGCGCCTGAGCCCGGATCTTCAGCCGCGCAAGATCCTCCGGACTGAGACTTGCGCTGGCAACATCCGGCAACGCGGCCGTCTCGAAGACGGACACCGGCGTAGACAGCCCGACAGATGCAAACAGATCACCGCTCAAAATTCATCACCCACAGTGGGTAGGCGCAATAACACCCAATAATAGACCTGCAAAATAACATAAAACCAAAGCATGCGCAATAAATGACAAAATTTATCGCACTCTTAGCAAAAAGTATAAGCAAAAAACTGAATGAAAATAATTTTCGCAAAATTTCGAGATTTAAAATCTATCGATTCTTACAACGCGCATCGATATCTATAATATATTTTATTACTGAATTTCAATATGAGTACAACTGCAATTTTCAGGATCGTCTTGCGCCCGCCCGACCGCCGGCAAGGGACCAGCCCCCCCCGGCGGAGCCGCACGGGATACGCCAGACAAAAGGCCAGCCGGCATAAGCCCATCAGCGATTTTCAGTCAGCAAGAGGCCCGGTCAGCCGGCAGCCGGAGGGCTCTTCCAGCAGATGGCGCGCCACGCGGGCAATGACCTCGGCAGGCGTGGCGCACGCCGTCGCGCCGTCCACGAAGGGCGCCTGGCCAAGGGTGAGCACCGGTCGACCGAAATGCAGGCCATAAGCCATTTCCGTCAGCGTGCCGTAGCCGCCGCCGACAGCGACCAGAACGATGCTGGCACGCGCAAGGATGGCGTTGCGCGCCGGACCGATGCCGGTGGCGATGGGAATGGCGACATAGGGATTGCTCCTGCGCCACTCCTCATCCGGCAACATGCCGATGGGCGCGCCACCGGCCTCCAGATGCCCTTTGCAGACGCCTTCCATCACCCCGCCCTTGCCGCCGCAGATCAGTTGCAAACCATGCTGCGCCATCAGACGCCCGAGGGTTTCGGCGAGAGCGTATTCTTCGTCGGACGCCTCCCGCGGCCCGATCACCCCCACGGGCACCCGGCGAGCGCCGGCGGCCGTGAACACATACCGCAACGCCAGACTCAACCCGCCAATCGGCTCAAGGTCGGCGGGCACGAGATCGGCATGCGTGGAATCGTCCGATGGGGAATCCTCGGGTGTCGGCGTGTTCCGCATCCATTGCAGGGTCCACGGGTCGAATCGCTCACGCACCCCGGGCTCGCCAACCCCGGAACGGAACAGCCGCGAGCCGCCGGCCGACCACAGCAACGGCAAAGAAGGCGCATCCACATCGGCAGTCAGCATCGTCGGGATCTACTTTTGAACGGGCAGGAGGAGGGCACGCAGAGGAGGCATCGCCGTCTCGCTCTATCGTGACGTTGGATCATAGATTGTTTTAGAGTAGTTTATGCGAAAGCTGAAACATGGTCTGCCGCACAACCCGCGCCGGAACACGCGTCAGCGCCTATGAAACGCGACTGGAGAGCACCGCATGACCCGGCACCCGCTTTTCGTGCCCCCGCCCCGCGCCGGTAACGTTTTGACGGCGCTGGGACTTTGCGCGCTCGGCTGGGGCATTTACGTCCGCTTCCTGCTCGTCGAGGCCTCCAACGTGGCGCTCTCGTGCCAGGCGGGCCTGCCCACGGCGGGCTGTCAGGTGCGCGCCATCACGGTAGCGCTGTTCGAAAACAATGTCTTCGGCGCGGTCGCGGTCGGGGCCGCCCTGCTGAACCTCGTCCGGCCGCACGTGGTGCTGCTGGCGGTGGCGCTGCTGGCGGCGGGGCCGGGCATCGTGCTCTACAACACCGGGCTGTCGGCGTTCGCGGTGGCGCTGCTCATGCTGGGGTTCGCCCGTCCCGCGCGCGTGCCAGACACGCAGCCAGAATAAGCAGCAGCACCCCGAACCACAGCGCCTGCCAGTTGCGCGTCGTCTCGTTCAGGATGACGTAGACGGCGCTGGCCGCAAGGGTTGCGGCGAAAAACGCCTCCGACAAGCCGCGTGAACGCGCTCCAGCGGCGCCGCCTCCCTGCCAGCGGCCCGCGAACGCCGGCCCGATGAAGGCAATGACCGCCCCCGTCAGCCCGGCGAAGGGGAAGCTCAGGTAGCGCGGATTGAAGACGAGCCCCAGCGCCGATACCGTCGCAAGCACCGTCAGCACGATCAGCAACCAGCCGAGGCCGCGCTCGATGCTCTCCGTGGCCGCCGCCTCTCCCGCCCGTGCCGCCCGCGGCGACAGGATGTCGGCGAAGGACGGCAGGCGCGCGCCGGTCGTGAGCGCCAGCGCGGCGACGACAGGCGAAAGGGCTGCAACCAGCACGAGGACGCCGGAGCGCAGCCAGTCCCACCAATGCAGGTTTTCGAGCGGCAATTCCGCCACGGCCCGCCCCAGCGTGGCGCCCGCCGCAAGTGCCGAAAGCGCGATGAACGCCCACAGCGGCCACCCAACCGGCGGCAGCGCGGAAGAGCGGCGGCGCAACCCGGCGGCGGCGGCGGCGGCGATGGCGCCCGTCAGGGCCACGCCACCGAGGGCGGCGGCGATCCAGTAGGGATGATCGACCACCGGCTGACCCCACGCGAACTTCATCGCCCGTGTGTCGCCATCGAGAACGCCCCAGTGACCGCCGACGGTTCCTTCCAGCCGGCGTTTCCAGGGCTGGTCGAACGCCTCGATGACATTGACGCGGTAATTCTTCTGATGCGCGATGGTCAGGATGTCGTGCAGCGCCCGCGCCTGGGACGAGGGCGAGGGCAGCGCCCCTTCCCGCATGCGCCCGGCGCTCGGCCAGCCGGTCTCGCCGATGAGGATCTCCTTGGCCGGGAAGGCGCGCGCCACCTGTTCGCGGATAGCATCGATGTGGCGTCCCGCCTCTTCCGCCGGCACCGGAAAGTCCTCCCAATAGGGGAGGATGTGCACGGTGACGAAATCCACCACGTCGTAGAGTTCGCGGTGGCGCATCCAGAATTCCCACACATCCGCGTAGGTGACGGGCACATCGACGCGCTCCTTGATGCGACGGATGGTGGCGGCGATGTCCTGCGCCGACATCTCGCCGCGCAGCAGCACTTCGTTGCCGACAACGAGACCGATCACGACATCGCGATGCTCGCGCGCCAGCGTCACGCCCACGCCGATCTCACGCGCGGTGTGGGCCGGATCGCCGCCCAGCCAGATGCCCTGCAGCACCTTGAGCCCGTGCTTGCGGGCAATCTCGGGCACGCGGTCGAGGCCGAGCTCGGTGGCATAGGTGCGCACGCAGTCCGTCATGGTCGCGAGCCGCGCGAGATCGTCCTCGATCTGCTCCGGCGTGATCACGGTCTTGGTATCGAGCGGCGACTGGCTGCCGCGGAACGGCGCGTAGGACACGCATTGCAGCTTGCCTGCCGCCGGGGCCGCGCCCAGCGGCGACGGCGGCATCGGCACCGGCCGGCCCATGAAGGCCCAGAACGCGATCACCAGAGCCGAAACCGCGACGAAGACGATGACAGGTATGCGCATGAAACGTCCCTTGACGCCGGAACAGCCCGGCAACGCGCCCGCCCCGGGCAATGGCCCAGCCGCCGCAGCGGCAGCCCCAGTCTTTTGCGGCGGATTCGACGCGAAAGCAAATGGATAGAGCGCCGGCGGCGATCACGTTCGCTACGGCGCGCCGGCCCCGGCGGCCCGTGCCGATTCTGCCGCTGGACAATTGCATCGACTTCGGATTACGTACCTCGATCGGAACAGTGTCGCGATATGAACACATTGGGATGAACACATTTCCTCCGTGGCCGCCCGCTCCGCGCCAGCCCGGGGCGGACGTGAGCCATGCCGATGCGTTTCGTATGGTCAAACTGCCGATGCTCAACCTGCCCACGCTCAACAAGCCCATGCTCAATCCGCTCTGGGGTTCCGTGAACATGTCCGGCCACCGTCTTCTTCAAGCCCTGGTCACCGGGGTTTTTCTCGCGTGCGCGCCCCTGACGGCCGAAGCCCAGGAGCCGCCGAAGCAGGAACAGGCCCCCGCGCCGAACGCAGGCGAGGCCGGCGCGCAGCCCCACGCCGAAGAGGCCGCCAAGCCCGAGGACTACATCGAGATCCCCGATCTCGCGGAAGGCGCCGGACGGGCCGAATGCGTGTGGTTCGGACGGCGCGCGGTCAACCTGCTGTGGCGCGACGACATCGACACCGCCAAACGGCACATGTCGCTCTACGACCGCTTCGAGTGCCCCGGCTCCCACCTGCAAAACGCGTTCCGCTGCATCGTGCGTCAAGGACCGATCGACCCCAAGCAGCCCGAGACGCTCAACGCCAAGGTAGGCGCCTGCTGGCGCGATCCCAGCCTCGAGCCCCCGCCCCCGCCGCCGCCCGCACCCGCCGAGGGCCAGGCGAAGCCGCAAAACCAGTGACGCGTCCGGGCGCCTGCGCAGCGCCCCGCACCATCGAACGGTGAAGCGCATCAGTGCGCTTCACCGCACATCGGCCCGGTTCGCATGCCTCCTGAGCGGCGCGCGCATATCGACCTTGGCTGATCGTCAGCGCGCTTAATATTTAGCCGGAAAAATTTCCCCGCCAGGCCGACAATCCATGAGCTGCGAGGCACTCGCGCCAGGGGGTGAAGGGCGGCGATGCGGCAGCGTCCGCCGCCAACCCGTCGCGCGTGCGCGCAAGGTCCCGGCGGCTGCGACATCTTGTCAAATCAGACGATGTCTTGCCTGCCAAATGATGTCTTGCCGACCAAACATTGGACACTTTTTGCAGCGAGGGTGCACCACGGATGGCCGCCGCGGCGGTCCCGCCCTGTCCGGAACGATGGAGCATACCTTGACGCTGCCCGTTTACCATATCGGCACAAGGCGCTCCGCCACCGGCGCTATGGTCTCCCGCGCCCGGTCGCGAACTGGTAGAGATACGCGGCAGGTAAATAAATCGTTAAGTGAACGAAATCGAGTCGGATCTGTATTCCGCGGAACAATTTCGAGTTATAATTGATTGTTTTGCGCGGACGCTGGGCCGAAAGGCGGACTGGCGTGCCGATCGAGACAATCTTGGCGTGTGCTTCCCAGCATCAATGGATGTGAAATGCGTGTCGTCGTCACTCTTGTCGTCGCGTTAGTCGCTATTGCCCATGCGGGTCTTTGGGCAATCTCGCAGGAGAAGACATCGGCTCCCGATGTTCCCATCCAGCTTTCCTCCGTCTCCTACGCTCCGTTCGGCAAGGATGCCAACCCGGAAAACGGCGACCGCGCCACCGAGGAGCAGATCCGGGCCGACATGAAGGTGCTGGCGCCGTTCACGCGGGCCGTGCGCACCTATGCCTCGACCGCCGGGCAGGAGCTCGTCGCGCCGATCGCGGCCGAGTTCGGCCTCAAGACCTCGGTCGGTATCTGGCTGGACAAGAACACCGAGCGCAACGAGGCGGAGATCACCAACGCCGTCGAGGCGGCGAAGCGCACCGGCAACGTCAGCTCGATCGTGGTCGGCAACGAAACCGTGTTCCGCGACGACCTCAAGGTGCCGGAGCTGATCCAGTACATCCAGCGCGTGCGCCGCGAAACCGGGCTGCCGGTGACCACCGGCGATATTCCCTCGGTCTGGTTCGAGCACCCCGAGCTGGTGGCGGCCGTGGACTTCATCGCCGTGCACATCCTGCCCTACTGGGAAGGCGTGCCGGAGGACAAGGCGGTCGAGCAGGCCATCAGTGTGTTCACCAAGCTGCGCGAAACCTACCCCGGCAAGCACGTCGTCATCGCCGAGTTCGGCTGGCCGAGCGCCGGTTACAACATGAAGGTCGCCAACCCCGGCCGCGCCATCCAGGCGCAGGTCATCCGGGAGTTCCTGGCACGCGCCGAGCAGGTCGGCGCCGACTACAACATCATCGAAGCCATCGACCAGCCGTGGAAGTTCTTCGAAGGCTCCGTCGGCCCCTACTGGGGGCTGTTCGACGCTGACCGCCAGCCCAAGTTCGAGCTGACTGGCCTCATCACCCATACCGACTGGTGGAAGCTCGCGGGGATCGCGGTGCTCATCGGCCTGCTGCTGTCGCTGCCGATCTTCACCCTCGCCGGGGTGACGCTGCCGCAGGCGGTGCTGCTCGCCGGCGCCGCCAACATGGCCGGCGCCTGGTTCGCGGTCGTCATCGAATACTGGTACATGCATTACTTCACCTGGGGCGGAGCGGTGGCGCTCGGGCTCGGGCTGCTGTTGCTCATTCCCCTCGTGATGATCGCGATGAGCCGCATCCAGGAAATCGCGCAGATTGCCTTCGGCGAGGCTCCCTCGCGACTTCTGTCCACGGGGGCGCAGACGGCCGCGGCCGATTCGGACGCCGCAGGATATGCGCCCAAGGTGTCGATCCACATCCCGGCCTACCGTGAAAACCCGGAGATGCTGAAGGAGACGCTTTCCAGCGTGGCGCGCCTCCAGTACCCCAACTTCGAGTGCGTGGTGGCCATTAACAACACGCCCGATCCCGCCTTCTGGGAGCCGATCGAGGAGCACTGCCGCCAACTCGGCGAGCGGTTCAAGTTCCTCAACCTGGTCGACGTGAAGGGCTTCAAGGCCGGCGCGCTGCGCCTGGCGCTGGAGCACACCGCCGAGGACGCCGAGATCATCGGCGTGATCGACGCCGACTACGTGGTCGACCCCGCGTGGCTGCGCGACCTCGTGCCCGCCTTCGCCGATCCGCAGGTCGGCATCGTGCAGGCGCCGCAGGACCACCGCGACGGCGACCAGTCCGTGATGCACAACATCATGAACGCGGAATACGCCGGATTCTTCGACATCGGCATGGTGCAGCGCAACGAATCCGATTCGATCGTGGTGCACGGCACGATGTGCCTGCTGCGCCGTTCGGCGCTGGCCGCCGCGGGCAACTGGCCGTCGGAGACGATCTGCGAGGACACCGACCTCGGCCTCAGCATCATGCAGCTCGGCTACCGCGCCTTCTACACCAACCGCCGCTACGGCTGGGGGCTGCTGCCGGACACCTTCGAGGCGTTCCGCAAGCAGCGTCACCGCTGGGCATACGGCGGCGTGCAGATCGTCAAGAAGCATTGGCGGCGCATGCTGCCGGGCAGCACCGTCAGCCTTTCCGCCAACCAGAAGCGCGAGTTCACCATCGGCTGGATCAACTGGCTCGGCGCCGAGAGCCTCGGCGTGCTCGTCGCCATCCTGAACCTGCTGTGGGTGCCGATCGTGGTCTTCGCCGGCATCGCCATCCCGGACCGCATCCTGACGCTGCCGATCATCGCGGCTTTCACGGTGTCGGTACTGCACTTCGCCTGCACCTACGGCCTGCGCGTGCGCATCCCGGTGCGGCAGATGGTGGGCGCGGCGATCGCCGCCATGAGCGTGCAGTTCGTGGTGGCGAAGGCTGTCGCCGACGGCGTCGTCAAGGACAACCTGCCCTTCACCGTCACTGCCAAGGGCGGCAAGAAGAAGAAGGGCGCCTACTTCACCGCGTTCTGGGAAGCCGTGCTCGGTGGCCTGCTCGTGGCAGCGGCGGGCCTCGTATTCTTCACCAACAGCAACGAGGTGCGCGAGATCAACATCTACGCGCTGGTGCTGATGGTGCAGAGCCTGCCCTTCCTCGCGGCCACCGGTATCGCGCTGCTGGAAGGCTCGCGCTTCAACGAGTTCGCCTACTGGGCAAGCCTCAGGGTGCGCGTCGCCAACGCCCTGCCCCGCTGGGCGCGCCCGGCCGCCGCCACGCCGCTCACGCCCGCGCAATAGCGGCAGCTGCCGCGAAAACAACACGGGAGGCGCGTCATACGCGCCTCCTTTTTTTGTCGCGCTACCCCGTTTTCGACGAGTTACACACAGGGGTGCACATGGGGCGTTTTTTGTTTGTGAAGGATGCTTGACACTCCCCGCCGCGACCGTTAATTCACAATCACCGCAGCGGACAACAAGTCCTAGCCGCTCCGGGGGTGTAGCTCAGTTGGTTAGAGCGCCGGCCTGTCACGCCGGAGGTCGCGGGTTCGAGCCCCGTCACTCCCGCCACTCACGTCTTTGGTATCACTGGATATTTTACGTTGGTTAAGATTTTTAACCTTCGTTTGTGATACTCCCCCTTCAATGTCTGTGACACTTTTGATCGGGCTGCGTTCCATTTTAATTGCCGCTCTTCCCGCCTCACGTGCCTGATCGACCTGCCTGACGGTTGCGACATGGACCGGGTTGTAGACCTTCTGAAGCCGATTGGATGCCGCGAGGGTGTTCGCCATTTTGGTCGACACTGCTGCTGGCGCCGCGCCGCCGGCGAACGCCTCAACCGTGCCAGATCGGCGCATATCAGCGAGCTGGCGAGACTCTGATTCGCCGAACACAGCGCTGCGGATGGCGGCAAAGTCCTTCCCGAGTTTGTCTTTGGTGTAGGGCCTTGGCAGCCATGTCCGCCCGCCTTTCGCCGTAGGCTTGATATGACGCGTGCGAAATATCGGCGCGTTCGGGAGGGTCTGATAGGGCTCGGCAGATAAATATCCCTCAAGGATCGATTCTGCCCAGCTCGACAGCGTGGCTGCGGCAGCCCGGCCCGTCTTCGCGCGATCAACCTCAAAGTAGGTGCCGACCGAATCGCGCCGACGCTGGGACGGTGTCAACCCGCGAGCATCGATCGGAGATAGCTGAGAATCCCACGCCACGGCGATACAAGCCGCGAGGCCGTGATAACCATGGTCGATGGCTGCGGCTACAAGACGCTTCACGTCCTCATCCGCCCAAACATCCTTCCGCCCGTCGGGCATGCTGTTCGCGAAGGCCAATGATGGGTCGCGGTCGACGGCGCAATAGCCCATACGGGCCATTTTTTTCCACAGCGCGCGCCACACCTTGATAACCCGGTGGGCCTCAGTGGCCGAGACCTTGTCGTTGACCTTCTGCCGGAACCTCAACATTTCCTCAGGCTGGATTGTGCGAGGGTCGACATCCCCATAGATCGGCTCGATCCAGCGCCAGGCTCTTGGCCAGTCGTCACGGCTGGCCTGCTCTGTAGTCCAAACGACGCCTCTCGCCGCCCGCTCTTCCTCGCGCAGCTTGATAGACCTGGTATAGCCGTCTCCAACACTTCCAACGGGGTACACCTTGGGTGCATTTGCCTGATCCTCGATACGAAGGCGATCCCATTCCGCATTGAGGGCGATGGCGCGAGCCTTGTCGTCGGATGTTGGCCTGTTAATGGCACCGATCTGGATACCGCGACTAAGGGTCAGGAGGCGGAAACCGCGTTTTCGCATGGTCGCCGTGGGCCGCCAGCGCCAGCGACCGTTTAGATAGACCAGATAGCGGATCTTGTCAGAGCCCATGTCTACAGCCTCGACAGCCGATCGCTGACAACGTCGCCAGCGTGCCGCAGGCCATTGTTCTGCGCAAGCCCGTACAAGCGCGCATGCCGTTGCTTGCGCCAAAGGTCGATTGCGTCGAGGTCGAAGTTTCCGGTGGTGGCGTCGGGAGGCGGGAACTGCCGCGTCAGAAGATCGGGAAGTGCCCGTTGGAATTCGGCCTCTGTCAGGCCGAGCCGGCGGGCTGCGGCAATCGGCGGAACATCGCGTGGTTCGATGCGGAAGCGGATGGCCATCAGATCACCCCTCCCCGCCTTCGGCTGCGACTGCCGTCTGGGCGGTCGAAGTAATTTTCGCGGTTGGCCATCAGATCGGCCTTGAGCTTGTCCGCATCGGCATCGTTACCCGCCGCCCTGTGGGCAATTACCCAGATCGCATTTGCAACGGCGTAATACCGATCCGCAGGCATCCAGCACGAACAAAAGCGAACCATCTCGTCAGCGATGTCGAGCATCTGGTAGAGCTCATCATTGGGCAGGGTCACGGTTCGGGGAGAATTAGGAGGCATCGCCGGTCTCTTTCCGGGCTCGGATGGCGGCGGCTATCGCCGTGACTGTTCTGCCAAGATTAGCCTCCGCCACCTTCGCGCACGCCTCGCGCTCTTCTTCCAGTACGGTCGACAGTGCTTCCTCGGAGCTCACCGTAAGCAGCACGTCGCGCCATACGGATTTGCGCTCTTCGCCCAGCGCTTGCTTGAGCGCGAAGCCCAGCGCGGCGTGCTGCGCCAGCGCTTTTTCGGCGGCCTCGGCGCGGTCTTTCCAAAACGCCACATCGTCTGCAAACCGCGCAGCCACGTCACCCGTGATGCCCGCCGCATATTCCGCGGCGAAGGCGGCAATGAACTCCTCGGCTGTGCGCATATCGCTATTATCAATGCACCAGCGACTCGTTGCTCGCCTTGCCCTATTCACCAGATCGTCGACCATGTCGTCGCGGTGCGCATCGATAGCTGCCATGATCGCTTCCGCGATCACTGCAGCGTTGCGAAGCTCGTCGTCACGATCATTGGAGAAGTGACTGTTTATGCCGGTGATGGTGGTGACCAGCGCGGAGATGACGACATTGCTGTCGTGGCCAGTGACGGTGTCGATGATTTTCAGGGCAAGGTCCGCGACATGCCGGGGATCGGGTGCGGTCATCTTTCAAACCCTCATCGGCATGATGACAATGATATTTTCAGCGTGGTCGCCGTCGGCGCGCAGGATCACGGGGGAGCCGGGGTCGGTGATTTCCAGCGTCAACGTGCCGTCTGGCAGGTGTGACAGCGCCTCGAGCAGGTATTTGCCGTTGAGGCCCAGCGCCACGTCGGCCGGGCCGGCGTGGTCGAGCGTGTCCTCGGCGTCGCCGGCATCGGGGTTGCGGGTCGAGAGGGTCAGCTGACCGGCCTCGAAGGCGAGTTTCACGGCGTTGCCGCGCTCGCCAGCCACCGTCATCACGCGTTCGACGCCCGTCTTCAGCGGTGCGCTCTCCACTTCCACCCGCGTGTCGCCGCCACGCGGTATCACCCGGCGGTAATCCGGAAAGGTGCCGTCGATCAGCTTCGAGGCGAGGCGCACGCCGCCGGCTTCGATCGTGATCTTCGATTCTGTGAGGCCGACGCGCAGGCTGCCGGTCTTCGGCAGGATCTTGTCGAGGATGGCCGCTGCTTTGCGCGGCACGATCACGCCCTTCCAATCCTGCGGCGCGGTGGCTGCCGGCAGGAAGCGCTTGGCGAGGCGGTGGCCATCGGTGGCCACCAGCATGAGCCCGCCCTCAGACGGGTGCAGGTAGATGCCGTTGAGATAGTAACGCGTTTCCTCGGTGGAGATGGCGAAGCGCACGCCCGCCAGCGCCGCGGCCAGCGCCGGCGCGTCGACCTCGAAAGTGAGCGCCGGCTCGCCGGTTTCGAGCGTCGGGAAATCCGCCTCCGGCAGTGTGGCGAGCGAGAAGCGCGAGCGGCCGGAGCGCAGCGAAATGCCGTCCCGCTGGTCCCCGGTGGGCTTCACGGTGACGTTCGTTCCGTCGCCGAGCTTGCGGACGATGTCGCGCAGCAGATGCGCCGGCACGGTGACGGGCGCGAAATCGAGATCCACGTCCGCCTCGAAGGCGACGGTCGCCTCGATGTCGAGATCCGTCATCCGCGCGCAGAGGCCGGCAGGCGCGCGGTCGATCAGCACGTTGGAGAGAATCGGGATCGTGTTGCGCCGCTCGACGATGTCGCCAGAGAGCGCCAGCGCCTGGGCGAGCGCGGATTTCGATGCGGTAAACATGAGCGTGTTCCTGCTGAAGGGGGTGCCGGGGCAGTCGCCTGCCGCCCCGGCAAGGGCGCTGCTGACAATTCGCCGCCACCGCGCGCGGGCGCACGGCGGGTCGCGGCTTTATTTCAGCTGCTAGTTTCGGGTGCGCCCTGGTAGGCCGGAAGGCCGGTTGCGTCCTCGGCCTGCTTCAGTGCGGCGTTGACGTGGCCGGTGATGTGCAGGTCGGGCCGGTGCAACACGAAGAACCACTTCACCGCCCCGCCGGACACCCGGTAGCGCAGCCGCACCGGGATGCGCGCTTTGGCGCCGAGGAAGAACGGCGCGATCGAGATGATGAAAAGCCCCGGCACGACGAGCTTGTTGCCTGCGGCGTCGCGATGCTCTTCCTCGAACGAGATTTCGCCCTCGCCCGATTGCAGCACGATGTTGCTGCGCACCCGCGTCTCGGCGTGCACCTTGAGCCCGCGCGAGAGCGTGACGATCTCGGCCGGGGTCGCCGTCTTGAGGCCGAAGGTATCTTCGTATTCCCGGCGCTCGTCGTCCGTCGGCGCGGCGAGATCGGCGATTCGATCCTCGATCCACTCGGCGAACTCGGCCTGCGTCAGCACCTCGCCGCTCTGCTTCTTCCAGGCTTTCCATTCGTCCGACAGCGGGAACGGGTAATGAATGCGGTGCTGGCCGTTGTCGGCGCGCCCGCCCTCGAGCTCGTGATAATCGATGACGGCGGTGAACGACGGCGCGTTCCAGTCCGTATTGGCGAAGATCGCGGAGTTGCCCGTCTGGTGCCGGTCGACGAGGTCGATGAAGCTCTCGAGCGTGGTCACGGTCGCCGTGCCGCGCTTGCGCTCCGGGTGGGTGCGGTATTCCTCGAAGTGCTTTTTCAGGCTGTGCGCCTGGCCGCTGTTGCGGTCGAGGAAAACCGGCACCAGAGACGGCAGCCCCTCGCGCTCGCTGCCAAAATAGGCCGGGACGATGGCGCTGCCGGCTTCGTCCGCCAGCTTGCGGATCGCATCGATGTCGAGTGTGAGCGGAACGGTAGCGGCGTTGGTCTGATCGGCGTCGGTCATTTGTCATCAATTCCTTTTCAGGTCGGTGGAAATTGCTCGGGCGGGCGCGTCAGGCGCGCGCGCGTTCGCCGATCTCGCGCGGGCCGGCGAACATGTCGTTCTGCTGGGGATGCTCGGTGGAGAGCGCGCCGCTGTCCGTCACCCAATAGATGGACGAGCGGCGGGGAAGGTTCGGCACCTTCGAGGTGATGTTGGCGTTGATCGTCACCATGCCGCCGGCGACGGACAGGCCGAGTTTCAACACGACCTCGCCTTTGAACGCCCGCTTCGGATCGTCGTGAGACAGGCCGTTGAGCTCTGCCAGCGTCGTCTGCAGTTTGCCGGAAAGCGCCTCGTTGAGCTCGCCGCCCTCGAGCATGCCGACCAGCGTCTGGCTGTCGCGGATAAGATTCGTCACCGGTGATTTTCCTTTTTCAGAAGGGGATATCGTCGTCGAGCGGGTCGTATCCGCCCGTGGTTTGCCCGCCCGCGTTCGGGCTCGCGCCGCCAGTGGACGGGCGGCCGTAGTCGGCGGCGCTGTCCGCCGCCGGCGGGCGATTGCCGCCGTTGCCGCCGAGCATCTGAATTTTCGCGTCGAAGCCGGAGAGCACGATTTCCGTCGTCCAGCGGTCCTGGCCGTCGTTGCCCTGGTACTTGCGGGTCTTGATCTGGCCTTCGACCAGCACCGGCATGCCCTTTTTGAGGTATTGCTCGGCGATCTTCACCAGCCCCTCGGAAAAGACGACGACGCGGTGCCAGTCTGTGACCTCGCGCTTCTCGCCGGTGGCCTTGTCGCGCCAGCTCTCGGACGTGGCGAGCGAGAACGTCGCCACCGGCTTGCCCGATTGCGTAGTGCGGATCTCGGGATCGGCGCCGAGGTGGCCGATCAGCGTGGCGCGGTTGAGGGAAGCAGCCATCAGCCCTGCCCTCCCGTCGTCGTTTCACTGCTGTCCGCTTCATCGAGGGCGGCGACAGCTCCGCGTAGCGCCACGGCGGCATTGACGGTGAGCACAAGAAAGGCGGCGATGTCGTCTGCAGCGTCATCGTCGGGCAACGCGCCGTCGGGATCGACGGTGAGCACCCGGACGCCCTTGTCGTCGAGCACCTCGCCGACTTCGCTCTCAGAGACCCGCAGCGGCAGGCTGATGCCGAGGCGCCGAAACGCGCGTATGGGGTTGTGTGCAAGCTCTTTCACTGGGAACTCTCCCGGATGCGTTTGATCTTGAGGATCGGCCCGCGGTGGGGCGCGTGCGAGAGGCGGCGCGCCTGCGCGGCGTCGGCCGCGAGCCTGTCGATGACGACGCCGTCGGCGTAATACACGCGGAACCGCACGGGCTCCGCGGCAGCCACAGACTGGTCGCCCGGCGATTTCTTCCGCCGGCCCTCCATCACGCGGCCATCCGCAGCGGGAGAGAACCGGCGCGCCGGCGCGCGTCGAACAGGTCGGCATAAGCGCGCTGCACCCGGTCGAGCAGCAACAGCATCGCCGCGCCCGAGCGGCCGGTGAACCCGATGCCGCGTTCTTCCAGCCGTTGCGCGGCGTGGTGGGGGCGCTCGTTCGGGTCGATGCCGGCCGCGATCAGCGCCTGCAGGCGCACGAGGATATCGAGCTCGTCCGTGGTGATGTGGCTCATGATTGCGCGCTCCCGTGGGGCCAGACGAACCGGCGCAGCTGGACAAGGAATTCGGATTCGGCCTTCATCGTGCCCCACGGCTCGATGACCGCGCGCACACTTGGCGCCGGATAGCGCGACATCGGCAGCGCCTTGCGCGCGGCCGGGCCGAACAGCGCCTCGGCCTCCGCCGCCATCATCCGCGCGTCCATGCGTTTGATCACGGCCGCCGTGCGCCGGTTCCACGCCCACGGCGGGGGCAGGTTTGCGGCGGCATAGATGGCGTCGTCCCACGCGGACTTGATGAGCGCGATGGCGTCGAGAAACGCGTCGCCGGTATCGCCGCCCTCGCGCATCGTCGCCACGATCAGGTTGGTGACCGGCGTGGCGATATCGCCGATGGCGTATTCGTGCGCGTCGTGCAGCAGGAAAAGCCCGGCGGTGAGCGCCGTCTCACCCTCCGTCAGCAATGCCTGCGCACCCATGACGCTGTGCTGGGCAACGGAGATCGGCAGGCCGCGCCCGCTCCCCTGCCCGGCGCCGGTGAAACGGGCTATGCGGGCAAGGCGCGCGGCGACATCGGTGAAGTCAATCATACCGGCACGGGGCGCGGCCAGATCGGCCAGCCGCCCGTCCGGCATGAACGACGGGATCGGCTCGCCGCAGATGCGGCCGGGGGCCGTGGCGGGATCGGGAGCACAGGCGGGCTCAGCTGACAGGGTCATGGCGCGGCCCTCAGTTGAGCGGGCTGCGCAACGCGTCGATTGCCGCCTCGCCCTGGCCATCGGCCACAGCGAGCAGCAACGACAGGTTGTTCACGCGTCGGGAAAGCTTCGGCGCATCGATCTTTGGCGCAAGCTCAGCCGCGAGCGCGGCGGAGACAGCGGCTGCAAAGCGGATCGCCTCCAGCGCATCTTCAATGTCTTCGGTGGAAAGCGACTTCTGCTTTCTGGCGTTATCCAGAAGCTCGGCCACGCGCGCAATGCGTATGGCGGCGTGTTCATTGACGGCGGGGCTGACCATGCGCGATCTCCATGCTGACGGCATGAATATCGCTACATGGCGTAGCTAATAAAGTCAATACATGGTGTAGCAATTTTGCTTAAATCTCATTAATCGCTACAAGCTGAAAGAATCACGCCCTGCGCGGCGCGGCGCAAGAGGCGGTTTGGCTCATTTCATGGACAGTGCCGCGACGGATGCCCCTCGACGAATGAAGGGCAATCATACAAATAGAGCGCCTCTTTGCGCCACATACGCTGTCATGCGCAATTTATGTCGTTAACCAAAGCCTGACGTGAAAATACCGTCAGACATAATTTAGTTTCCGTAAATGCCCTTTTCGCATTAATGTTCTGTTAATGTTCTCAGACCGACGAAGGGCGCGTTTGCATTATGATTGAGCGAAGAGATGCCGCAATTCGCAGTTTTAAGTTGGCGTGTCAGTTCGAGGCAGAGGAATATGTGCTCTCGGAAGCTATGGCAGCAATCAGCTTGGACGGCGAATTGCGCCCTTATCAGGCTGAGGAATGCCGGCATGCGCAAGTGCAAGTTTCTTCGTTGCCTCGTGACGGATATCGGGCGAAGGTGGCACGGTCACGCCCAGATCCTGCATCTGGCTCAGCATGACTATAAGCTCGGCAGCACGCTTTAGATGCTCGCCCCGCAAATTACCCAGCGCCGACAAAACTTCGCTTGAAAGCGGATTATCCTCCCCTCCCACGCCATGAAGGATCCATATTGGGCTGCTACCAAATGCGCGAGCATAGCGCCCGGCGTCGTCGAGGCCAATGGTTCGGGAACCCCGCTCGTGCGCGCTGTAAGTGGACTCCGCCCACTCGTGCTGCAAGGCCGCATCGCGGGCCGACCTGTAACCAGCAGCCCGACGAGCCATTTTGAGACGCGCGCCCTGCTCCTTGCTGATCCTTATGGCGTCCATCGCATCCTCATAAATCCCTGATATGCGCAAATTGTAGCGGCCATATCGCTACGTGCCGTATTGACAGCTATAGCTACTTGGTGTAGCTATATGCTCATGATGACCCATGCTGACATAATCTCCGCCTGGCCGCGGATCGCCGAATTCGCGTCAGACATCGGCGTGTCGGCCAGCCACGCGCGCGTCATGAAGCTCCGTAACAGCATTCCGGTTTCCTACTGGGACAGCGTGCTCGAGGGCGCTCGCAATCGAGAGATTGATTGCGTCAGCTTGCGTTTGCTTCTCGACGGCTCGCGTACTCGTCACCCGCCATCGGGCGATGAGTCTCGTACTGAAGGCGGCTCCGCTGTGGTCGCCGATGCTACGACCATCTAATGAAAGTCCTCCCATGACCCGTCAAACTACCTTCCGGTCATTTATTCTGGATCTGATTGATCCGCGCCGATCTGGTTGTGGCGAGGAAATCCTCGACCAGCTTGATGCCTGCAGCAACTGCCGGTTCAGCCTCGAAGGTTTCGAATTCGTGCGAGAAGTCAGGCCCCTCCTTGATGGCACGGATCGCGGATCGCTCGATCAGCGCAATGTCGTGCTCGGAAATCCGGCCTCGCCGGGCGGCGGCCGTTATGTCCCCGTAGATCCTGAGCATCAGAATCTGGACGATCAGGTTGGTCATTTCGCTCGGGCTTTTCGGGATCATCCTGCGTTCCTTCTGTTTCTGCGCGCCGTCCTGACGTCTGCCAACAATAGCCGCCGGAGCTGTTCCGCCGCTTGCTAATGTCGAGGCGTCGGATGCCCTGACGCACTGACAAAACCACACCCTGCCCATTCCCGGAACGGGAAAGCGTGACGCGCTTTCCCGTTGACAGCGGAGCCTTGCCGTGACGCGCCCCATTTCCGATGCCTGGTTTCACCGCGTGAAGTCCGCCACACGCGATCTCGTCAAGCTCGCTGGCGGCGTGGTGCGCGCCGGCGAGATCGCCGGGGTCAGCAAATCCGAAGTCTCGCGCTGGCAATCCGCCGCGGACTCGGACGTGATCTCGCTGCCGGCAGCGCTGGCGCTGGAGGCCGAGTGCGGCATGCCGCTCGTCACCTCGGCCATGGCCGAGCTGCAGGGCCGGCGGGTGTCGGACCCGCGCGAGGCGGAAATCACCGGCTGCCTGCTCGGCGCCTACACCGGCGTGCTGACCGGCAACGCCGAGTTGCAGACGGCCATGGCGCACGCGCTATCCGACGGCACGGTGACGCCGTCCGAGGCCGATCTGATCTCCCGCCACATCACCGGCACAGAGAACGCGTTGGTGCAGCTCAAGCAGGCGCTTGCCGGCATCAAGGCGGGCGGCGCCGTCACCCTGCGCGTGGTGACGTGATGCCGGGCACCACGGACAACACCCCGCCGGCCTACGCTCCCGAACCCATGCGGGACTTCATCACCCGCGTGCTGGCGAGCGACAGCACGCGACTGATGGCGGTGGCGTATCTGCGCGCGGCGGCAAAAGAGCGGCAGGGACGCAACCCCGCGACCGCGAAAGACCGGGCTGAGGCCATGAATTTCGACGCGCTGGCCGATCTCTACGCCCACGCCGACGGGCCGTTCCCCGAGAGCGAGGAACGCTGGTGGGACTTGAGGCCATGGCGCGGATCGCCGCCGGACAGCGCCCACCTCCACCGGGACAACATGGCAATCGACAGGGTAGGTGTGTGATGGCCGAGACGATCAGCGACATCCTTGCCGGCTACCGCCGCGCGCGGCGCGTATTCTGGCAGCAGCCGGCGCCGGCCGCCGATCTCGATGCGGAGCCTGCCTACAAGGCGCAGCCTGAGGCGGAGCCCGACGCGCTCGACATGCAGATGCGCGCCGCCGCGGCGGTCAACGTCAGCCGCCCGCGCCGCATCCTCGCCGAGGTCTCGCGGGATTTCGACATGGCCGTTCCCGTGATCATGTCGCGCCGTCGGGACGCGAAAACCGCCCTCGTCCGGCACGTGGCGATGTGGCGGATGCGGCGCGAGACGCAGCTGACCTTGCCCCAGATCGCCCGCATCTTCGGCGGCTTCGACCACACGACCGTGCTGCACGCCGTGCGGCGCATCGACCGCATGGTCGCTGCCGGCGAGGTGTCAGCATGATCTCTATAAAGACCAGGTCAGAGCGTCTCGCCGATGCTAACCACCTTATCGGCCAGATCTCAGAATTTGGGCGACGTTTCTTCTACAACAGCCAGCGCGATCGCGTCGCGCGCTTCGAGATCACGCTCGACGGCAAGCTGTGGTTGAGGGATGACTGGACTGGAAGACGCATATACGTGGCCTATCGCGGCCACTGGCGCAATTTCAGCCATGGCGGAACGCTCCGCCGCCTCGTCGAGGATCTCTCCGGTTACATCAGGACCGGAAAGCGCATTCCAGCCGGGCATTTTGGCCCGTGGCCTGAATGGCTCTGCAGCGGCGATCTTTGGGGGTACGGCAAGGAGCCGATGGCGGCACTGCGCGATGCCATTCGTCCGTGCGACTGCGTAGCTTGGCCAGCGCGCGAGGTGCCGGAATGAGCGCGCGCCCCGATACCTACCGCACATTCCTCGAAGCCAAGGTCGCGCTCGCGCCGGCTGGCGGGTTCGAGGTGTCGCCCGACGAGATCAACCCGCTGTTGTTGCCGCACCAGCGCGCCATTGTCATCTGGGCGTGCCGGGGCGGGCGGCGCGCGATCTTCGCCGCTTTCGGGCTTGGCAAGTCGATCATCCAGATCGAGCTGGTGCGCATCATCGTCGCCCGCTTCGGCGGGCGCGGGCTGATCGTGATGCCGCTGGGCGTGCGGCAGGAGTTTATCCGCGACGCCCGCGTGCTGGCCACCGGCGAGCATCCGCGCATCACGGACGCGCAGCGCGCCGAGTTGCGTCTATGGCAAGCGTGCGGGGCGGGCCGGGTGCCGGAGCCGCGCTTCATCCGGAGCATCGCGGAAGCGGACGCCACCGGCCTCTATCTCGCCAATTACGAAACCGTGCGCGACGGCAAGCTCGACCCGCGCCACTTCACCGCCGCGACCCTCGACGAGGCGTCCTGCCTGCGCGGATTTGGCGGCAGCAAGACATTTCGCGCCTTCATGCGACTTTTCGACGGTATCCGCTTCAAGTTTGTCGCGACCGCGACCCCCTCGCCCAACGAGTTCATCGAGCTTCTGGCCTATTCGGCCTTCCTCGAGATCATGGATGTCGGCCAGGCGAAAACCCGGTTCTTCAGGCGCAATTCCGAAAAGGCCGATTCGCTCACCATCCATCCCCACAAGCAGCGCGAGTTCTGGCTGTGGGTGGCGAGCTGGGGCCTGTTCGTGCAGAAGCCCTCCGACCTCGGCTTTTCCGACGCGGGCTACGATCTGCCGGAAATGGCGGTCAACTGGCACGAGCTGCCGTCCGACCATTCGTCCGCGGGCATGGAGAAAAGCGGCCAAGGCCGGTTGCTGCGCAACGCCGCCGCATCGCTCGTCGACGCGGCGCGCGAGAAGCGCGATAGCATCCCGGCGCGGATCGAGAAGATGCTGGCGCTGCGCGCCGAGGATCCGGCCGCGCATCGCCTCATCTGGCACGATCTGGAAGCCGAGCGGCACGCGATCGAGGCCGCCATTCCCGGCATCGCCGCTGTCTGGGGTTCGCAGGACCTCGACGAGCGCGAGCAGACCGTTATCGACTTTTCCGACGGCAAGATCCCGGAGCTCGCGGCCAAGCCCGTCATCGCCGGCTCTGGCTGCAATTTCCAGCGCCATTGCCACTGGGCGATTTTTCTCGGCATCGGCTTCAAGTTCAACGACTTCGTCCAGGCTATCCACCGCATCCAGCGCTTTTTGCAGACAGAGACCGTGCGCATCGACCTCATCCACACCGAGGCCGAGCGGCCGGTGCGCGACAATCTGATGGCGAAGTGGCGGCGGCATGAAGAGGAAATGGCCATCATGACCGGCATCATCAGGGAATACGGCCTCTCGGCCGCCGCAATGGCCGAGACGCTCACCCGCGCCATGGGTGTCGAGCGCATCGAGGTTTCGGGCGACGGCTACCGGCTGATCAACAACGACTGTGTCGTGGAGTGCGCCGCGATGCCGGACGCCAGCGTCGACCTGATCGTGACCAGCATTCCGTTTTCGACGCAATACGAGTATTCGCCCAATTATTGCTTTGACGAGCAGACGGAAGTCCTGACGCGTCGCGGATTCCTGCGGTTCGGCGAGATTGTCGAGACTGACGATCTCGCGACGATCAACCCGGACACGCTGGCGGTCGAATGGCAGCAGCCCCAGCGTATCGTCTGGCAGCGATACACCGGCCCGATGCTGCATTTCGTCAATCGCGGCGGGTTCGACCAGATGGTCACGCCTGACCACCGTCTGGTGGTTGACACCCGCGTCGGCAATCGCCTGACGGGTCGGCGCGAGAAGGTCTACCGGAAGGTTCTCGCGAGCGAGATCGCTGCGGATTTCGTGCCGCGAAAGTGGCGGATGCTCAACGCGGCTGCGCCAGGCACGGGCGACCTGCCTGACGCCATAGCTATTCCGCCGATCGACGAGCCGGCGCGCGGCCCGAGGCCCCGCTTGATCGATCGTATCGCGGTAACCGATTTCGCCGAGCTGGCCGGATGGTATCTTTCAGAGGGCTATTGTGACGATCTCGATGGTGGACACGCCGGGCGTATCTCGATTGGCCAGCTGGCGGTCAACGAGCCCTACCGGCAGGAGATCATCGCCCTGTTCGAGCGTATCGGCATTCCGGCGCGAGCGGAAGAACGCAACATCGTGGCGCATAGCCGGCGCCTGGCCACGTTCCTGATCGGGGAGTTCGGCCAGGGCAGCAAGGCGCTCCGCATCCCGCGCTGGGTCAAGGACTGGCACCCGTCGCTGCTCGCGGTCCTGCGCGACACCATGATGAAGGGCGATGGAAACAAGGATGGTTTCGTCTACACCTCGTTCAGTCCCGGCCTTCGGGATGATTTTCAGGAAATATGCTTCCTGACGGGATGGCGGGCATCGATCGCCGGCGCGCGCGTGAATATCGGCCGGAAGCAGCTTTGGTCGGAAATCCGCCGCCCTCCCGAGCGGGTCGCATACGACGGCATGATGGGTTGCGCGACCGTGCGGAATGGCACCCTCGTCGTACGGCGCAACGGCGTCGTGTCGGCCAGCGGAAACTGCGATTTCGGCCACACGGACGACAACGCGCATTTCTGGGCGCAGATGGATTTCCTCATCCCGCAGCTGCTGCGGGTGCTGGCGCCGGGGCGGGTCGCCGCCATCCATGTCAAGGACAGGATCGTGCCCGGCGGGATGACCGGGCTCGGCTTCCAGACCGTCTATCCGTTCTCGGACGATTGCATCGCGCATTTCCGCAAGGCCGGATTTGCATTCCTCGCCCGCAAATCCATCACGACGGACGTGGTGCGCGAGAACAACCAAACCTACCGGCTGGGATGGTCCGAGCAGTGCAAGGACGGCTCGCGCATGGGCAACGGCCTGCCGGAATATCTGCTGATTTTTCGCCGGCCGCCGTCCGATGCCTCGAACGGATATGCGGACCTGCCGGTCATGAAAGAAAAACGCCGCTGGTCGGCCGAGGACGCGGCGTGGACCGGCGACGGCTACTCCCGCGCCCGCTGGCAGCTCGATGCCCACGGCTACACCCGCTCCAGCGGAGACCGGCAGCTGACGCCGCAGGATCTCGCCGGGCTGGAGGCGCATCAGATTTTCAAGCTGTGGAAGCGCTACGGGCTCGATGCGGTGTACGACTTCGAGCACCACGTGCGCATCGCCGAGCACCTCGAGGAACGCGGCCTGCTGCCCTCGACGTTCATGCTGCTGCCGCCGCATTCGGGCGACGACAGCGTCTGGACGGACATCACGCGCATGCTGTCGATGAACACGCTGCAGGCGGCGGCTGGCAAGGAGATGCACCTGTGCCCGCTGCAGTTCGATATCGTCGACCGCGCCATCGCGCAATATTCGATGCCGGGCGAGACGGTGCTCGATCCGTTCGGCGGGCTGATGACGGTGCCGTACCGGGCGCTCAAGCTGGCGCGCCGGGGCGTGGCCGTCGAGCTCAACCCGGCCTATTTCCTCGACGGTTGCAAGTATGTCGAGGCGGCGGCCCGCGAGATGGCGATGCCGAGCCTGTTCGACCTGCTCGACGGCGGCGCGGCGGCAGAGCGCGCTGACAGCGAGGCCGCGGCATGAACACGGCCATCCGCTTCACCGTCATCACGGACAACGTCGATAAGGCCGCGCGGGCGATGTACGGCGGCGCGGCCGATGTGCCGCCGTTCGTGCGGATCGTCACGGAGCCGCGCGACATCCTCGACCTGCCCGCCGGCACGATGTCGATGGCGCGACTGTTCTCGCGCAACTCGGCGGCGGAGGTCGCCTTCGACGTGATGCGCTCGCGCGGGATGCTGGCCTTTCCCGATGCCGCGTTCCTCGACCGTATCGACAATTGGCTCCAGCGGCGTGATGCCGCGCGGCTGACGCGGGCGGGCGGCGTGACGGAAGCGTCACGCTGTGACGCGCCGGCATGTCACGCCGACCCCGCCCGGCCCGCGACCGCCGAGGCAAAAGAGGACGCGCCTCGCCAGCGCGCGGAGAGGTGGAAGTGAATGTGGCTCCACATCCCCGGCGCGGAGGCGGCGCCCTCAACATCCTCTCCCTATGCACCGGCGGCGGAGGACTCGATCTCGGCGTCGAGCTGGCAGTTCCAGCTGCTCGAACGGTCTGCATGGTCGAGAGGTAAGCCTACGCGGTCGCGCAACTGGTATCAGCGATGGAAGCGGGCCTTGTGGCTCCGGCGCCTGTGTGGAGCGATGCCCGAACCTTCGACGGCCGCCCATGGCGCGGCGTCGTGGATATGCTCATTGGCGGCATCCCGTGCCAGCCGCACAGCCTCGCCGGACGCAAGCGCGGCGCTCACGACGAGCGCGACCTGTGGTCCGACGCCCGGCGCATCATCGTGCGGGCGCGGCCGTGGGCCGTGCTCATCGAGAACGTCGCCGGCATGCTCTCGGCGGGGTCTGACGAAATCGCTGGAGCGGAGCGGGTTTGGCGAGACCTTCGCAAGCTGGGCTTCGCGGTTGAGGCAGGACTGTTCACGGCGGCGGAAGTCGGCGCGAGCCACGAGCGCGAGCGGCTGTTTATCCTTGGCGTGGCCGACGGCCCTCGTTGCGGACGCTGGGGAGAAAGTAACTCTTGCGTCTCATCAGTCTGGGCTGCTCGGCGCTGCCAGTCGCTGGCCCACCCCGACGGCTCGGGATCACAAATCCTGCGAGGCCAGCGAGCAGACGCACGTCCGAAATGCGCGCCCGCTGAGCGAAGCGGTAGGTTTATGGTACACCCCGAATGTCCCGAATGGTGGACGGACCCTGTCGGACGGCACGAGTCAGACCGGGATGACAGCGGACGGGATCAAGCGGCAGGTGGGGCTGGAGAACCAGGCGCGGGGCTGGCCGAACCAGAGCTTCGGGGCGGGCGGGATGCCGCTGCCGGCACAGGCTCAACAGTGGCCGACGCCCCGGTCCCACGAGGTGGGACAGTATCAGTACAGCCGGGGCGACAAGACGAAGCCGGTGGCGACACTCACGGGGCGGGCCTATTCCCTCCCGGTCCCGGTGATCTATCCCGTTGGCGGGATACCCTCGAAAGAGCGCCGGAGCTTGAACCCGCTATTCGTGGAGTGGCTGATGGGCTGGCCTCCCGGCTGGACATTGCTCGCGTGGACAGACTTAGGCTGCTCGGCAACGGCGTTGTGCCTCTGGCGGCGGCGTATGCGGTGCGCACTCTCGCGGCTCGGCTTGCCGCACGAGGCGCCGCCAGCGCAACTCGGCTTGTTCGGCTGATGGAGAGCGCGGAATGATGTCGCTTTCAAAGGAACGGCCCGGCAAAAGGTGCCGGGCCGCCTGGTGCTGCCGCGTGGGGAGACGGAAAACGCGGTCAGCCGCCGAGCTGGGCGATGCGGCGCGTCATCCAGCCGACGTAAGCGGTGCGCGTCATCGAGCGGCGCTTGGCCTCGGTGTCGATGAAGGCGAGAACGTCCTCATCCAGCATCATGTTGGCGCGCACAGGTTTGCCGCTGAGCCGGATCAACGGCACGCTCGTCAGCGTCGAGCCCACAGGCACCGCGACCTTTTCGAGCGGGGTCGGCGTGGCCAGCGCCTCGCCATCCTTTTCCGCCTCGATCGCGTAGTCTCGAAGCGATTCCTCGGCGTTCAGCAGCGCCGCGTCTATGGTATCGCCCATCGCAACGACACCGTCGAGATCGGGAAAAACGACGCCGTAAGCGCCCGCCGCCCCGTCGATCAATGCAGGATACCTCACCATTCCAAGTTGCCTTTCGTTTCCAAGGTGCCTTTCCTTTCGTTGCGGGTGGGGCTATGCGCCCCACCCTGCCTTTCTTGCGATGGACTGTGCAACCCCGGGGGTGACTGTCCTGTGGCGGGGAACCTGTATCTTTCCCCTTTCCGGATGGCTGTAGATGTCGTGGGCGCCGCCGTGTCGCTCAAAAACCCATCCTTCGCTTTTGAGCCGCCGGACAATCTTCGCTGTGTTCGTCTCCATTCCGTCTCCCGTGCTTCCATGTGCATATATATGCACGATAATGCGGCGCGCGTCAAGACGAAAAGTGCAAATATTTGCACATTAACGCATGCCAAATTCATGGTGGAGATTTGCCGGTGTCATCCAAGGTGAGGCTTTTCCCGGTTGAGAACGTCGTGCACGCGGACGGCCAGCGGCGCAGCGCCTTGCGCATCGAATGCCGCAAGTGCGGCAAGGCCGAGCTTTGCGTGCAGGCCGGCCACCGGCGGCTGCCGCCCGAGGCGGTTGAGCAGTTTTTTCGCAACAAAGGCTGGCTGATCGGCAACGGCGCGGCGGCGGATGTCTGCCCCACGTGCCGGAGCGCGAAACAGCCCGCCGCCACCGCGCGGAGGCAACCGCCAGTCGCGCGCCAGCCCGCCAGCACAGGAGAGGTAAAAATGGACAGGAAGCCCCAGCAGGCCCCAGCGCCGGTCGAGAAGGCCGAAGACCCCGGCCGGCCCGACCGCGACGCGCGCGTCATCATCATCAACGCCATTCAGGATCATCACGACGGCGACAGGTACAGCGCTGGCTGGAGCGACAGGAAGCTCGCAGCGAATCTCGGCGTGCCGTGGGCGTGGGTGAAGGAAATCCGCGAGAGCGCCTTGCAGTTCAACGGCGGACACGACGGGGCGTTTGACGACTTCATGGCCGAGGCTCGGCCCGTGCTCGACGAGGCCAAGGCCCTGCTGGCCGAGGTTGCGCGCCAGCAGACGAGCGCCAAGGCCCTGGCCGAGCGGCTGGGCCGCATCGAGGCGCTCGCCCGCAGGATCGAGACCGAAATCGGTCGCTGAACGTCCCTTCCTTTTCATCAGACCTGGGTCGAGCCATACATGTCCAGCGACATCATCGATGAATTCATCGCCCGCGCCCGCGCGATCACCGTGGCGGAGGCGGCCGTGCTGTGCGGGTTCCGTGTCGGGGCGCGGGAGCACTCCGGGCCGTGCCCGGCCTGCGGCGGGCGGGACCGGTTTTCGATTAACGCGCGCAAGCAGGTGTTCAACTGCCGGGGCTGCAACGCCGCCGGCGGCGACGGCATCGGCCTGATGGCGCTGGTGCGCGGCCTCGATCTCGGCGCGCGCGCCGGGTTCCTCGAAGCCTGCGCGGCCGCGCTGGGCGAGCCCGTGCCGGACGGCGGCGAGCGGCTCACCGACGCGGAGCACGCCGCCAGCGCGGCGCGGATCGAGGCGCGACGGGCCGAGAGCGCGCGCGCGGCGCTGGCGTCCGACGAGCGGCAGGCGGAATTTCGCCGGCGCGAGGTGGAGAAAGCGCGCGGGATTTACTTCGGCGCCACCGACGCCGGTGACGACGTGCTCGGCTATCTGTTCCTGCGCACCGGCTTCGACTTGCCCGACGGCATCTTCGACAACATCCGTTTCATCCCCATGCACGCGCTGTGGCATGGCGCGGACGCGTTCGGCCGGCCGCGCGAGGTGCATTGCGGGCCGGCGATGATCGCGCCGTTCGTCGCCCCGGACGGCACGGTCACCGGCTGCCACGAGACCTGGCTCGACCTCGGATGCGGGCCGCGCTACCGCCCGCAGATCGCCGACGGCGAAGGCGGCATCGTGCCCAGCAAAAAGATGCGCGGCACCAAGCGCGGCAGCGTCATCCCGGTGCTGGGCGGGCTTGGCGCCCGCCGCTGGGTGCTGGCGGAGGGCATCGAGAACGTGGCGGCATGGGCCGGCCTCGAGGGGTTTCGCGACGACACGTTCTATGGCGCCACCGGCGACATCGGCAACATGGCAGGCCCGGCCGATCCGCGCTCGGCGTTTCCGCACCCCGAGCTGAAAACCGCCAAGGGCCGCCCGCAGCGCGTGCCAGGCCCCGTGCCCAAAGTGGACCAGCAGCCCGGCGACGCCGCGCAGGTGCCGGAGCACGTCGCCGAGCTGCTGCTGATCGCCGACGGCGACAGCGAGCATTATTTCACCATGGCCGCCATGGCCCGCGCCGAGGCGCGCCTTGCCCGCGCCGGCCGCGTGGTGGGTGTGTGCTGGCCGCCGGCGGACGCCGATTTTTCGGACATCTCCGCCAGCTACCGCCGCATGGCGCTGGACGATGATAACGGCGGCTGGGGCGGTTTTGCCGCGGACCATGCCGGGAGGATTTCGCCGTGACAGATTCTCGATACGGGGGCATTCCGGAGGCGGTTCGCCGCATGATCGCCATGGCCGGCGCGCAGCGCCGGGGCTACGCGGCGGCGATCGACCCCGTGCCCGTGGCGCCCGCCGCGCCGCACCGCGCCGCCGCGCCGAAATCCGAAAAGGAGTTGCTGGAGCTTTGTTCGCGCGAGCCGGAAACGGACATCGGCAACGGACGGCGTCTGCAAATCCGGTTCGGCGATCGTATCCTGCACATCACCAACGTCGGCTGGCACGGCTACACAGGCACCCACTGGCTGGAGGATGCATCCGGCGCGGTGGTGCGTGCCTTCGCGCATCGCACGGCGGAAGCCATCGACGACGAGGCCATCGCCCTCGACTGTTCCGCCGACGAGCGCAAGGCCATCGAGGCCGGCAAAGCGGCGCTGACCAGGCTGCGCGAGATGGGCAAGCCGCCATCCGTATCGGCCGATGTGGACGAGACGCGGCTCGCCGAGCTCGATGCGCTGATCGCCGCCGCGCGAGAGGCCGACAACGGCCGCATCCGGCTGGGGCCGGCGCGGCCCGACTGGCCGGACGATCAGCTCGCCGAGTTGCATCGCCTCAAGGAGGCCGTGAAGCTGGGGCGCGAGGCCGAACGCGAGCGTCGAAAGATGCTCGACGCGACATCGTCGTGGAGCAAGGAGCAGTACGCCGAGCACGGCCGGCTGGAAGCGCTCGTCGCCGCGATGGACGCCGTGCAGAGCGACCGTGACGGGCGCATGTCGTCGCGCCACGGCCATGCCAAGAGCGCCGCGGGCACCACGAAGATCAACAACATGCTGACCGAGGCGATACCCTACGTGAGCCGCGAGGTGAACGATCTCAATCGCGATCTCTATGCCGTCAATTGCCGCACCGGCACCCTGCGGTTTTTCTGCGACGACGCCGGCGACCGGCGCGAATGGCGCGTGCGGCTCGATCCGCACCGGCCCGAGGATATGATTTCCAAAATCGCGGAAGTGGATTTCGACCCCGACGCGCCCGCCCTGCGCTTCGAGCAATTCTTGCAGCGCGTCATGCCCAACCCGGATTACCGCGCCTTCCTGCAGCGTTTCATGGGTTATGTTCTGCTCGGTATCACCTCGGAACAATGCCTGCTGTTTTTCTACGGCGCGGGCCGCAACGGCAAATCGACCTTCGTCGACCTGATGGTCGAGGTGCTGGCGGACTACGCCGTCTCGATGTCCATCGACAGTTTCGCCGGCGACAGCCGCCGCGCCGGCGCCGAGGCGACCCCGGACCTCGCCCGCTTGCCCGGCGCGCGGCTCGTCGCCGCGAGCGAGCCCGAGATGGGCGTGCACCTGAAGGACGCGCTCATCAAGGCGCTGACCGGCGGCGAGCCGATTGCGGTGCGCCGGCTGCATCAGGACTTTTTCGAGCTGGTGCCGCAGTTCAAGCTGATTCTCTCCGGCAACCACAAGCCGGTGATCCGCGACGATTCGGACGGCATCTGGCGGCGCGTGCACCTGGTGCCGTGGGATATCCAGATCCCGCAGGCGGATGTCGACCGCGACCTGCCGCGCAAGCTGCGCACGGAAAAGGCCGGGGTGTTCGCGTGGATGGTGAAGGGCGCGCTCGATTATCTGCAACGCGGCTTGCAGGTGCCGGCGGGCGTGACCGCGGCAACGGCGGAATACCGCGAGGAAAGCGACCCGATCGGGGCGTTCCTGCGCCACGCCTGCGTCATCACCGGCAGCGACAACGACCGTGAGACACCCGAGGATCTGTTTCTGGCCTACATGCGCTATGCCAAACGCGAGGGCCTTTCGGAATTCAAACAGCAGACATTCTCGCGGCGATTGCCAGACCAGACGCGGAAAAGCTGGAAGGGGCCGGACGGGCTCATGAAGCAGTTCCGCAAGGGCAAGGTCGGCACCACGCTCTATTACGGCATCAGCATCCGCGAGGAATTCCGCTCAGGCGCGATAGCCGAGGCACCTGCCCGCCACGATGCGCCGTTCCCCGAGGATTTCCGCTGATGCACGCCGCGCCCGGTCACCCGGACCCCTTGCTTTCAGGGCAGCCCATGGCCGTTGCGTCTGCCCTTGCGGGTTGAAACGGATCGCAAGCGGGGCGGCAAGGGCCGCAAAAACAGGGTGCGGCGCTCTTGCGGCCCTATCAAAAGGTTCGGATTTTCAATGTCTTGAGACGCTAGGGACGATAGGGACGGTAATTTCAGGGTTTATATAATGTGCGCGTAAGAGCGCGATAAAAAATATCGCCGCACAAAAAAGCAATGCGAGTTCTCATTCGCGCATATGTAACCCTGAATTTGCGTCCCTAGCGTCCCTATCATCCCTGTTTTTAAAAAACGTGTTTGTTTTCAATGGTCTTTAAAAATGGCTTAGGGACGCAAGAGCCGTGATTAGGGACGATGCGCCCAAATAAGGGACGCAAGGGGGATATGGCATGAAAACCATGAGTATCGACGCGCTGCTAGTATGGGCATTTACCAGCGAGTTGTGCAAGGGGGGCGCGGACAGCGGCGGAAGCGGCGGCGCACGGTGGGCACAGGTGTGGGGCCATATGCGTGAGATGGCGGAGCTTGGCATTGTCGTTGATCGCTCGCCGAATGCATTCGGTGTCATCCCGGACATCGGTGACGAAGGCGGTCCTCATCCTGATGCACTCTTGGTGGGCGAAGCCGTCCGCGCTTTGGCAGCGCAGACATTTACCGTGCCCGATATGCCGTTGTTCCATGAGTTCCCGGATCCCCACGGTTTGATCGCAATGGAGGTCGACGGTGTGCGGCGCGAATTGCGTCAGCGCGGAAACGCAGCCATTGCCCGGCACGTCATGACGATCGTTATCGGCGCGGCGGTGCTCGGGCGCGGGCCGGACGGTGCGTGCGAGCCGCCACGCTACCGCATGGTCGAGAAATACGGCAAACCGGCATGGTTCGTCGCGCGGCGGATGCGTGGAATTTCCGGTGAGGTTCATGCCTACGAAGACGAGGGTTTCGATGCGGCGAAGGGCAGGCCCAAACGCGGGGCATACCGCAAATGGCAACTGTGCGAGCCGCTTCGCGGGCCGGCCATGGCGCGCATCGACTTGCTGTGGTGGCGCGAGGCACTCGGGCGCATCGGCGCGGACCTCGACGGGCGACTGTCTGCGCATCGGCTCGTGATCGGTGCAGGCGCCGAGATCGAATGTTTCGCGCACGAATTGGAATAGCAATTATGTTTCTGATCTTATTGGCGTAATTGCCGCCAGAAAACAGGCTTGACTGCGGCAGTCGCTTGACATATAAGAGATGCTGTAAGAGGTATGGATAACCCGCTGGCGGCGACGCTTGGCGGGTTTTTTGTTGCCTGCGGGCGCGACGGGGAATGCCATGCGGCTCGTGGTCACGCCGGATGGGGTCATCCGCAAGTTCGGCAACCAGCTCGCCGTGCTGGGAGAGGACGCGCCCCGCGCCATGCAACGGGCGCTGGCTCGTACCGGCGACATGGCTCGGACGCAGGTTGTGCGCGCGCTGACACAGCAAACCGGTCTGCCTCGCGCCGTCATCGTGCGCGCAGTGCGGGTGACGCGGCCGAGCTTCGGCAGCCTCGCTTACATCATGACGGCGTCGGGCGGGAATATCCGCCTGCGCCACTTCAAGGCACGCGAGACGCGCAGAGGCGTGAGCGCTACGCCGTTCGGCAAGCGCACCGTCTTCGCCGGCACGTTCATGAAAGCGGGCTGGGTCTGGGGCAAGCGCGTCGTCAAGCCTAACTGGAATGGTCAGGTCTTCCGCCGCACAGGTGGCGTCACCGGCAACGGCATGGACGAGTTCGAGGTCGTTCGCTCGGGCGTCTACATCCCGCGCGAGATGGCGCAGGGCGCGACCGAACAGGCATGGCGTGACGCAGTCGATAAGAACCTCGAGCAGCGCATGCGCCACGAGATCGGCCGCCTCCTGCCCCGCTAAGGCATCTGTTTCACAGGGTGTTTCACACCCCCCCCGGTTCGGGTCCCTTTCCCCCCTCCCCCGACTCCAACGGGCCGGGTAGGGCCCGGGATTGTGTCGGATTGGGGGGGTGGAAAATTGGGTTAACGGGGTTTACGCGGTTAACGGGGGTGGTTGACGTGACAGTCGTTATGCAGTCGATCAGCCAGATCGCGGAGCGCGACGGGGTGTCGAAGGCGGCGGTGTCAAAGGCTGTCCGCAAGATGCTCGACGAGCGGCCCGACACGCCCGTCGAGCGGGGGCCGCAGGGCCAGGTGATGCTGGTTTCGCTGGCGCACTACGATCATTACCGGCAGCGGTTCGTGAACCCGGCCAAGGCGACGGCGCCGATACGCGCGGTGTCGACTGCTGCCTCGGGGCCGGTCGATGCCAGCGAGAGTTTCGAGGAAGCGCGCCGGCAGGCCGAATGGTTGAAGGTCGGGCGCGAGCGCATCCGTCATCAGGAGGATTGCGGGCAGCTGCTGCGCCGCGACCGATTGGAGGAAGCGCATCGCGCGGTCGGTCGGGAGATCCAGAATGTCGTGCGCCGGCTGCAGAATCGAGCCGACGAGGTGGCGCATGCGGTGTCGAAGGAGGGCGTGCACGGAGTGCGTCTCGTGCTGCGCAATATCGCGTTCGAGATGGGCGGTGAAATCGCCGACAAGCTGGCGTCCATCGCTGGCGGCGCCGCGGATACCGACGATCTGATCGATGGCGACGATCACGAGGCTGTAGCGCCTTGACCGCGCATCCCGGTGCATTGCGCGCCGTGTCGAACTGGCTGTCGGAGAGCGCGCGACCGACGCCTCCGGTGCCGTTTCAGGAGTGGCTGGGGCAGAACATCATCCTCGTCGACGGCAACGGCAAGGGAGAGTTCTGGTCGGCCAAGGACGCGCCCTACCTGACCGAGATTGCCGAGTGCCTGTCGCTGGAGCACGCTTGCAATCTGGTGACAGTGCGCAAGGCGCAGCAGACTGGCGTGTCCATCCTCGCCATGGCGTGGACGCTCTACATCGCCGAGACGGCGCCGGACAACGTGCTCTATGTCGCGCCCGGCATCGACCTGCTGCAGGACCTCAACAGCGGCAAATTCCAGCCGCTGATCGACAAGTGGCAGGAAGAGACCGGCAAGCGGATCGTCGACGCGGCGGGCTCGACCACCTACACAAAGAAGATCGGCGCGGACACGTTCATCTACCTGGGCAACTCCAACACGAAGAAGGATTTGTCCGGCAAGACGACGCGCTACGGCGTCAAGGACGAGGTGTCGAAGTGGGAGTTCTTCACGGACGGCTCCGATCCTGAGACGCTGTTCTTCGGCCGCTTCACCGCATTCCGCCGGCAGCGGAACTACAAGATCCTCGAGCTGTCGACACCGGAGCTCGATAGCGGCGACGAGATGGGCGAAGGTCCCGGACACTGCCGCATCGATCGGTCATTCAGGCGCTCGGATCAACGGTTCTGGCATGTCAAATGCCCGGAGTGTCGCCACGAGCAGGTTTTCCGGGACGCGCAATTCGTCCTCGACCGCGCGCACCCGCACCGCTCGACCATGCGGTGCGTCGCATGCGGGCATCACATTTCGGAAATGGAGCGCGTCGTTTGCGTGCGCGAGGGGCGTTACATCCCGACGCACACGGGGCCAGATCGCCATCCGGGGTTTCATGTCGACGCTTTCATGTCGTTGATGATGTCGCTGGAAGCCATCGCCGAGGACAAGAAAACCTCAGAGGGCAAGGGAGAGTCCGGGGCGAAGGATTTTCACAATCTGGTGCTCGCCCTGCCCTACCAGATGAAGGGGAATGCGCCGGACCACGTGCGGCTCATGGAGCGGCGCGAGGATTATCGTGCCGAAACCGTCCCTGCGGGCGGGCTGTTGCTCGCCGGCGGTGCGGACATCCAGTCGCACGGCATCTACCTCGAGATCGTGGCGTTCGGACAGGACCGGCAAAGTTGGAATGTGGCGGCGGAGTATTTTCCCGGCGCCACCGATAATCCGCAGGCGGGTGCCTGGCTCTCGCTTGGCGATTTCGTGGCGCAAGGGTTTGTCGATGCCTGGGGCGTTGTGCGCCAGCTCGATGCTCTGGCCGTCGATGCCGGCTATCGCACCAATCAGGTGCTGGAATGGTGCCGGCGCAGGCCCGACACCTATGCAATCAAGGGCGAGCCCGGCAGGGGAAAGCCCGCGATCAGCCAGCCTCAACGCAAGTCCGTGACGAAGAAGGGCAAACGAAAGCGCTATGGCGCGGCGATGTCCTGGCCCGTGGGCACCTGGTCACTGAAGGCCGAGTTTTACGGCAATCTGCACAAGACCGGCCTTGCCGCGGGAGAAACAATTGATCCGCCCGGATACTGCCACTTCCATAAGGAATTGGGCGAAGAGTATTTCCAGCAGATCACGGCGGAATATTTTGAACAGAAGATCGTTCGCGGCAAGCTCTACGAGGAATGGAAGCCCCGGCGTGTCGATAACCATTGGCTCGACTGCCGGATCTACGCCATGGCGATGGCCGAACACCTCGGCTTGTCACGCATGAAGCCGGAAGAGTGGGCGCGGCTGCGCGAGCGGCTGGAGCCTGAGGTGGATGCCGACTTGCTGTCGCCGTTGCCACTTGCCGTTGCCGCTGCAGCATCTGCCGCGCAGGAAGATCCTGCGGCGGGCGCACTATCTCGAGAATCTGGTGTCAGGACGCGCAAGCCGCGTGAACGGTGGGGGGCGTATCGATGATCGGGCGTCTGTTCTCGCGCGTGAAAAAATCGGGCGGGACGGCGCAGCCGGTGCGGGCGCAATACCTGCGCGGGGACCGTTCCGGCATCCTGCATATGCGCCGGGCCGTGACCCGCGACGGTGGCGTGAGCGTGCGCGAGGCGGCCGAGCGCGCCTCGGCGTTGGCATGGGACTTCATGCGCAACTCCGGCTGGCTCGCCGGCGCGGCGCAGCAGATCATCGCCGATACCATCGGCAACGAGCTGCAGTTGAGCGCGCGCCCGGATCTGTCCCGGCTCGGTTACAACGACGCGGAAAAGTCGACCTTCTGCAAGCTGGTCGAAAAGCGCTGGCGCCAGTATGCGTGGTCGCCAGAGGAGTGCGACCTTGCCGGCAAGGCGACCATTCCGGAGATGCTCGACGGCGTCATCCGCTACTACCTTGCCGGCGGCGAGGCCCTCGGCGTGCTCGACTTCATGGCCGACACTGAGCGCCGCCGGTACGGCATTTCGGCCGGCACGAAAGTATCGCTCGTCGCCCCTCACCGGCTGAAGCGCGAAACGCAGGAGTTCATCGGCCTCGATCAGGGCATCTTTCATGACGGTAACGGCCGCGCGACGCATTACCGATTCCTTCGGCGCGAGGCCGGCATGGAGCATGAGGTGGATGTACCGGCATGGGACGGTAATAGTTTGCGCAGGGTCATCCACGCCATGGACCGCGGCGAGAACCCCGACAGCGTGCGGGGCATTTCACCTTTGGCGCCGATCCTGAAGGTGGCGGCGCAATACGACCAGTTGGCCGACGCCACCCTCGCGACAGCTCTGATGCAGACGATTTTCGCGGCAACGATCAAGAGCCCGGAGCCGTCAGCGGAAGCGTTCGAGGCGATCAGCGCACTCGATGATGAAGATCTGAAGGACGATCTCTATTCCGTCTGGTCGCAGCGCATAGACAAGCTGAAGGACGGCGGCGGCATCTCGATGAACGACCCGGCCCGGATCAACCACCTCGGGCCGGGCGAGGACTTCCAGATGCATACGGCGCAAACGCCGGGCAGTCAGTATCTGCCTTTTTCGCAGAACCTACAGCGGGAAATGGCTCGGGCGCTGGGCGTGACTTTCGAGAGCCTGTCGATGGATCACTCCAATGCCACCTATTCGTCGGTGCGCATGGGCATCTCGTCCGTTTGGCCAATCGTGGTGCGCCGGCGTGAGCGCATCGCCGCGCCTTTCTGCCAGGCGATCTACGAGAACTGGCTGGATGAGGAAATCTTCACGGGCCGCATCCCTTTCCGGGGCGGTTACCGCGCCTTTGCCGCCAACCGCGTTGCCGTGACCTGGGCGGAATGGCAGGGGCCGAGCCAGCCGACCGCCGACGATTACCGTTCGGCGATGGCGGCCCGTGTCCGTCTCGAATCGGGTCTGTCGTCGCTGGCCGATGAATGCGCTCTCGTCGGGCGCAACTGGGAGGACGTTTCCGACCAGCGTGCCCACGAAAAGAAGATGCTGACGGCGCAGGATCTACCCGTCCCGTTCGAGCGTATGACCGGAGGCGCGGGGCCGAATGGCGCGGCGCTGGATGGCCAGCGCGAACCGGCGAAGGAGGGCTGAGCATGGCGGACATCGACTGGTGCGCCAAGGCCGCCGCCTTGCGCGAGCGCTACGAGGCGTTGCGCGACGGTGACGGGATCGCGGAGGCGCGCTTCGGCGAGGACACCGTGAAATACAGCAAGGCCGACCTCGGCCTGCTGCTGGCCGACCTGCGCGAGGCGGAACGGCTGTGCGCGCTGGCGAGCGGTGAGAAACCACGCCGCCGCCGCTACGCCGCCACGGGCCGGATGCGCCCCTACTGATCGAGGACAACATGCCGGTTTATCAGGATGGCACGCTGCGGCTCTACGGGGTCGTCGGCGGCGACAGCTATTGGGAGGCCGCGTTTTCGGCCTCCGACGTGGTCGAGGCGCTGGCGGAGCATGGCCGCGACAACGACCTGACGGTGCATATCAACTCGCCCGGCGGCGTCGTGTCCGACGGCGTCGCGATCTATAACGCGCTGATCGCGCACAAGGGCAAGGTGCGGGTGGAGATCGACGCGCTCGCGCTCTCCTCCGCGTCGCTGATCGCCATGGCCGGCGACGAGATCGTCATGCGCACCGGTGCGCTGATGATGATCCACGATCCTTCGGGCACCACCAGCGGGCCAGCGGCCGAGCACGAAAAGACGCGCAACCTGCTCGACAAGATCGCGGGCCAAATGGCCGGGATCTATGCCGACCGGTCGGGCAAGCCTGTCGAGGACGTGCGCGCGGCCATGCGCGACGAGCTGTGGCTCACCGAAACCGAGGCCGTGGCGCAGGGCTACGCAACCGCCGCCGAGGCCGCGCAGATAACGGCATGGGCCGCTTTCGACTACCGCGTGTACGCCAAGGCGCCGCGTGCTCTGACGGCGTTGGCCGCTGAAAAGGGCTGGAAGATTTCCGCTCCGCTTGCGGCACACGTTGCCTCATTGGAAAAACCTGCGGCACCGGCCGCGTCGTCTGACAACAAGGAGCCTACCATGTCGGATAAAAACCCGGCGGCCGGTGCGACCGCTGCCGTCAATGTCGAGGAAATCCGCGCCAGCGCCGGCGCGGAGGCTATCGCCGCCTACAAGGCACGCCGTGGCGCGGTGCTGGCGCTCGATGAAGCGAAGGGCCGCGAGACGCTGGCCGAGACGCTGCTGGAAACGGAGCTTTCCGTCGAGCAGATCAAAGCGGCACTGGCCGCTGCGCCCGCCGCCGGCAACGGGCTGGATATCCAGGCTTACGAGAATGCCCGCGCAGCAGGCGCCGGCCTGTCCGCGCAGCCGCCCGCCACCGGCGGCGACCACGGTTGGGGCAAGGTCGTCGCCCGCATCAACAAGTCCATCTGACGGAAGGATCGAACATGACAGCTTTTCACGAGGGCCGGCATCCGGGCGAGTTCCTGCTGTCGGAGGCCAATTTTCACCGCTCGCGCGACGCCGTGAATGTGGCCGCGAGCCAGACCATCGAGCCCGGCCAGGTGCTCGCCGCGCGTGTGGTGCCCAACGCCGTGCAGGCAACCGCGACGGCGGCCCCCGGTAATGCGGGCAACGCGACGATCGCCCTCGCCACGCCCGCTGTGTCGGCTGCCGTCAAGCCCGGCGTTTATCGCGGTGTCGCTACCGCCGCCACGAAGGTCAGCTGGGAAGATCCTGCCGGTGTCGGCATCGGCCAGTCCACCCACGGCGCCGCATTTGACGGGCCGATCAGGTTCACCATCGCCGCCGGCGGCACCGCCACGGCCGCTGGCGACGTGTTCGAGGTTGAAGTGACGGCAGGTGCGGGCAGCGTCCAGCATGCTGCCTACGACCCTGCAACGGATGCCGTTTCCGCGGTCGACGCAGTCGCGCTGCATGGCGCCAGAACGGGGGCCGGCGAAACCGTCCGCATCACGGCGATCACGCGTGACGCCGAGGTGTCAGGCGCGGCGCTGGAATACATCGACGGCGTGACCTCGGATCAGAGGGCCGGCGCGGTCGAAGCTCTCAAGGCGGCTGGCATTATCGCCCGCTGAACCATTTCTCACCCGCAGCCCTCATCCGGCGCGGGTTTTTTGTTGGGGAAAGCCATGCTGAATATCTTTTCGAGCAATCCGGCATTCAGCGTGATTTCGCTGACCGATGCCGTCAATGAAATCGCCGTTAGGCCCGGGCGTCTGGGTCAACTGGGATTGTTCGCCGCCACTTCGGTGTCGACGCTGAGCATCTCGCTGGAGCGCATCGGCGACACCATCCAGCTCGTCGCGCCGTCACCGCGCGGTGCGCCGGGAGAGGTGCGGGATTATCCCAAGCGCAGCGTCGAAAGCCTCTCGATCCCGCATTTCCAGCGTGACTGGAGCGTCGTTGCCGACGAGGTGCAGGGTGTTCGCGCTTACGGCAGCGAAACCGAACTGCAGACGGTGCAGGGGATCGTCGCCCAGAAAATGGCGCTCAACGTCGCCGATCTCGATCTGACGGACGAATACTCCCGGATCGGCGCGATCCAGGGCATCGTGACCTACAAGGACGGGCAGACGCTCGATCTGTTCGCCAAGTTCGGTGTGCCTCAGCCGACCGAGATCGATTTCGATCTCGATAATGCCACGCCGGTCGACGGCGCTCTGCGCAAGAAGGCCGTCGGCGTGATCCGCGCCACGCGTGAGGCGCTGGGCGGTGTTCCGTTCACCTACGTGCACGCCTTCGTCGGCGACAAGTTCTTCGACGATCTTCTCACCCACCCGGAAGTGCGCGAGACCTACAAGGGATGGTCCGAAGCACAGATCCTGCGGGACAGCTATATCGGCAAGAACCGGGCCGATAATCCGCTGTTCGAGTTCGGCGGCATCGTGTGGGAGAACTACGGCGCGGTGGGCGCGGGCGGCGACAGCGCCTTGCTCGGCATCCAGGCCGACAGCGCCAAGTTCGTGCCTGTCGGCGTGCCCGGCCTGTTCCGGACGTATTACGCGCCTGCCGATTACACCGAGACGGTCAACACGCTCGGCCAGCGGCTCTACGCCAAGCAGTGGTCCATGCTGAACGGCAAGGGCATTCATGGCGAGGTGCAGACCAACGCGCTGCATATCGCCACCCGCCCCGGCGCGCTGCTGCGCGGCAAGCGCACCTGACAGGCGCGCGACCGATGAAGCCCGCCCGCTTCCACGACATCCGCGACAAGGTGCTCGCGGATGTCGACAGGGTTTTGGCCGAGCCGGTGCGGCTGACCTTCTTCGCAAGCAAAAAGCCGGACGTGACCAGGCCGCAGATCGAGATCGAGGCGGTGTTGCGCACGGGCGGCGGAATGGCATCCGGTGTTTCTGGCGGCCAATCTCGCGACTGGCGCTCGCGCATTGCCGCGCAGAGAGCCGAGCTGCACATCGACCCGCGCACCTACACCGGGCCTGACATTCGGCAGGGCGACATCGTCCGCGCGCTGGCGAGGCACGGTGAGCCCCGATTCGAGGTTTTGCGTGTCGACGATCGAGGGCACGCGCGTCTCGTGCTGGAGCTGGGGGAAGCATGAGCCTCATTCGTATCGCCTTGCGCATCGCGCTCGTCGAGGCGCTGCGCGGCCGCACGCTTGTCGGTGACAATGTCCTCGACAGTCAGATCGGCGCGCTCGATGTCGCCGCCGACGGTTCGCTGCGCAGCGACCAGCAGGAGGCGTGGATCGCGGTCTATACCGACGCGGCGTCCTCGAAGGACAGCATGTCCGACATCTCGCTGCGCGCGCTGGCACCGAACGCGGCAACGCAGATCCTGATCGAAACCGGCGTTACCGCGGCACAGCTCGTGATCGACCCCGAAACCGAGCAGAGCGTGATTTATCCCGGCATACCCGATACCGATGCGGCATTCGAGGTGCATTCGGATATCGTCATGCGTCAGGTTGCGGATGCACTGAACGATCCTGACAACGCCTGGGCGGAGATTGCCCGCCGGTTCATCCTGTGTTTCAGGTCGGTCGAGCGTCTGCGGGTCAGCGGTGACCAGCACGGCACCCGCCTCGCGGCACAGCAGTTGCGGATCACGGCCGATGTGGTCGCCGATCCGGTGCGCGGTGCGGTCTTGAAGGATGGCTCGCCGCTCAAGGCATTTTTCGGCCACGCAGAAGCGACACTGCGGGTGCCGAACCCAGCCTTTCCGGACACGAGCGACGACGAGACGATTGTCGATCCGGTGGTTGCATCGACATTGGCCCTGATGCGGGCGCAGATCGATGTAGCGTCGACGCCGTTCGACTGGCAAACGGCGATGCGCCGGTTCGGTTTTTACCGGGCTGAGGCGGATGCGCTGCTGATCACGCCGCCCGCCGGAGTGCCCGGAAACGCCGTATTCGGCGCGGGCTCGCCCGTCGACGCGCTGCCCGGCAACGGCGGCGCGCCATGAGCGACATCGCGGACGTGATCCGCTCGCTGGTGTTCCGCGTGGCCGAGCTGGAGCGGCGCGGCCGCAACCGGTCGCGCATCGGCACTGTCACCGAAATCGACCCGCAACGGGGTCTGGCGCGGGTTGAGCTGGCGACGGGCGCGAATGGCGCGCCCTTCGTTTCCGGCTGGATACCGTGGCAGGAGCAGGCTGCCGGCGCGGCGCGGACACATTTTCCGCCGTCCATCGGTCAGCAGGTGCGCGTGCGGTCGCAATCGGGCGACCTGACGGACGCCGAGATAGAGGCGTCGCTGCCGTCGCGCACGAACACGCGCCCCTCGAACAAGGGCAATGAATACGTGATCGTCGAGGTGGGCAGCGCTCGCGTCGTGGTCAGCGACGGCGGCGGCACGCTGCGCATGAGTGTCGGCGCCAGCTCCATCACCGTGACGGACGGCGCCATCGTGATCGAGAGCGCGGACATCATGCTGAAGGGTGCCGTCAAGGTCGAGGGCGCATCCCTGACGCACAACGGCGCCAACGTCGGCTCATCTCACGTTCACGGCGGCATCGAGCCCGGCCCGGCCAACACCAGCCCGCCCGCCAACTGATCGAACATTCCTTATCATCTTGGAGGCACGCATGCCCAGATACCGTGTGAAGCGCGCTGGCGCTCTCGTCGACGGCACCTTTCGCAAGGAAGGCGCCATCGTCACCCTGTCCGCCGAGCAGGCCAAGTATTACCTGCCGCCCCACGACGACAGGCTGGAGGAAGTAGCGCCGGTTGAGCCCAAGCCGGAGGCGAAGGCGCCGGCGAAGATCCCGGTCGACAAGGACTGATCGTGGCGGATTCTGTCGGCTTCGACCGCACTACCGGCACGTTGATCGTGGATTGGGAGCACGTTGCCCAGTGCATCGTGCTTATCCTGACGACGCCGCGCCTGACGCGTGTCATGCGGCGGCTGTTCGGCTCCGATCTGCCCGGCATGATCGACGCGCCGATGAATGACCAGAACCGCCTGCGGCTGTTCCGCGCCGTGGCCGAGGCTTTGCGGCCGAGGCTCGTCGAGGGCCGCCAATACGGCGAGCCGCGGTTCGTGCTCGACAGCGTGCAGGTGGTGGAAGCCGAGGCGTCTGGCCGCATCACCGTGCGGGTGTCCGGCAAATACCTGCCGCGCGGGCATCTTGGTGATGCAACACAGGCGGGGCAGCGGTCCGTCGAGGCTACGATTTAAAGGGGGGCGTCATGAGCCGGTTCGAGGATGTCGATCTGGCGCGGCTCGGCGGTGTGCCCGATCTCGTGCCTGCGGATTACGAGGCTGAAATCGATGCGCTCCGGGCGAGCTTCATCGCCCGTTGGAACGTGAAGCGGGCCGCCAATCCTACCCTGCCCGCTGTCGATACGCTCTTTCTAGAGGGCAACTCGACGTTGACGCTGCTGGAGGAATGCGCCTGGCGTGTCACCTTGGCGAAGCAGCAGTACAACGACGCGATCCGCGCCGTGATGCTGGCGTCGACCTGGGGCGCCTATCTGGAGCATCGCGCGGCCGAGTTCGGGCTGGTGCGGCGCGTCATCGTGCCGGGCAACCCGCAGGCGGTGCCGCCTGTACCTGACGTGATGGAGACCGACGAGGATCTGCGGCGCAGGCGGCAGATGGCCATCGAGGCGATCAGCACCGCCGGCCCCTACGGCGCCTACATCTGGTGGGCGCTCGAGGCGCATCCGCAGATCAAGTCCGTTGCCGTCTACGGCCCGGAAAGCGGACTGGTCGACCCCGGCGAGGTGCTTGTCGTGGTGCTGGACAAGCGCGGCGACGGCGCTGCGCCCGAACCGGTGCTGACCGCCGTCACGCAGAGGCTCTCACCCGCGACGGTGCGACCGCTGACCGACAGGCCGGTGTTCGTGGAGAGCGCGTCGATCGTGCCTTATGCGGTCGAGGTCACCATCACGGTGCTGCCGGGACCGGATAACGAGCTGATCCGCCAGCGTGCGTTGGCGCGCATCACCGCGCACGTTACCGATCGCCATAAGGTGGGCGCCGCTGTCACGGTTTCCGGCATCGCTGCCGCCGCGAGTGTCGTTGACGATCAGGGCAGGACGCTGGTCGAGGGCGTCACCGTCGCCTCCCCTGCCGCCAATGTCGTGCCGGGGCCGAAGCAGGCCGCGTTCGCGCAGTCCATCACCGTGGTCACGGACATCATCAATGACATTGTCTTATGACACCGGGGGCGGCCCGATATCCCTCACGTTCAATGGCCGAGACATCCTTTTCAGTGGCGCGGCGCTCGCGTTCGGTTCCGGGCTCTGGGACGGACGACGGCAGCGCTCCGTGCTGCCAGACCCCAGCGATTACGAGCTCGCGCTGTCCGAGGCCATCGCGGCCGCGTTCGCCGGCCTGCCCGACGCTTGGTCTATCCCCGATGTTCTGAGCTGGCAGCGTTGCCCGGCTGTCCTGTTGCCGTGGCTCGCCTGGGAATGGTCGGTCGACGAGTGGCAGCGCGACTGGCCGGTGGCGACGCAGCGCGCCGTGATCGGCGCGTCGTGGGGGCTGCACAGCGTCAAGGGCAGCGCGGGCGCGATGGACCGGGCTGTTGGCGCGATGGGCTACGGCATCGATGTCGTGGAATGGTGGGAAGCGGTGCCGCCGCGCGCGCCCTACACCTATCGATACCGGCTGAAATCGCCATCCGGCCGCCCGTGGAGCGATGCCGAGATCGCCAGCATGGAACGCATCTCGATGCGCGCCAAGAACGTGCGCTCGTGGCTCGATGCCGTTGAAATCAACGTGTCGGGCGCAACCGCGCCTGTCCATGCCGCAGCGATCGTGCATTCGCGCGTGCGCGTAGCGCCGGAAACCGAACCGGTCACGCAGCTCGACGCACGCGGCGCCGTATTCGCCGGCGTCGTGGCGCGCCTGCGCATGCGCGTGACCATTACCGTATCCTGACAACCGGAAGAACCGCGATGGCATCGAACGACTATCTCGGCGTGCTGACGCTCGCCGGCCGGCAGAAACTTGCCGCAGCGATCGGCGGCACACCGCTGGTGCTGCAGACCGTGCGCGTGGGCGACGGCAACGGCGCAGAGATCGCGCCCAACGAGGCGATGCTCGACCTGGTGCACCGGGTGGGCGGCGCCTACGGCGTGCTGTCGAGCGGGCGCGACCCGGTGAACCTGCAGATGTGGCGTATCACCGCCCTCATTCCGGCGAGCGACGGCCCGTTCGACATCCGCGAGATCGGCGTGTTCGACGCGGCTGGCGACATGATCGCCATCGCTCGCCATCCGCTGGTCGAGAAGCGCGGCCCCGGCCAGGGTGTCGGCGTCGAGCTGACCACGGATATTGTGTTCCCGGTGTCGTCGACAGCGCAGGTGACCGTCAATTTCCTGCCCGATGTCGCCGTCGATCTGGCGCGGTTGATGCGGGTGCCGTTCCTCGCCGTCAACAGCGTCACCGTCCGTTCGCCTCCTGCCCTGCCGCAGCAGGGCGATACGTATCTGGTTCCGACCGCCCCGACCGGAGCGTGGAACGGTTCGGTCGGCAAGCTGGCGATGTGGAATGGCATTGTCTGGCGCATCGCCGACGCGCCGGTCGGCACCATTGTTGCCGCATCCGACAGCGGAACCCATTGGCGGCGGATAGCGAGCGGGTGGGAAGAATGGCGGGCGACGGCGACTGCGCGGGGTATCGTGGAGCTCGCCACCAACGCCGAAACCCAGGCTGGCGCCGATGCCGAGCGCGCCGTAACGCCGGCGGGGTTGTCCTCGAGAACCGCAACCGTCGATCGCACCGGTATCGTCGAGCTCGCCACGGTGACCGAAGCGCGTGCTGGAGCGGACACCGAACGCGCCGTCACGCCTGCCGGCCTTCGCGCGGCTGGGGACGATATCGTGGCGCTCATTCCAACGATCGCTTCTCTCGACGCCCGCTATTCCCGCCTCGTGCCGCCGCCGGCGGATACGTTTTATGTCGTCGGCGCGAGCGGCAACGACGCCAATACGGGGCTGGCAGCAACCGCAGCGGCGGGTTTCAGGACGATTCGCGGTGCGATCGACGCCATCAACAGCCGGTATTCGGCGCTCGGCCTGATCAACCTGATCGTGTCGGCAGGCACGTTCAACGGATTCTCGGTGCCCCTCAACGGCAACAAGCTCTGGCGCATCAAGGGCGCGGGCCGGACCAGCACGTTCATCAACGCCACCTCGACATCCGTCAACGCTGGCCGCGCGTGCAATGTTGCCGGCGCTTCGGTCATTCTCGAGGATCTGGCTCTGTCGGCGTATTACGAGTGCGCCGCCATCGGCCCCGAGGGCGGGATGCTGGAGGTCATCAGCTGCAATTTCGCCCTGGCTGGCGCGGGATCGGTAGGGATCGGCTGCGTGGCGGGGCAGGTTTCCGTTTACGGAAACGTGCAGTTTTCGGGCACTGGGCGCGCCTGCATCTACAGTTCGTCGCTGATCCGCCTCGGCTACGCCGATGATGCGACGACGCGGATCGTCGCGCTGGTGTGGGCGGCTGGCTGCACCGTCAATGATGCCAACATCCTTGCGGAGGATGGCGGTAGGATCCGCGTCTTTCCCGCCGCGTTTCAGCAGTCCGGCGCTCCTACCGGTAAAAAATACGTTGCTCGCCTCAACGGTGTCATCAACGCCTCGGGCGGCAGCGTGACCATCGCCGGCACGCTGGCCGGCACCACTGAGACCGGCGGCCAGTACATCTAGCGGGGACAGCATGTCGGACACGATCGATCTTTCCTCCCGCGCGGATGCGCCAATGCGCTCTCCGACTGGCAACGAGCTGGTTGTCGCAGTGGCGGGCGCTGAACTGGTCGTCATCCCGGTGGCGGAGTTGGCCAGTGGCGGCGGCGGCAGCGCAGCGTGGGGCGACATCACCGGCAAGCCGCCAAGCTTTCCGCCCGCTGCGCATGCCCATGCCATCGCCGATGTCACGGGGCTTGGCGATGCGCTCGCGGCCAAGGCCGATGCGGCGGCGGTGACGGCAGTGCTTTCCGACAAGGCGGCGCTCGCCTCGCCCGCGCTCACCGGCACGCCGACCGCGCCGACGGCGGCGGCGGGAACCGACAGCGGCCAGATCGCCACCACCGCCTTCGTCAAGGCGGCCGTTGACGCCATTCCCGGCGGTGGCGGCGGTTCCACGGCCTGGGGCGACATCACCGGCAAGCCTTCGAGCTTTCCGCCGGCCGTCCACGATCATGCCATCGCCGATGTCACCGGCCTTGCCGCGGCGCTCGCGGCCAAGGCCGACGCCGCCGCCATTCCGGCGGTGCCCGCCATCGCCGCCGTCGCGACGGTGCGGGCGGGAACCAGCGCCGCCGACACGCTCGGCGTCAAAAACACGCTCGACGCCCACGCGCCGGTGGCGCTCACCGATGCCGCCACCATCACGGTGGATCTCGCGGCCGGCATCGTCTTCGCCCTGACGCTTGGCGGCAACCGCACGCTCGGTGCGCCCGCGAACCAGATCGCCGGCCGCAGCGGCCTCATCCTCGTCAAGCAGGATGCCACGGGATCGCGCACGCTTTCCTTCGCCGCCGACTGGAAGTTCCTTGGCGGCGCGCCGGACCTCTCCACCGCTGCGGGCGCCGTCGATGTCATCGC
>CALMIK010000054.1 GCA_937863995.1 uncultured Chelatococcus sp.
CCTGCTCCTGCAGCGTATGGGCATGCATCCAGTGGGTGCCGCCGGCGCCCGCCGGAAAGCTGTAACGGCGGGTTTCGGCCGGTTGCAGCAGGGCAGCCGGGTTGTCCGGCACGCCGTCCTGTTCCCACGGCGGCGTCAGACCGTGCCAGTGGATCAACGTCGGTGCATTGGCCCGGTTGGTGAGCGTCACTTCGAAGCTGCCGCCTGCGTCGAGAGTCAGCCCCTGCGTTCCGTCGGGCTGTGCGAGCCCGAAGACACGCGCGGCCCTGCCGTTGATGTCGAGCGTACGGGTGATGACGGCGAGCTGGCGCGTTTCGTCTTCAGCCGGAGAGGCCGGGCTGGCGGTTTGCGCCCGGGCAAGGCCGGGAAGGGACATGGCGGTCGGCGACGCGAGCGCTACCGCGCCGGCCGTCAGCCGCGTGAGGAAGTCACGACGATTCATGTTGGGAACCCGTTTCCATGCCGACACGGTGGTCGGCGAATTGATCTATGCGCGCCCTTGCGGCGCACAATCATCCACATGACGCCGGAGAGCGGCGTCCTGACGGCTTCAGACCATGGATCGGGGAGGAGTCAGCAAGGGCAAGACCGACAGGCCAAGGGAAATCTGGTCGGCCCATCCGTAATATTGCCTGACGGAAGCCGGAACGAAAGTGCTCGCATCCGCTGCACCGGCCACGACGGCGCACACGCCGCAGGCGAAGCTGCAGCATACCTTATAATCAGCCGCGTGTAACTGACCGTTTCCGGTATGGATCTTATGAACGGATACGGCGGCTTGATGTTGATTCCCAACGCCGTCTTGCGCCGGTACCTGAACGGTCTGGCTGTGGCACGGTACCGGCATGGCATGAGCCAACGGCGCAGCAAACAACGCGACAGCAACCAGCAGGGCTGGCAGCAAGCGCATCCGTGAAAGCGTGTACCAAACGGCCATCCGCCAGCTCACTTTCCGCCACATGGTTTGCCGCTTGTAGCAAACCATCCGGTTGCGCCTCAATAACCGGCGCGTCGGCTTCCTGTCAAGGAAAGCCGATATCAAGACAACACGATCCGCCCTCGGATAACAGCGCCTCGCCGGCAGGAAGCGATATGCGGTGGGCCTGCATGTCTGCAGGTATCGCGTATCCCCGCGCGGGCGAAAATCGTTCGGAGGCGCTTTCCTAGCCCTTGCGCAACCACCGGTCTGCGAGTAATTTCCGGTGCAAGGGGTTGATCGCGATTACCCCGTGAGGCGGCAGCCTAAACATCGCGTCCATGTTCCCTGAAAGAGGAATGGACGTTCATGCCGTCTCATACCGAAATCACCGTACCGCAGCTTTCCCGTCTTGCCGGCCTGCCGACCGCGCCGGTCATCGTCGATGTCCGCGTGCAGGCGGACGTCGATGCCGACCCGCGCTTCCTGCCTGCTGCCCTGAGCCGCGACGCTTCGCGTGTCGCGGCCTGGGCCTGCGAATTAGCCGGCCGCCACGTCGTCGTGGTCGACGGCAGGGGGCGGGATTTCGCCCAGGCCGTGACCGCCTGGCTGCTCCACGAAGGCGCCAGAGCGGAAACGCTCGAAGGCGGTTTCGACGCTTGGCGCGCCGCCGGTGGGCTCCTCGTCAGGCCCGACAGGCTGCCGCCGCGCGACGACGCCGGACGGACCGTGTGGGTCACGCGGGCGCGGCCCAAGGTCGACCGCGTCGCCTGCCCCTGGCTCATCCGCCGCTTCATCGATCCGAACGCCGTGTTCCTCTACGTCGGCGCGCCGGAGGTGACGGCGGTCGCCGAACGCTTCGGCGCAACACCCTTCGATATCGACGGGGTGTTCTGGAGTCACCGGGGCGAGCGCTGCACCTTCGACGTCATGCTGGAGGAATTCGGGCTCGTCTCCGAACCGCTCGGCCGTCTGGCGGCGATCGTGCGCGCGGCGGACACGGCGCGGCTCGATCTCGTGCCGGAGGCCGCCGGCCTTCTCGCCGCCTCGCTCGGCCTCTCCCGCATGTTCCGCGACGATCTCGAACAGCTCGAGGCGGGTCTGCTGCTCTACGACGCCCTCTATCGCTGGAGCCGGGATGCCACCGAGGAAACGCACAACTGGCCTTCCACCAAGAAGCCGGCATAACGGAGGTCGCTATGACAATCACTGTCACGACGGATGAAGCCGTCGCCGCGCCGGCCGTCCCGACCTTCGCCGAGGCGACGCGGGTGTGGGCTAAGATCGGCCTGCTCAGCTTCGGCGGGCCGGCCGGCCAGATCGCGCTGATGCACAAGGAACTGGTCGAGGATCGGCGATGGATCGGCGAGCAGCGTTTCCTGCACGCCCTCAACTACTGCATGCTGCTGCCAGGCCCCGAGGCACAGCAGCTCGCCATCTACATCGGCTGGCTGCTGCATCGCACCTGGGGCGGAGTGGTCGCCGGGGTGCTGTTCGTGCTTCCCGGCGCGCTGGTCATGCTGGGCCTCAGCCTGCTGTATGTCTTCTTCCGGGAACTGCCGTTCGTCGATGCCATGTTCCTCGGCGTAAAGGCGGCGGTGCTGGCCGTCGTCATCGACGCCGTGCTGCGGATCGGCCGGCGGGCGCTCGCCAGCCCCGCGCTGGTCGCGATCGCGGTCGCGGCCTTCATCGGCATCTACGCGTTTCGTATCCCGTTCCCGCTTCTCATTGCGATTGCCGCCCTCACGGGCTGGCTCGGCAGCCGCGCCATGCCGCAGCTCTTCGTTGCCAAGGGGCACGGCGCGAAGGGGAGTGCGGCGGACGACGCGGGCGTGGTCGACGGGATGTTTGCGCGCGGGGAACTCACCCACGCCGATCCGTCGTCGGCGGGCTTCCTCAAGGTGCTGGCGCTGTGGCTGCCGATCTGGCTCGGGCCGGTGCTGCTGCTGTGGCTGCTAACGGGCTCGTCCAGCGTCTGGACGCAGCTTGGCGCCTTCTTCAGCGCGATCGCGGTGGTCAGCTTCGGCGGCGCCTATGCGGTGCTCGCCTATGTCGCGCAGGCAGCGGTCGACGGCTACGGCTGGCTCTCCACCGGCGAGATGGTCGACGGGCTCGGCCTTGCCGAAACCACGCCGGGGCCGCTGATCCTGGTGCTGCAGTTCGTCGGCTTCCTCGCCGCCTGGCGCGCGCCGGGCGCCCTCGATCCGCTCCTCGCCGGGGCGCTGGGCGCGCTGCTGACCACCTGGGTGACGTTTGCGCCGTGCTTTTTGTGGATCTTTCTCGGCGCGCCCTATGTCGAGGCGCTGCGCGGCAACAGGGCGATCTCGGCGGCGCTGTCGGCGATCACCGCCGTCGTGGTCGGCGTGATCATGAACCTCGCGCTGTGGTTTGCGCTGCATGTCGTCTTCGACGCGGTGCAGAGGGTCGACGTCCTCGGCGCCAGCCCCTATGTGCCGGTCCTTTCCTCGGTCAACTGGCGCGCGGCCGTGCTCGCCGCCGCCGCGATGGTCGCCATGCTGTGGTTCAGGGTCGGCATGATCACGACGCTTGTCGCCAGCGCGGCGGCGGGATTGATCATCGGCTACTGGCTGGCGTGACGGCCAGCCGGCCGGAAACGCGCCTCGAAGCCGTCGCTTCTGCCGGGCGCTGGCGAAGTCAGGGTCAGCGTCGCGCCGGTTCCTCTAGTGATGGCGGCGGCGATGGCAAGGCCGAGCCCCGAGCCCCCGCTGATGCTTCCCGCCCGCTCGAACCGGGCAGTGAGGCGCGAGAGAACTTCCGGCGGGATGACGGGGCCTGCGTTGCTAACGGTCAGCCCGCCGTCGGGTGCGAGCGTCACCTCGACCGGCTTGGCGGAATCGCCGTGGATCAGCGCGTTCTCGATCAGGTTGCGGGCGAGGATGGCGAAGGCGTC
>CALMIK010000055.1 GCA_937863995.1 uncultured Chelatococcus sp.
ATGCACCGCGTGGCGGTGATCGGCGCCGGCACGCTCGACAGCCTGCCGCACAACGGCGCCGTGGTGACGCTGCTGGCGGTCGTCGGCTCCAGCCACAAGGACAGCTACCTCGACATCGTCATGGCCGCCGTCGTCGGCGCCGTGTTCGCGCTGGTCGCCGTCATCATTCTCGGATCAACGCTCGGATCGTTCTGATCTGGCGGCGCGCGCGGCGGATGTGTCGTGTTCGTGGCGTAGCGCTGCAGGTTGTGATAGCTTCGCGGGCAAGGTTTGTCGCCCTTGCCCGCGAAGGAGTTGAAAATGCTGGAGGCAGTGCACGTCAGGCTCATGGCCGAACTCGGTTTCACCGCGCTCATGCGCGGGCGCGACGAGGAGGCCGAGCGCATCTTCCTCGGCGTGCAGGCCGCCCGGCCGGAACAGGAAGCGGGACCCATCGGGCTCGCCCTGCTGGCGCTCAAGCGCAACGAGCCGGACGCCGCCATCCGGCTGCTGAAGGAATTTACCGCGGACGAGCGCGCGCTGACCTTCCTCGGGCTTGCCTATTACCGCAAGGGTGATACGGAAAGAGCCGCCAAGATTTTAAACGATGCCCTCAATCTCGGCGCGTCAGACCTCGCCGCCGACCTGCTGAAGGCCATCGCGGAGGAAACGGGCGGCGCCGGCTGAGGGCTCGCGGACCGGACCTCTCCATGAGCACTTCCCTCGGCCTCGATTCCGCAAGCGATCTGACCCCGGACGAGATCGGGGAAGCGGTGCGCTGGCGCCACGACCTGCACGCCCGCCCCGAGCTTGCCTTCGAGGAACACGAGACCTCGGCCTTCGTCGCGGGCCAGCTCGCCGCTTTCGGCTACGAGGTGCACACCGGGCTGGCGCGCACCGGCGTGGTGGGCACGTTGCGCAGGGGCTCCGGACAACGCAGCATCGGCCTGCGCGCCGACATGGACGCCCTGCCCATCGAGGAAGCGACCGGCGCCGCCTACCGGTCGCGGGTTCCCGGCAAGATGCACGCCTGCGGTCACGACGGCCACATCGCCACGCTGCTGGCGGCGGCGCGCCTCATCGCTCGCACGCCCTTCGACGGCGCGGTGCATCTCGTGTTCCAGCCTGCGGAGGAGAACGAGGGCGGCGCGCGCGAGATGCTCAGGGACGGGCTGCTGCAACGCTTCCCCATGGATACCGTCTACGGCATGCACAACTGGCCCGGGCTCGACCTCGGCGAATGCGGCGTGCGCGAGGGGCCGCTCATGGCAGCGTTCGGCACTTTCGAGATCACGGTGTCGGGACGCGGCGCGCACGGCGCCATGCCGCACGAGGGCGCCGATCCGGTCGTCGCGGCGAGCGCCATCGTCGGCGCTATTCAGACCATCGCCAGCCGCAACGTGCCGCCCATCGAGGCCGGCGTCGTTTCGGTGACGCAGATCCATGGCGGCGACACCTGGAACGTCATTCCCGAAAAGGTGGTGCTGCGCGGCACGACGCGCTGGTTCCGCGAGGAAGTCGGCGATACCATCCGCGAGCGGTTGCAGGCGCTGCCGACGGCGATCGCGGCCGGTTACGGCTGCGCCGCCATCACCGTGCACACCGACCGCTATCCGGCGACAGTCAACGATGCGGCGAGCACCGAGGTTGTGCGCGAGGCGGCGTCGCGCCCGTCGGTCGGGCTCAAGGTGGCCGAGCTTGGCCTCAACATGGCGGCGGAGGACTTCGCCTTCATCCTGCGCGAGCGGCCCGGCAGCTATTTCATGCTCGGCGGCCGGCGGGCGGGCGAGAACCCGAACCTGCATTCGCCGCGTTTCGATTTCAACGACGCGATCATTCCCCACGGCGCGCGGCTGTGGCGGGAACTGGTGCGGGCGAGCCTTCCCGCCTGATGCGCCGCGTGGAACCGGTGGCCGCCATGGAAACGCTTTCAGATGTTGCGCCTGTCTATCATCCGCCGCTGGAGCCTTACGTTTCGCTGCTCCATCGCGATGCGGATCTCCTCGTGTTCGACAAGCCCAGCGGTCTGCTGTCCGTTCCCGGACGTCACCCCGCTCTTTGGGACAGTCTTTTGACGCGCGTGCAGAAGAAGCATCCGCGCGCCTTGATCGTCCACCGGCTGGACAAGGACACATCCGGCGTGGTGCTGATGTCGCTCAATCGCAAGGCTCATGCTTTCGTCGCCGGGCAGTTCGAGGCGCGCTCCGTTCGCAAGTCCTACGTGGCAGAGGTCTGGGGGCGGGTTGCGGATGACGAGGGCATCGTCGATCTGCCGCTGGCGATCGATCCCGACAACAAGCCGCGCCATCGTGTCGACCCCGATCACGGCAAGCCCGCCCAGACGCGCTGGCAGGTGATTGGCCGTGGCGAGAACACCACGCGCCTGCGCCTGTTGCCGCTCACCGGGCGCACGCATCAGTTGCGCGTGCATATGCACGCGCTGGGCCACGCGATCCTGGGCGACGCGTTCTATGCCGAAGGCGAAGCGCTGGCGGCGGCGCCCCGGCTGCTGCTGCATGCCGAGCAGTTGAGCTTTCGCCACCCGCGCGGGCACGAAGTCACGTTCACCGCCCCGGTTCCGTTCTGAGAGCGAGGGATGGCGCAGAAACTCGAAAAGCTGTCGCTGGTTGTCGACTTCGTGGGGGGCGCGGTCGGTCACCGGTTTCGCTCCGGCGAGGGACGCGGGCAGCCGCTGGCGAAGGCGGCGGGCTTTTCGAGCGGCGTGACGCCGGACATCGTCGATGCGACGGCGGGCCTCGGGCGCGACGCGTTTTTCCTCGCGGCGCTCGGTGCGCGCGTCACTCTCATCGAGCGCTCGCAGACCATGCACGATCTCGTTGCCGAGGGACTGGAGCGCGCCAGGGCGGAAGGCGGGCGATATGCGGAAACGGTTGCGCGGATGACGCTTATACACGGCGATTCCCGTGTTCTGCTGCCGCAACTGAACCCGCAGGTCGTCCTGATCGACCCGATGCATCCGCCGCGCGATAAAACGGCTCTGGTGAAGAAGGAAATGCGGCTGATACGCGATATCGTCGGCGCCGATCCGGATTCCTTGCAACTCATGCAGGTCGCGTTGGAAGCCGCGCAGAATCGCGTGGTTTTGAAATGGCCCTCGCGCGCGGAGCCGATGCCCGGCTTGCGCAGCCCTTCGCACCGGATCGTCGGAGCGAGCACGCGCTTCGACGTTTTCGTGAAGGCAAAGATCGAGAAAGCGCCTGCCGATCAGGCGAAATGACCGGGCCGACCGCGTTTATTCGGCGGCGACCTCGGCCGCGAAATGGTTCGGCGGCCGCGCCAGGCCGAGGTGGTCGCGCAGCGTCGTGCCGGTGTATTCGTGGCGGAAAATGCCCTTGCGGCGCAGGATCGGCACGACGTGCTCGACGAAAGCCTCGAGGCCCGAGGGCTCGACGTCCGGCATCAGGTTGAAGCCGTCGACCGCGCCGGCCAGAAACCACTCCGAGATCGCGTCGGCGAGCTGCTCCGGACCGCCGACGACGAGGCGATGCCACGACTGCACCCGCTCCAGAATCTGGCGCGCGGTCAGGGTTTCGCGCCGGGCGATGCGCAGCACGATCTCGCGCGCGCCCTGAGAGTGGGGCGACAGCTCGGCGGTGTCGAGCAGATGTTGCGGCAGGGGCTTGTCCCAGTCGAGCTCGCTCACGTCGACGCCGAGCTGGCGGGCGAGGCCGCCCAGACGCTTGTCGCCGGCGAGGTCGTTGAGCACGCGCGCCCGCTCGCGCGCCTCGGCCTCAGTGCCGCCGAGAATGAAGGACAGGCCGGGCATGACGCGGATCGAATCGGCAGGGCGGCCGTAGGCGACGGCGCGCCGGCGCAGGTCGGCCGAATATTCCAGCGCATGGTCGAGCGTGCCGAGCGACGCGAACACCGCATCCGCGTGGCGGGCGGCCAAGTCGAGCCCGCCCGGCGAACCGCCGGCCTGAAACAGCACCGGGCGGCCCTGCGGCGAGCGGGGCAGGTTGAGCGGCCCCTTGACGCTGAAAAAACGCCCCTGGTGGTTGATGGCGCGGATCGAGTTGAGGCGGGTGAACACGCCGCTCGCCTGATCGGCGACAAGGGCGTCGTCGTCCCAGCTGTCCCACAACGCGCGCACCACGTCGACGAACTCAACCGCTTGAGCGTAGCGCTCCTCGCGCTCGGCGCGATAGCCGCCGAACTGGAGGGACGTCGATGAATCCCATGTCGTGACGATGTTCCAGGCCGCGCGGCCCTCGCTCAGATGGTCGAGCGAGGAGACCCGCCGCGCCAGGCTGAAGGGGCTGTCGATCGTGGTGGATATGGTGGGCACGAGCCCGACATGGGTCGTGACTGCGGCGAGCGCCGACAGCAGCGCCACGGGATCGAACGAATTCCCCGGCCCCGCCACCTGCCCGGTGGGCAGATGCGGCAGGTTCACGCCATCGGCGAGGAAAATGGCGTCGAGGGTGCCTTTTTCCGCGATTTCGGCCACGCGGCGCCAGTGCGACAGGCGGATGTAGCCGAGCGGGTCCGTGCCCGGCAGTTGCCAGGAGGCGGGGTGCATGCCGGCGGCGAGCACGTTGAGGCCCAGATGCAGCTGTCTTTCACCGGGTTTCGGCATGCCACCAAACTCCACACGATGCGGGTAAACGGGTTCCTGCTGGAATTGCTGGCCACGATTCTTAGCCACCGGCCCGCTTGCGCACAACATATTTTTATATAATTTATCGAAATTGTATTCTAATGCTGGAGCATCAGCAAAATCGGAGTTTCCCTCATGACAGACGTCACCTCCTCCGCGCCGGATACCGCCTCGCGCCTGTGGAGCCTGCAGCCGCTGTTCGACGAGATCGCCGCCGGCAGCGCGGGCCGCGACAGCGAGCGCATCCACCCGCTCGACGTGCTCGACAAGTTGCGGCAGGCCCGCTTCGGGGCGATCCGCTTTCCCGCCACGGAGGGCGGCTACGGCGGATCGTGGCGCGAGACGCTCGAGGCGGTGGCGCGGCTGGGCGAGGCGGATTCGAGCGTCGCGCACGTGTTCCGCAATCATTTCCTCGTGTCGGAACGGTTCTTGACCGGGCGCGAGAAGGGCTACAACCCCAAATGGCGCGATGCGGTGCTGCGCGGCGAGATCATCGCGCTCGCCACCACCGAGCTCGACCGCAAGCAAACCGGCGGACAGGGCGGCCTGAACACCCGCCTGACGCGCGACGGCGACGGCTTCCGCCTCAACGGCACCAAGTTCTACAGCACGGGCACGCTCTACGCTGAATGGACGCTCGTGCGCGCCACCGGCCCGGACGAGGAAGACCTGTCCATCATCATCCCCGCCGGGCGCGAGGGCGTGGAGCGGGTCGACGACTGGGACGGCATCGGCCAGAAGGTCACCGGCAGCGGCACCACCAACCTGCGCGACGTGTGGGTGGCGGCCGACGAGATCATCCGCGAGGAACGCCCCTACGTGCAGCCGTTCTCCAGCACCATCGCGCAGATCGTGCTCACGGCGGTGAACGCCGGCATCCTGCGCGCCGTGCTGCGCGACGCCAAGGCGTTGCTGCTGTCGCGCACGCGCAACTTCTACTTCGCACCCGCGCCGGTCGCGGCCGAGGACCCGCTGCTGCAGCAGACGATCGGGCGCATCGCCGCAGAGGTCTTCGCGGCCGATCAGGTGATCGCCGCCACCGGCGACGTGTTCGACGTCTACGCCCGGGCGCGCGACAACGGCGCGGACGACGACACGCTGTTGCGGCTCGCGCACGACGCGTCGGTGGCTGCTTCCAAGGCGAAAATCATCATTGACGAGTTCGCGCTGCGCTCCGCCAACGCGGCCTTCGAGGTGGGCGGCGCGACCGCTGCCACCCTGCGCAAGAACCTCGACCGCCACTGGCGCAACGCGCGCACGCTGTCGTCGCACAACCCGGTCAGCTACAAGGCGCAGCTCGTCGGCGCGCACGAGCTGAACGGCACGGCGCTGCCGACGCTGGGCTTCTTCTAGGGCGCCTGCCGTCAACGGCGGCGACGGCTGCCGAACGCCTCGCCGGCGGCGATCACCATGACGCAGATCGCCACCAGCACCAGCGAGGCGGCGGCTGCGGCGGGGAGGTCGCTGCCGGTTTCGGAAATCTTGCTGTAGAGCACGAGCGGCAGGATGTTGACCTGCGTGCCCACCAGCGCCAGCGCCGTGCCGTAGGCGCCCACCGCCACGGCGGAGGTCAGGCAGAAGGCGGCGACGAGGCTCGGCATGACCTGCGGCAACATCACGTCCCGCAGCGCGCCGAGCCGGCTCGCGCCCAGCGAGCGCGCCGCCAGAAGCTGCGTGCGGTCGAAGTTGCTCACCGCCGGCAGCACGATCAGCACCACGCGCGGCACCAGATAATAGGAATAGGCGAGGCCGAGCCCCAGCGGCGAATAGATGAAGCCGCCGACCACGGCGGGATCGAAGCCGAGCTGCGCCAGCAGCAGCGTCACAAAGCCGGCCCGTCCCAGCAGCAGGATGAAGCCATAGGCGACGATGAGCCCCGAGAAGGTGAGCGGCAGCGAGATGGCGATGAGGGTTGCCGTGCGCAGGCCGGGCTTGAGGCGCGCCAGCGCCAGCGCCACGCAGAAGCCGACGATGAGCGAGAAAAGCGGCGCCGCCGTGCCGAGCACGAGCGTGCCGCGCAGACCGTTCCAGAACACGGGATCGGCGAAAAGCCGCGCGAACGCGCCCCCTTCCGCGAACGCGCCGGCGAGCACGGCGCCGACCGGCAGCAGGAAGAACAGGCCGATGAGAACGGCTCCGGGCGTCGCGAAGGCGGCAAGCGCGCGGCTCGATACGCGGGTGCTCATGGATCCGGCTCTTCTGGGTGCGGCTCTTTGGGGAAATACGGCCGGGCGGGAGATGCCCGCCCGGCCGCATGACGGCGCGGATTACTGGCCGAGGACGGCCTTCGACCAGCCGGCATCGATCTCGGCCTTTTTCGCCGTGGCCTTGGCGATGTCGATGGGGCGCACCTGCGGCGCGGCCGGCAGCTTGGCGGCAAGCTCGGCCGGGAGGCCGATGCCGGGCACGGACGGGCGCACGAAGCCCTCGGCGAAGATCTTCTGCCCCGGCTCGCTCATGATGAAGTTGAGCCACAGCTTGCCCGCGTTCGGGTTCGGCCCGTTCTTGACCAGCGAGATGGCGTAGGGCGCGGCGGCCGACGCCTCGGAGGGGACGACAACGGCGATGTCGTCGCCGAGACCGTCGGTGTACTTGGCCTTGAGGCCGTCGTTCTCGTAGCCGATCCAGATCGGGATCTCGCCCTTGACGAACTGGGCGTAGGGCGTGGTGCCCACCGTGCGCAGCACGTTGCCGGCGGCGCTCAGCTTGCCGAGATAATCGATGCCGGGCTTGACGTCGTCGGCGCTGCCGCCGTTGCCGAAGGCCGCAGCGAAGGTCACCACCTGGCCCTGACCGGTGGAGCGCGGATCGAGGTAGACGACGGCGTTCTTGTATTCCGGCTTCAGCAGATCGGCCCAGCTCTCGGGCACGTTCTTCACCAGCTTCTTGTTGACGAGGAACGCCACGTTGAGCCCGTGCACGGAGAACCAGCGGCCCTCGGAATCGCGCAGCTCCGCCGGCAGGCGGTCGTAGTTGACGGGTTTGAAGCCTTCAACCACGCCGGCCTTGGCGGCATCGAGCGCGGAGCCGGCGAAGTAATAGGCCGTGTCGGCTTGCGGACGGTTGCGCGCCTTGTCCAGCGCCACCACCGTCGCGGCGGAGCCCAGATCGTTGTAGACGATCTCGACGCCGGGATAGCGCTTCGTGAACGCCTTGAACTGGCCTGCCCAGTTGGCCCAGGTGGGGCCGGTGTCGAAGGACACGACGAGGCCCTCCTTGCGGGCTTCCTCGTAAAGCGCCCGCTCGCCCGGATAGTATTCCTCGCCCTCGAAAGCGAGCGCGGGAGCCGCGAAGCCGATAACGGCGGCCATCGCCGCGACGCGTGTCATCAGTTGCCGTCTGTTCATGTCGATGATCCTTGTAGTGGGGTAGGAGCAACGGAAAAATCCGCCGGCGGGAGAAGCCGCACGGCGTCGGCCGGGATCGACACCGTGTCGACCTGCCCGCGTCCGTGGGTTTCCAGCCGGATGAGGCCGCCGTCGACGGCGAGGTCGATACGGCGGATGGGGCCGAGATAGCGGTCGGCGACGGGCCGCCCGCGGAAATGGCCTGCCGGCGGCGTGCCGGCGGGCAAAGCGATGGAGGGATCGGCTGGCGCCACCCGCTCCGGGCGCACCAGCACCGTCACCGCGTCGCCTACGGCCCATCCGTGGGTGCGGCAGGCGAGCGGGCCGATCGCGGTCTCGACGCGGTCCACATCCGTGACACGCCCCGGCCACAGGTTCGACTGGCCGACGAAGGCGGCGACGCGCGCGTCCGCCGGCGTTTCGTAAAGCTCGTGCGGCGTGCCGATCTGGATCAGGCGGCCATCGTGCATCACCACCACCCTGTCGGCGATGGAGAGCGCCTCTTCCTGATCGTGGGTCACGAGCAGGGTGGCGATGCCGGCGGCGCGCTGCACACGCTGGATCTCGTCGCGCATGCCGATACGCAGGCCGGCGTCGAGCGCCGACAGCGGCTCGTCCAGCAACAGGCCGCGCGGCTCGAACACCAGCGCCCGCGCCAGCGCCACGCGCTGCTGCTGGCCGCCCGAAATCTGAGCCGGCCAATGATCGGCGCGCCCCTGCATGCCGACGCGCGCCAGCATGTTTTCCGCCAACTCGCGCCGCTGCGCGCTGGCGAGGCCACGCACCTTCAGCGGGTAGGCGACGTTCTCCCACAGCCGCATGTGGGGAAACAGCGCGTAGTTCTGGAACACGACGCCGAGCCGGCGCGCTTCGGGCGCGGCCGCGCCCAGATCCTCGCCCTCGATCAGGATGCGCCCGCGCGCCGGTTGCACGAACCCCGCCAGCAGCCGCAGCAGGGTCGATTTGCCCGATCCCGACGCGCCGATGACCGCGACCAGCTCGCCGCGCGCGATCGACAGCGATACGTCGAACACACCGGCCGTGCTGCCGGGATAGGTGAAGGAGACGTTGTCGAAGACGAGCGTCATGCGGCAGGCTCCGCCTGACGTCCGCCCGCGAACCGCGCCGCGACGCCGGAAGCGAGCGAGGCGGCGATGGCGAGCACCAGCAGCACCACGGTCGCGGCGCACGCGAAGCCGGTCGCGCCGTAGAACGCCTGCAGCAGCACGATCGGATAGGTGCGCGACAGGAAGCCCGCGACGAGGTTGGACAACTGGAACTCGCCGATCGACAACGCGGCCACGGTGAGGAGCGCCGACAGCAGGCTCGGGCTCAGCAGCGGCAGCGTCACGTCGCGCACGCGATCGAAGAATGAAGCGCCCAGCGTCGCCGCCGCGTGCTCGTATTCATCGAGGCCGAGCTGGTCCATGTCGGCGACGAGGGCGGTGACGGTGTAGGGCAGGGTGAGCACCGCGTGCCCGGCCGCCAGCAGCCAGAAGCTGCCGAGCCACGGCAGGGTGTCGGACGAGAACACGAGGATGAAGCCGAAGGCGAGCACGAGTTCCGGCACGGCAATGGGCATCAGCGTCACGAGGCGCGCCGCGAAGCGCACGCCTCCGCGCGCGCCGGCATGGATGGCGTAGGCCAGCGGCAACCCGGCCAGCACGTTGATCGCCGCGGTGACGGCGACGACCTGCAGGCTGGTGACGAAAGCGCGCCTGAAACTCGGATCATTAGCCACCTCTAGATACCACCGTCCGGTGAATCCCGAAGGCAGCAGGGTGTTGCTCCAGCTTTCGCCGAAGGAACCGATGCCGAGCAGCACGACCGGCGCTGCCAGGAAGATGAGGTAGGCAACCAAAACGAAAGGCACCGTCTGCAACCCCGACTTGCATGGCCGGCGGTATTTCACCGGCGACCATAATCTCTAGAAGGGGCATGTTATCGCGTCATGACACATGAGCGAAATGTTACATCGCCCGGGCCACAAGGCAGGTTGGCTGCCGTCGATTTTATAATATTATAACATTACATTTATATCGAAATGCAGATTTTCCTTGTCTTCGTTTGCGTGTGCAGCCGTTGGTGTCTGTCATTGATAAGTAACAATGATATATGCAAAGATTTCGAATGCCGGCAAATCTGTGTAATAAAATTTCATTTCCGGTTGTCGATCGTCATTTTCCGTTCGTGGGCTTGCAGAATGAATCGGCGCTGGCGCCATTTATTTATATCGTCGCCAGAGGTCATCTGCCTGACATGCGCAGGCCGTAGATTTTCGGACGTTGTTTGCCGGCGCTCTTCCGACTCGGCGCGGCAGGCTCAATCCGTTGCAGGGGCGATTATCGATAAAATGGAAGAATTTTATCGATAATCATTCGCTCGACATCAATAACGTCTACGGCATTTCCACGAAATGCCACAAAAAACAGGAATATCAGACCATGCGACAGTATTGGTTGGCAGCGATGGCTGTTGCCGTTGTGCCCGGCGTTGCCGGTGCCCATACCGTGTATCCCATCGACCGCGCCACGATTCTCGTCGGCTCGCCCTTCGATTTCAAGGTCGAGTTTCCCTCGGTCGTGAAAGAGGCCGACGTCAAGGTGCTCGTGAACGGCGAGGACTACGCGGCCGTGTTCGGCAAGAAGGCCACGTTCGTCGAGAAGGAAGACGGCGCTGAAGTGTCCTCGATCAAGCTCGACGACATCGTCATCTCCAAGCCCGGCGCCTACAAGGTCGAGGCGAGCGTCGCCGGCGCGCCGGCCAAGAGCGTGACGTGGGAAGTGTACGGCACCGCCGACAAGCCCGTCGCCAAGAACGTGATCTTCCTGATCGCCGACGGCATGTCCGTTGCCCACCGCACGGCTGCCCGCGTCATGTCGCGCGGCAACACCGAGGGCAAGGCCAACGCCAAGCTGAACATGGACTACCTGCCGAACCTCGCTTTCATCGGCACGTCGAGCCAGGACTCGATCGCCGCCGATAGCGCCAACACGGCCTCCGCCTACTTCACCGGTCACAAGTCGGCCGTGAACGCGCTCGGCGTGTACCTCAGCCGCGCCAAGGACTCGCTCGACCATCCGAAGCAGGAAACGCTCGGCCAGGCCCTGCGCCGCGCCGCGCCGGAAAAGAAGCTCGGCATCGTTACCACCGCCGAGGTGGAGGACGCGACCCCGGCCGCGCTCGTCGCCAACACCCGCAAGCGCTCCGACAAGGACAAGATCGTCGGCATGCACTTCAACGTGCTGCCCGACGTGCTGCTCGGCGGCGGTTCGGCCTACTTCCTGCCGAAGGCCACGCCCGGCTCCAAGCGCAAGGACGAGATCGACTACATCGCCAAGTTCCGTGACGAAGGCTTCGCCATCGCCACCGACCGCGACGAGCTGATCAAGTCCGCCGCCGAGACCAACTCGGGCAAGGTGCTGGGCCTGTTCCACACCGGCAACATGGACACGCTGCTCGACCGCAAGTTCCTCAAGGGCGGCACCGTCGAGAAGTTCCCGAACCAGCCCGGCCTGGTCGACATGACCAAGGCGGCGCTCGACGTGCTGTCCAAGAACGAGAACGGCTTCGTGCTGATGGTCGAGGGCGCTTCGGTCGACAAGATGTCGCACCCGCTCGACTGGGACCGCGCCGTCGTCGAGACGATCGAGTTCGACAACGCCATCGGCGTCGCGCGCGAGTTCGCCGAGAAGAACCCGGACACGCTGATCATCGTCACCGCCGACCACACCCACGGCGTGGCCCTCATCGGCACCATCGACGACAACAAGCCCGGCGACGAGATGCGCGAGAAGGTCGGCACCTATCAGGACGCCGGCTTCCCGAACTACGAGGACAAGGACGGCGACACGTATCCTGACGACATCAACGTCAGCAAGCGCCTTGCCATCTTCGCCAACAACTTCCCGGACCACTACGAGACGTGGCGTCCGAAGCTGAACGGCCCCTTCGTTCCTGCTGTCAAGAACGAGAAGGACCAGTACGTCGCCAACGAGCAGTACAAGGACATCCCCGGCGCCGTGCTGCGCATCGGCAACATCCCGCGCGACGGCGACACCGGCGTGCATGCGGTCGACGACGTGGTGCTGCAGGCGCAGGGCCCCGGCTCGGAACACCTCAAGGGCTACCTCGAGAACTCCGACGTCTACCGCGTCGTGGTCGATGCCCTGGCGCTCGGCGCCGCGAAGTAAGACCTTCGTTCAACGATCAGCCCGGGCGGTTCCGCCGCCCGGGCACTTTGTTTTACGGTAGCGGAGACTGGACATGGATCGTTTTTCGGCGAGACGCGACAGGCTGTCGCGTCGGGACATGCTGGCGGGAGCCGCGACTGCGGCCGTCGCCGCCGTTCTGGGCGCCGGTTTCGTGCGGGCGGACGACAACACGCTGAGCTTCGAGCAGCTCTACGGCAAGATCAGCTCACTCGGCCTCGAGTTCTCGGACCGCGTCAAGGAGCTGAAGGGCAAGCGCGTTTCCATGCGCGGCTTCATGGCGCCGCCGCTGAAGGCCGAATCCAAGTTCTTCGTGCTCACCAAGATGCCGATGGCGCTGTGCCCGTTCTGCTCGTCGGATGCCGACTGGCCGGAGGACATCGTCGTGGTCTACCTCGACGACAAGCAGACCTTCGTGCAGGCGCAACAGACCATCGAAGTCACCGGCGTGCTCGAGTTCGGATCGTGGACCGACCCCGAAACCGGGTTCGTCAGCCAGCTGCGCCTCACGCAGGCGCGGTTCAGGTCCGTATGATGCTCGCGCTCCTGCTTTCCGGCGTAAAGGTTACCTTTTCGGGCCTCGACGCACCCGTGCTCGACATCGCGCGACTCGCGGTGGCGCCGGGTGAGAATGTCGCCGTGACCGGGCCGTCTGGCTCCGGCAAGACGACGCTTATCAACGTCATCACCGGGCTGGAGAAGCCCACGAGCGGGTCCGTGCGCTGGGGCGACACCGACCTGGCTCAGCTCGGCGAATCGCAGCGCGATGCGTGGCGCGCGCAGCATGTCGGGCTGGTGATGCAGGAATTCCATCTGTTTCCGGGGCTCAGCGCGCTGGAGAACGTGCTGCTGCCGGCGCGGTTCCGGGCGTTCTCCGTTCCCGCCGCTACCCGCGAGCGCGCCGTCGCGCTGCTCGGGCGCGTCGGCCTCGCGCGTCACGGCCAGGACATCGCCACCATGTCGCGCGGCGAGATGCAGCGCGTGGCGGTGGCGCGCGCGCTGCTCGGCCGCCCTGCCGTGCTCATCGCCGACGAGCCGACCGCCAGCCTCGACGCCGCGAGCGGCGCGGTGGTCGCCGACCTGCTGATCGAGCTCGCCCGCGAGGAAAATGCCACGCTGATCGCCGTCACCCACGACGAGCGTCTCGCGTCGCGCCTCGCGCGGCGGCTGTCGCTCGTCGCGGGGCGCGTCGTGGCGGACACGGCGCAGGCCGCCGGGGCCGCGAAAGTGGCCGAGGTGACATCATGATTCGTTTCATTTTCGCCGATCTGCGCCGGCTGTGGGCCGGCTCGCTGGTGATCGTGCTGCTGATCGGCCTCGCCACCGCGCTCGGCATCGCGGTCGGCATTCAGGAACGCGCGCTTCGGCTCGGGAGCGCACGCGCCGCCGACCGCTTCGACCTCGTGGTCGGCGCGGCGGGGGCGGAGACGCAGCTCGTGCTCAGCTCCGTGTTCCTGCAGGCCGCGCCGCTGACGCTGCTGCCGGGCGACGTGCTGAGACGTCTGGCGGAAGATCCGCGCGTGGAATGGGCCGCGCCGGTGGGTTTTGGCGATTCGTTCAATGGCCTGCCCATCGTCGGCACGACCGCAGAATTTCTCACGGACAAGGGCCGCAGGCCGCTGGCGGAGGGCGAGAATTTCCGTGCGCCCACGGACGCCGTGATCGGTGCGCTCGTCGATCTCGCGCAGGGCGATACCGTGAAGCCCATTCACGGCCTGCCGGGCGAGGCGGGACACACCCATGACGAGCTCGCCTATACGGTCGTCGGCCGTCTCGCCCCCACGGGCACGCCGTGGGACCGCGCGATCCTCGTGCCGATAGAGACGGTCTGGAGCATCCACGGCCTCGGCGGCGCTGAAGATCACGACCACGATCACGCCGAAGGCGCCCACGATCACGACCATGACCACAGTCACGATCATGACCATGACCATGACCACGACGGCGAGCAGGATCACGCGGCAGCCGATCATCTCGGCCCGCCGTGGCGGGAAGGCGTTCCCGGCGTTCCGGCGATCATCGTCAAGCCCAAGAGCATCGCCAACGCCTATCAGCTGCGGCAGGAATACCGGACGGACACGACGCTCGGCGTGTTCCCGGCGGAGGTGCTGACCCGGCTCTATGCCACGCTCGGCGATGCGCGGCTGGTGCTCACCGCCATCGCCATCGGCACCCAGGCCCTGGTGGGGGCTGCGGTGGTGCTGGTGTCGGTGGTGCATCTGGCGCAGCGCCGCCGCCAGATCGGCGCGCTGCGGGCGCTCGGCGCGCCGAGGGCTGCGATCTTCGGCGTGGTGTGGGTGGAGCTGCTGCTGCTCATCGGGCTCGGCGTGCTGCTCGGCATCGGGCTGGGGTTTGTCGGCGCGAAGGTCGCGGCGGCGTTTTTCACGCGCGGCAGCGGCATCGTGTTGCCGGTCTCCGTGGAGGGGGCGGACCTGGCTTTCGCCGGTCTGCTGATGCTGGTGGCGGCGGTGATCGCGCTCGTTCCCGCCTGGCTCGCCTACCGCCAGCCCGCGGCTGCGGCGTTGCGGGCATGAGAAGGATGCGCCGTCATGCATGACCCCGCGACAGTCGGGATCGTCGAGATCCGGGTCGCCAGCGTGTCGCAGCTCTTCGACACGATGGACCCCTATCCGTTCCGCGAGCGGGCGCTGGCGAACGACCTCGACGCCTACATCGTCGATTCCACCGAAGAACTGCCGAAGCGCCAGCCGGTGGCGATCGTCATTCACTTGCCCGAATCGAAGCATCTGCGGGAGGATGCGCAAGGCCTGCCCGAGGCCATCGCCGCCCATTTCACCCAGCGCGCGCGGGACAAGACGCGCGAACTGCGCAACCTGCTCGGCGACGGGCGCATGGCGCTGCTGACCGGCCTGACCGTATTCCTGCTGTGCCTGCTGCTGGCGCGGGCGGCGGGCGAGTGGCTCGGAGGCGGGTTTCTGTCAAAATACCTGACGGAAGGGCTGGTCATTCTTGGCTGGGTCGCCAACTGGCGGCCGATGGAGATTTTCCTCTACGACTGGTGGCCGATCGTGCGCGAGCGGGCGCTCTACCGGCGTATCGCGCAGGCCAAGGTGACGCTCACGTCCTATCCCGACATCGGCGAGCCGTCGCCGATTATCTGAGCGTCCGCCCGTCGGCCACGAGGCGCGCGAGAGCCGCGGAGGCAATGCGGGTGCGCAGCGAATCCGCCCGGCTGGTCAGGATGATCGGTACCCGCGCCCCGAGCACGAGGCCGGCCGCGTCCGCATCGGCGAAGTAGAGCAACTGCTTGGCGAGGATGTTGCCGGCTTCGAGATCGGGCACCACGAGGATGTCCGCCTGACCCGCCACGGGCGAGGCGATTTCCTTGGAGCGCGCCGCCTCGACATCGATGGCGTTGTCGAACGCGAGCGGCCCGTCGACCCGGCCCCCGATGATCTGTCCGCGTGCGGCCATCACGGTGAGTGCTGCGGCGTCGAGGGTGGCGGGCATCTTTTCGTTGACCGTCTCGACGGCGGCGAGCACCGCGACGAGCGGCTCCTCGACGCCGAGCGCGTGCAGGAAATCGATGGCGTTCTGGACGATGTCGCGCTTCTGCAGCAGGGTCGGCTGGATGTTGATGGCCGCATCGGTGACGATGAGCGGCTTGCTGTAGGCCGGCACGTCCATGGCGTAGACGTGGCTGATGCGCCGCTCGGTGCGCAGCCCCGATCCCGTCGCCAGCACGGCGGCCAGCAGTTCGTCGGTATGGAGGCTGCCCTTCATCAGGCTCGCCACCTTGAGCGTGGCCGCAAGCTCCACCGCGCGCGCGGCGGCCGCGTGGCTATGGGGAACGGCGTCGATGACGAGACCGTCGATGTCGATGCCGGCCTCGTCCGCGATCTGCCTTATCCGCTGCTCCGGCCCGACGAGGAGCGGCTCGACGAAGCCCTCGCGATGCAGTTCGGCGGCGGCGCGCAAGGCGTTCTCGGAGCAGGGATGGACGACCGCGACGCGGAGCGGATCGCCGTGCCGGGCCTCCTGCACGAACGCCTCGTAGAGGTCGTGCCGGCGCAGCGATACCGTGGGCAGCGGCGTGCGCGGCCATTCCACCCGTTGCGTCGGCGCAATCACGGTGGCGGCGCCGCTCAGCACCGTCTCGCCGTGCTGGTTGAGGCACTGGGTATCGATGATGACGATGTTCTTGCCGGGCTTTTTCTCGCGCACCGCCACCGTCGCGGTGATGGTGTCGCCGAGCGCCACCGGCTTGACGAAGCGCAGGTCCTGCCCGAGATAGATCGTGCCGGGACCGGGCAGCTTGGTGCCCAGCACCGCCGAGATCAGCGCCGCCGTCCACATGCCATGGGCCACGACGTGGCCGAAAACGCCCGTGGCCGCGAACGTGCTGTCGAGATGGGCCGGGTTCACGTCGCCCGAAACGGCGGCGAAAAGGTCGATGTCGTCGCGCCCGACGCTGCGCGTCAGCGACGCGGTGTCGCCGATGGCGAGCTCGTCGAAGGTGCGGTTGTGAAGCAGCCCGTCGTCGGCAGCATCCGTGGCGGCGTTACTCATCGCGGCATCACCTCTTCATGGCAGGCTGTGCTTGCCATCCTGCTATGATGCGCGGTGCTTGTCGATGGCGAAAACTGCCGCAGGGCGCGGTGCGCCTGCGGTTTCGCTACCTTGCCGGCAAGGTATGCCGTCAGGCCGACATGCCAAGCGCCTGCAGGTAGAGTTCCAGGATGGCGTCTTCCTCGGCGCGCTCCTCGACGGGCTTCTTGCGGATCTGCACGATCTTGCGAATCGCCTTCGAGTCGAACCCGCGCCCCTTGAGCTCGGCGTAGACTTCCTTGATGTCGCCGGCGATAGCCGTCTTTTCTTCCTCAAGACGCTCGATGCGCTCGATGAACTGCTTCAACTCGTCGGCGGCGACGCCGCTGTCGGCTACGTCTGTGACCATTGTCCTGCTCTGTCTCCGGCGTGGGAGCGGCACAATAGGACACGACGGCCATGCGTGGCAAAGGCTTTCCCGCGCGCCCGGACGACGCTGTGGATGGCGGTGGAGAGCGAGCGCTCATTCGCCGATCGTGCCGCTCTCGTCGTACGGCTGGCTGTGGGCTTTTCCGATCCGGCGCAAAAACCCCGCGCGAGACGATTCCATCCTGAAGGAAAGCGCTCTAGAAATACGCGGACGGATATATTGGCGCGCCGTAGCGGATCGCCCGCCGCGCGCCGCCCACAGGAGACACCGATCGCCATGCTCCGCATTTCACGGCTCCGCCTGCCGCGTCTCGCCGGCCAGTGCCTTCTCGCGTCGACGCTCGCCGTGGGCGCGATGACGCTGGGGAGCCACGCGGCGCGGGCGGACCTGCGCATCTGCAACATGACGGCCAGCCGCGTCGGCGTGGCGCTCGGCTATCGCGACAGCCGCGGATGGGTGACGGAGGGGTGGTGGAACCTGGGCGTGCGCAGCTGTGAGACGCTGGTCAGCGGGCAACTCGCGGCGCGATACTATTACGTTCACGCGGTGGATTACGACCGGGGCGGCGAATGGGCCGGCCGATCGCTCATGTGCACCCGGGAGAAGGAATTCTCGATTCGCGGCCTCGAGAACTGCCTGGCGCGAGGGTATGACCGCACCGGCTTTTTCGAGGTCGACACCGGGCAGCAGCGCAGCTGGACGATCCAGCTCACCGAGCAGAACCAGCAGGGCGCGCTTCCGTAACAGAAAGCGCGCCGGCTGTGATCACGGCTGGTCGTCGTCCTCGTCCGCGTCGTTACCGGCGGGGCGGGGCGCGAACACGCCGCCGAGGTCCACGCTGTCGGCCGCCTCGCGCTCGCTCGCCGGCTCCTCGTCGTCGCGGGTGAGCGTCTTGAGCTTGGCGAACACGTTCTCGACGTCGATCTCGGCCCCGCCGCGGCGGGGTGCATCCTCGTCGTCGAACGCTCCGGCGGGGGCGGTGGAGACTTCGGTCGGCAGAAGGCTGCGGCCGCCGTCGCCCTCGGGACGGGGCGGGGCGTCCTTGACGGCGCGCGAGACTTCGAAGTCCAGATCGATCTGCGAGCACAGGCCGAGCGTCACCGGATCGGACGGCGAGAGATTGGCCGAATTCCAGTGGGTGCGCTCGCGGATCTGCTCGATGGTGGACTTCGTCGTGCCGACGAGGCGCATGACCTGCGCGTCCTTGAGCTCGGGATGGTTGCGCAGCAGCCACAGGATGGCGTTGGGCCTGTCCTGACGGCGGGAAACCGGGGTGTAGCGGGGACCGCGCCGGCGCTTGGCCTCGGGCAGCTTCACCTTGGGCGGCGCGATGCGCAGGACGTGCGCGACGTCTTTCTCGCCCCTGGCGATCTCTTCACGGGTGATCTGGCCGCTGACCGTGGGGTCGAGCCCCTTGATGCCGGACGCGACCTCGCCATCCGCGATCCCCTTCACCTCAAGGGGATGCAGCTTGCAGAACTCGGCGATCTGCGTGAAGGTCAGCGCCGTGTTGTCGACAAGCCAGACGGC
>CALMIK010000056.1 GCA_937863995.1 uncultured Chelatococcus sp.
GGGGGCTGCGGCCATGATCTGGGGTTGCGTTGGGCGAGAGCGTCTCGGCATCTTGAACTATGCGGGCGTCGCAGGCGTTGCAGCTGCCTTGGTGGCGAGTGCGGTCACTCCGGCCCAGGCGGGCCGGCGTCAGGTTTCGGCGCCCGCCTACAATCCCCCCTCCGCGGCCATTGTCGTCGATGTAAACACCGGCCGCACGTTGTTCGCCGAAAACGCCGATGCGCCGCGCATTCCGGCCTCCATCACCAAAGTCATGACGCTCTACCTTCTGTTCGAACAGATCGAAAGCGGCCATTTCAATCTTGGAACGCGGCTGCGGGTCACCAAATACGCAGCATCGCAGCCGCCTTCCAAGCTTGGCGTGCGCGCCGGTTCGACGATCAGCGTCGAGGACGCCATCAAGGCGCTCATCACGCGTTCCGCCAACGATGTCGCCGTGGTGATCGCGGAAAACATCGCCGGAACCGAGGAAGAATTCGCGCGCATGATGACCAGCAAGGCGCGCGCGCTCGGCATGAGCAAATCGACGTTCCAGAACCCGCATGGCCTGCCCGCCAATCCGCCCAACATCACCACCGCGCGCGATCTGACGGTGCTTGGTCGCGCCATTCAGGACCGCTTCCCGCGATACTACGCCTACTTCGGCACGCGCAGCTTCAACTATGCCGGGCAGAACATCGGCAATCACAACCGCCTGCTCGGCCGCGTCGAGGGCGTCGACGGTATCAAGACCGGCTATACCCGCGCCTCAGGTTTCAACCTGCTGACGTCGATGAAGGCTGAAGGCCGCCATGTCGTCGCCTCGGTTCTCGGCGGCCGCTCCGGAGCGCAGCGCGACAATCGCATGGAACAGATCCTGGCGCAGACTTTGCCGCAGGCCCAGTCCGGCGGCCGCCGCACGCCCTTCGTGGCCGAGGCGCCGAGCGCACGCGCGCCGGAACTGCAAGTTGCGGCTCAGGTGCCCCCGCCGCCTCGCCGCACGGTGTTCGTGCCTGCCTCCGAACCGCTGTCCGATACGGTGCCGCTGACCATCGGCAAGGCGATCGACCTGTCGAACATCCGTCCAGTCGTCGCCTCGGCTGGCGGCCTCACTGCGACGCCCGCATCGGGGTCTCTCGGCCAGTCGACGACCGGCGCCCTTGCCTACGCCGAAGCTCCAGCGCCGGTCCCCGCGCCGCGCCCCGACAATTCTCTCTCGGACGGCGCCGCCAGGATCACTCTAGCCTCCGTGCAGCCGGCGCGGGCACTCGATAAAGCCGCCCCGCCCAGGAAGCCCGAAGTCACGGTTGCCGCCATGCAGCCTTCCACGGGCGGAGCCGGATGGATCATCCAGCTCGGCGCTTCCGCCGACGAGGACAAGGCGCACCACCTGCTGCAGCAGGCGCGCTCAAAGGCGCGCGATCTGCTCGAGGATGCCGCGCCCTTTACGGAAAAAGTGGTGCGCGGCAACGTCACGCTGTTCCGCGCGCGGTTCTCGGGCTTCGATACCGAGGGTGCGCAGGCGGCATGCAAGAGCCTGAAAAGAAGCGGCTTCGACTGCTTCGCCACGCGCGGCTGATACGCGCCGGCCCGTGTTAACGGTGGGCTGACGCCAAAACATTGTCCGGTAAAACTTTTCCCGGTTTGCGTAACTCAAGGTGTGGAGCCTTCAACGATGTCCACGCATCAAGACATCTTTGGCCTGATTGACCCGGGAAGCAAGGTAGTTCGTCCCCCCTTGGTCTGGATGCAGTCGTTTCATCAGGGTGCGGTGCGCCTCGCGGATTTCGGTGTCCGTTGCCCCTGGACGAAGGCCAAGCACCTCAAGGGCCTCATCCTCGGTCATCAAGCCGCCCTGCCTCGCGCCACCGACCTGCCCCGCGTCAGGATCGCTCTCAGCGTGTTTTCCCCAGATGGAAAAGCGGCTGCCCAGATACGCGTCTAGCCGGCGGCCCTGCACCAGCCACCACCCGGCGCCGCCGAGCAGCAGGGCGACATCGATGCGCCCGCGCACGGCAAGCAAGACCGCGAATGCGATCGCAGCCCACCCGCCGATCTTGCGCAGCAGCGCTGCCAGCGCCTTGGGATTTGCCTCGGCGTAATTCTTGCCGATCCACCACAGCAGCCATACGGCAACCGCGCCCGCGAGCAGATAGATCATGATCCGCTCACCGTGCGTATGCCCCCTCGACGCGAACCGATCCGGAGATCGTGACCGTGGAGCCGCCGACCTGGAATGAGTTGGGCCGGGGCGCTTCCCTGTCCGCCGCCTTCGGCACGGTCGCTTTGCCAAGCCGCGGGTCGCCGGCCTTCAGCGGCCCGCCCTTGCAGGGAACGCCAGCGGCTGTTTCCTTGCCCAGCAGCGTGCAACCATCCGTGCCCGGCGCCTGCGCGCGAGCGGAAAGTGCGCCGGCGAACAATGCCGCGAGAAGGCCGCTCACTAAGATCATTGGCGTTTTCACGCGGTCACCTCCGATACGCGTCGCATGTCGGGACTATGCGCATTTTCCGTGCAAATTTCAAAGCCGCCGTTTTGGGCGGCTCCTCACAAATGCACGAGGCGCGATGCAGCGCGTGGCCGATCTACAGCAGCCCCAGCGCTGCGAGGTCGCGGCGCATGTCCTCCGGCATGGCGGCTTCTCCATCATTGGCGGCATCGCCGATGTCGGGCGGCGCGTCCTTGCCTGCCAGATAGCGCCAGCCCTGGAACGCCCTGAACGGCCGCTGCACGACAGGCACCACCGCGCCCTCCAGCACCAGCCTGCAGCGGCGGATGCCGTCCGCATCCCGCACCTCGACGAGATCGAGAAGTCGTTGCCGGCAGGCGATCTGCCCCTTGATGACCCAGTAGAGCGAACCGCCGTCGAGCAGCTCTTCCGTGCGTTTCGGGCTCATGCGCGTGGTATGGCCGTGCTCGCCGCCGCGCTGCGCGACCCAGGCCGCGAGTTCCGCCACCGACTCGACGCCGACGCACAGCTTGATGAGGTGCAAGCCGCTCACGGTGCCGCGCCTGGCTCCGACGGGCCGAAAATCGGCTCGAACGCAGCGCGCAGCGCGACGTCCGCGTCATTCATGCCGACCAGCAGGCCGAGATCGACCAAGCTTGTCACGCCGTGGCCGCGAATGCCGCAAGGGACGATGCCGCGATAGTGCTCCAGCGCCGGTTCGACATTGAGGCTGATGCCGTGGAACGTCACGCCCCGGCGCACGCGAATGCCGATGGCCGCGATCTTGTCCTCTACGCCGTCGCCCTTCTCCGGGCGGCGCACCCACACGCCGACACGATCCTCGCGCCGTTCGCCGCGCACGTTGAACGAATCGAGTGTCGCGATGATCCACGCCTCCAGCGCGCCGACGAAGCGCCGCAGGTCCGGCGCTCCGCCGGATACGCGCCGCCGCAGGTCCAGCATCACATAGGCGATGCGCTGGCCGGGGCCGTGATAGGTGTATTGGCCGCCACGCCCTGTCTGGTAGACGGGAAAGCCGTGCGCATCGATGAGATCGGCCGCCTGCGCCGAGGTGCCCGCCGTATAGAGCGGCGGATGCTCCAGCAGCCACACGCACTCGGCGGCGCGCCCGTCCGCGATGGCCGCCACGCGCTCTTCCATGAAGGCGCTGGCGGCCTCATAGGTCACGGGCGCGTCGCTCACGATCCACTCCACCGGCGGATTGCCCGGCGCGGGCGGCAAGGTGCCGGCGAGATCGGCGCGGGCGGTGGCGGCGGGGGAGATGTCGGGCGCGGTCGTGTGGTCCATGGTTCTCACGCACCGGCGCTGTCGGCCGGCCCCATCCGCTCGCGGACGATGGCGTCGATGGCGCCGATCGCCTGCGTCGCGGGCTCGAAGAAGTGCTCGTGCCAGACATGCTCGTCGATGGCGCCGACCACGTTGTCGAGGATGTTGAGGATGCCGAAGGCTCCGGTCGCTTCCACGATGGCGTCGATGTTCACCACCGCCCCCGAGCTGCCGACGCTGATGATGGTGTCGCTCGTCGTGAGGCTGCCGGCGAGTTCGCCGAGCACCTGGTAGAGAGGAGCGTGCTCGCCGAAAAAGACCACGTCCGGCTTAATTACCCGCTGCGGATCGGTTTCGGGATCGAAGCTTTCATAGCCGATATCGCGCAGCTCGCCGGTGCGGATATTGCGGATGTTGCGCAGGAAACCGTGCAGGTGCACCGTATCCACGACGCCGGCACGCTCGAAAAGATCGTCGATGTTCTGCGTGATGTTGACGACGCGCTCGGGATACGCCCGTTGCCACTCGGCGACCGCGGCATGGGCGGCATTCGGTTCCGCCTTGCGGAGTTCCTCGCGCCGGTGGTTGTAGAACGCGTGCACCAGCGTGTGGTTGGTGCGCCATGTGTCGTAATTCGCGACCTCGCGCGGATCGTGCCCGTGCCAAAGGCCGTCACTGTCGCGAAACGTCGCGATGCCGGATTCGGCGCTGATGCCGGCACCGGAAAACACCACGAGTCGCGGCGTTCGCACCGCATGTCCGGCCGGGCGCGGGCGTCCCTCGTTCAGAAAATCGTTCATGCGGATCGTCCAGCACCGGACGCCCGACGGACCACAAGCGCCGTCGCGGACGCCCCCTTGCGGGAAACCATATCCTGATACATCGCCGCCAACCAACTCGTCCTTCGTCTTACAGCTATCCGCAGATAGCGCTTCAGACGGGACATTGCCAGTGGCCGAAGGTGGACTCAGGGGCCAAATACATACTCGTCGTCACTGTCGTCGTCAGCCAAATGTAGGAAATTGCCCGCCGCCGCAACAGCCACCTCGTCCGGGCCGGAGTCGGTCCAGTAGTACAACGCCGCGCCGACGGCGGCGGATGCAGCCCCGACGATAACGCTCGCCGCCATCTCCTGCGCGCGGCCTGAGTAGATCGCCATTGCGGTGCCGGCGATGCCCGCGGCTAGGCCGGCGTAGGCGTAGGGTCTCCCGTCCTCCACGACCTTTTGCACAACGACTTTGCGCACATTTTTAGCCGCGTTGTCGAGCGAAGCCCGAAAAGCGTCGCCGTTGACAGCTTCATCGATCCTGTCGGCAGCGTGCTGACCCAGGTGTCCCCCCAGATAAGCCTGCAGGTTGCGCGCCGCCCCTCGCACTTCGGGCGGCCGTGCAGGATCGCTCACGATTCCGTCGATGCGCCGCACGAATCCGTCCAGCGCCACGTCGACGTAACTTTGATCATCGGCCGCTTTCTTCGCCCATTTATTCGCGACGGTATTGACGACGAACTCGGCCAGCGAAATGCAGCCTCGCTTCACCCAGCTGCCGAATCCGGCGATGACGCCTCCGGCCCAGCGCGTCAGCGCCACCAAGCCGACCGGGCGAAACACGCAGCCGACGAACACGAAGACTCCCTTGCCGATGGTGCCGGCAACCTTCCGCACTGCCGAGGCATCCGGCCCGCCGACCATCAAGCTGCCGACTGCGCAGTCGTGCTCATAGCCCGCAGTGAGATAGGAGCAGTAGGCGGATGGCGCGTTCTTTATGCTGTCGAAGATGGGCACGTCTTGAGCTTCGCCCGCGGGCACGATCTGCGCGAGAATGTCGTCTTCTTCCTGCTCATCGTCCGGCAGAGCGTTCATGCGCGCGTGAGGCACACCGGCAAGCGGAACGGCCGGCACGCGACTCCCCATCTCGGCATCCAGATTCGCCATGGCTATGCCCTACCCTGTTGGCAAATATACAGAAATAATTATTTCACGCAGCATCAAGAGCGGCGATGGGCCAAGGCCGGAGCACCGGACAAGGATCATCGCGGGAATATGTCGTCACACCCGGCGCATCGAAATCGGATCGGATGCGGGTGATTGGCCGAATGATACCGGCTGCTCAAAAAATGTGCGAGCTTTCACCGCTTTTACCCACAGCCCAATTGTGCGCAGGGACGCCGCCATGAGATTGCAGAAAGCCACGCTTTCGAGCCCGCCTATCGCGATGTAGTTGACGTAGTGAAGCTTGTTGTCGCGGCGATCGAGCCCCACCGTGCCGTTGCCCGTCAGCGCGTGGGCGAGATTGAGCTCGAGGACGTTGGCGAGCAGGAAGCCGTTGTCGCCGGCGTCGATGCCGGCGATCGCCGAAGCGATCAGGATCATGTCCTTCTCGGGATCGTACCGGATATCGACGGCCTGTCCGTTGAAGACGATGCGCACGTCGTTGCGGCCATTGAGCGCCAGATTGTCGATGCCGACGCGCTTTCCGAAATCCCTCAGCAGCAATTCATGCTTCGATCCGGTGGACATGAGAAGTATCTTTCGAGAATAAAGTTCTCAATAAATATTGCCTGCCGTACTTTTGAGCGTCAAATATGCGCGCATTAAGGCAACGCCATCGGTTGGCGCATGCCATTGTTTCCGAAACGCCGGATTATAGCGCAAAGATACGCCGATGAATGCCGCGAGGCGCGCGGGATCAGCGCGCCTCGCGGGCATGAACTCAAGCAGCGGTCTCGCGCCGGTAGTTCGCCGGATCGTAGTTCAGGATCGGCCCCAGCCAGCGCTCGGCTTCAGTGATGTCCATGCCCTTGCGCGCGGCGTAATCTTCGACCTGATCGCGCTCCACCTTGGCGACGCCGAAGTAGAACGAGCCGGGATGCGACAGATAGAGGCCCGATACCGAGGAGCCCGGCCACATGGCATAGCTTTCCGTCAGCTTGACGCCGGCGTTCTGCTCTGCCTTCAACAGCGCGAACAGGGTCGCCTTCTCGGTATGGTCGGGTTGGGCCGGATAGCCGGGCGCGGGGCGGATGCCGGCATAGCTTTCCGCGATCAGGCTTTCGTAGTCGTCTTCGCGTTCATCGGGCGCGTAGCCCCAGAACTCGCGCCGCACGCGCTGGTGCATGCGCTCGGCGAAGGCTTCCGCCAGCCGGTCGGCGAGCGCCTTGACCATGATCGAGGCATAATCGTCGTTGGCGCGCTCGAAGCGCTTGGCGATGCGCTCCTCGGCCAGGCCGGACGTCACCACGAAGCCGCCGATGTAATCGGCTTTGCCGCTGTCGCGCGGCGCGACGAAGTCGGACAGCGCCACGTTCGGCTTGCCGTCGCGGCGGGTGAGCTGCTGGCGCAGGGTGTGGAACGCCGCCAGCCGCTCCGCGCGGCTTTCGCCGGTGTAGAGCGCGATGTCGTCGCCGACCGCGTTCGCCGGCCAGAAGCCGATCACGGCCTTGGGCGTGAACCAGCGCTCGTCGACGATGCGCTTCAGCATCTCCTGCGCCTCCGCGTAGAGCTGGCGCGCGACCCCGCCCTGCTCGGGATCGTCGAGGATCTGCGGGAAACGGCCCTTGAGCTCCCACGACTGGAAGAACGGCGTCCAGTCGATATAGCGGGCGAGTTCCCCCACGTCGTAGGCGCTGAACGTCCGCGTGCCGGTGAACGTGGGCTTCGGCGGCGTATAGGCGTCCCAGTCGATCGCGACCTTGTTGGCGCGCGCTGTCTCGATCGGCACGCGCTTCTTGTCGGCCTCGGCCCGGGCGTGGGCGCTGGCCACCCTGGCGTATTCCTCGCGGATGGAGGCGATGTAGGCAGGACGCTGCACATCGGACAACAGCGACGACACCACGCCGACCGCGCGGCTCGCGTCGTTGACGTGGATGGCCTGCCCGCGCCCGTAATTCGGGTGGATCTTCACCGCCGTGTGCACGCGGCTCGTGGTGGCGCCGCCAATGAGCAGCGGGATGTCGAAGCCCTCGCGCTCGAGTTCGGCTGCCACATGCGCCATCTCGTCGAGCGAGGGAGTGATGAGGCCGGAAAGACCGATGATGTCGACATTCTCGATGCGGGCGGTGTCGAGAATCTTCTGCGCCGGCACCATCACGCCGAGATCGACGATTTCGTAGTTGTTGCACGCCAGAACGACGCCGACGATGTTCTTGCCGATGTCGTGCACGTCGCCCTTCACGGTGGCCATCAGCACCTTGCCGGCGCTCGAGCGCTGGTCGAGGCCGGTTTCCTGCCGTTCCTTCTCCATGAAGGGCATCAGCCACGCCACCGCCTGCTTCATGACGCGCGCGGACTTGACCACCTGCGGCAGGAACATTTTTCCCGCGCCGAAGAGGTCGCCGACCACATTCATGCCTGACATCAGCGGCCCCTCGATGACATGGAGCGGCCGGGCGGCGGCAAGGCGCGCCTCCTCGACGTCCTCTTCGATGAAGTCGGTGATGCCGTTGACGAGCGCGTGCTCCAGCCGCTTGCCGACCTCCCACGTGCGCCACGTCAGGTCGGCCTCGCGGGCCTGCTTGCCCTTGCCGCCCTTGTAATCCTCGGCCAGCGCCAGCAGCCGCTCAGTGTTGTTCACGCCCTCCTTGCGGCGGTTGAGCACCACATCCTCGCAGGCCTCGCGCAGCACGGGGGCGATCTCGTCGTAAACGGCGAGCTGCGCCGCGTTGACGATGCCCATGTCCATGCCCGCCTGGATGGCGTGGTAGAGGAACACGGCGTGCATGGCCTCGCGCACCGGTTCGTTGCCGCGGAACGAGAACGACAGGTTCGACACGCCGCCCGAGATATGCGCGTGCGGCAGCGTGCGGCGGATGCGCCGCGTGGCTTCGATGAAGTCGACGCCGTAGTTGTCGTGCTCGTCGATTCCGGTCGCGACCGCGAACACGTTGGGATCGAAGATGATGTCCTCGGGCGGGAAGCCGACTTCCTCGGTGAGCAGCTTGTAGGCGCGCGTGCAGATCTCGACCTTGCGGTTCTCGGTATCGGCCTGCCCCACCTCGTCGAAGGCCATCACGACCACCGCCGCGCCGTAGCCGCGCACGATGCGGGCCTCGTGCAGGAACTTCTCCTCGCCTTCCTTCAGCGAGATCGAATTGACGATACCCTTGCCCTGCAAGCACTTGAGGCCAGCCTCGATGACCTCGAACTTGGACGAATCGACCATCACCGGCACGCGGGCGATGTCGGGTTCGGAGGCGACGAGGTTGAGGAAGGTCGTCATCGCCTTCACGCCGTCGAGCAGGCCCTCGTCCATGTTGACGTCGATGACCTGCGCGCCCGCCGCGACCTGGTCGCGCGCCACTTCCAGCGCCGTGGCGTAGTCGCCGGCGGTGACGAGCTTGCGGAAGCGGGCAGAGCCGGTGACGTTGGTGCGCTCGCCGATGTTGACGAACGGAATGCTCTCGGTGAGCGTGAACGGCTCGAGGCCGGAGAGCGACAGCAGCGGCTTGTGCTCGGCCGGCACGCGCGGCGCCTTGCCGGCGACCGTCTGCGCGATGGCGCGGATATGGTCGGGGGTCGTGCCGCAGCAGCCGCCGAGCACGTTGACGAGCCCCGCCTCGGCGAACTCGCCGACGAGCTTCGACATCGCTTCGGGGCTTTCGTCGTATAGGCCGAATTCGTTCGGCAGGCCGGCGTTCGGATAGGCGCACACCAGCGTGTCCGCCACCTGCCCCAGCTCCTGGATGTGCGCCCGCATCTCGCGCGCCCCCAGGGCGCAATTGAGGCCGATGGAGAACGGCTCGGCATGGCGCAGGGAATTCCAGAACGCGGTCGGCGTCTGGCCCGACAGCGTGCGCCCCGAGAGGTCCGTGATCGTGCCGGAGATCATGATTGGCAGATCGACGCCCATCTCCGCGAACACCTGCCGGCAGGCGATCGCCGCCGCCTTGGCGTTCAGCGTGTCGAAAATGGTCTCGATCAGGATGATGTCCGAGCCGCCCGCGACAAGTCCGCGCGTTTGCTCGGCGTAGGCGTCGCGCACCTCGTCGAAGGTGACGGCGCGATAGCCCGGATCGTTGACGTCCGGCGAGATGGACAGCGTGCGGTTGGTCGGGCCGATGGCGCCAGCGACGAAGCGGCGGCGGCCATCCTGCTTCTGCGCCAGCACGGCGGCCTCGCGCGCCAGCCGCGCGCCCTCGAAGTTGATGTCGTGGACGGCGGATTCGAGCGCGTAATCGGCCTGCGCGATGGAGGTGCCGGAGAACGTGTTGGTCTCGACGATGTCGGCCCCGGCGAGGAAATACTGCAGGTGGATGTCGCGGATGGCGTCCGGGCGGGTGAGCACGAGGATGTCGTTGTTGCCCTTCAGGTCGCCTTCGTGGTTCCTGAACCGTTCGCCGCGAAAATCGTCCTCGCCGAGCCGAAGGCCCTGCACCATGGTGCCCATGGCGCCGTCGAGGATCAGGATGCGCTGGCGCGCGGCCTCCCGCAACGCCTTGCGGACATCCGCCCCGTCTGCCGGAACCGGCCGTTCCCGATGCTCGCTCATGCTTTCTGCCTCGCCCTCACGCCCGCGTCACGCCGCCGCCTGCTGCCTGTCGGCCCGGGGACGCAGCCCTAGCAGATGGCAGATGGCGTATACGAGATCGGCGCGGTTCATGGTGTAGAAGTGAATGTCGGTGACGCCCCTGTCCACAAGATCGACCACCTGCTCCGCCGCGACCGCGGCCGCGATGAGCCGGCGCGTCTCAACGTCGTCGTCGAGGCCGTCGAAGCGTTGGGCCAGCCACGCCGGCACGTGCGCGCCGGTGCGAGCCGCGAACGCCGCCGTCTGGCGGAAGTTCTGCACGGGCAGGATGCCGGGCACGATGGGAATGTCGATCCCGGCCGCCCGCACCTTGTCGAGATAGCGAAAATACGTGTCGTTATCGAAGAAGAACTGGGTGATGGCTCGCGTCGCCCCCGCCTCGACCTTCTGGCGCAGCACGTCGATGTCGGCGGCGACGCTCTCGCTCTCGGGGTGCTTTTCCGGATAGGCGGACACGCTGACCTCGAAATCGCCCACGGCCTTGATGCCGCCGATGAGGTCGGCGGTCGAGGCGTAGCCTTCCGGGTGAGGCTCGTACCGGGTCCCGATGCCGCCGGCCGGATCGCCGCGCAGCGCCACGATGTGGCGCACGCCGACATCGAAATAGGCGCGAATGACGTCATCCACCTCCGCGCGCGTCGCCGACACGCAGGTGAGATGCGCGGCGGGCCGCAGCGGCGTCTCCTCCAGCATGCGCTTGACGGTGGCATGGGTGCGTTCGCGCGTGGAGCCGCCCGCCCCATAGGTCACCGACACGAATGCCGGCCCCAGCGGCTCCAGCCGCTTGATCGATGCCCACAGCGCTTCCTCCATCGCCTCGGTCTTGGGCGGGAAGAACTCGAAGGAAACACGCACCGGAGTGCTCGTCTCCCTGCTGGCGCGAAAGCCGGGACGGGGCGGGTGAACGGACATGCTTGGCTCCACTCAGGCAATCGCACGCAGGGTTTGATCGGGCACGAGATCGGTGATGACGCGCCGGTCGCGGGCAAGATAAAGCGATACGGTCAGTTGATCGGCGGATGGCGACGGCGGCGCGAGATCGCGGTGGGACACGAGATCGAGCCCCACATCCTCCAGCCACCCCTTCATCTGCTCGAAGGAAAATCCGAGCCGCCTGTGGGCGTGCCGCTCGCGCAGGAATTCGAGATCGTGGGCGGCGAAATCGACGATGAGAAGCCGCCCGCCCGGCGCCAGCGCCGCCGCCGCCTCGCGGATGGCGCGCGCCGGATCGTCGAGGAAGTGCAGCACCTGGTGGATGAGCACCAGATCGAACGCGTTGCGATCCACCGGCAGGGCATGGATATCGCCCTGGCGCAGCTGCACGTGGTTGAGGCCCGCCTGCTCCAGATTGGCGCGGGCGACCGCGAGCATGCCGTGGCTGGCGTCGAGCCCCACCGCCCTTTCCGTGCGCGCGGCGAGAAGCTGCAGCATGCGCCCGGTGCCGGTGCCGAGATCGAGCACAGCATGGAACTGCTGCGCGCCGAGCACCTCGCTGATGGCGGATTCCACCGCTTCCTCCGGCACATGGAGCGAGCGCATCGCATCCCAATGATCGGCGATGCGGGAAAAGTGCGCCTGCGCCGCCTGCGCGCGCGCCTCGCGCACCGCCTGCAGCCGCTCCCTGTCCGCCTGCAGTTGCGCGTCGCCGCGGTCGAGGCGCCGCACCAGGTCACGCACCGCGACCGCGCCGGCGCTCTGCTCGGCGAGCCGGAAGAACGCCCACGCGCCCTCGCGCTGGCGCTCGATGAGCCCGGCTTCCGTCAGCAGCTTGAGATGGCGCGATATGCGCGGCTGCGACTGGGCGAGAATGTCCGTGAGGTCGGAAACGTTGAGTTCGCCTTCGGTCAGCAGGGCGATGATGCGCAGGCGCGTCTCCTCGCCCGCCGCCTTGAGCGTCGTCAGCATTGCCGGCAGGGAAACGGGCAACGGGGCCGTCATCGCGAAAAAGCTCCTGTAACCGCCCGCTTGCGGCGGGCAACGCATCCACCGCCATGGCTTGCGCGGATGCAGGCGCGCGCCTCGCGGCCGCCACACCGCACAACGCGCCAAAGATCATATAAATATATGTTTATGTCTAATTCGATCGGCTTGCAAGGACGATTGTCCCCCAAGCCGCATTTGCCTCGCGCGTCTCTTTTGCCGCCTGATTTCCGCCGCTCTTGACCGCGTGCGGCGCAAACATCATATTCGCGACAGCTGTTTTCGCATGGCGCTGCCTGGGCGGGCCGTGCGGGGATCAATTGAAACGAAGTGCCAAAAAGGGCTTCGGACATGTCGCGCGTGCCGTCCTTGTCTTCGCCGTTCCTGCTCGGATTCGATGAGATCGAGCGTGCGCTCGACCGCGTCACCAAGACCGCGAGCGACGGATATCCCCCCTATAACATCGAGCGCGTTCCCGGCGAGGCCAACTGCCCGGACCGGCTGCGCATCACGCTGGCGGTGGCGGGATTTTTACGCGAGCAGCTTGAAATCACTGTGGACGAGAACCAACTCGTCATAAGAGGTCGGCAGACGGACGAGAAGAACCGGCACTATCTGCACCGCGGCATCGCGGCGCGGCAGTTCCAGCGGTCGTTTCTTCTCGCTGACGGCATGGAGGTGTTGGGGGCCGACCTGGCAAACGGGCTCCTGTCGATCGATCTGGTCAGGCCCGAGGCCCAGCGCATCGTCCGGCGGATCGATATTTCGGCGCGCGAATGATCGCGGCCGCAGCTCGCCACTGCTTCTGAAGGAGAGTGCGATGATCAACGGTTCATTTGAATTCAACGGCGATGTCACCGACAGGCAGGCTTTCGGCCTCGCGGGTGGGGGCAAGGTCGCGTACCTGCGTTCCATCAAGTCGGAAGAGGTGAAGAATCTCTTCCCCGACGCGCCCGCCATCAAGCCCGGCCTGAAGCTTTTCGCGATACTGGCCGCCGATGGCACGCCGATCGCCGTCACCGACAACCGCGACACGGCCATCGCCAACGCATGGGCGCACGACCTCGAGGCCGTGAACGTTCACTGACAGCTGTACACCTGCGTTTTGGATACGCGCCGCCGCATGGACCATGCGGCGGCGTTTTCGTTCACGGGCGAACCGCGCGTTCCACGGTGTTGACCAGCAGATCGATATCCTGCGGGCGGGAAAGACGATGGTCGCCGTCCTTGATGAGCGTCACCGTTGTCGCTTCGCCGGGGAGATGATCGACGAGTTCGAGCGCATGGCGCCACGGCACGTCCGGGTCCTGCATGCCTTGCAGGATGTGCACCGGGCAGCCCGGGCGGATGGGCGCGCCGAACAGGTTGTGGCTCGAACCGTCCTCGATGAGCGCGCGGGTGATGGGATAGGGCTCGCCGTAGGCCGAGGGCACCAGGAGCTGGCCGGCGCCCTCGATGGTCTCGCGCTGTTCCTGCGTCATCGTGGCCCACATCAGCTTGTCGGTGAAGTCGACCGCCGGCGCGATCAGCACCAACGCCGAAGGCGCGGACAGCGTCCCGGCAAGGGCGCGCGCGGCCAGAAGCGCCAGCCACCCGCCCATGGACGAGCCCACCAGCGCCGGCGACGGCCCGGCCTCGGCGCAGATGACGGCGACCGCGTCCGACAGCCAGTCGGAGATGGTGCCGTCCTCGAAGCGACCGTCCGATTCGCCGTGCCCCGAGTAATCGAAGCGCAGGAAGGTGCGGCCCGCGCGCGCCGCCCAGGCGTCGAGGGCTTCGGCCTTGGTCGCGCGCATGTCGGAGCGAAACCCTCCGAGCCACACCACCGCGGGCCAGTTGCCGGCGCGGGACAGGAAAGCGAGCCTGCGGTCGCCTGTTGGCGTTGAATTAACGAAATATTGCGGTTTAGGCTGGTTCACTTTCATGCGCTCCACTGCCAGCATGGCTTTAGGCGAATCTCTTCCCGCAGCCCTTTTACAACGGCGGACCTGACGATGCGACAAGGCGCTTCCCGACAAGGCGCTTCCCACGCCGCACCCACCGCCAACGCGCTGTCGGGGGCGCCGCACCCGTTGCAGGGCCGCACCATCCTGCAGATCGTGCCGGAGCTCGAGGCCGGCGGCGCAGAACGCACCACGGTCGACATCGCGGCGGGCCTCGCGGAAGCGGGCGCGCGCGCCCTCGTCGCCACCGAGGGCGGCAGGCTCATCGGCGAGCTGCAGGCAAACGGCGGCATCTGGATTCCCTTCCCGGCGCGCACCAAGAACCCGTTGTCCATGGCGATCAACGCGCGCAAGCTCATCCGCATCTGCCAGCAGGAAGGCGTGGCGCTCATCCACGCCCGCTCGCGCGCGCCGGCCTGGGTGGCGCTCACCGCCGCGCGGGCGCTGCGCCTGCCGTTCGTTACCACGTATCACGGCAGCTATTCGGGCAAATCCGCCGTCAAGGTTCTCTACAATTCCGTGATGGCGCGCGGCGACGTGGTCATCGCCAATTCGCGCTACACGGCCGGGCTCATCGAGGCGGCGCATGCCGTCTCGCACGGCCGGGTGAAGGTGATCCATCGCGGCACCGACCTGTCCCGCTACCAGCCGGACAAGGTTGCGCCCGAGCGGGTGGAGGCGCTGCGCAAGGCATGGGGCGTCGCGCCCTACCAGCGGATCGTGCTGCTCGCCGCCCGCCTCACGTTCTGGAAGGGCCAGCGTGTGCTGATCGAGGCGGCGGGCCAGCTGCGCGACGAGGGCATCGAGGACGTGGTGTTCGTGCTGGCCGGCGATCCGCAGGGGCGCGAGGGCTACGTGCGCCAGCTCGACAAGGATATCGCCGACCGGGGCCTCGGCGAGATCGTGCGCCGGGTCGGCCATTGCACGGACATGCCGGCGGCGATGCTAGCCTCGGCGCTCGTCGTCGTGCCCTCGACCGAGCCGGAGGCTTTCGGCCGCGTGGCGGTGGAGGCGCAGGCCATGGGCACGCTGGTGATCGTGTCCGATCTCGGGGCTGTGCCCGAAACCGTTCTCGGCCCGCCCGAAGTCGCGGCCAACGAACGCACGGGATGGCGCACGCCGGCCGGCGACGCGCGGGCGCTGGCAGACGCCATCCGGGAGGTGTTCGCGCTTGGCGCATCGGCGCAGCAGGCGCTTAAGGCGCGGGCGCGCCGGCACGTGGAGACGCATTTTTCGCTGGAATACATGGTGAATGAGACACTTGACGTCTACGCGCAACTGCTCGCGAACACGCCCGCGAGGCGCGGACGGTGACACCGCCGGTTTTTTCGTGCCTGCGTGGCCTCTGATACTATTGACATTGCGAAGCTTTATGCAAATGTTCCCAACTATCGAGGCAAAGCGTCGTGGCAGGGAAGGCAGTCTGTTTGTTCGGTTGATCCGGGACCTGTCCATGACCTGCCCGCCATCAATCAGGAGAGACCAGCCATTCGCCGCCCCATAAGATCGCTTGCGGTTCCGCAAAAAGAAGGGCCGCGCGCCAACCGAGACATCCGTGGCGTTCGTGAAGTTCAGCTTATCGACGAGGAAGGCCAGAATCGCGGCGTCGTGTCGTTTTTCGACGCCCTGCGCATGGCCGAGGAAGCCGGACTCGATCTCGTCGAGATCGCGCCGAATTCGGCGCCGCCCGTCTGCAAGCTGCTCGACTACGGCAAGTTCAAGTTCCTCGAACAGAAGAAGTCCGCCGAGGCGCGCAAGCGTCAGAAGACGGTCGAGGTGAAGGAAATCAAGCTTCGCCCCGGTATCGACGACAACGATTATGGCGTCAAGCTGAAGGCGATGCAGCGTTTCTTCGAGGAAGGCGACAAGGTCAAGGTCACGCTGCGTTTCCGTGGCCGCGAAATGGCTCACCAGGATCTCGGCTACAAGCTCATGATCCGCGTGAAGGGCGACACAACTGAAATCGCCAAGGTGGAAAGTGAGCCGCAGCTCGAAGGCCGCCAGATGATCATGATTCTGTCGCCTCGATAACGATCCTGCCGGCACTCGCCTGCCACCGGTGCTTGCACCCTCCCCGGCGGATGCGCAACAATGCGTGCGCATTCGCGCGGCCCGCTTCGGCGCCGCCAGAGATTGCGGGAGCGCACCATGTCTTCACCCATCGTCTCCGCTGAATGGCTTGCCGGGAAGCTCGGGCTTCGCGGCGACCAACCCGATGCGTCGGTCGTCGTCGTCGACGGCTCATGGTATCTGCCGGATCAGAACCGCGATGCGCAGGCCGAATATCTCGCCGCGCATGTTCCCGGCGCCATCCGTTTCGACATCGACGCCATCAGCGACGCCTCCTCGGGCCTTCCCCACACCCTGCCCCGCCCCGAAAATTTCGCCGTCGCAACTGGCGAACTCGGCATCGCGGATACCGATACGATTGTGGTCTACGATGGCGCCGGCCTTTTCTCGGCCGCGCGCGTCTGGTGGACGCTTCGCCACTTCGGCGCACGCGATGTCCGCGTGCTGGACGGCGGCCTGCCTGCCTGGCGCGACGCCGGCCTGCCGTTGGAATCAGGGCCGGTGGCGCGTGCGCCCGCGACCTTCACTGTCGGTCAATCGCTCGAAACGGCCGCGGACGCCACCGCCGTCAAGGCGCATGTCGACGCTGGGAGCGCGCAGATCGTCGACGCGCGCGGCGCCCCCCGTTTTCGCGGCGACGCGCCGGAGCCGCGCGCGGGAGTTCGCGCCGGCCATATTCCCGGCAGCCGCAACGTGCCCTACAGCGAATTGCTGCGCGACGGTCGACTGAAAAATCCACAGGAAATCGAGCAGGTTTTCGCCGGGGCCGGTGTCGATACGGCAAAGCCCGTGGTCGTCACCTGCGGCTCTGGCGTGACGGCCGCCGTCCTGGCGCTTGGCCTGCACGTGGCGGGCAAGCCGGTATCGGCGCTCTATGACGGCTCATGGGCGGAATGGGGCTCGCGCCATGACCTGCCACTGGCGACCGGCCCCGCCTGAGGCCGATCGCGAATCGTTTTCAGCGATGCGGCGCCGCTTTACGCGGCGTCGCGAACCGCCTCGTCGAGGCTGCGCACGTTAAGCACCATCTCTGGCACGTAATCGGGCACATGCAGCTTCGCGGTGGTGTTTTCGAGAATGGTGTCGACCACCACGCCCGGCGCGCGCTCACGCAGCACCAGCCCGTCTTCGGTGGGCTCGATCACCGCGAGATCGGTGATGATCAGCGTCACCCGGCGCAGCGAGGTCAGCGGCAGCGTGCACTTGGGCACGATCTTCGGCTTGCCGCGCGCGGTGTGCTGCATGGCGATAAGCACACGCCGCGCGCCGGTCACGAGGTCCATGGCGCCGCCCATGCCGGGCACCATCTTGCCGGGCACGACCCAGTTGGCGAGCTGGCCGTTCTCGTCGACCTCAAGGCCGCCGAGCACGGTGGCGTCGACGTGGCCGCCACGGATCAGGCCGAAGGACACGGCGCTGTCGATGGTGGCAGCACCCGGCAGCGCGGAGACGAAACCGCCGCCGGCGTCGGTGAGATCGGCGTCCTCCATGCCTTCCGGCGGGCGGGCGCTCATGCCGATGATACCGTTCTCGGACTGGAAGAAGACGGAAAATTCCGCCGGCACGAATTGCGACACGCCGGTGGGCAGGCCGATGCCGAGGTTGACGAGCGTGCCCGGGTTGAGCTCACGCGCGACGCGGCGCTGGATGATTTCGACGGCTTCCATGATCAGCCCCTTGCAATCAGGTGTTTGACGAGCACGCCGGGGGTACGAACCGCATCCGGCGGAATGACGCCCACGGGCACGATGACACGCGGCTCGCAGATGACCGTCTCTGCCGCCATGGCCATGATCGGGTTGAAGTTGGTGGCGGTGAGCTGGTAGGTGAGATTGCCGACGTAGTCGGCCTGGTCGGCATGAATGAGGGCGAAATCGGCCTTCAGCGGCGGCTCGTAGAGCCAGTCCTCGCCGTCGATCTCGATGACGCGCTTGCCATCGGCCTCGGGCGTGCCGAGCGCGGTCTTGGTCAGCACGCCGCCGAGGCCGAAGCCCGCCGCGCGCAGCTGCTCGACGAGCGTTCCCTGCGGCACGAGATCGATGACGACATCGCCTTCGATCATCTGCTTCTGCGCTTCCGGGTTGAGGCCGATGTGCGACACGATCAGCTTCGACACGGCGCGCGCGCGAACCAGGCGGCCGATGCCGAAATCCGGGCGGCCGGCATCGTTGCCGATGACGGTGAGATTCCGGCGGCCGGCTTCCACCAGCGCGTCGACGACGCGATGCGGCGTGCCGACGCCCATGAAGCCGCCAATGGCCAGGACGGCTCCATCGGGGATGATGTCTGCGGCTTCCCGCGCCGTGATCGCTTCCTTCATCGATACCTCCACCAGATGCGACCGAAGAGAAGGCTCCGCCGCGCCGCGCTGTTCCGATTGAAATCGTACTGCACCAGAACCATGACGGGGATATGTCGCGTCGACAATAGCGGACAAGCTACAGCATCCA
>CALMIK010000057.1 GCA_937863995.1 uncultured Chelatococcus sp.
AGCGGCCAGTACGGCAACGTCGCCAAGCAGTCGGTGGGCACCATCCAGCGCCGCCTGCTGGTGCTCGAGAACCAGAACGCCGAGAAGTTCTTCGGCGAGCCGGCGCTGGAGATCAACGATCTGCTGCGCACCGACCGCGACGGGCGCGGCACCATCAACGTGCTGGCCGCCGACCAGTTGATGAACAACCCGCGCCTCTACGCCACTTTCCTGCTGTGGCTTCTGTCGGAGCTGTTCGAGCATCTGCCCGAGATCGGCGACCCGGACAAGCCGGTGCTGGTGTTTTTCTTCGACGAGGCGCACCTGCTGTTCGACAACGCGCCGAAAGCGCTGCTGGAGGCGGTGGAGCGCGTGGTGCGCCTCATCCGCTCCAAGGGCGTGGGCGTGTATTTCGTGACGCAGAACCCGCTCGATGTGCCCGACAACGTGCTGGGCCAGCTCGGCAACCGGGTGCAGCACGCGCTGCGCGCCTTCACGCCGCGCGACCAGAAGGCCGTGCGCGCCGCCGCCCAGACTTTTCGCCAGAACCCGGCCTTCGATACCGAGAAGGCCATCGGGGAGCTTGCGGTGGGCGAGGCGCTGGTGTCGCTGCTCGATGCGCGCGGCGCGCCCGAAATGGTCAGCCGCACGCTGATTGCGCCGCCTTCCTCGCGCGTCGGGCCGCTGACGGCGGAGGAGCGCGCCGCGCTGATCAAGGAAAGCCCGCTGCGCGGCCTCTACGAAAAAGCCATCGACCGCGAGTCCGCCTATGAAGTGCTGACCAGCCGCACGCAGGAGGCGGCGGAAGCCACCAACGCCCCGCAGGCTGAAGAGGGCGCGCTCGGCGAGATCGGCGATCTGCTGGGGTCGATCTTCGGCACCAGCCGCCCACGCGGCGAGCGCCTGTCGACGGGGCAGGTCGTTGCCCGCGACGTCACGCGCACGGTGACCAACACCGTGCTCGGCCAGCTCGCCGCCGACATCGGCCGCAAGGTGGGCGGGCGCACGGGCAGCAGCATCGGCCGCGCCATCGTGCGCGGCACGCTGGGTGGCATCCTGCGCCGCTGACCGTTCTCGAATTGATGCGTTATTTCTGAAGGATAACCGAAAAAATGTCGCAGCTCGACGCTGTTCTCGCTCATATCGACGCCCATCTCGACGCCTCGCTGGAGCGCCTGTTCGCATTTTTGCGCATCGCCTCGATCTCGACCGATCCCGCCCACGCGGCCGACTGCCGGCGCGCCGCCGAACACGTGAAGGCGGAACTCGACGGGCTCGGATTCGCCGCCGACGTCCATCCCACGAAGGGCCATCCGGTGGTGCTGGGCCATCAGACGGGAGAGGGCGAAAAGGCCAAAAAGCCGCACGTGCTGTTCTATGGCCATTATGACGTGCAGCCTGTCGATCCGCTGGAGTTGTGGCACAGCCAGCCGTTCGAGCCGCGCCTCGAGACCCTGCCCGATGGCTCGAAGGTGATCCGCGCGCGCGGCGCCGCCGACGACAAGGGGCAGATCCTGACTTTTCTGGAGGCCGTGCGCGCCTGGAAGGCGGTCACGGGCGCGCTGCCCGTCGACGTCTCGGTGCTGATCGAGGGCGAGGAGGAGGTCGGCTCCGTCAACCTGCCGGCCTTCGTCGAGCAAAACCTCGCGCAGCTGCGCGCCGACGCGGTGCTGGTGTGCGACACCAACCAGTGGGACGCCGACACGCCCGCCATCACCACCGGCCTGCGCGGGCTGGTGCATGACGAGATCATCATCCGCACCGCCGACCGCGACCTGCATTCGGGCCTGTTCGGCGGGGCGGCGAACAACGCCATCCACGTGCTGGCCGGCGTCATCGCCGCGCTACGGGACAAGGACGGGCGCGTCACCATCCCCGGTTTCTACGAAGGCGTGCCGGATATTCCCGAGGACGTGCGTGAGCAGTGGCGCGGCCTCGGCCTCGATGCGCAGACGTTCCTCGGTCCGGTGGGGCTCTCGGAGCCCGCCGGCGAGAAGGACCGCTACGTCATCGAGCAGATCCAGTCGCGCCCGGCTTTCGACATCAACGGCATCATCGCCGGCTACACCGGCGAGGGCTCGAAGACGGTCATCCCGGCCGAGGCGCGGGCCAAGATCACCTTCCGCCTTGTCGGCGACCAGAACCCGGCCAGCATACGCGACGCTTTTCGCGCCTACGTCCGGCGCATCATTCCCGCCGATGCCTCGGTGACTTTCGGCTCCGGCGACGGCGCTCCGGCGGTTTCCGTGCCGCTCGACAACCCGCTGTTGCTGAAGGCCGCCGGCGCCCTTCAGGACGAGTGGTCCAAGGCCCCGGTCACCATCGGCGGCGGCGGCTCCATCCCGATCATCGCCACGTTCCAGCATCGGCTTGGCGCCGATCCGCTGCTCATCGGCTTCGGGCTGGAGGATGACAGAATTCATTCGCCGAACGAAAAATACTCGTTGAAAAACTTCCATAAAGGCACGCGCTCATGGGCGCGAATCCTGCAATCTCTTGCGGAATAAAGCCATTTATAGCGCCGGATAAATGTCACTTTTCCGTCTCCGTAGCTTTAAAGCGGTGACATGAAAGAGGCGGATCAAGAACCCCTGTCCTTCAACGCAACAGGGGTTCTTCCGATGCGCATTTCCTCAACTGTTTTCAGCGCGCTGCTGTTCTCGGCGCTCGTCGCCGCGCCGGCCATGGCGCAGCAGGAGTTCACGGCCACGCTCAAGGGTCATGCGGCCCTGCCGGCGCTCACCGTCATCGATCCGCCCGCCGACGCCACCGACGATCTGCGCGTCGTCGGCAAGTACGCCACCGGCAAGGCGACCCGCGTCGACGCGCCCGAGAGCGTCGAAGGCATCAACGACGGCCGCCCCACCGGCATCAAGTTCCCCTTCCGCGGCCAGCCGGTGCAGGGCCATTCCGGCATCAAGGCCGACCGTGACGGCACCTTCTGGGTGATCACCGACAACGGCAGCGGCAACAAGGCTAACTCGCCCGACTCCGCCCTGTTCTTCCACCACTACGACATCGACTGGAAGACGGGCAAGATCGACCGCCTCAAGACCACCTTCCTGCACGATCCCGACAAGAAGGTGCCCTTCCGCATCGCCCAGGAAGGCACCGAGAAGCGCTACCTCACCGGCTCGGACTTCGACCTCGAGTCCTTCCAGCCCGTGCGCGGCCGCATCTGGTTCGGCGAGGAATTCGGCCCCTACCTCATCCGCACCGACCGCGACGGCAAGGTCGAGGCCGTGTTCGAGACCGAGGTCGAGGGCAAGGTCATCCGCTCTCCCGATCATTACGCCGTGCGCACGCCTGCCGCGCCGGGCGGCGCTGTGGACTTCACCGTCCGCCGCTCCAAGGGTTTCGAGGGCATGGCCGCCTCGCCCGACGGCAAGTTCCTCTATCCGCTGCTCGAAGGCGCGCTGTGGGACCCCGCGACCGGCGCGACGGAAAAGGACGACGGCAAGGAATACCTGCGCATCCTCGAGTTCGACGTGGCGAATGAAAAGTGGACCGGCCGCTTCTGGAAGTATCCGCTGGAGCAGAACGGCCTTTCGATCGGCGACTTCAACCTGATCGACGCCGCCCATGGCCTCATCATCGAGCGCGACGACACCGAAGGCACCGCGAGCCGCGCCTGCCCCACGGGCGACAAGCGCGCCGATTGCTTCGCCACCCCGGCGAAGTTCAAGCGCATCTACAAGATCGAGATGAACGACGCCAACGTCGGCAAGAACGTGCGCAAGATCGGCTACATCGACCTGATGAAGATCCAGGACCCCGACAAGCACGCCATCCGTGGCGAGAAGAACGGCAACCTCGACTTCCCGTTCTTCACCATCGAGAACGTCGATATCGTCGATGCGAACCACATCATCGTCGGCAACGACAACAACCTGCCGTTCTCCGCCAGCCGCGACCCGAACAAGGCCGACGACAACGAGTTCGTCCTGCTCGAAGTCAAGGACTTCCTTAGCGCCAAGTAATTTTTGGGATTTGGCGTTTCAGTCCGTGCAATCGCGTCCCGCCTCATTCTTGGGGGGACGCGTGAATCCAACGTTACGAGGCTCCGGCGGATGACGCCGGGGCCTTTTTCACTGGCGCTTTGGTAAAGGCACGCGGGCGAGTTTCAGCGCCGCGATGAGCGTCAATCCGTAGGCCAGCCCGCCCGCCAGCGCCACAAGGCCGATGTGGATGAGGGCGCGTGCGTGCGTGAGCGTGCCCGTCCATCCTGCAAGCGCCGTGTCCGCGCCCGCTGTCGCCGCCGCCAGCACGAGGCAGGCTGCGAGGATCGCGGCCAGCGTGCACGCCAGCGTTGTGTCTGGGGCTGCCCATTGCCGGCGGCGCGCCAGCACGAACAGCAGGCCCGCGTTGACCCACGCCCCCGTGGCGGTGGCGAGGGCCAGCCCCGGCGCGCCGAGCCCCGCGTGAAGTACGTCACCGACGAGCAGGATCTTGAGCGCCACGTTCACGCCGATGCCGACGAGCGACACGATCGCCGGCGTCGCGGTATCGAGGCGGGCGCGAAAGCTTGCCACCAGCGCCGGAATGGCGACGATCGCCGGCAGGCCGAGCGCGTAGGCGGCCAGCACCGCGCCCGCGGCCTGCGCGTCGGCGGCGGTGAAAGCCCCGCGCCCGAACAGCGCATCCATGATGCGCTCCGGCACCAGCAGGAAGGCCACCATGCAGGGCGCCGCGAGCGCCAGGGAAAGCGCCAGCGTGCGGTTCTGCGCCCGATGCGCTTCCGTGTCGTTGCCGGCGGCGATGAGGCGGCTCATGCGCGGCAGCAGCACCGTGCCCGCCGCGATGGCGATGACGCCGATGGGCAACTGATAGAGCCGGTCGGCGTAATAGATCGACGATACCGCGCCGGTCGGCAGCATCGAGGCGATGATGGTGTCGGCGAAAAGCGCGATCTGCACCCCCGCCGAGCCGATCACCGCCGGACCGAGCGCCCGCAGGAACGCGCGCATGTCTGTGTCGAGGCGCGGGCGCGCGAGACGCGGCGCGATGCCACGGCGCGCGGCGTCGGCATAGACGAGCGCAAGTTCCAGCACGCCCGCCGCCGCCACGCCCCACGCGGCGGCATGGGCGGCGGAGGGAAAAAGCCACGCCAGCAGCAGCGCCGCGACGATGGACACGTTGAGCAGCACCGGCGCGGCGGCGGCGGCGGCAAAGCGCCCGACGCCGTTCAGCATGCCCGACACCAGCGTCACCAGCGTGATGAAGAAGAGGTAGGGGAAGGTGATGCGCGTGAGATCGACCGCGAGCGCGAATTTTTCCGGATCGGCGTAGAAGCCCGGCGCGAGCAGCCCCACCACCTGATCCATGAAGGCGAAGGCGAGCGCCAGCACCAGCGCCTGCACAAGGACCATCACGGTCCATACGTTGTCGGCGAAGCGGCGCGCCGCCGCCTCGCCCGCCGCCTCGTGCAGGCGGGTGAAGACGGGCACGAAGGCGGCGTTGAACGCGCCTTCGCCGAAAATAGCGCGAAAGTGGTTGGGCAGCCGCAGCGCCACGAAAAACGCGTCCGCCAGCAGCCCGGCGCCCAGAACCGCTGCCGTCAGGAGATCGCGCCCGAGCCCGGTGACGCGCGACAGCAGGGTGAAGCCGCTGACGGAGATGAAGTGCTTCAGCATCGGTGCGTCAGTCGAGCGCGATGCCGGACGCCACCGACAGCGCCTTGCGCATGGCGGCGTTCGCCGGATCACCGGTGACGGGCATGCCTTCCAGCTTCTCGAAGGCCGAGACGGCCTGCCGTGTGGCCGGGCCGTTGCGGCCGTCCGCCGTTATCGTGTAACCGAGCTTGGCGAGCGCCTTCTGCACCCCGGCGATGCCGGCGTCCGCGGTGCTGCCGGCGGCATTCGCGGGCGCGGGCGGCGCGCCTGTTGCGATGAGGCGGGCGATCGGATCGTTGGCAGCGGGTGCCGCAGGTTCTTTTCCTGCAGGCGTTTTGTCGGCCGATGCCTTTTCGGCGGGTCGCGCGACCGGGGTTGCGGGCTGGGCCGCGACGGTTTCGGCGCGTTTTGGCGGAGGGGGCGGATCGGCGCGGGCAGGGGTGCTTTCCGCCGCCGTCCCGCTGCCGAAAAGCGGCGACGGATGCGGGCCGTCCTGCATCGACACGGCATTGACGATGATGGCGGCCGACAGCGACGCGGCGAGAAGGCCGCCAACGACCGACACCGGCCAGCGTTCCAGCACCTTGAAGGCGAGCTGAGCGACGGCCAGCAACAGCCCGCCGATCAGAGCGAGGCAATAGACGAAAAAGCGCCCCACCGCTGCTCCCGCGCCCGAAGCTGGCGATCCTTTCCCGGCGCGCTTGCGCGGCTGCGCCGGCGCGGGCCTGCGCGTGCGCGACGGCGCGGGGGAGCGCCGCACGGCATCGAAATCGGATCGGGCAAGAGCTTCGCGCACGGGTAGGCCGTCTTTCGGTCGCACTGTTAGGGGGATTAGAGCTTATCCCGGTTTCGTTGAAACGGGGATACGCTCTAACATATTGATTTTGAGCGAACTCTTGTCGATTAAATGATTCCATTTAATCGGAAAGCGCTCTAGATCCCCGTCCAGACATGAAAACCGCCGTCCGGCCCGCCGTGGAACGCGATTCCACTGCAACCCGGTCGACGGCTTTCATCATAGAGCCGCATGCTTAAACGAACGCTAAAAGCGCGCGCCGACTCGACAGGATGAGCGCCAGCGCACATCTGCGGCAGCGGCGCTGCCGGCTCCGTTCTTGCCTGTGTCCGGCTGTCGCGGGAGCGCGTTTTCGGGCGCCGGATGAACGAGGCATCCGGCGCATCAGGGCCAGTACGGGATTAAAGCATTTCGGCGTTTCGTTGAAACGCAGAAACGCTTTAACTTTCTGATGAGACGCGTTTTCTTCACGCAAAGCGGTATCCACTTTGCTTGAAAACGCTTTAAGGCTTGAAATGGTTGTACAAATCCTTGCGCATGCTGTCCGGGATATTGTTTCCAGGTTGCGTCAGCGCGTTGACGAGCGCCTGGTCCCTGTTGCGTGCCGAGGCAGGGGAGTCGCGCCTTTCGGCGACCCGGTGGGTCGCGATGGCGTTGTCCAGATCCCGGTATTGCTCATCCGTCGCCATTGCCTGCAGGTGCGCCGACTTGCCGAGGATGGCCCCGATGACCGTTTGCGTGTCGTCATCGAACAGGGAGTTGTCGAGCAACATCGTGCGCAGCGCCGCCGCGCCCCGCAAAGAAGCGGCATCCTCCGACGCCGCCACGGAGGTTTGCGTGGCGTGGATCTGGCCCAGGACTGCCATCATCGTCGTGTCGTCGAGTCTGCCGATGGCTTGCTCGATAAAGTTGAGCGCGGCGCGCTTGGCTTCGCCGGGAAGCGTCAATTGCCGGATGTGGCTTGCCAGGATGTCGCCTTCAACCGGGCGTTCGTATGCCTCGTTCAACGCTGTGATGTCGTGTGCCACGACGTCGTCGAGATCGTCCAACGAGGTATCGAGAGGGGCAATGCCGTCGCTCTTGGTGCCGCCACCTGTCGGAAGCGGCAGCGGGTCGGCGTGCTGCTCTCCGGCCGGGCCGTGCAGTCGCACGTCTCTGGCGCCGAATGAAAATCCCGAAGCGGTCTCGCTGTCCAGCGCGTCCTTGAACGCCTGAGCGAAGGGGTCGAGCTTGTTCGCGCCGACAGCCGCGTTGCTGCTGCTGGCCGTGACCACGTATTGCCGATCGCCGATAAATGCCGTCGCGCTCTGCGTCTTGTCGTCGGGCGTGGCCGGTACGGCATCGTTCGTGAGCGGAGATTGAACGATGCTGTAGGTATTTGATGTCGGACGAGTTGTGTCACTCATTATTGATTATCCCATGTATATTTACATCGAAATTAAAGATGAATCTTGCTTTTTCGATGTTTCAGGCGCATCGATTCAATCAGCGGAATTAAAAATTGTAATTTCAGTATTATTGGATCGCCGTGTCCGTCGCGTGGCTAAAAAGTGCTTCGGCGGTAGCAATCGTCTTCTTGGATCATTTTAATTATTTCTTGCGATTATTGCAAGTTTCATGCCCGTCCGGCACCGCGCGTCAGCCCAGGATGCGGGCTACTTCCTGCCGCAGGTCGCCCAGCGAAAAGGGCTTCAGCAGCACCCCGGCGAGGTTGGTCACGGATTGCGCCCGCTCGTGCTGGTCGGAATAGCCGGTCATGATCAGGATGACGAGATCGGGCCAGTTTTCCTGGGCCGCGAGCGCCAGCGCGATGCCGTCCATCAGCGGCATGCGCACGTCGGTCAGCAGCAGGTCGAAGTCGCCGTCCTCGGTGGTCAGGACGTCGAGCCCCTCCGCGCCGTCGCCGGCTGTCTGCACGCTGTGTCCGTCCAGCTCAAGGCCGCGCTTCAAAAAGCTGCGCACGCTCACTTCGTCGTCGACAAGCAAAATGCGCGCCATCAGTCGGCCTCCATGGGCAGTCAGCCGCCCTGCTCGATCACACCGATAAAGGGCAGTTGCCGGAAGGAATGCGCCGCGTCCATGCCGTAGCCGACGACGAACTTGTCCGGGCACTCGAAGCCGACGAAGTCGGGCGCGATCTGCGCCACGCGCTTGCCCGGCTTGTCCAGCAGCACGGCGGACAGCACGCGCCGCGCGCCACGCGCCACCAGCAGGTCCTTGGCGAAGGCGAGGGTGCGCCCCGATTCCAGGATGTCGTCGAGCAACAGTACGTCGCGCCCGACCACGTCGCTGTCGATATCCTTGACCACGTTGACGGTGCCCGACGACACGAAGCCGTCCTGGTAGCTCGATAGCTGAACGAACTCCACCTGCGGCGCGAGCCCGGCGCGGTGCAGCGCGCGGATGAGATCGGCGGCGAACATGAAGCTGCCCTTGAGCACCGCGATGACCAGCAGGTTCTGCGGCTGCGCCGCCACGACAGCGCGGGCGATCGCCTCGTTAGCCGCGGCGATCGCCGCTTCATCGAACAGGGGGACTATGGTGACGGACTGGTTCATGCCTGATTCCGGTTGTGATCAAGCGCGCCGGATACCACTTCCGCGCGTGCCGCTCCAGCCCTGTCGTGCGTTTCGGTGCTTTTTTTCCGGTTATCGCGCCGCATCTGGCGCGGCGTGCCTATGCCCGGCGTCAACCCCTCGCGCATGACGGCCCGGCGCAGCGGCCCCAGAAGGCCGAGCGCCAGCAGTCCCGCGCCGCGCAGCCAGTTGGCCGGCAGCACGTCCGCCAGCAGGGTGCGGTTCAGCAGGTCGATGGCGTTGGTGCGCAGCAACGTGTCGGCGGCGCGGCCGCGCCCGAAACCGTCGAGCGCCTGCGCCGAGCCTATATCGTGCCCCGCCGCCCGCGCGTCGACGAGCGCGTCCCGCAGCGCCGCCCCGTCGCGCAGGCCGAGGTTGAGCCCCTGCGCGCCGATGGGCGGGAAAACGTGCGCCGCCTCGCCCACGAGCGCCAGGCGCTGCCCGGTGGAGCGTTCCGCCGACAGCCCCGACAGCGGCACCGCCCCGCGCGGCCCCGCGACCTGCATGGCGCCCAGCAGATGCAGCGCGCGCTCCTCCACCGCCCGCGCGAAGGCGGCGTCGTCGAGGCCCGCGAGGCGCGCCGCCTCTTCCGGTCGGTTGGCCCACACCAGGCTGGAGCGGCGTCCCGGCAGCGGCACCAGCGTGAACGGGCCAGCGCGGGTGTGGAATTCGGTCGAGGCGTTGGTGTGGTCGCGCGTGTGCGACAGGATGGCGGTGACCGCGGTCTGCGGATACGCCCAGGTTTTCGTGCCGATGCCGGCGGCGCGCCGCAGCGGCGAGTGGCGGCCTTCCGCGCCCACGGCGAGGCGGGTGGTGAGCCTGCTGCCGTCGTCGAGGGTGACGGTTGCGGCCTGCGCATCGGCGAAGAAGCCCGCCACCTTGCGCGGGAACAGCGTGAGCCCCGGCCGCGCCGCCGCCAGCGCCGCCAGATGCGCGACGAGCTTCACGTTCTCGATGTTGTGGCCGAAGGCCTCCAGCCCGATCTCGCGCGAGGAGAACTCGACCGGCGGCGGGCGGAAGAGATTGTCGGTGGCGTCGATGAGGCGCATCAGCCGCATGGGCGCGGCATCGGTGGCGATGCGCTCCCACGCGCCGATGGCGGTCAGATAGCGCACCGAGCCGTCGAGCAGCGCCACCGTGCGCCCGTCGTGCGGGGCGTCGGCGGTGCCGATGAGGACCGTGGAAAAGCCCTCGCCCGCGAGCGCGAGCGCGGTTGCGAGGCCGGCAGGCCCCGCGCCGGCGACGATGATGTCGAAGTCGATTGCCGTCACGGTCGGTTTTCCGTTTCCTG
>CALMIK010000058.1 GCA_937863995.1 uncultured Chelatococcus sp.
ATGCGCGACGACGCCGTCACCGTGTTCATTCTGCCGCCGTCGATGGCGGAGTTGCGCACGCGGCTCGAGCGGCGGGCAGAGGACGCCCAGGAAGTGATCGACCGCCGGCTGCTCAATGCCCGCGAGGAAATCGGCCACTGGGACGCCTACGATTACGTGATCGTCAACGACGATCTCGACTATGCCTTCCGGGCATTGCAGTCGATTCTCGCCACCGAGCGCCTCAAGCGCCTGCGGCGTACCGGTTTGACCCGCTTCGTCGAAGGACTGCTCGCTGAAAAGGCTTAAGGGTGCCTGACAGATCCTTGTGGGGCCGGCAGGTCAGGGCTTTTGGACCCCTCTGCCGCCTCGCCGATGCAACCGTCGTCGACTGCGTTCGGCGCCTTGCACGATGACCAAAATCCCAAGGCCATTCTCAACTCTGAGATTTTGTTAGGCGCTTTAAGCTGCTTTCAGCCTTTGCGGCGCAAATCGTCGTAGATGTTGGCGAGGCGCACGAATCCCTCCACCGGAATTTCCTCGGCGCGGGCGGTCGGCAGCAGCCCGGCCTGCTCGATCATGGCCGTGACATCCGTATTGGTGCCCGAGAGATCCAGGCTCTTGAGGCTCTGGCGCAGCATCTTGCGCCGTTGGCCGAAAGCGGCCTGCGTCACCGCCGCGAGCGTTGCCGTGCGCGTGTCTGCAGGCTTTTCGCGTGGCATGAGATGGACGACGGAGGAGGTCACCTTCGGCGGCGGCACGAAGGCGGAAGGCGGTACGTCGAACAGGATGTGGGCCTCGGTGCGCCAGCCGCACAAGACGCCGAGACGGCCGTAATCCTTCTGCTCCTCCGGTGTCGCGACGATGCGTTCGGCCACTTCCCGCTGGAACATCAGGGTGAGCGACTGCCACCACGGCGGCCAGCGCTCGTCGGTGAGCCAGCCAGTCAGCAGCGGGGTCGCGACATTGTAGGGCAGGTTGGCGACGATGCGCGCCGGGCCGTCGACCATGGCAGCCGCGTCCACCTCGAGCGCGTCACCCTCGATGACCGTGAGCCGGTTGGGATAGCGCTCGCTGATTTGCGCGAGAATCGGCAAGCAGCGCTGGTCGCGTTCGATGGCGATGACCCGCCGGGCACCGCCGGCGAGCAGGGCGCGCGTGAGGCCGCCGGGGCCCGGACCGACCTCCACCACCGTAACGTCTTCAAGCGGGCCGGAGGCACGGGCGATCCGTGCCGTCAGGTTGAGGTCGAACAGGAAGTTCTGCCCGAGCGATTTTTTTGCCGCGAGTCCGTGATCGTGCACGATGTCGCGCAGCGGCGGAAGGTCGTCGATCTGGGCCATGAGAAATGCTTACTGAACGATGCCGTCTGACGTGCTGCCGGTGACATCCTGCGAGAAGCTCACCTCGCCCAGCGTGCGCAGCTCGAGCCGGACCATGATGGCCGAATCGGAGCGCTTCGTGCCCGACGACTTGTCCTTCATGCTCGAGGTGTAAACCACGTCGAGCACCACGCATTCGTCCTGATAGGTCATGCCGAGCGACATGTTCGCGGCGGTCCAGGCATTGGATTTGGAATAGGTATTTGTCAGCCCGGCCTGATACTTGTATTTTTCTTCCAATCCGCGATCGAGATCGAACAGCACCGACCCCTTCACCGACCAGTTCTCGTTCAGCTTCATCGAGGCGTTCGGCCCCACGCCCGTGCGCCGGACGGCGTAGCCGAGGCCCGGCTGTGCTTCGTAGCGTGCAAACACCAGACCGGCGTTCAGGCGTCCGAAGGAGGCGTTCGCCTGCGCGTCGAGCCGCTGGACGGAGAAATCGTTCTCGTCGAACCGTGCATGGCCGAGGAAGGACAGGCCGGGACGCGGCGCGACATAAAGACCGGCGACGTAATCCGAGCGCGAGTTCTCCAGTCCCGAATCCTGCCCGGCGTGGGCGATGTCGTACTGGCGGTAGGAGTTGCGGCCGCCGATATGGAACGACTGACCGAAGAGCGCCTGCCCGAACGCGCCGCTATCGGTCTGCACGGTGTATTTGAGGCCGACATTGGCGCGCACGCCGCCCTCGGCCCGATCGTAGCCGCCGAACTTGTTCCATGCGAACAGGTTGGTGCTGTCGAACACGACGCTCTGCGAATCCTCGTTGGGCAACTGGCCGATGCGCGTCTCGTTCGGCCGGGCGACGATCTGCGCCACCGGCTCGATCGTGTGCGTGCCCCATTTCTCGGATGTGGCCACGAACGGGTAACGGTACTCGAGCCCCACCGTCGGCGTCACGCGCGAGGTAACGGTGTCGTTGCCGTTGACGTTGAGGAAGTTGCCGATCTCGTTGTTCTGGAACCGGGTGGCGTTGAGCGCCCGCGCGAAACCGTCGACCCGAAGGCCGGCGAAAGGCTGCCACACCTGGCCGAGGGGATCGATGAAGTCGCGCCGCCAGCTCATGCTGGTGGAAACGCGGGTATAGCGCCCGCCGATGCCGCGCACGAGGCACTGGTCGTACTGGAACACCGCACACGTCTGGTAGGGCATGCCGTCCGGGAAATAGCGCGAATTGTAGCCGGGAATCGCCCGGTACTGCGCCGCGTCGCGGACCAGATTGGTGACGTTCAGGTCGAGCTCGAACTCGCCGCCGATCTGTCCCGGCCCCTGGAAGCGGCGGTTGTAGTCGAGCGTCGGCGCGACGACGGGCTGCTGCTTCTGCCAGTCGTCCTGCCCGAGCGTCTTGAAGTAGTAGCCGCGCAGGTCGAAGAAGGCCCGGTCGGTGCGTCCCAGCAGGTACGCGGTCGACGTCGATTCCTTGAAGAACGTGTTGGTCAGGCTCTCGCTGCGGATGTTGTAGTTGTCGAGGAACCACTTGTCCGAGACGAGCGCGACATCCCAGCCCCAGCTCCAGTTGCGATTGATCTCGAAGCGGCCGGAGCTTTCGATGGAGCCGCGGAAATCACGGTCGCGCGGGCCCAGCGGCGATTCGAGGAAGACGCTCTCGTCCTGCTGGAAGATGCCGGCGGCGCGGATGTTGTAGGAGCCCGAGATGAAGCGCTGGCGCCATTCCGCCTGGCCGAGCACGCCCTGCTTCGTCAGGAAGGTCGGGGTGAGCGTGAGGTCGTAGTTCGGCGCCAGTGCCCAGAAGAACGGCGTGGACACGCCGAAGCCGGTGGCCGACGAATAGGTATAGCGCGGCGTCAGCAGGCCGGTCTTGCGGCGCACGGTGGGGTCGGGCGTCGAGAAATAGGGGATGTAGGCGAGCGGGATGCCGTAGAGCTCGATGGTGGCATCCTCGTAGTAGATCATCTGCTCGCTGTTGTCGTGGATGATGCGGGCAGCCTTGACCTGCCACAGCGGCGGGCGCTCGGGATGGCTTTTGCAGGCCTCGCAGGCGGTGTAGGTGCCCTTGGAGAAGGTGGTCGTCTCGCCGCCGCTGCGCTCGGCGCGCGGGGCGGAGAAGCGCGTGTTCTCCGACGTCTCGACATGCAGCGAATCGATGAATCCGTCGCGAAAATCGTCGGTGAGCTCGAATTTGTCGCCGCTCGCGACGGTGCCGTCCGTCTCACGCAGCTGCGCGTTGCCCTGCGCCAGCACGCGGCTGGTGTTGCGGTCGTAGATAACGCGATCGGCCTGCAGCGTGCGGCCCTGATAATACAGCGTGACATTACCCACGGCAGAAACCGTGTTGCGGTCGTTGTCGTAGATGATTTCGGCGGCATCGACCACGAGGTTGTCGCCCTCGTTGCGGGAACCCGCCGCCGCGAGGCGCTCGTTCAGGGTTTGCTGTGCATGCACAGCCGCGGCCGGCAGCAACGTTGCGCCGAGCAGGGACACGATCGCGATGCGGGCAACGGAACCGAGACTCAAGCGCACACTCCTCAACCGATACTCATGTCACGCACACAATTCGTTCCGCGCACACCCTATTCCCTGACGCGCGCGGGCGTCGGTTACAAAATGCACACGGCGCGCAGGCCGGGCCTGCGTCAACCGTCCTCCTGATACAACAATACCAGGACGCCCAGCAGGCAACCGACGACACCAGGAAACCACGCTGCCACGACAGGAGAAAGAATCCCCGCGCCGCCGAGATCCTGCATGATTTCCGTCGCCACATAAAGCACGAAGCCGGCCACAACGCCACCCAGAACCAGCTTGGCAATTCCGCCAAATCGAAAGAACCTTAAGGAAACGGAAGCGGCGATCAGCACCATGGCGATCAGCAGCAGCGGTCGCGCCAGCAGCACGTTGTGCTGGAGGCGGTAGGGGCGGGCGTCCAGACCCGCCTGTTCCGTGCGCTCGATCAGGTCCGGCAACTGCCAGAAAGACACCGCGCTCGCCGAGGTAAACGACTGGCGCACCTGCGTCGGCGCCAGGGTCGTCGCCAACAGATATTTTTCGTAGGCCTGCGGTTCCTCGCCGATCGGCATCACGCGTGCGTCGGAAAGCTCCCAGTAGCCGGAATATAGCGTGGCGCTGGATGCCTCGACGCGTTCCGTGAACACATTGGCGTCATCGAAGAGGAAGACGGTCACGTTGAGCAGGGTCGCCGTCTCGTCGATGGCGGAAGCGGCGCGCACGATGGCGTGGCCGTCGATGCTCTTCTGGCGGATCCAGATGTTGCGCCGGCTCAGCGATGCGCCGTGCGAAAAGACAGACGCCTCCAGGACGGCAGCCTTCTGCCGCAGGGTGGCCGACAGCGGATTGTAGAGTGTGGTGGATGCAATGCCCAGCAGCAGCGCCACCGTGACGCCGGGGAGCAGGAAGCCCCACGCGGAAACGCCGACGGAGCGGGCGATGACCAGCTCGAGCCGGCGGCTCAGGCCGAGCAGCGCCGCGATGCTCCCGAACAGCACGGCGAACGGCAACACCTCCTCGGTGACGGACGGCGTGCGCAGCAGCGACAGCCACGCCATGGTGTAGGCGGTGGCATCCTTGGCGTCGCCTGCGCGGCGCATCAGCTCGACGAAGTCGAGGGTGTAGACGAGAGCGAACACCGTGCCGAACACCACGCCGATGGTGATGAGGAAGCGGCGGCCGAAATACTGCCCGAGCGTGGGTCCGATCAGCATCATGCACTCCCCGCGCCGGCAGGCGCCGCGGCGGGGCGCCGGCGTGAGAGCGTCTGCGCCACGGACGCCGTGAGCCGGCGTACAGCAGGCCCCTTGTAAATGATGAACAGCGAGATGGCGCTGGACACCAGCGGCGCGCCATAGATGCCGAGCGCGGCGAGCGGCTCGCGCACCACGGCGCTGGTCGCGAAGAAGCCTACGATGCGCACGAGACCCACTGCGATGACGGCGACCGCAATCGCCACGCCGCGTCCCTGGCGGGTGGTGCGCGGCTCACCGAGCGCGGCGAAGGCGATCAGCAGGAAGGAGATGCAGTAGAGGGGCGCCGAAAAGCGGTCGTGCAACTCGGCCCGGAAGCGCCCGCCCTGGTACATGTAGACCGGGTCTTTGGGGTCCGGCGCCAGAAGGGCTGCGGTGGAGCGCTCGCGCGGGCGGTAGATCGTCTCGGCCTCGCTCGCCGCGAACACCGACAGGTTGAGCGCATAGCGCTGGAACGTGACGATTGCGGCGTCGCGGCTGTTCTTTTCCTGCCGCTGCACCGAGCCGTTCTCGAGCACGAGGAAGCTGTCGTTGTCCACCGTCACCGTCTGCCCGCGCTCGGCGATGTAGACGGATATCCTCTCCGGGTCGCGCTCGTCCTGCATGAAAATGCCGAGCAGCGCTCCGCCGCTCGATTTCTCGCGGTAATGGAACGTGATGCCGGAATCGAGCGTGGTGAACTGGCCTTCCTTCACGATGTTGGCGACGAAGTCCGCCCGGATGCGGGTAACGACATCGCGCAGCGTGTTGAAGCTTTCGGGCATGACATAGAGCGTCATCGCCGCGACGATCGCGAAGGTGGCGAGGCCGAGCATCATGAACGGACGCAGCAGCCGGCCCGGCGCGATGCCGGCGGCGCTCATCACGATCAGTTCCGAATCGCCGTTGAGCTTGTTGAGCGCGTAGAGCGTGGCAATGAAGACCGCCACGGGCGCGATGATGACCACCAGCGCCGGCAGCGACAGCAACGTCACCAGCATGAAGATGCCCAGCGTCTGCCCTTGCCCGGTGACGAGATCGAGCTGGCGCAGAATCTGCGTGATCCAGATGACCAGCGTCAGCGCGAGGAAGCAGGCGACGAATGCCACCGTGACGTTGCGCAGGATGTAGCGTTCGATCAAGGTCATCACGTTGCCGTTGCGCTGTGCGTTCCTGCTGTCGGTTGCGGATCGCCGGCCATGCCACGAGCGGCTGGCGGATAGATGAAGCTACACCGAACTAATCGGTCCCGGCCCATTTCGCAAGGCCGCGCCCCCGACGCCCCGATGCGGGCGGAGCAGCCGCGGGACATTCCATGCGCGGCATTCCATCCTCGCAAGGCATTCCACGGCGGAAAACTCTATAGACCTGGAATTCATACGCGTGCGTGACACGCGCCGCCATCGGTGGCATGGATCTTCGACCGGGACAGGCGGGCAGCAAAAGCGGTGCAATGAAAAGCGTGGACATCGACGCGCACGCCGGAAAATGCTCTAATGACCGCCTGCACTTGCGGCAACGACGACGTCCGGCCGACATGGATGGGCCGGGATCTTGCGAGGAGTTTCATGAGCGGTCGCACTAAGGTTGAGTTCAAGAATCTGGCTGAGTTCAAGGCTCCCGGTCGCCCGGAAGGCGGCGAGGTCGTTGTTTTCACGGATGAAAGCCTGACGTTTTCGCCCTTCGTCACCGAATGGCTCGGGGAAGCGGGGCTCGAATTCGTGCGCCGCGCCGCGAAGGTAGAGAAATTCACCGGCAAGCCGCGCAAGACGCTTAGCCTCGCGGCGCCCCAGGGCGTTGAGGCGGACAGGCTCGTCGTCGTCGGGCTCGGTGCGCCCAAGGACATCGCCGAGGCGGATTGGGCGCGCCTCGGAGGCGTGACGCTCGCCAGGCTGACGGGTGCGCAACCGCACATCCTGCTCGACCTGCCCGGCGGCGAGGCCATCGCGCCCGCTGCCGCCGGCGATTTCTCGCTCGGCCTCGCGCTGCGCGGCTACCGCTTCGATCGCTACAAGACCGCCAAGAAGGACGAGAACGGCGACAGCGCCGACGCGCCTGAGACGGTGGTCGTGCTGCTGGCCGACGCCGATGGCGCCAAATCCGCCCGCAAGGCGGCCCGGGCCGTGGCGCAGGGCGTCAACCGGGCGCGCGAACTCGTCAACGAGCCGCCGAACGTGCTCAACCCCGAGGAGTTCGCCCGCCGTGCCGGCGAGCTGTCGCAGCTCGACGTCGCTGTCGAGGTGCTGGGCGAGAAGGAGCTGACGGAACTCGGCTTCGGCGCCCTCGTGGCCGTGGGGCAGGGCTCGCGCTTCGAGAGCCAGGTGGTGGTGCTGCGCTGGAACGGCGCCGGCGACGACAGCCAGCCGGTCGCCTTCGTCGGCAAGGGCGTCACGTTCGACACCGGCGGCATCTCCATCAAGCCCGCCGCCAGCATGGAAGACATGAAGGGCGACATGGCGGGCGCCGCCGCCGTCGTCGGCCTCATTCACGCGCTGGCGAAGCGCAAGGCGAAGGTCAACGCGGTCGGCGTCATCGGCCTCGTGGAAAACATGCCCGACGGCAAGGCCCAGCGCCCCGGCGACATCGTCACCTCGCTCTCGGGCAAGACGATCGAGATCATCAACACCGACGCCGAGGGCCGTCTCGTGCTCGCGGATCTGCTCTGGTACGTGCAGGGCCGCTTCAAGCCGCAGTTCATCGTCAACCTCGCGACGTTGACGGGGGCGATCATCGTGGCGCTCGGGCAGGAAAACGCCGGCCTGTTCTCCAACGATGACGAACTGTCCGACCGCCTGACAGCGGCCGGCAAGACCACCGGCGAAACGGTGTGGCGCCTGCCGCTCAGCCCAGAGTACGACAAGCTGATCGATTCGAAGTTTGCCGACGTCAAGAACACGGGAGGCCGATTCGCCGGCTCCATCTCGGCGGCGCAGTTCCTGCAGCGCTTCGTCAACGACACGCCATGGGCCCATCTCGATATTGCCGGCACCGGCATGGCCGCCAAGCAGACCGACACCAACCAGTCGTGGGGCTCGGGTTGGGGCGTGCGCCTGCTCGACCGGCTGGTGCGGGACAGCTACGAGGCCGAATGACAGCGGGCCGAACCGTTCGGGGGCGGGATGACTGAAGTTCTGTTCTACCACCTGCAACGCCAGCCGCTGGAGGCGGTGCTGCCGACGCTCGTCGAGAAGAGCGTCGAGCGCGGCTGGCGTGTTGCCATCGAAGTGCCGGGGGCGGAGCGTCTCGCCGCCCTCGACGATCATCTGTGGACCTACCGCGAAGATGGCTTCCTGCCCCACTGCACGGATCAGGAACCCGATTGCGCCCACGAACCGGTGCTGCTGACCACGGGCGGCGCCAACCTCAATGCGGCTGACATTCGTTTCCTGGTCGACGGCGCAGCTGTCGGCGACGATGCGGCGCAGTACCAGCGCATCGTGCTGTTGTTCGACGGCACGGACGATGCCGCGCTCGCCCGCGCGCGCGAGGAGTGGCGCAAGGTGCGCGCCATGGGGCTGGACGCAACTTACTGGCAGCAGGACGACAACGGCCGGTGGTCGAAGAAAGGATGATCCGTGACGGTTTCGACGATGCTGGAACGCCGCTTCGCCCGCCCTCTCGCTGCAGTTGTCGCGGCGTTCCTGATGCTGGTGCCCGCCGCGGCCCTCGCCCAGCAGGCGGGCGCGCCTGCGGAGGAAGCGCAGCAGCAACAGCAGCGTCAACGTCCGGGGCGTCCGCAGCCGGAAGCGGATAGCGCCCTGCGGTTGCCGCCACCCGTCACCATCAAGCAGACGCTCGAGATTGGCGGCCGCACGCGCGACTACGACGTAACCGCCGGGGCCATCGTGCTGCGCAATGACGACGGCGAGCCGATGGCGGAAGTCGGCTATGTCGCCTATGTCCTGAAGGACGGTGTGCAGGCCGGGCGACCGGTTACCTTCGCCTTTAACGGGGGGCCGGGGGCTGCCTCGGCCTATCTGCATTTCGGCGTGCTTGGGCCGAAGCGACTGCCATTCGGCAACACGGGCGATGGGCCGTCCGCACCGCCGCAGCTCGTGGACAACCCGGAGACGTGGCTCGATTTCACCGACCTCGTATTCATCGATCCGGTGGGAACGGGATACAGCCGGTTCGTCAGCAGCAACCGTGAGCTGCGCAACTCGGTCTGGTCCGTCGACGGCGACATCAATGCGCTGGCAGCGGTGGTGCGCCGTTATCTCACCGAGAACAACCGCTGGCAGTCGCCCAAATATCTCGTTGGCGAAAGCTACGGCGGTTTTCGCGTGCCTCGGCTCGCCTGGCGGCTGCAGAACGAGGAGGGCATTGGCGTCAGCGGCATCGTCATGATCTCGCCGGTGCTGGATTTCGCCACCCAGTCGGACAGCGACGGCGCGCCGCTGTCGTTCGCCACGCGGCTGCCGTCGCTCGCGGCCCTGGCCCTTGAGAAGCAGGGGAAGCCCGCGACACGCGCGGCGCTCTCAGAAGTTGAGGAATACGCCCGCAGCCAGTTCGTGGTGGATTTCCTGCGCGGCCCCGGTGATCGCGACGCGGTGGCGCGTATCGTCGACAGGGTCGCCGGGTTCACCGGGCTCGATCGTGCCTTCATCGCCAATCAGGCGGGAAGGCTCGATCTGGCGCAGGTGGTGCGCGCGCTCGGCCGCGATTCCGAAAAGGTCGCAAGCCTCTATGACGCCAGTGTGCTGGGTCTCGATGCGCTGCCCTTCTCCCTGTCCTTCCGGCCCAAGGACCCGATTCTCGCCGCCAGCGTCGCGCCGTTGACGAGTGCCGCAGTCGATTTCATCGGCCGCACCATCGGCTGGCGTGTGGATGCGCCGTACCGCCTGCTCAGCGACGATGTGACCCGTGGCTGGAACTGGGGCGCGAATCGCGACGAGGTGCCCTCCGCCGTCGACGAGCTGCGCGGCGCGCTGGCGCTCGATCCCGCGCTCAAGGCGCTGATCGTGCATGGGGCGACGGATCTGGTGACGCCCTATTTCGACAGCCAGCTGATCATCGACCGGCTCACACCGCTTGGCGCCACGGACGGAAAGCGGGTGAAGCTGGAGGTTCTGCGGGGCGGGCACATGTTCTATAGCGACGACGCGTCGCGGGCGGCGCTTACCGCTGCCGCCCGCAAGCTTTACGCGGACAGGTGAGAACGGCCATTACATCCAGTAAGGGCCGATACCGTAGTAGTCGTGCACGCGCTGCTCATAGGCGCGATCACCCCATTGCGGCGGATTTTCCGCGCCGTACTGCGGGGCGCCCTCGAGCTGCGCGCGCGACAGGTGCACGACGTAGCCGCCCTGGTTCACATCGTAGTTCAGCGTCGACCACGGCAGCGGATGATACTTCTCGCCGATGCCGAGAAAGCCGCCGAACGACATGACCGCATACGCGACGCGGCCCGTCTGCTTGTCGAGGATGATGTCGTGGATGGAGCCAAGGCTTTCACCTTCGGCGTTGTAGACGGAAGTTCCGGCGACCTTGTCAGCGCCGATCAACGTACCGGCAGTCTCGTCGTGATGAGCCATCTTGCCCTCCTCTGAACATGGGTGCGGAAGGCGCGGGGGCCTTCCGGCTGCTTCCCGGTGCGGATGGATAGCCGGCATCTTTGCGGATCGGGGCAGTGCCTCGAACCGTGTCGATGATGACTTCATCCGCGCCAGGTGCCCCATAAACCGCCCGCGACGCCGGATGGTTCCGACATCGCGGGGCGGTTTTCAGAAGATCAGGCGATTTTCAGCAGGATATGCTTCTTCTTGCCGAGCGAGAGCTTTATGGCACCTTCGCTGCCGAGGTCGGCAAGCGTCAGCTTTGCCTTTTCATCGGCGACAGTGACATCGTTAACCTTGAGGCCGCCGCTCTTGATCTGCCGCCGCGCCTCGCTCGTGGACGCGACGAGGCCCGTGTGCTCGGGGCCGAAGGCGGAGAGGACGCCAAGTCCCGCCTCCAGCACGTCGCGCGCGACGGCGTGGCTCGGCAGGTCCTGCGCCAGCGCGCCTTCCTCGAAGGTCTTGCGCGCGGTTTCGGCGGCGAGCTCCGCCGCCTCGCGCCCGTGCAGCAGGGCGGTGACCTCGGTGGCGAGGATCTTCTTCGCCTCGTTGCGCTCGGCGCCGTCCAGCGCCTCAAGGCGCGCGATCTCGTCGAGCGGCAGGTCGGTGAAGATGCGCAGGAAGCGGCCGATGTCCGCATCCTCCGTGTTGCGCCAGTATTGCCACAGGCCGTATGCCGGCAGCAGTTCCTCGTTGAGCCACACCGCGCCGCCGGCAGACTTGCCCATCTTGGCGCCCGAGGCGGTGGTGAGCAGCGGCGACGTGAGGGCGAAGAGCTGCGTGTTGTCGATGCGCCGGCCCAGTTCCATGCCGTTGATGATGTTGCCCCACTGATCGGAGCCGCCCATCTGCAGGCGGCAGCCGTAGCGGCGCGACAGCTCGAGGAAGTCGTAAGCCTGCAGAATCATGTAGTTGAATTCGAGGAACGACAGCGACTGGTCGCGGTCCAGCCGCGACTTCACCGATTCGAAGCTCAGCATCCGGTTGACGGAGAAATACCGGCCCACATCGCGCAGGAACGGAATGTACTCCAGCTTGTCGAGCCACTCGGCGTTGTCGACCATCAGCGCGTCGGTGGGGCCGTCGCCGAAGGTCAGGAAGCGCGAGAACACCTTCTTGATGCTGGCCTTGTTGGCCTCGATCTGCGCATCGTCGAGCAGCGGGCGCGCATCGTCGCGGAAGGACGGGTCGCCGATGCGGGTGGTGCCGCCGCCGAGCAGCACGATGGGCCGGTGGCCGGCCTGCTGGAGGCGGCGCAGCATCATGATGTTGGTCATGTGCCCGACATGCAGGCTCGCCGCCGTCAGGTCATAGCCCACATATGCCGTTATCCTCCCCGATTGGGCGAGGGCGTCGAGGCCCTCGGCGTCGGAAACCTGATGGATGAGGCCGCGCTCGTCGATGGCGCGGAGGAAGTCGGAACGGAAGGCTGTCATCACTCTGCTTTACATGGTGGGATTGCCGGTTTTCCTCATGGATCATGTCACCGCTTCAGGGAAACGCTGGCAATATCCAACTCCCTGATTGCGAGAGAGTCTTTTCGATCGGACGGTTCCGTCCGACCGGATCGCGCTTGAGGACAGTGGCGGTCATAGCAGGTTGTTGCGTGAAAGGGAATCCGCATCGGGACCGGCGCATGAAAATGGCGCGCCCCCGGAGCCGGAGGCGCGCCTGCCTGTCGCATCAGTTATGGGGCCAGAGCGGCCGCTGTCACTGATAGACGGTGTAGGTGCTGAGTTCGCAGAGGTTCTTGGTGTCCTTGACGTCCTCGAGGCTGGCGTCGGCGGCGAACTTGAACAGGAGATCGTACTTGCAGACGTTGCGGCTGTCCTCGAAGGAAATCTGCCGCTTCTCGCCCTGCATCAGAACCTCGTCGCCGAGCAGATCCTCTTCCCAATCGGTAGTGCCGACGGGGGAGGCGTAGAATCCTTCCACGACCGAGCCGGTCTTGTTCTCGATGGTGAAGGTCAGCGTGGCGGCGTGAACGGGGAACGTCAGAAGTCCGAGGGCGGCGAGGCCGACCGATGCGCGAAGGACCTTACGCATGAATATTCTCCAGGAACGCATATTGTGTCGGGGAATTTACTGGTGTTCTCATGCTTATGCGGCGAAATGATACGAAACTCTGCGAGAGATAAAGCTTATATCCGTCAATATCATCTTGACGCACGCACTTTCGCGAACAAGAAGTAATAAGCATGCGGCATAATCTCCGTCAACTCAAATAAAATCGGCCATAATATATTTCGTAAAAATTTTTTATGTTACGATAATTGCTGCGACAATGACATTTTTGGCGACAAATTTAAATAGTTAATATATCTATTATTTCTTTATTATTGATAATGGAATTTTGTGTACTTGTGCGCTGACAGGTATATCCGGAGGGCAATACGCGCGCCCGGGCTCGCGTGGAGATTTGCCGGCCAAATTTTTGAAAATGCGCCGACCACTCTGCGCCATCAGGTGCGCGCTTTGCGGTCCGGTGTCAGAAGCTCTTAATGATTGATACGGTAGCGTCCTTGCTTTGAGAGAACGACGGGCAAGGCCGCGCTGCGGCGGCGGTCTGCGCCGGCGGGGCATCATCTTTGCGGCTCGGACATGACGGATCAGATATGACGGATCAGATATGACGGATCAGACTTGGCGGGCAATCGGCCTGATGAGCGGCACGTCTATGGATGGCATCGACATCGCGCTCGTCGAGACCGATGGTGTTTCGGTGGAAAATCTCGGGCCGGCGGGGTTTCATCCCTACGATTCGGCGGATCGCCTCCTGCTGCGCAAGGCGCTTGACGCGGCGACGGACCTCACCGACCGCGACGCCCGTCCCGGTGTACTGGCCGAAGCAGAGGCGATGGTCACCCATCGCCATATCCGGGCGCTGGAGGGCTATCTCGCATCCTGCCGCCTGGGCAGGCGCGATGTCGATGTCATTGGCTTCCACGGCCAGACGGTGCTGCACCGTCCCGAAGCGGGGCTGACGGTGCAGATCGGCAACGGTCACGCACTCGCCGTCCATTTCGGGGTGCCGGTGGTGCATGATTTTCGCGCGGCCGACGTGGCGCTCGGCGGGCAGGGCGCGCCGCTGGTGCCGCTGTTCCACCAGGCGCTCGTCCGCCGGGCGGGCGCGGTTGGCCCGGTGGCGGTGCTCAATCTGGGCGGCGTCGCCAATATCACCTATGTCGGGGCGAACGGTGCAGATGTGCTTATCGCGTGCGATACAGGCCCCGGCAATGCGCTCATCGACGATTTCATGCTGCAACGCACCGGTTCCCCGGTCGACCGCGACGGCGTCAACGCGAGCCGCGGCGACGTCGACGAGGCGGCCGTCGAATTCCTGATGAACCACGCCTTCTTCGTGCGGCCGCCGCCGAAGTCGCTTGATCGCAACGCGTTCATCGCGCCCGACCTCTCGGCGCTGTCGGTCGCCGATGGTGCGGCCACGCTGACGGAGTTTTCCGCCCGGGCGGTGGCGCATGTCATCCCGCTGCTGCCGCATCCGCCGAAATTGTGGGTCATCTGCGGCGGCGGCGCGCGCAACCGCGAACTCGTGCGCCGCATCGGCGTCAACACGGGCGCGCGCGTGGTGATCGCGGACGAACTCGGCTGGTCTGCCGATTCGATGGAGGCGCAGGCGTTCGCGTATCTCGCCGTGCGCAGCGTGCGCGGCCTGCCGCTCTCGCTGCCGACGACGACCGGCGTTCCCGAACCCGCGCGCGGCGGTGTGATCGCGCGGCCCTGATCCGCGATGAAAATGCGCTGCAATGAAAAAACGCCGGGGTTTCCCCCGGCGCGTGGCGATCGTTTTGGTATGACGTGGCGCCTCAGGTATCGAATGTGTTGAGGTCGCGCTTGTACGTTTCCGGCACGAACAGCAGGCCGATGACCAGCGTCATGACGGCAATCGCTATCGGGTACCACAGGCCGTAGTAAATGTTGCCCGTGGCCGCGACCATGGCGAACACGGTCGGAGGCAGGAAGCCGCCGAACCAGCCGTTGCCGATATGATAGGGCAGCGACATGCCGGAGTAGCGGATGCGGGTCGGGAACAGCTCCACGAGCTGCGCCGCGATCGGCCCGTACACCATCGTAACCAGCAGCACGAGCACGAACAGGATGCCGACGACGAGCGGGTAGTTGATCTTCGCCGGGTCCGCCTTGGCCGGATAGCCGGCTTCGCGGATGGCGGCGGTCAGCTCAGTCTGGAACTGGGTCGTGCGGGCTGCTCTTTCGTCAGCGCTCAGGCCGCTGGCGTTGAAGGCCTCGAAAGTCCGCTCGCCGACCTTGATCGATGCAATGGTGCCGGCAGGTGCGGCGACATTGTCGTAGTTCACGGAGTTGCGCGCCAGGAAGCTTTTGGCAAGGTCGCACGACGATGTGAACTGGGCCGTGCCGACCGGGTTGAACTGGAACGAGCATTCGGCCGGATTGGCGACCACCGTGACGGGCGAGGAAGCCTGGGCTGCGGCGAGATCCGGGTTCGCGGCGCGTGTGAGCGCGTTGAACAGCGGGAAGTAGAGTATCGCCGCCAGCAGGCAGCCGCCCAGGATGATCGGCTTGCGGCCGATCTTGTCGGAAAACCAGCCGAAGAAGACGAAGAACGGCGTGGCGAGCGCCAGCGCGATCGCTATCAGGATGTTGGACGTGGCCGAATCGACCTTCAATGTCTGCGTGAGGAAGAACAGGGCGTAAAACTGGCCCGTGTACCACACCACCGCCTGGCCGGCGGTGCTGCCGAAGAGAGCGTAGAGGCCGATCTTGGCGTTTCTCCAGGTGCCGAAGGCTTCGGTGAGCGGCGCCTTGGATCCGGTGCCCTCGCTCTTCATCTTCTTGAACGACGGCGATTCTTCCAGCTGCGTCCGAATCCACACGGAGACCGCCAGCAGCACGATCGAGATCAGGAACGGAATGCGCCAACCCCAGCTCTGGAAATCTTCCTCGCCGAGCCAGGTGCGGATGCCGAGGATGATGAGCAGCGACAGGAACAGGCCGAGCGTCGCCGTTGTCTGGATGAAGCTGGTGTAGAAGCCGCGCCTGCCGGGCGGCGCGTGTTCGGCCACGTAGGTCGCGGCGCCGCCGTATTCACCGCCGAGCGCAAGCCCCTGCAGCAGCCGAAGCACGATCAGCAGCACCGGCGCGAGAATGCCGATCTGGGAATAATTCGGCAGCAGACCCACGATAAACGTCGACAGGCCCATGATGACGATGGTGATCAGGAAGGTGTACTTGCGGCCGACGAGGTCGCCCAGTCGCCCGAAGAAAAGCGATCCGAAGGGACGGACGGCAAAGCCCGCTGCGAAGGCGAGCAAGGCAAAGATGAAGCCGGCTGTAGGGTTCACACCCGAAAAGAACTGCGCGGCGATGATCGCCGACAAGGAGCCATAGAGATAGAAGTCATACCATTCGAACACGGTGCCGAGCGATGAGGCGACGATTACCTTGCGCTCTTCCCGTGTCATGGGGGCAACCTTCTGCGGAGCCCCTTTCGACGCGCTGGCAAAGCTCATTTGATGTGATCCCTCGTTGCGTTTCCCCAAGGTCGACCGGCCAGGCCGCAAAAGGGCGCCGGCCGGACTGCCGCGGCCCTCTTTCGGGGCTCGGCGGCAATCTCGCGAAACTGCCGGGCGAGGCATCGTTATTGTGGTCGCACCCCTGCCTGCGACATTTTCGCGCTATCAGGGTAGTTACAGTGGAAACTGTTGTCCTTAAGCAATAAGTAGTGCGCCTAAAGTCTAATGCGCCATGCAACATGGGGCTGCATTCCGCATCGTTCGGGCAGGCAAGGGTGCGGAGCTGCTTCGGGCGGCTGAAAAGGCAAGGTGGATCGTGCCAGTGTTTCGCGAAAACGCCGACACGACGCAATCATTTGATTCTAATGATATTATTGTTAAGTTTGCCCTATCGCGGCAGGCGCGTGGTGACGTCGTAGAGCGACACGGCTGCGGCGTTCGACACGTTGAGGCTCTTGATGTGGCCCGGCACGTCGAGCCTTGCCAGCACGTTGCAGCGTTCGCGGGTGAGCTGGCGCAGGCCCTTGCCTTCGGCGCCGAGCACGAGCGCCAGCGGGCGGCGCACCTCGATTGCGGCAAGCGGCTTCTCGCCTTCCGAATCGAGCCCGATGCACAGGTAGCCGCGTTCCGAGAGCGTTTGCAGCGCTCCGGCGAGGTTGCGGGCGATGCAGAACGGAACGTGCTCGAGCCCGCCCGACGCCGCCTTGGCGAGCACGCCGGTGGCGGCGGGGCTATGGCGGGCGGTGGTCAGTATGGCGTCTACCCCGAAGGCGCAGGCCGTGCGCACGATGGCGCCGACATTATGCGGATCGGTGATCTGGTCGAGCACGAGGATGAGCGATTCGGCCGGAAGATCCTCGACCGTGAGCGCGGGAAGCGATTCGGCGTGCAGCAGCAGACCTTGATGAACGGCATCGGCGCTGACGCGCCTGTCGATCTCGCCAGGCCGCACGATGGTAGGCGCGATGGGAAGGTTGTGGAAAACTTCGCTAAGGCGACGGGCGCCGTTCTCCGTGGCGAGCAGCGACCTGAACCGCCTGTTCGGGTTGGAGAGCGCCTCGTAGACCGCGTGCCACCCATAAAGAATGGCGCCGTCCTCCTCGGTTTCGGACGCCCGGTCGGGGGCGCGGCGGCCGGCTGGCTTACCCCGAAGAGCCTGGGCGGTTCCCCGGCGCGGGGCGTTGCGGCGTGTGCGGTCGAATTGGTCGGTCATTCCGAATGCCTCTGGATACTGGGCGCATAGGTGACATGAACGGCAGGCTTTTGCCAATCCGCATTTGCCGTATGGCCGTAACGGCGGGGTTGGGGCCACGGTCCGGAATGATGAGGCGGATTAGGTGTTGACATTGCGGCACGCTCCGCTCTAAGTACCGCCCGCTGCTTCCGCCGATGCGGACGTTGCTTCGCTGATTTGCGGTGCGACGTGACGCGCGGTGGTCTGCCGGGATGGGCTGGAGGAGTGCCCGAGTGGTTAAAGGGGACGGACTGTAAATCCGTTGGCTACGCCTACGTTGGTTCGAAACCAACCTCCTCCACCACCCGTTCCGGGACTATGCGTCGCGCGGGTGTAGCTCAATGGTAGAGCAACAGCCTTCCAAGCTGATGACGAGGGTTCGATTCCCTTCACCCGCTCCAGCACATCGGCGAGGCGCACGCGGCGTGATCCGTGTCGCGTTCGATGATCGCCGGATCGCTGCGGGCGTGTGGCAGGGAAAGTTACGGGTTGGCGCCGTCCCGGCTGAATGGGCCGGACGAGGCGCTGGTAGGCTTTCTGTTTCGGGAGAGACAGGGGCGTTCAGTTCGGGACGAGAGAGCGACGTCGATGGCGAAGGAAAAGTTTGAGCGGAATAAGCCGCACGTTAACATTGGCACGATTGGTCACGTTGACCATGGGAAGACGTCACTGAC
>CALMIK010000059.1 GCA_937863995.1 uncultured Chelatococcus sp.
GCCCCCTTGCCGTCAAAACCTGAAACACCAAGGAATCAGTCAATATCGGCAAGAGTTTGATCAGGTCCTCATCCTAGTGTCCGTTCCTTCGACGCTTGGAAGCGACACCGCGATGTCAGCCTTTCGGCGCTTCGCTCGCCGCAGGATCAGGCCGTTCACCTGCACCTGGTGCGGCCATAAGCTAAATTGAACGCCCGCCGTACCAATACGCCACTCTCGGGTCACCGTGCCGCTAGTCGCTGTCGTCACATACGAACACGACAAACCGGGTGTTGGGCTTCTCTGGCAGTTCCTCCAGCCCCTCACCAGCCAGCGAGCCATTCGGACAGGGCGGCCTTTCGCCTCGCTTCTTTATCGAGGCCGCGAAGGAAGGACCGGATTTCGGCTCGGATATGCGCTTCGTCCGGCTTACCGGCCGGCAGGTTTTCGGGTTTCAGCTCTGCGCGGGTGCCCGCCGCTTCGGCCTCCAGATCAACGATGGAACGGCCGACGCCCGCGAATTGCTCGACGTGTTATCCGACATAGCCCGCCACCTGATCGCGCTAGCCTTCCGGCGTCAGCTTGCGGTTCTTCGCCGCCTCCTCGGCCTCGGATCGAGCGTCCTGCTCAATTTCGAGCGCAGACGTATAGGCCAACACCGCCCGTTCCCACGTCGACGATGACGCCGCCCGCCGACCCCAATCAGCCCGCCACTGGCCGAGATGCCAGCCGTCATGCGGTGCCGTAAGGGAGCCCCGATCCTTGCCGCCGTCCGGCCGAATCAGCAAGAACAGCGACCGGCCGTCGCTCAAACGATAGGGTTTGCCTTTAGACTTGACGGCCTTGGCGGTGGCGTCGGAAAGCGGGATGCGTGTATACCCGCTCATTCGATTTGCGATATACTCGCAAATCCACCCACATTTCTATTGGATGTCCATGAACATCTCTGGACGCAAAAATTAAGCGCCCTCTGGGGTTCAGGGGCGCTAAAACACGTTAATGGCCGTTAGTGAATGAGGATATGGTGCCCAGAGCCGGAATCGAACCAGCGACACTGCGATTTTCAGTCGCATGCTCTACCAACTGAGCTATCTGGGCTTCGGCGGCTTCGGCATCTTGTGCCGCCCGCGATCCGGTTCTTATAGAGACAACATCTTTTGATGTCCAGCGTCGGAGCAGCGCTTCATGCGAAATTTTCCACAGGCGATTTAGAACGCCTAACAAAACCGCAGGATTGAGGATGGCGGGGGATTTTGGCCCTCCTGCAAGGTGCCGAACGCAGTCGATGCTGGTTGCATCAGCGAGGATCGCCAATGTCGCAGGGGGCCAAAAGACCCGGCCAGCCGGCCCCGTGAGGTTTGGTTAGGGCGTTCTTGGTCCTTCACGCTTCGCCGTCGTCGTCCTCGGACGGCCCGTCGGCCCCCGGGATGGCATAGCCGCCCGACAGCCAGCGGTGCAGGTCAACATCGGCGCAGCGGCGCGAGCAGAACGGCCGCGAACGCGCTTCAGCCGGCTTGCCGCAGATCGGGCAGCGGGAGGCCAAGGCAGTTGCCTCGCCGGCGGAATCGGCCGGGTGGTCGTTGTCGTTCACCGCTTCGGGCATCGCGCATTTCTCCGGTTAAAGGTTCAGCCATTGGCGGTGCACGGGATACCCCTCGCCCGCCAGTAGCGCCGCCGTCTCGTAAAGCGGCAGCCCGACGACCGCCGAGTAGGAACCGACCAGCTTGACCACGAACGCCCCCGCAAGCCCCTGGATGGCGTAGCCGCCCGCCTTGCCGCGCCATTCGCCGCTGGCGAGGTAACCGTCGAGCTCCGCCCGCGACAGAGCCTTGAACCGCAGGCGCGACTCCACGACGCGGTCGCGCTCCCGTCCGCGCGGCGAGATCACCGACAGCGCCGTATAGACCCGGTGCGTGCGCCCGGACAGCAGGCGCAGGCAATCGGCAGCCTCCTCGGCGATCTCCGCCTTCGGCAGGATGCGCCGCCCCAGCGCCACCACGGTGTCGGCCGCAATGATAAAGGGAGCAGACCCGCCCTCGCCGCCGCCGGGTTGTCTTTTCAGCAGCGCGCGCACCGCCTCCGCCTTGCCGAGCGCCACGCGCCGGGCGTAGTCGCGCGGCTTCTCCCCGCGCTGCGGCGTTTCGTCGATATCCGCCGGCAGCAGCGAATCGGGCACGATGCCGATCTGTTCGAGCAACGCCAGCCGCCGGGGCGAAGCCGATGCGAGAATGAGTTCGGGACGCCAGCTCTCGCGCTCGCGCGCATTCGCGGCGGCGGGCGCGCTGTCGATACGGGGAGAGGGATCGACGGCATTGTCGTGCCGGGTGCTGATGTCGCTCAAAATTCTCTCCAGAACACGTGCGGGCAGGCGCCGGCCCTCATTATGAACGGGCGGACGCGCGAAAGTTCGATTATCATGGAACAAGCGCGGGCGAAAAGAATTGCTGCAACGCCCTTCTTCCACTGTCTTGAAGAGGACATGTCGGACCGATATTCGATCGGCATCGTCCGAGGAGTCATGGAAACACCATGTCAGCGAAGCGTCTTCCCAACCCCCTCACCAACGCGCGGCTTACGAAAGCGACCGAAACGGCGCAAGCCGCCGCGACCACGATCGCTTTCCGCTGGCCGGCGTTCGTCTACGACACGCTCGATCCCACCCACCCCATGAGCGCCGAGACACGCCGCGCCTTCACCGAGAAGGCGGCCGTGGCCATGGAGGCCGGCCTCATCGCCACCCAGGCATGGCAGCGGCTGTGGATCGACATGGCGTTCGGCCGGGTCGTGCCGAAGGATCTGCCGCAGAAGGTCATGAGCATCGCCGAAAAGAGCGCCACGCCCGCGCGCCGGCGCGTCAAGGCCAACGCACGGCGCCTGATGGCCAAACGCCTCGCGGGCAAATAAGCCCCGCGCGGACAAGCAACCGCTCAGGGTTCTTCGGCGGTGGACGCAGGCTCTACCGGGGCGGACTGAGCCGCCGCGCGCGCTGCAGTTTGATCCGCGCGATCGAGCGACCGGTAGCGCGCCACACCGAACGGCAGCGACACCAGATACACGACGGTCGCAACCGCCAGAACGTGAAACGGAAAGCTCACCAGCAGCGCCGACACCGACACCACGAGCACGAAGAGCGGCAACACCATGTCGCGGGCGATGCGCTGACCGAAAGTCTTGCCGGAATATGTCGGTATCCTGCTCACCATCAGCAGGCCGACCACGACCGTGTAGATCGCAACGACGGGGGCCGCGAGTTCGCCCACCGGCCAGACGATGAAATGCAGGTAGATCGGCAGCAGCACGGTGAGAGCGCCGGCGGGCGCAGCCATGCCGACGAAGAAGTTCTTCTGCCACTCCGGCCGCGACGGATCGTCCAGCATCACGTTGAAGCGCGCCAGCCGCAGCGCCGCGGCGATGGCATAGACGATTGCCGCTATCCAGCCGAGCGACTTCATCTCGTCGAGAATGAACACGTAGAGCAGCAGCGCCGGTGCGACGCCGAAATTGACGAAATCCGACAACGAATCGAGCTCTGCCCCGAAGCGGGACGTGCCCTTCAACAGCCGCGCCACGCGGCCGTCCGCGCCGTCGAGCACGGCGGCGAGCAGAATAGCCAGCACGGCGAGCTCAAACCGGTGCTCGATGGCCATGCGGATGGCCGTCAGCCCGAGGCTCAGCGCGAGCAGCGTGATGAGGTTCGGTGCGAGAAGACGCAGCGGAATGGGCCGAAACCGGCGGCGCGGTTCGTCGGGGTCCGGAACGAAAGGCGGAAACAGATCACTCATGCGGGCTATTCATATACGAGTGGACGCGGCCGGAAAAATAGAATCGGCAGGTATCGTCGACCTTCTCGCGTCACGCGGCGCGGAATGCGCGCGCGGCCTGCTCCCCGGCGAGATCCGCCAGCACCGTCTCGCCCGCCACCGTGCGCTGGCCGAGCCCGACCAACGGCTGCACGTGGGGCGGCAGGTAGACGTCGACGCGCGAGCCGAAGCGGATAAGGCCGAAGCGCTCGCCGGCCTGCAGCGTGTCCGCCTCGGTAACGAAGGAAACGATGCGGCGCGCCACGAGGCCCGCGATCTGCACCACGCCGACGCGCGTGGCGCCCGACACGATGACGAGACCGTTGCGCTCATTGTCCTCGCTTGCCTTGTCGAGATCGGCGTTGATGAAGATGCCCGGCGTGTACACCACACGCTCGATGACGCCGTCGACGGGACTGCGGTTCACGTGGCAATCGAAGACGTTCATGAAGATCGAGATGCGCAGCAGCGGCGCCTCGCCGAGCTCCAGCTCGGGCGGCGGCGGCACTTCCGCGATGGAGCTGATGCGCCCGTCGGCAGGCGCGATGACGAGCCCTGGCCGCACCGGCGTCTGCCTTTCCGGGTCGCGGAAGAAGTAGGCGATCCAGAGCGTGATGATGAGCCCGATCCAGCCGAGCGGCGACCACAACTGCCCCAGAACGATCGCCGCCACGGCGGCGATGGCGATGAAGGGATAGCCTTCCTTGTGGATAGGCGTCAGTCCCTGCCTGATGGAATCATAGATCGACATATCTGACCCCTGCCCCGGCCGCGTATCGAAATTGTGAAGCGCCGGACCGCTCTAGGCAATATTGCAAAATCGGCCACCTTCACGTTGCATGACAGTATCGTGCGGCAACGTCAACCGCGCGACAACGCTCGATATCGATGCGCCCGGCCCCCACGCCCGCCGTCAGCCGACCTCGCGCATGGCGGCGCTGACGCGGTCGCGCAACAGTTCCGGCTGTCTGAGCACGAGCGCGCCGCGCGTGCGCTCCACGATTCCGTCGCGTGACAAGGTTGTGAATTCCCGCGTCACCTGCTCGCGTCGGCAGCCGATTCGGGCCGCGAGCACGTGGTGATAGGGCGGCGGCGAGATGACGCGCTCGCCCGGATGCCCGCCCCGCGGCACGGACAGGCGCAGCAGCTCGGCATAGAGCCGGTGGCGCAGGTCGAGCACGGCGTGCTCCGTCAGGCGCGCGTTCAGCTCGCGCACGCGCTGGGCGAGCAGCCGCAGCAGCCTGTCCGCGACGGCGGGAGCGGAAAAGACGATGTCGCGGAACACCGCCGCCGGCACCACGCACACCTCGCCCTGCGTGAGCGCCGCGACATTGGCCGAACGGCCGATGCCGTCGATGGCCGACAGCTCGCCAAAAAACTCGCCCGCGCGCATGTCGTCGAGAATGATCTCGCGCCCCGCCTGGGTGCGAACCAGTACACGCACCTCGCCGGCGACGAGGAAAAACACGTCGGTGGACTTTTCCTCGTAGTCGATCAGCACTTCGCCCGTTACAAACCGCCGCCAGTGGAGGCGCGGCGCGAACCGGTCGAGGTCGATCCCGGCATCCTGAAAAAACGGCACCCGGCCGAGATCGCCCATCCCTCACCCCCAGTACTTCTGAATCAGCAGCGCACGATATAGTATATTGGCGAAAGTGAAATGCCGGATACGTAACGACAGCGAGGACTGCTATGGGAAACACAGCCTCCGGGGGAAACACAGCATCCGGCGGGCCGCCGGCCAGCGGGTGGGCCGCCGTCGACGAGTATCTCGCGGGCACGCTGCTCGCCGGTGCCGACGACCGCGCTCCGGCGCAAGCGCTGGCGCGCAACGCGGCGGCCGGCCTGCCGCCCATCGACGTCTCGCCCCTCTACGGCAAGCTCCTGGCCCTGCTGGCACAGATCACGCAAGCGCGGCGGGTGCTGGAGATCGGCACGCTCGGCGGCTACAGCACCATCTGGCTGGCGCGCGCGCTGCCGGCGGACGGAACCGTGGTCACGATCGAGGCGCTCGCCGCTCATGCCGAGGTCGCCCGCGCGAACATCGCCGACGCCGGCGTCACCGACCGCGTCGATCTGCGCGTGGGCGCTGCGCTCGACGTGCTGCCGACGCTGCAAGGCCCGTTCGACCTGATCTTCATCGACGCGGACAAACCCAACAATCCGCATTATCTGAGGTGGGCGCTGGCGCTGTCGCGGCCGGGCACGCTGATCGTGGCCGACAATGTCGTGCGCCACGGCGCGGTCCTCGCGCCTGACGATGGCGATCCCAACGTGGAGGGCATCCGCACGTTCCTGCAGCTCGTCGCGGACGAGCCGAGGCTGAGCGCGACCGCCATCCAGACGGTCGGCGCCAAGGGCTGGGACGGTTTCGCGCTGGCCCTCGTCGGGCCGGAGGCGGTGACTACGCCTTGACGACGTTGTCGGCGTCGATGCCGGCGCGCGCGAAAGCGTTGCGGGTGTCGACGACGACCGGAACGTGGCGCGCCACCAGCGCGTAATCGACGCCGTCATGATCGGTCGCGACGAGGGCGGCGGCGTATTGCGCCAACGCTTCCGGCGTGAGAGCGACCGACTCGCGCCCCGCGAGCGCGGGATGGGCGCGTGTCGGCGGCAGCGCGGCGATGAACGGATCGTGGTAGTCGCACGTTCCGCCCCGCGCCTCAATCAGATCGATGAGCTTCAGCGCCGGGCTTTCGCGCGTGTCGTCGACGTTCTTCTTGTAGGCGACGCCGAGCACGAGCACGCGCGCGCCGTTGAGGCCCCTGCCGCTCCGCCTGTCGAGGGCGGCGGCGAGATCGTCCACCACCCGATGCGGCATGGCGGTGTTGATCTCGCCGGCCAGCTCGATGAAGCGGGTGACGATGTCGAACTCGCGCGCCTTCCACGTCAGGTAAAACGGATCGATCGGGATGCAGTGCCCGCCCAGCCCCGGGCCGGGATAAAACGGCATGAAGCCGAACGGCTTGGTCGCGGCGGCGTCGATCACCTCCCAGATGTCGATGCCCATGGCGCCGTAAACGCCCTTCAACTCGTTGACCAGCGCGATGTTGACGGCGCGAAAGATGTTTTCGGTGAGCTTCACCGCCTCCGCCGCCTCAAGCGACGACACCGGCACCGTCTTGACGACGAACGCGTCATAAAACGCTTTCGCGCAAGCGAGCGCCTGCTCCCCCTCGCCGCCGACGACACGCGCGATCGCATGCGTGGCAAAGGATGCGTTGCCGGGGTCCTCGCGCTCGGGCGAATAGGCGAGCAGGAAGTCGCGCCCGCTTACGAGGCCGGTTTCTTCCAGCACCGGCTTCACGATCTCGCGCGTGGTGCCGGGCCATGTGGTGGATTCGAGCACAACGAGTTGCCCCGCGCGCAACGTGTCGCGAATGGCGCGCGCGGTCGCCGCCACGAACGACAGATCCGGCTCCCGCTGGCGCGTGAGTGGCGTCGGCACGCAGATAACGATCACGTCCGTCTCGGCGAGACGCGCGAAATCCGCCGTCGCCTCGAATCGCCCAGCGGCGCGCGCCTGCTGCATGCGGGCATCGGGAATATGCCGGATGAGGCTGGCGCCCGCGTTGAGCCGCTCGACCCGCGCCGCGTTGATGTCGAAGCCGATGACCGGAAATCCGGCCTCCGCGGCGGCGAGCGCCAGCGGCACGCCGACATAACCCAGGCCGATCACGCCGATGCGCGCGGAACGGTCCGCGATCAGCGCCGGCAGCCGGTCCAGCGCGGCGTGCAGGCCTGCCGGCGTCGCGGCGGCAGCGCTGTCGGAAAGGGCATCACTCACGAGCGGGACTTCCTTGTTTCGCGGCCTTCGGCACGATGCGGCGCGCGGGCACGATGCGGCACACGCGGGACTGTGCAGAAACGCCGGACACGATGTCAAGCAGTCCCAGCCCGTGTCAGCCAAGCCGTGCCAGCCATGACGCGGGAATGGCGGCGCCGGGGAAAGACGGCTGTGGATTATACATCCGGAGCGAGAAACAGGGTGACAGGACGGTCGTGGCGCGATATTGACCAACCCGGTTCGAGGGAGACGAAAGTCGAATCGCCGCCAATCTAAAATCGTGAATGTAAAAGCGGAGGTACGCACCTCTGCCGCAAGGCTTTTGCGTCGAGTTATCCACAGAACATCTACAAAACCGACACATGCCATCCACACGGATTCGCCAGGCGAAGCCAGAGCTTCGCCGCGCATTTTCCCGTGCGGCGACTGGTTTCCGGCGGACGTTTCCGGCAATATTCCACATATGCACCGACAAAAATGTCGTCGCGCAATAAAATGTCGTCGCGCGGTCTTATAGCAATCATATATTCTCTTTTTGATCGCGCTACGATCGTGCAATGTCCGTTTACCGAAGCGGCTTGCTTCATGCGCAAGCGTGGCTGCGGCGGCTTGTGAAAGCGGCGATTTCGCGCAACAAGGAAACTTGGAGCGCTTTCCGATTAAATGGAATCATTTAATCGATAAGAATTCGCTCAAAATCAAAGTGTTAGATCGTATCCCTGTTTCAACGAAACCGGGATACGATCTAATATTTCCTCATCGCCCGTCGGCCAAAGGCTCTCCCGCCCCGGCCACGGCCGCCCTGCCCGTTCGGACCATGCTGCAAATCAACGATCTCATGTATCGGCTGGGTGACCGGCTCATTCTCGACCACGCGGACGCGGCCATCCCACCCGGCGCGCGCGTCGGGCTGGTGGGCCGCAACGGCGCCGGCAAGACGACGCTGTTCAAGCTGCTGCTGGGCGAGTTGGCCTCGGAAAGCGGCTCCGTGTCGCTGCCGCGCGGCCAGCGCATCGGCGCGGTGGCACAGGAAGCGCCCGGCGGCCCCGAATCGCTGCTCGACGTGGTGCTGGCGGCCGACCGCGAACGGGCGGCCCTCATTGCCGAGGCCGAGACCACCAACGACAACCTGCGCCGGGCTGAAATCGAGACCCGGCTCGTGGACATCGGCGCCCATTCCGCGCCCGCGCGGGCGGCGAGCATCCTGCACGGTCTGGGGTTCGACGCGGAAGCGCAGGCGCGCGCATGTTCGTCGTTCTCCGGCGGCTGGCGCATGCGCGTCGCGCTGGCGGCGGTGCTGTTCACCGAGCCCGACCTGCTGCTGCTCGACGAGCCGACCAACTACCTCGACCTCGAAGGCACGCTCTGGCTCTACGATTACCTGGCGCGCTACCCCAACACGGCGCTGATCATCAGCCACGACCGGGAACTGCTCGACGCCTGCGTCGACCACATCCTGCATCTCGACCGCGGCAAGCTCGCGCTCTATCGCGGCGGCTTCACCTCCTTCGACCGTCAGCGGCGCGAGAAGATGGCGCTCGTGGCCAAGGCCCGCGTCAAGCAGGAGGCGGAGCGCAAGCACCTGCAGAGCTTCGTCGACCGTTTCCGCGCCAAGGCGTCGAAGGCCAAGCAGGCGCAGTCGCGCGTCAAGCGGCTGGAGCGGATGGAGCCCATCGCCGCCATCACGGAAGAGGAATCGATTCCCTTCCGCCTGCCGGGGCCGGAGCGGCCGCTGTCGCCGCCGATCATTGCCATGGAAGGCGGCGCGGTGGGCTACGGCGAGCGCATCGTGCTGGACCGCATCAACCTCACCCTGCTGCCCGATGACCGCATCGCGCTGCTCGGCTCCAACGGCAACGGCAAGTCGACCTTCGCCAAGCTGCTCTCGGGCCGGCTCGACGCCATGAAGGGCACGGTGACGCGCGCCGCCAAGCTGCAGGTCGCCTATTTCGCCCAGCATCAGCTCGATGAGCTGAACCCCGCCGCGACACCGCTGCGCCACGTCGCCGCCCTGATGCCGGAAGCGACAGAAGCCCAGCAGCGCTCGCGCGCGGCAAGCCTCGGCTTTCCCGCAGCCAAGGTGGAGACGCCGGTGGCGCAGCTCTCGGGCGGCGAAAAGGCGCGCCTGCTGCTGGGGCTGGCCGCTTTCGGCGCGCCGCATCTGCTCATTCTCGACGAGCCGACGAACCACCTCGACATCGACAGCCGGCAGGCGCTGATCGAGGCCATCAACGATTATTCCGGCGCCGTGGTGCTCATCAGCCACGACCGCTTCCTGATCGAGGCTTGCGCCGACCGGCTGTGGCTGGTGTCGAACGGCTCCGTGAAGCCCTATGACGGCGACATGGACGATTATCGCCGGCTCGTGCTCTCGGGCGGCGCGACGCCCTCGCGCGATAACGCGGCTGTACCGGGCGGCGGCGAGAAGGCCGACCGCCGGCGCGAGGCCGCACGCACGCGCACCGCCCTGGCGCCGCTGCGCAAGCGCGTCGAGGCGCTGGAGGCGCGGATGGAGAAGCTCGGCGACGGCATCGCCAAGATCGACGCCGCGCTCGCGGCTCCCGACACGTTCAGCAAGAACCCGGAAAAAGCGGCGGAACTCGCCAAAATGCGCGCGGACGCAGCCGTAGCCCTCGCGAAGGCTGAAGAGGAATGGCTGGCGGCCTCCGCCGAGATCGAGGCGGCCTCCTGAGCCGAAGCACCCGGCCGCGAACGCCAGAAGACGGCAACGCATCATGAAAAAGGCCCGGAGGACAAACCCCCGGGCCTTTTTCGTTATCGGTTCAACGCCGTGCGGCACAAAGCCTCAGGGCGCACAGCCTCACGCGGCCTTGCTGTAAAGCTCGGCGACGTATTCCCAGTTCACCAGGTTGTCGACGAAAGCCTTCAGGTAGTCGGGGCGGCGATTGCGATAGTCGATGTAGTAGGAGTGCTCCCACACGTCGACCCCCAGAATCGGGGTCGCGCCGTGAACGAGCGGGCTCTCGCCGTTGGGCGTCTTCTGGACGACGATCTTGCCGTCCTTCACCGCGAGCCACGCCCAGCCGGAGCCGAACTGGCTGACGCCGGCCTGGATGAAGTCTTCCTTGGCCTTCTCAACCGAGCCGAGATCCTCGATGATCTTCTTCTCGAGCTCGCCCGGAATGGCGCCGCCGCCGTTGGGCTTCAGCCAGTTCCAGAAGTGCAGGTGGTTGTAGTGCTGGCCGGCGTTGTTGAACAGCGCCTGGTTGGTGCCGTAGGAGGCCTTCACGATCTCCTCGAGCGACTTGCCGGCGAGGTCGGTGCCTTCAAGCAGCTTGTTGCCGTTGTCGACATAAGCCTTGTGGTGCTTGTCGTGGTGATACTCGAGCGTTTCCCGCGACATATAGGGCTGAAGGGCGTCGTGGGCGTAAGGGAGTTCGGGCAGCGTGAATGACACGGGAGGCTCCTCGGAGTTTGATGCTCGATTTGCGGCACGGGAGGCGGAACCGCCCCCCGCAGCGTGAACGGCGGGCACTCTAGCAACGGCTGCGAGCGCTGACAACGAAAGCAGGAAAGCGCGACGTTTCATGCGGTTCTCCGCCAGACAGCGCGCATTATGGCGCGCATCTCTCTATTTTGTCCATGAACTGCATAATCATTCCGCGCGAAATTTGTTCCATGGACATGTGGGCGGAAAACAGCCAGCCGCGCCCGCCTGTCGGTGTGGCAAAACCTGCCGTTGATCCCCTCTCCGTTGATCTGCGGCATGAGCGGCGGCATAATCACCGAAGCTGGGCGGCGGGCGGCCGCCTTGATTTCATCAGATTCCCGTCCATAGTTTACCAAACGACAAGGCAGTTCAGTGAAAGCTTCACGCGCTATCGTGTCATGCGAATGGCCCGCCTTCGTGTCGCCGGAAACCGAGTCGCAGGGTGTCTGCCCGCCGGCTCGGGGCGGGGCAGCCGTCGCGGTTTTGGAAATGCTCTACCGCCCGTGAGGGCGGGCGCTTTCCGGAACCGCCGTGCCGTCGATATGCAGGTGCGCGGGGGCGGGCTCTTCAACGGCCTTCTCCGGCTTCCGGGTTTTCCGGTCCTGTTCCTTATGCAAGAGTGCCTGTCGTATGATTTTTCTCAGCACCGTACTCGCCTGCCTGCTGATCGGAAGCGGCCTCAGCGCCGTGTTCCTGGGTTCGGGCATGATCGTTCTCGAACGAGGTTGGTCGATGGTGATTTCCGGCAGCGTCGTCGCCACCGGCGGCGTGCTCCTGCTGGGAATGGCCATGGTGATCCGCGAACTGCAGCGCCTGCCCGACCGCCTCGGAGACGTGCTGCCGGAAGCGCTTCCGTCCCACCTGCTCTACGCCTCCGACGAAGCGGGGCTTCCCGCCCCCGAACCGGCCGACGCCCATGCCGCGCGCAGGCCGCGCATCGAGCCGGGAGAGGCGGAAGCCACGCCCGAATCGGCGGAGGATGAAGCCGGCTGGACGCCCGCCGCACCCCGCCGCGAACAGCCGCAGCGCGATGCGAGCCCATCCCCGCAACCGGATATCGCCCCCAGCCTGACGGCAGACGACAAGCCGGAGACGGAATCGTCGGCGCTCAAGATCCAGATCTCGCTGCACGGTAACCCGGCTCATGCCCAGCCGCCGCAGCGGCCGGGAATCAGGCCCCCCGCGCCGATCGCGATCACAGAAGACCGCGACCTGTCCGACGACAGCGAGACCGGCCGGCAGCCGCGATCGTTCTGGTCCCGGCTTGGACGAACCGACAAGGCCGCCTTGCCCGTCATCGCCTCGCTCGCGACGGAGGACGACACGCCCCCGCTGCCCCCAGGCCCCACAGCGGCCGAGCGCGCGCGTGAACGCCTGGCTCTTGCCGACACGCCCGAAGAGCGTAACACCGAGCAGCAGCAGACAAGAAGCCCGGCATCGGCCGTGACGGCTGAAGCGAAGGTAGCAGAGACCAACAAAGAAGCTGCATCCACGAAGGTGGAAAAAGCGGAAGCGATCGCGAACAAACCTGCGCCGTCCCCCGAGGCGAAGGGGCACGCGGATGAACGGCCCGCCGCTTCGCAAGCCGTGAGTCCAGTTGCCGCCGCATCTGAAAAGCCCGCGCCGGCAGACAAGCCCGTCGCCCCCGCCGCGGACGACAAGAACACCCCCGCGGTTGTCGGTTCGTATCGCGCCGGCTCGAACGTCTTCGTGATGTTCGATAATGGCGCGATCGAAGCGGAAACGCCGCAAGGCATCTTCCGATTCCCGTCCCTCGACAAGCTGAAAGCCTATATCGCCTCCGGCGAGGACCCCGCCATCGCGGGCACGCCTGTCGACAGGCCGCCGTCGGCCGCCCCAACGGACGCTCCCGCTTCCGGCGCCTCCGATAATGATCGGAAGGCAACCGGCTGAGACGCAGGCTGGAGCGGCATCACGCAATCGATAAATATTCTATCAAAATCAAATAAATAGGTCACTTCTCCGTTTCATTGAACCGGAGAAGTGACCTAGCGTCCGTACTCAATCATTTCTTTGATTGAATGACACAATGTGTTTCTCTGCTGTCAGGGGAGAGCATCACATG
>CALMIK010000060.1 GCA_937863995.1 uncultured Chelatococcus sp.
ACGAGCCGCATGATCCGCGACCGCCTCTTCCGCGAGGCCGAGGGCAACGTGACGCTCAAGATCGAGGAATCGGGCGACAAGGATTCGTTCTTCGTCTCCGGCCGCGGCGAACTTCAGCTCGCGATCCTGATCGAGACCATGCGCCGCGAGGGCTTCGAGCTTGCCGTGTCGCGTCCGCGCGTCGTGTTCAGCCGCGATGAGGCCGGCACCCTGCTCGAGCCGATCGAGGAAGTCGTCATCGACGTGGACGAGGAATACTCCGGCGCCGTCGTGCAGAAGATGTCGGAGCGCCGCGCCGAGATGATCGAGATGCGCCCCTCCGGCGGCAACCGTCAGCGCCTGTTGTTCCACGCTCCCACGCGCGGCCTCATCGGCTATCAGTCCGAGCTGATGACCGACACGCGCGGCACCGCGATCATGAACCGCCTGTTCCATGAATACGCCCCCTTCAAGGGCGAGATTGCAGGCCGTCGCAATGGCGTCCTGATCTCCAACGATCAGGGCGAGGCCGTCGCCTACGCGCTGTGGAACCTCGAGGATCGCGGCCCGATGATGATCGAGCCCGGCTGGAAGGTGTACACCGGCATGATCGTCGGCGAGCACAACCGCGAGAACGATCTCGAGGTCAACGTGCTCAAGGGCAAGAAGCTCACCAACATCCGCACCACGTCAAAGGACGAGGCCGTGCGCCTGACGCCGCCGATCCGCATGACGCTGGAGCGCTCGCTCGCCTGGATCCAGGACGACGAGCTCGTGGAGGTGACGCCGAAGTCCATCCGCCTGCGCAAGATCCACCTCGACCCCAACGAGCGCAAGCGCGCCGAGCGGTCGAAGGAGAACGCGGCCTGACCGGGCCGCGACTGCGACAGATAAAAAAACGCGGGAGGTTGTGCCTCCCGCGTTTTTTTTTTGCTCTGCGTTCGGGTTGGCCGCGCAGTTGGTCACAGCCCCTCGAACAGCGGCGTCGACAGATAGCGCTCGGCGAACGAGGGGATGATGATGACGATGTTCTTGCCCGCGAGTTCCGGACGCACGCCGATCTCGATCGCTGCCGCGATCGCGGCGCCCGACGAGATGCCGACCGGGATACCCTCGAGCCTGGCGAGCAGGCGTGCGTGATCGAACGCCGTCTGGTTGCCGACGGTGATCACCTCGTCGATGATGCCGCGGTCGAGAATGGAGGGCACGAAGCCGGGGCCGATGCCCTGGATCTTGTGCGGGCCGGGCGCGCCGCCCGACAGCACGGGCGAGTCCTCCGGCTCCACCGCGACGACGCGCAGGTCCGGATTGCGGCTCTTCAGCACCTGCCCAACACCGGTGACGGTGCCGCCGGTGCCCACGCCCGAAACCAGCACGTCAACCGCGCCGGCGGTGTCATTCCAGATCTCCTCGGCCGTCGTGCGGCGGTGGATATCCGGATTGGCGGGGTTGGCGAACTGCTGCGGAATGACCGAGCCGGGAATTGCCGCCTTCAGCTCTTCCGCCCGGGCGATGGCGCCCTTCATGCCCAGCGGGCCGGGGGTCAGTTCAAGCTCCGCGCCCAGCAGCGCCAGCATCTTGCGCCGCTCGATCGACATGGTTTCGGGCATGACGATGATGAGGCGATAGCCGCGCGCCGCCGCGACAAACGCAAGGGCGATGCCGGTGTTGCCGGAAGTCGGTTCGATGATCGTGCCGCCGGGCTGCAGCACGCCCTGCTGTTCGAGCGCGTCGACCAGCGCCACGCCGATGCGGTCCTTGACGCTGGAGATCGGGTTGAAGAACTCGAGCTTCGCCAGCAGATTCGCCTTGACGCCCTTCTCCGCCGCAAGCCGGTTCAGGCGCACCAGCGGCGTATCGCCGATGGTGTCGGTGATCGAGCCGTAGATGCGTCCCCTGCCGGGTTTGTGCTGGTCGTTGTTATCGGTCGCCGCCATACATCCCTCTCCTGTTTCAATTCAGATCGCGCGCGTTCGGCGCAATGGTCCGCCGGTGGGGCGGGGATAACCGGTATCATGATACGTGTCATGCCAAAATGGCGTGAGCAAGTCGCGGGATCGCGGCAGTGCGGCCGCGCACCCTCTCAGATGGTGAAATCGCCTGTCAGCGCCGGGGTGGGCACTTCCGACACCGTTTCGGCGTTGCGGCAAATGTCCTCGACGGTGACGGCGTCGAGCCGCGCGAGGAACGCCTCGGACGCGCTGCGGACGACAGGGCCGATGACCTGCTCGACCAGCGCGGAATCGGGCACCGGCGGCAGGCTCTCGTCGGTCGAGGCGGCCATGGCGGCGCGCACGATTTCGCCGGCACTGATGCGGCGGCGTTCACGCGCCAACTCATAGCCGCCGCGCGGACCGCGCACGCCCTTGAGGATACCCGCCCGCACGAGCTGCTGCAAAACGGTTTCCAGATGGCGGGGCGGAAGATGATGACGGGCGGCGAGAAATTTCGCCGCCACCGGGGTCGGCCGGGCGTGGATGGCCACATCGACCACAGCCGCGATGGCAAGCAGACTGCGCCGGGATAGCAGGTACATCGACGTTCCTTGTGTCCTGGATCGAGCCGGCGTTTCGCAGCAACGCGGACACAATCCAACATTTTGATTCTTTGAGCGTATTTCGATCTGATGCTCCCAGATCGGAACGCGCTGCAGCCGTATAGCTTCGCCGTCAATCCTGGCCGACAACCGCGACCCGCGTCATGCACCGCTGCCACGCGCCGCCATACGGACAAGTCCGTGCGGCGCGCGCCATGCAATGGACACTCGACTAAATTTACCGGAGTTGTCAGGAAATAAAAGTCTTTTCCGGAATTATCCTGTAAGAAACTTATTACACGCCTTAAAACGTATTTATCGCATCGTTGGCCGTAGCAATATGGGAAATCAGGTTCCGGTCGAGCCGAATCCGCCGGCGCCGCGTGCCGTCTCGCCGAGATCCGCGGCGGCGTGAATGGCGACGCGGGTCACCGGGGCCACGATGAGCTGCGCGATTCGCAGGCCGCGCGTCACGGTGAAGGGTTCCTCGCCGGTGTTGTAGAGGATGACGGCGACCTCGCCGCGATAATCGGAATCGATGGTGCCGGGCGCGTTGAGCACCGTCACGCCATGCTTGAGCGCAAGGCCCGAGCGCGGCCGCACCTGCCCTTCCGTCCCCTCCGGCAGCGCCATGACGAGCCCCGTGGGCACCAGCGCGCGCCCGCGCGGCGCGATCACCACCGGCGCGTCCTCCGCCACCGCCGCCGCCAGGTCGAGCCCCGCAGCCTCCTCGCTGGCATAGGCTGGCAGCGGCAGTCCCTCGGCGTGGGGAAGTTGCGTTATCCTCAAGGTGCGGCCCATGAACTGTCCTTTTCAAACCGCCGGCCGTCACACCGCCGGGGCGTTTTCTTCGTTGGCGAGATATGCAGCGGCGCGGGCGATCAGACGGCGCGCGACTTCCGTTTTGTCGAGCGTGGGCCAGTTCTCGATGCCGTCCGCGCTGATGAGATGCACGGTGTTGCTGGCGCCGCCCATGACGCCGGTTTCCTTGCTGACGTCGTTGGCGACGATCCAGTCGCAGCCCTTGCGCGCGAGCTTCGCCCTGGCGTGTTCGAGCACCATGTCCGTCTCGGCCGCGAAGCCGATGACAAGCGGCGGACGCGGCGATCCCTTCGAGACGGTCGCGAGAATGTCCGGGTTCTCCACCAGCGAGAACTGCGGCATCGGCCCGCCGCCCTTCTTGATCTTGGCGTCGGCCTCCTCCGCCGTCCGCCAGTCGGCGACGGCGGCGGCGAAGATGGCGATATCGACCGGCAGATTGGCGAGCACCGCCGCCAGCATGTCGCGCGCGGTCGTCACACGACGCACCTTCACGCCAGGCGGATCGGGAAGGTTGACCGGCCCACTGACCAGGATGACCTCGGCGCCAGCCGCCGCCGCCGCTGCGGCAATGGCATGGCCCTGTTTGCCCGACGAGCGATTGGCGATGTAGCGCACCGGATCGATCGGCTCATGGGTGGGGCCGGATGTCACGAGCACGCGCTTGCCGGCGAGCGGCAGCAGCGTGAGCCGGCCTCCGCCCGCGCCGTCGCGCGCCAGCAGCAGCGGCGCGGGCGCGAGAAGCGCCTCGATGGCGGTGAGGATTTCATGCGGCTCGGCCATGCGTCCAAGGCCCGACTCGCCGCGTTCCGCCATCGCGCCGCTGTTGGGGCCGACGAAATGCACGCCATCGCCGCGCAGGGTGTCGGTGTTGCGCACGGTTGCCGGATGCGCCCACATGCGCGGATTCATGGCCGGCGCCACGAGCACCGGCTTGTCGGTGGCAAGCAGCGCCGTGGAGGCGAGGTCGTCGGCGTGGCCGTTGGCGAGCTTGGCCAGCAGGTCGGCGGTGGCGGGCGCCACCACGACGAGATCGCTGGAGCGCGAGAGCGCGATATGGCCGATATCGGCCTCGTCGGTGAGGGAAAAGAGATCCGTGAACGCCTTCTCGCCGGAGAGGCTCGCGACGGAGAGCGGGGTCACGAACTCGGTCGCCGCCTTCGTCAGGATGGCGCGGACGCTGAAGCCGCGATCCTTCGCCCTGCGGATCAACTCCAGCACCTTGTAGGCGGCGATGCCACCGCCGATGAGGATCAGCAGGCTGCGGCCGGCGAACGGCTTGCCGGCATCCACGGCGTCGGAATGGTGATCATCGGACCGTCGATCATCGGACATGTGCGCCCTCCCCCTGCTTCCTGGCTGTTTTGCGGCGGCAATTCATCATGCGAGAGTTGACTACGGAAAAGTCAGAACAACGACACCAGCAGCAGCACCGCTATCGCCCACAGCGCCACCGTCGCGCCGCGGTTGCCGCGCGCCTCGGCCTCGCCGATCGCCTCCGTGCTGTCGCGCGAGAGCTGGAAGCCACGATCGACGGCGCTCTCCAGGCCCGTGAACACCCGCTCCCCGCGCGACAGCAGACCGGGCAGCCGGGTGAGCAGGCCGCCGACGTCGCGCGCCCCGCGCCCCGCGTCCGCGATGATGCCGGCGGGGCCGAGGTTACGCTCGATCCATTCGCGCACGACGGGTTCGGCGGTGCCCCACATGTCGAGATGCGGATTGAGCTTGCGCGCCACGCCCTCGACCACGACCATGGTCTTTTGCAGCATGACGAGCTCGGTGCGCGTCGACATGTCGAACAGCGCTGTGATCTCGAACAGCAGCGTGAGCAGCTTCGCCATCGATATTTCGTCGGCGCGCCGGTTGTGGATCGGCTCGCCAATGGCGCGGATAGCCTGGGCGAAATCCTCGACGGAATGATGCGCGGGCACGTAGCCCGCGTCGAAATGCACCTGCGCCGTGCGCATGTAGTCGCGGGTGATGAAGCCGAGCAGGATTTCCGCCAGGAAGCGGCGCTCGGACCGCCCGAGACGCCCCATGATGCCGCAGTCCACGGCAACGAGCCGCCCTTGCGGGTCGACGAACAGGTTGCCGGGATGCATGTCGGCGTGGAAAAAGCCGTCGCGCAGCGCGTGGCGCAGGAACGACTGGACGACCACGCGCGCCAGCGCGGCCCGGTCGTGACCGGCGGCCTCGATGGCGGGGATGTCGGAGAGCGGAATGCCGTGCACCCAGCCGCTCGTCAGCACGTCGCGCGCGGTCGTGTCCCACTCGACCTGCGGCACGCGGAACTCGGGATCGTCGCGGGTGTTCTCGCCCATCTCGGAGAGCGCGGCGGCCTCCAGCCGCAGGTCCATCTCCATGGTCACCGAGCGGGCGAGCGTCTCCACGACATCGACGGGACGCAGACGGCGCGTGTCCGGCAGCAGGCGGTGGATGAGCCGCGCGGCGAAGCGCATCGATCCCAGATCGCGCGCGAAGCGCTGGCGCACGCCCGGCCGCAGCACCTTGACGGCTACCTCCTCGCCGCTCGACACGAGCCGCGCCCGGTGCACCTGCGCGATGGAGGCGGCGGCGATCGGCGGCCCGAAATCGGCGAACACCGACGCTACCTTCGCGCCGAGGCTGGCTTCGATGATGCTCGCGGCCGCCTTCTCGCCGAAGGGGGGCATCCTGTCCTGCAGGGATTCGAGATCGCGCGCCGCGCGCGTGCCCACCACATCGGGGCGGGTGGCGAGGAACTGTCCGAATTTCACATAGGACGGCCCGAGCCGCGTGAACGCGGCGGCCAGCCGCTCGGCGCCGCCGCCGGCGTTGCGTCGCTCGATGATGCGGGCGGCGCGGATGAGAAGGCGGGCGAAGGGCGGCAGCGTATCCGTCTCGACGAGGCCGAGCGCGCCCTCGCGGGCAAGCACGAATCCCACCCGGGAGAGGCGCGTCAGGTGAATGATGGCGCTGATCATGCCCCGCTCACACCTTCCAGCCGGAATGGATGGCGACAATGCCGCCGCTGAGGGGCCGGAAGCTCGCGCGCGCGAAACCGGCCTCGGTGATCATGTCGGCGAAGGCGTCCGGCGCGGGGAACTTGCGGATCGATTCCACCAGATAGCGGTAGGGCTCGCTATCGCCGGTGATGAGACGCCCGAGGCCGGGAATGACATTGAAGGAATAGGCGTCGTAGAAGCTGTCGAGCAGCGGCACGTCGACGCGGCTGAATTCGAGGCACAGGAAGCGCCCGCCGCGCCGCAGCACGCGGTGGGCCTCGCGCAGCGCCGCCGGGATGTCCGGCACGTTGCGAATACCGAACGCGATCGTGTAGGCGTCGTAGGCGTTCGAGGGCAGCGGCAGCTTTTCGGCGTTGGCCTGCACGAAGCGGAGCCTGTCGCGATGTTTCGCGCCCGCCCGCTCCCGGCCCACACGCAGCATGTCGCCGTTGATGTCGAGAATCGTGACCTCGGTCTTCGGCCCGCCCGCGTCGAGCACGCGGAAAGCGATGTCGCCGGTGCCGCCCGCCACATCGAGGTGATGGAAGGCGTGGTGGCGCGGCGGGCGCAGCATGGAGATGAGCGCGTCCTTCCACAGCCGGTGCATGCCTGCCGACATCAGGTCGTTCATCAGGTCGTAGCGGTCGGCGACCTTGTGGAAAACGTCGTCCACGAGCTCCTGCTTGCGTGCCAAAGGCACGTCCCTGAAGCCGAAATGGGTCGTCTGCTCACTCGTCATCGCATCCATCCTGCCACGCCACGCGTGCTGCACCGCCGACGTCGTGCGGCGATGCGCCGTCGCGGACCATAGCGAATGCGACACCGCTTCGCTATGGTCATGTCGTTATCGGAGAACGTCGCGGGCGGCAAATTCCTCGTCCACCCGAATTATATGGAAGAGTTGTGGCCCATGCCGGAACTGCCGGAAGTCGAAACCGTCCGACGCGGGCTTGAGCCCGTGATGACCGGCGCGCGCTTCGTCGCGGTGGAGCAGCGGCGCGCGGACCTGCGTTTTCCCTTTCCCGAGCGCTTTCCGGAACGGTTGCGCGGACGGGCCATCATCGCGCTCGCGCGGCGGGCGAAATATCTCGTGGCCGACATCGAAGGTAACGATCAGGAAGGCGACGACCTGCTCGTCATGCACCTGGGCATGAGCGGGCGATTCCTCATCGAGAACGCGGTGGACGATTCCCTGCGTCCCGGGCTCTTCCATGCACAGGGCGGCAATGGCGCGACCCACGACCACGTGGTTTTCCACCTCTCGAACGGCGCGCGCGTCACCTACAACGACACGCGCCGATTCGGCTTCATGCTGCTCGTTCCGGCGGCCGAGCGCCTCACCCACCCGCTGCTGCGCAACATCGGGATCGAGCCGCTCGGCAACGCGCTGAACGGCGAGACGCTGGCGCGGCTGTTCAGGGGCAAGCGCGCGCCGTTGAAGGCCGCCCTGCTCGACCAGCGACTCATCGCCGGCCTCGGCAACATCTACGTGTGCGAGGCGCTGCACCGCACGGGGCTGTCGCCCGAGCGCGCCGCGGGGTCCATCGTCGACGGCGGGGACGGCGCGACGGAGACCGCCGACCGCCTCGTGGCAGCCATCCGCGACGTGCTCACTGATGCCATCGCCGCCGGCGGCTCGACCCTGCGCGACTATGCGCAAGCGGACGGATCGCTCGGATATTTCCAGCACACGTTCCGTGTCTACGACCGTGAGGGCGCGCCCTGCCCTACCCCCGGATGCGCGGGCACGATCGAGCGCATCGTCCAATCGGGACGCTCGACGTTCTTCTGCCGCGCCTGCCAACACTGACCGCCGTTCGCTGATCGCCATTTGTGGAACCCGCGCCCACCTGACGCGTTGATCGGTCGGGACCGCGGCGCATGGCCGTATCGGACAAATGCGAACGAGAAGCAACAATGACCAGTCTCACTGACAGCCCCCGGCACGAGTCGGCGCGCACCCGCAAGGCCGCGCCGCGACAAATGACGCCTGCCAAGGAAATGCAGCCCAAGGAAATGCAATCGAAGGAAATGCAATCGAAGGAAATGCAGCCGAAGCAAGCCGGCTCTAAGCCAACACCCGCGCAGAAAGCGGTCGCCAAGGACGCGCCCGCCAAAAAAACCGGCTCCACCCGCGGTTTTGCCTCGATGGACAGTGAAAAGCAGCGCGCCATCGCCTCGAAGGGCGGACGCAGCGTGCCTCAGGAGAAGCGCAGCTTCTCGCGCAACCGCACGCTGGCGGCCGAGGCCGGACGCAAGGGCGGTCGCAGCGTGCCGGATGAGAAGCGCAGCTTCTCGCGCGATCCGGCGCTCGCAGCGGAAGCGGGACGCAAGGGCGGCCAGACGCCCGCCGGCGGCAAGGAATAACGACGAACCGCTATTTTTAGGCGGAGAGCCATACCGGCTTTGGCGGATCGGAAAATCGTCGCGAAAATTCCGGTTCGCCAGGCGGCGCGCGCTATCGCGACAGCGCCTGCCGGTCCATGCGGACCTCGACCTCGAGCCCATCCGGCTGCCAGTTGAAAGCCACGTCGCCGCCAAGCTGTCCGGTGATGGTGCGGCGGATAAGCGTCGAGCCGAAGCCGCCTGACTGCGGTGCACCCGCGACACACGGACCGCCGCCCTCTTTCCAAACGAGGGTGCTGCTATCGCCCTCCAACCGCCAGTCGATCGTGACGCGGCCTGTGGGAACCGAGAGCGCGCCGTATTTCACGGCGTTCGTGGCCAGTTCGTGCAGCACGAGGCCCAGCCCTGTCAACCCGCCCTGCCCAAGCGTCGGCGCATCCGCCGGCAGTTCGAGGCCCGGCGCCAGCGTTATCCGACTGCCCTCCTCGCTGTAAGGCGCGGCGATGACACCAACCAGCGCCTGCAACTGATCGTGCAACGACAGCGCCCCACCACCAATGTGATGATCGCTGGCGGAGTGATGCACGATAGCCTGCGCGCGCCCCAGCGCCTCCAGCCGGCCACGAACCTTTACGGCCATTTCTTGTGGCGTGGCGGCCGTGCGCGCGGAAGCGCTGACGAGGCCGCTCGCGACGGTCAACACGTTGCCGATGCGGTGGCGCATCTCGCGCACCAGCAGTTCCTGCGCCTCCAGCGCTTCCATCAGCGCTCGCGTATCGCGGATCATCTTGAGCGCGATGCCGGCGAAGCTCGCGAGTTCGCCGAGCACACGCGCATCGACCCCGTCGAAACCATGATCTTCCTCGTGCGAGATGACCCACAGCGCCCCGAGCGGCTTGGAGCCCGCGAGGTAAATCGGCACCAGCAGCGCCTCGTAGCTGACGAGGCCCGGCACGGCATAGTCCGAACAGAGTTTTTCCGGAAAAGCGATCAGCACCGGCCCGCCTTCTTCCAGGCACAGGCCGCAGGGGCTGGTGAAGCGCGGCGTGGTGCGGCCGATGAATGGCGAGCACGCGCCCGTCGCGTAATGCCAGCGGAAAACGTCGCCGTCCTTGGAATCCGGCTCGTGCAAGCTGATGCCGGCGGAATGGGCATCACTGATGCGCAGCGCCGTCTGCACCAGGTATGGCAGGAAAGAGTCCGGCCGCTCCAGCATTTGCCACGCCAGATCCTGCAGAGCGTGAACTTCCTCGCGCGGATCGAGCGGCCGGCGCGGACGTGCCATCAACTCATGGGTGATGACCGCCCCGACATGCGGGCGGGACGCCTTCGAGGATGGCGGTGAAGCATCGTCGGCCTGCATACGCTTCCTTACACTGCCTCCCGCGTTAAAAGAAAAAGCAAATGCATTTCTACGTTTCGACGAAACCTCGAAATGCCATAGCGAGGGAACTCACCGCTCTTCCTGTATTCCATCCCGTCGCCGATACACTGTCAAGTGGCACCGGGCTGCGATTGGTGCGTTGCACCCGCCGCCCCCGGCTCGGCATGCCCGACAACACGGACGATGTCCGGCACATGCTGGCGCATAAGGCGCTCCAGCGCATCAACTTCCCCGTGCACCACCGCGATATCAAGTTCCGGCAGGGCGCGGCAATGATAATTGACCACGAGCCCGCAAGGCGTCTGCCGCACCCTCACCTGATGCACGTCGTGGATGTAGCGCGTCTCCCCGGCGCAAGCCGCCAGCGTGCGGGCGATGCGCGCCACCGTCTCCTCGTCCGCGTCCTGTCCCTCGAGCGGATCGATGTCCAGCGGCTCGATATGCGTCTCCACTTCCGTGTCGGCGCCGAACTCGTCGCGCAGCGCCGCCTCGAGACGCGAGGCGACGCCATGCGCCTCGCCAAGAAGCGCACGGCCGTCGATCTCTAGATCGAGGCTGATCGACAGGCGCCCGTTGATGCTCTGCACCGTGACATGGTGCACCGGAATATGGTTCTTGTGGGCGATCAGGCCGACCCGCTCCTGCACGGTTTCGGAATCGAGCTGCACCGGATTCGCGGTGACGGTGAACGACGAACCCGGCAACTCCTCGCCGAGCTTTTGCACCACCTTTTCGCGAATGGTCCTCACCCGCTCCAGCGGCAGCGTGCGGGACACATCGATCGCCACTTCACCCAAGACGCCGGAACCGGAGGGGCGCACCTTCACGTTCGCAACCGCGACCACGCCGGGAATGTTATCGATGGCGGTGCGCACACGCTCGGCCACGCCCTTGGGCGCGGTGTCGAGCAGGTTGGCGATGGTGCGCCGGGCAAGGCCGAAACCCGCGAAAGCGATATAGATGGAGACGCCGATGGCGATGAGCGCGTCCGCCGCCTGATAGCCGATCGCCGCAAGGCCCAGCGCGATCAGCACGAAGACGGAGTTCACGAGATCGGACGAGAAGTGAAGCGCATCCGCCTCCAGCGCCTCGCTTCCCGTTTCGCGCGCGACCTTTTTCAGCGTCCACCAGCGCCAGGCATCGACAACGATGGCGCCGATCAGAATGAAGGCGGCGACCCAGTTAGGCTCGACGACATCCGAACCGGACGCCAGGCGGCGCACACCCTCGAAGGCAACCACGCCCGACAGCAGGAACAGGAACGCCGTTTCCGCCAGCGCCGACATGGACTCGAACTTGCCATGGCCGAAATGATGCTGATCGTCCGCCGGCTTGTGCGCCTCGCGCAGCGCCAGCCAGGTGATCGTCGTCGCGCCGACATCCAGCAGGCTGTTGGCGGCGTCGGACAGAAGCGCCAGCGACCCGGTCATGAAGCCCGCGATCGCCTTGGCGATCGTCAGCAGCGCGCTGACGAAGATCGAGACGAGCGCGACCTTCTCCTTGCGCTTTTCAACTCCGCGCTGATCCGCGGCGTCATCGCCGTTGCGCATGCTTCCTGCTCCCGCTAGAGCGCCTTACGATTGAATGGAATCATTTAATCGACAAGAATTCGCTCAAAATCAATATGTTAGATCGCATCCCCGTTTCAACGAAGCCGGGATACGATCGAGGGCCGTCCGGTGTTGCCGGCACGGCCCTGCGGCCCTATCTATCCCTGCAGCGGCGAGCCTTCGCCGGCGCGCAGAGGTCGCGTCATTATGGGAAAAATGTCAAGCAAGCAGATGACATAACGGGAGCATAGGCGGATGCGTTACGTTCACACCATGGTCCGGGTACGCGATCTCGATGCGGCGCTGGATTTCTATGTCACGAAATTCGGCCTCATAGAGGTGCGCCGCACCGAGAGCGAGGCCGGCCGTTACACGCTCGTGTTCCTCGCAGCGCCGAACGATGTCGAGAGCGCTCAGGAACGGCGCGCCCCCGAGCTGGAACTGACGTGGAACTGGGACGACGAGGAATATGCGGGCGGGCGCAATTTCGGCCACCTCGCCTACCGCGTCGACGACATCTACGCGTTCTGCGACAAGCTGGCCAAGGCTGGCGTCACGATCAACCGCCCGCCCCGGGACGGTCGCATGGCCTTCGTGCGGTCGCCCGACGGCATTTCCATCGAGATCCTGCAGGAAGGCGATGCGTTGCCGCCGCAGGATCCCTGGAAAAGCCTGCCCAACATCGGCGCGTGGTGAACGCGCCCTGCGGGAACGGCGGTCACCTCACCGCAAACGGGTCGCTATCGGGCGTGATGAGCGGCCCGGAGCGATTGCGATTGCTGTAGACCACGGGCGCCTGCTCGCGCGGAGGCTTGCCGACGCCGCGGTTGCTGCTTCTTTTCTGCGGGGCCGCGCATCCGGCAACCGCCGCGGCCAGAACGACGACGGCGAGCACGCACCGTGTAATCTGCACCGTCTTCTTCCATCGGCCATTACCTTGGGCTGAGGCCGGCGTATTCATTCCCTGCTTCATGCTAAAGCGATCTCCTTTGGTTTCCGGCCTTTCTTCACCCGGAAAGAGGATACTGGTCCACGTGGGACGACATGAGCATCCGGCGGCGATTATCCGCGCATCTTCATGGCATAAGCATGGAATGACCGGAAGCGCGAGATAACGACGGAAGCGCCGCCCGGCGGATTCTCCACAGCCTGATCCACCAGCGTTTCCCGGCGCACAACCGGTGCATCGCGAGGGCGCCCACCCTCAACCCCCGGGCACTTGTGCACAGGATCGAACTGTAGATCGCGCCGTATCGGGAAAAATGACGCACACCGCTTGACGGATCATCGTGTCACGTCTAATTAACGCGTCAACGGGCGGCACGACGCTGTCACCCGCGGCATCGATATCCAAGGCCGAATGGCATTGTGCTGATGCCCCTGCTGGGGAATAGTTTAACGGTAGAACTGCGGACTCTGACTCCGTCAGTCCTGGTTCGAATCCAGGTTCCCCAGCCAATT
>CALMIK010000061.1 GCA_937863995.1 uncultured Chelatococcus sp.
GCCATGTGATGCTCTCCCCTGACAGCAGAGAAACACATTGTGTCATTCAATCAAAGAAATGATTGAGTACGGACGCTAGAGCGCTTTCCGATTATATGGAATCATTTAATCGATAAGAATTCACTCAAAATCAAAATGTTAGATCGTATCTCCGTTTCAACGAAACCGGGATACGATCTAAAGCCCGTCAAACATGTATCGCCCGCCCCAGCGCCCTGAGGGCGGCTTCCTGAAATGCCTCGCCCTGGGTTGGGTGGGCGTGGATGGTGGCGGCGATGTCTTCGAGACGCGCGCCCATCTCCAGCGCCAGCCCGAAGGCCGCCGAAAGCTCCGAAATGCCCGCGCCAACCGCCTGGATGCCGAGCACCACATGGTTGTCCGCGCGCGCGACGACACGCACGAAGCCGTCCTCGGCGAGCTTGGTCATGGCGCGACCATTGGCGCTGAACGGGAACGTGCCGACCTTGATCTCGCGCTCCGATGCCCGCGCCTCGTCCGGCGACAGGCCGACGGTGACGATCTCGGGATCGGTGAAGCACACGGCGGGGATGGCCTGCCTGTCCCATTGCCGCTTGTGGCCGGCGACGATCTCCGCCACCATTTCGCCCTGCGCCATGGCGCGGTGCGCCAGCATGGGCTCTCCCGTCACGTCGCCGATGGCGTAGATGCCGCGCATCGACGTGCGGCACTGCGCGTCGATGCGCAGGAAGCGCCCGTCCATGTCGAGGAGCAGTTCCTCGCGGCCCCAGCCCTGGGTCACGGGCTTGCGGCCGACGGTGACGAGGATCTTGTCGGCGGTGATCCGCTTTTCCGCGCCGTCGGCGCCCTCGACCACGAGCTTGCCGGCGCCGTCGAGGCCGCGCGCCTTGGTGTCGGTCAGCACCGTGATGTCGAGGTCGTTGAGGCGCTTCGCCACCGGGCGCGTCAGCTCCGCGTCGTATTGCGGCAGGATGCGGGACGCCGCCTCCACCACGGTGACGCGGCTGCCGAGCTTGGCGAACGCGGTGCCGAGTTCCAGCCCGATGTAGCCGCCGCCGATGATGGCGAGGCGTTGCGGCACCTCGGTGAGCGACAACGCTTCCGTCGAGGAAATAACGTCGCCGCCGAACGGCAGGAACGGCAGTTCCATGGGGGCGGAGCCGGTGGCGATCACCACCGTCTCGGCGCGGATGATGCGCGTGCCGACATCCGTCTCGACCGCGACCGTGCGCCCGTCCACGAAGCGCGCCCGGCCGGTGACGATTTTCACGCGCGCCTTTTTCAGCAGCGCGGCGACGCCGCTGTTGAGGCGCGAGACGATCTCGTCCTTCCACTGGATGGTGCGCGCCAGGTCGATGGTGGGCTGGCCGGTGGAGATGCCGAGCGGGTTGTCGCCCTCGGCCAGATGGCTGATGCGGTCGAATTCCTCCGCCGCGTGGATGAGCGCCTTGGAGGGAATGCAGCCCACCGTCAGGCAGGTTCCGCCGACCTTGCGGCCCTCGACGATCACGGTGTCGACGCCCAGTTGCCCGGCGCGGATCGCCGTGACGTAGCCGCCCGGACCGGCGCCGATGACCAGCAGCTTGCAGGTGATTTCCTGCATGTCGGGGTTCGGCATCGTCAGCCCTCCACGAAGATGAGCGCGGGCGTCTCGAGCAGGGCACGCAGGCGCTGGATGAAGCTCGCCGCGTCCCACCCGTCGATGACGCGGTGGTCGAAGCTCGATGACAGGTTCATGATCTTGCGCGGTATGAACGTGCTGCCGTCCCACACGGGGCGGACGGCGATCTTGTTCACGCCCACGATCGCAACCTCGGGGTGGTTGATGACCGGCGTCGACACGATGCCGCCCATCGCGCCAAGCGACGAGATGGTGATGGTCGAGCCGGTGAGCTCGTCGCGCGCGGCGCTGCCCGCTTTCGCCGCCTGCGACAGGCGATCGAGTTCGCCGGCGCAGTCCCACAGGTCGCGCGCTTCCGTGTGCTTCACCACCGGCACCACGAGGCCCGCCGGCGTCTGCGCCGCGATGCCGATGTGGATGCCGGCGAAACGGTGCACGATGCCGGCCTCGTCGTCGAAGCGGGCATTCATCTGCGGATGGTCCTTGAGCGCGCGCACCAGCGCCCGCATCAGGAAGGGCAGGAGGGTGAGCTTCGGCTGCTCGGGCTTCTTCTCGCGGTTGAGCGCGGCGCGCAGGTCCTCGAGCGCCGTCACGTCCACCTCTTCCGCATACATGATGTGCGGAATGCGCGACTTCGACAGCGCCATTTTCTCGGCGATCCGGCGCCTGAGCCCGATGACGCGGATTTCCTCCACCTCGGTGCGTGGCGCAAGGCCCGGTCCGCGCGGGGGCGCGGACTGGCCGCCACGGGCGATGAAGCCGTCGATGTCCTCGTGGGTGATGCGTCCGGCGGGTCCCGAACCCGCCACCTGGCGCAGGTCGACGCCGGCGTCGCGGGCGCGCTGGCGCACGGACGGCGCGGCAAGCGGCTTTTCGCCCGCGGCGCGCGGTGCGCCGCCAACAGCCGCAGCAGCGGAGCGCGGCGCGGCGGAAGCGGGCGGCCGCGCGGCGGGGACAGGCGCAGGCGACGGCACGGGCGCAGCGGATGCCGCGACGGCGGCTGGCGCGGGCACCTCTGCGGCGGGTGTCTCGTTGGCAGATGTCTCAGCGGCGGGCGCGATGTTGCCGGCGCCCTCCACCTGCAGGCGGATGAGCGGCGCGCCGATGGCGACCTTCGTGCCGATCTCGGCCCCGAGCCACAACACCTCGCCGTTGACGGAGGAGGGGATTTCGACGGTCGCCTTGTCGGTCATGACGGCGGCGAGGATCTGGTCCTCGCGCACGAGATCGCCCGGCTTGACGTGCCATTCGACCAGTTCGGCCTCGGCGATGCCTTCGCCGACATCGGGCATGCGGATGACGTGTTCGCCCATGTCAGCCCTCCATCGTTTCCACGAGCGCGCGGCCGACGCGGGCGGGGCCTGGAAAATAGTCCCACTCCTGCGCGTGCGGATAAGGCGTGTCCCACCCGGCGACACGCGCCACCGGGGCTTCGAGATGATAGAAGCAGTGCTCCTGCACCAGCGCCGCCAGCTCGCCGCCGAAACCGGAGGTGAGCGTCGCCTCGTGCACGACGACGCAGCGCCCGGTTTTCGTCACCGAGGCCACGATGGTGTCGAGGTCGAGCGGCAGCAGCGTGCGCAGGTCGATGATCTCGGCGTCGATGCCGGTTTCCTCGGCTGCCGCCTGCGCCACGTAAACCATGGTGCCATAGGCCAGCACGGTGACGGCGGAGCCGGGGCGCGCGATCGCCGCCTTGCCGAGCGGCACGGTGTAGTGCCCTTCCGGCACCTCGCCCGCCGGATGCCGGGACCACGGCGTGACCGGGCGCTCGTGGTGGCCGTCGAAGGGGCCGTTGTAGAGACGCTTGGGCTCGAGGAAGATGACCGGGTCCGGGTCCTCGATGGCGGCGATCAGCAGGCCCTTGGCATCATACGGATTGGAGGGCACGACCGTTTTCAGCCCGGAAACGTGGGTGAATAGCGCCTCGGGGCTTTGGCTGTGGGTCTGGCCGCCGAAAATACCGCCGCCCGTCGGCATGCGGATGGTGATCGGGCAGGTGAACTCGCCGTTGGAGCGGTAGCGGATGCGCGCCGCCTCCTGTGTGATCTGGTCGTAGGCGGGGTACATGTAGTCGGCAAACTGGATCTCGACGCACGGCTTCAGGCCATAGGCCGCCATGCCGATCGCGGTGCCGACGATGCCGGATTCGCTGATGGGGGCGTCGAAGCAGCGCGTCTTGCCGTATTTCTGCTGCAGGCCCTGGGTGCAGCGGAACACGCCGCCGAAGTAGCCGACGTCTTCGCCGAACACCACGACCTTGTCGTCGCGTCCCATAGCGACATCCATGGCGCTGCGCACGGCCTCGATCATCGACATGCGGGCGGTGGGAGCGGGCGCAGAAGTGAGGGTCATGCTCAAACTCCCGTCTGCTGGCGCTGGCGCACCAGATGCGGCGGCATTTCGGCGTAGACGCCCTCGAACATGTCGCGCACCGAAGGCTTGCCGCCGGAGTGCAGCGTGCCGTGGCTCTCGGCCTCTTTCTGGGCCGCGATCACGACATCGAGGATTTCGGCCTCCGCCTGCCGGTGGCGCTCTTCCGACCAAGCGCCGCGCAGGATGAGGTGGTTCTTTAGCCGAATAACCGGGTCGCCCAGCGGCCACGCGTCCGACTCGGCCTTGGGCCGGTAGGCGGACGGATCGTCGGAGGTCGAGTGCGCGCCGGCGCGGTAGGTGACGTATTCGACGAGGGTGGGGCCGAGATTGCGCCGCGCGCGCTCGATCGCCCATTTCGCCACCGCGTAGACGGCGAGGTAATCGTTGCCGTCGACCCGCAGCGACGGCAGGCCGTAGCCCAGGCCGCGCGCCGCGAAGGTGCCCGAGCCGCCGCGCGCCACGCCCTGAAAGGTCGAGATCGCCCACTGGTTGTTGACCACGTTGAGCACCACCGGCGCCCGGTAGGTGGAGGCGAACACGAGACCGGCGTGAAAATCCGATTCCGCCGTGGAGCCGTCGCCGATCCAAGCGGCCGCGATCTTGTCGTCGTTCATGATGGCCGACGCCATCGCCCAGCCGACCGCCTGCGGAAACTGGGTGGCGAGATTGCCGGAGATGGTGAAGAAGCCGTGCTCCTTCGACGCATACATGATGGGCAGTTGCCGGCCCTTCAGCGGGTCATGGGCGTTGGAATAGATCTGGTTCATCATGTCGACGAGCGGGTAGCCGCCCGCGATCAGCAGACCCGCCTGCCGATAGGTGGGGAAGTTCATGTCGCCCGGCGACAGCGCCTTGCGGAAAGCGCAGGAGATCGCCTCCTCGCCCAGATGCTGCATGTAGAACGAGGTCTTGCCCTGCCGCTGGGCGATCTGCATGCGCGCGTCGAACGTGCGCAGCGTCATCATGTCCCGCATGCCGGAGAGCAATTCGTCGTCGCTGAGCATGCCCGCCCACGGCCCCGTGGCCTCGCCGGAGCGGTTGAGCACGCGGATGATGGAAAAGGCGAGGTCGCGGATGTCCTCGGGATTGACGTCGACGTCGGGGCGCGGCACCGCGCCGGCCCGGGGAATGCGGACGTTGGAGAAATCGGGCGCGCCGCCGGGGCGCACCTCGGGTTCGGGCACATGCAGGCTCAGCCGCCCGCCGCCGGCCGCTGCCGGCACCGACCTGACGGTCATGGTCGCTCCCCTTCCGTTCCCACTTGCTGTTCGCCAGCATCCTGTTCGCCGGCATCGCTCTGCCGGGATGCCTTGTCATTCATAGTATCCCGGCCTTGGTCCAAGTCCAGACGGCGTGTGCAGGTGGCGGCAAAATAACAATAAACCGCGATCCTCCCCGGCGGGGCGCAAAACAATGTTGCCGCGCGGGCCTGCCGAACATTCCATTTGGATGCGTCTGCAACCATTGGCGTGCGCAGCCGCACAGCCCGCGCTGGACGGGGGCGCTTCCGACCGCGGCAATGCTTGCCGGACTTGTGCGGTGCAGTGTTAAACTTCGCCTCTGCGGCAACTTCTCGCGTTAACCCAATTTCTCCGGCTCAAACCTTGCGCGGCGGCGCTGTCCGCCCCCCGCGCCCATCCTGAGGACGATCATCATGGCGAACCTGTTCGATCCCGTCACCGTCGGCGACCTCACCCTCGCGAACCGCATCGCGCTCGCGCCGCTCACCCGCAACCGTTCGCCGCGCGCGGTGCCGACCGAGCTGACGGCGCTCTATTATACGCAGCGCGCCACCGCCGGCCTGCTGATTACGGAGGCGACCGCCATCAGCCAGCAGGGACAGGGCTACGCCGACGTGCCCGGCCTCTATGCTGCCGAGCAGCTTCAGGGCTGGCGCAAGGTCACAGATTCTGTGCACGCGGCGGGCGGCCACATCTTCGTGCAGCTCTGGCACGTCGGCCGCGTGTCGCACAATTCGCTGCAGCCGGACGGGCAGGCGCCGGTAGCACCCTCCGCCATCCGCGCCAAGGCCAAGACCTACCTGATCGATTCCGGCGGCCGCGACGGGTTCTCCGAGGTATCAGAGCCGCGGGCGCTGGAAGTGTCCGAACTGCCGGGCATCATCGAGGATTACCGCCGGGCGGTGAGCGCCGCCGTGGACGAGGCGGGCTTCGACGGCGTCGAGATCCACTCCGCCAACGGCTATTTGCTCGACCAGTTCCTGCGCTCGGGTTCGAACCATCGCACGGACGAATACGGCGGCAGCATCGAAAACCGTATCCGCTTCCCGCTCGCGGTGACGCGTGCCATCGTCGAGGCGATCGGCGGCCACCGCACGGGCACCCGCATCTCGCCGGTGACGCCCGCCAACGACGCCAGCGACCCGAACCCGCAGCCGCTGTTCGAGGCCTACGTGCGTGAGCTGGCGAAGCTGGACCTTGCTTACATCCACGTCGTGGAAGGCGCGACCGGCGGCGCGCGCGACTACACCCAGGGCGATGCGCCCTTCGATTACGCCGCGCTGAAGGCCGCCTATCGCGAGGCGGGCGGCAAGGGGGCGTGGATCGTCAACAACGCCTATACGCTGGAGCTGGCGCAGGCGGCGGTGGAAGAAGGCCGGGCCGATCTCGTCGCCTTCGGCAAGCCCTTCATCGCCAACCCCGATCTGGTGCGCCGTTTCCGCGAGAATGCGCCGCTCAACGACATCATCCCGGAAACGCTCTACGGCGGCACAGAGCACGGCTACACCGATTATCCGACGCTCGGCTGACCTGGCAGCGCTTTCGGCAATACTTAAACGGGCCGGCCGCGTCAGGAGCGCGGCCGGCTTTTTTGCTTGAGCCGCGTCGCGAGCTGCACCTCGCGGAACCAGATGAACAGGCCGGAGCTGACGAGGATCGGCAGGCCGATGAGGAAGTAGATGTCCGGCGCCTGCGCGAACACGACCCAGCTCACCAGCGCCATGAAGATGAGTTGCGCGTAGGTGAAGGGTGCGAGCGTGGTGGCGGGCGCGAACCTGTGGCCGGCCGAGTAGAGCAAATGGCCGACGAGGCCCGATGTGCCGATCAATACGCAGGCGAACCAGTCCGGGCCGGAATGCGGCCATTCCCATTGCTGGAAGGCGAACGGCAGCGAGAAGACGAGGCCGCCGATCGAGGCGTGGAACTGCTGCGACACGTTGGAATCGACACCGGCGAGCTTGCGCGTGAAAATGGCATAGAACGCCATCGATACCGCCATCAGCGCCGAATAGATCATTGCCGGGTGCAGCGGCACGGAATCGGGATTGACGATGATCAGCACGCCGATAAAGCCCGCGATGACCGCGAGCCAGCGCTGCCAGTCGATCCGCTCGCCGAGCGCCACCCCCGACATCAGGCACAGGATGAGCGGCGCGGAAAACGCGATCGACCCGGTGATGGTCATCGGCAGGTATCGCAGCGCCATGAAGTTGAAGCCCGTGACCGCCGCCATGCTGACCACGCGCGCCAGCGCGATCTTCGGCGCCCGTGAGTGCAAGACGGCGAAGCCGTCGCGGGGCAGGAAGACGAGCGACAGCACGATGCACGGCAGCAGATAGCGGATGAACACCACCTGCCCCGCGCCAAGCCCGTTCACCAGCAGCCACTTGGCGGAGGAATCCACGCCCGCCAGCGCCATCGAGCCCACGATGACGAGCAGGATGCCAAGCCCCCGCTTGTCGGGAAGCTGGGCGTTCGCGGGCGGGGCGGGCGGGGAGAGGGGAGCCTGGGCGGACATGATGCGGGACGACTCTGCTCGGGCTGCTGCATGAAAGCGGGATGCGCGGGACGAAATGCATCCGACGAAATGCATACGCCGCCCCGCTTCGCCGCACGATACACCCTCGGTCGCCTCATCACACTTGCAGCTCTTGCAACCCTGCCCGGACGAACAGGCCCTGAATCCGGCTGCCGAAGAGGCTATGAACAGAATGTACGAAATGAGTGAAATTGGAACCGAACGGCAAAAATATATGTTTAGTATTCGCCGACGGTTATGATTCCGCTTGAACCTTATCATAATGCACGGCATGTAAACATTATGACATACTGGTCGATACTGGAGGTTGATGGATGAGCAACGATGTCGCGCAGGTCTTGAGCAAGGCCGGGCTCATCTCGGTGACGGCTGACATCGTCGCCGCGTATGTGGCCAACAACAGCCTGCCTCCCGAGGAGGTGCTGCGGTTTATAGAGGGTGTGCACGGCACTTTCTCGCGCTTGCAGCAGAACGGAAGCGAGGCCGGCGCCGCCGCGCAGGATGACGCAGGCGTGCCGCCCGCCGTAGCTGCCCCCGTTCCCGCGTTCGTGTCCGAGGCCGAGGCGGAGGTCGCCCCCGCGGAAAAGCCCGTGCCGAGCCAGCAGGTCAATGACGCGCTGTTCCGCAAGGCCCAGCAGCGCAACCCGCCCAACCCCGTCGATCCGAAAACCGGCGCGCTACAGCCGCTCGACTTCGACGACCTCGTGCCCGACGAGGAAGGCTTCGTCTTCGACGCCGCCTGGATCGACCCGGACATCTACGTCGACCAGAAGCCGATCGTGCCGGTGGAAAAGACCGTCAAGGCCGATAGCATCATTTGCCTTGAGAACGGCAAGCCGCTGAAGGTGCTCAAGCGTCATCTCGACACGGAGTTCGGCCTCACCCCGGACGCCTACCGGCGCAAGTGGGGGCTGTCGGACCACTATCCGCTGGTCACCAATACGTTCAGCTCGTCGCGCTCCAAGTACGCCAAGGCGCAGGGCCTCGGCAAGTCACGCGCGCGCGGGAAATAAAGCGATACTGAAGAAAATTCTTTAGCCGGGCTGATGTCATCCTATAGCCGGCAAGCGACCGGAATCGGAAGAAAAGGCGCACGCCGCTGCTCGTGTGAGCAACGGCATGCGCTCTGAATGCCCCGGGGTCAGGCGCCGGCCGGCCGCCAGCGCAGCAGGCGCAGGGCATTGGCGGTGACGAGCACCGTCGCGCCCGTGTCGGCCAGGATAGCCGGCCACAGGCCGGTGACGCCGGCGATCGTGGTCACCAGGAACACCGCCTTGAGACCAAGCGCCAGCGTGATATTCTGCCGGATGTTAGCCATCGTGGCGCGCGACAGCGCCAGCATGTCGGGGATGTCGTTCATGCGGGCATGAAGCACAGCCGCGTCTGCCGTCTCCAGCGCCACGTCCGTGCCGCCCCCCATCGCGATGCCGATGTCGGCTGCCGCCAGCGCCGGCGCGTCGTTGATGCCGTCGCCGACCTTCGCCACCACTTCGCCCGCATCCTGGAGCGCACGCACGATGTGGCTCTTGTCCTGAGGCAGCAGTTCGGCGTGAACGGCGATGCCGAGTTCGCCCGCGATCGCATCGGCGGCGATGCGGTTGTCGCCGGTCAGCATCACCGCCTTCACGCCTTGCGCCTTCAGCTTTTCGAGCGCCGGGCGCGCATCCGGGCGCAGGCCGTCGCGCAGGGCGATCAGCCCCGCGATGCGCCCATCGACCGCCAGCGCGGACACGGTCTTGCCCTCGGCGTTCAATGCCGCGATCGCATCGGCGTGCTCCGCGCTCACGTGCAGCGTGCCCAGCCCGTGCGGCGACAGCAGCGCCGTCTCGCGGCCATCGACGATGCCGGAAATGCCCCGCCCCGCCAGCGCCTTCACCGTTGATGCGCCGTGTTCCGGCAGGCCCTCGGCGCGCGCCACGATGGCCTGCGCCAGCGGGTGGCTCGAGCCGCGCTCCAGCGCCGCCGCGAGGGCAAGCACCGTGTCGACCTCGCCGGGCGGGGCGATGACGTCGGTGACCACCGGGCGGCCACGGGTGAGCGTTCCCGTCTTGTCGAAGGCGATGGCGGTGATGCGCTGCAGGCCCTCCAGCACGCCGCCGCCCTTGATGAGCAGGCCCCGGCGCGCGCCCGCCGACAGGCCCGCCGCGACGGCCGCAGGCGTCGAGATCACCAGCGCGCACGGGCAGCCGATGAGCAGCACGGCCAGCCCGCGATAGATCCAGGTCTGCCAGTCCGCGCCGCCCAGCAGCGGCGGCAGCGTGGCGACGAGCGCGCCGAGCACCAGCACCGCCGGCGTGTAGCGCGCGGCGAAGCGATTGATGAAGCGTTCCGTCGGCGCCTTGGCCGCCTGCGCCTCCTCTACCAGCCGCACGATGCGGGCAATGGTGTTGTCCGCGGCGCGCGCCGTTACCTCGATGCGCAGCACGGCGTCGATGTTGATGGTGCCCGCGAACACACGCTCGCCCGGGCTGCGGGCGACGGGGACGCTCTCGCCGGTGACGGGCGCTTCGTCGATGGAGCTGTCGCCATTCAGGATGACGCCGTCGGCGGCGATGCGGTCGCCGGGGCGGGCGGTGATGATGTCGCCGGGCACAAGCTCGTTGGCCGGCGTCTCGCGCAGCGCGCCGCCGATTTCCTTGAGGGCCGTGTCGGGCACGAGGCGCGTCAGCCCGTTGATTCCGGCGCGGGCGCGCCCGGCGGCAAAGCCCTCAAGCAGCTCGCCGACCATGAACAGCAGCACCACCGTCGCCGCCTCCTCGGTGGCGCCGATCAGCACGGCGCCCACGGCCGAGATCGTCATCAGGGTCTCGATGGAGAAGGGCGTGCCGGCCCGCGCCCCGGCCCACGCATGGCGAGCGATGGGCACGAGGCCGATGGAGAGCGCGACGAGATAGGGCCAGTGTCCCAACCCCGGCGCTAACAGCGTGACGCCGTAGGCGGCGGCGAGCGCCAGTGCGCACAGGAACACGAGCCGCGCGCGCGCCGTTCGCCACCACGGGCCGTCTCCCGGTGCGGTGTGCGTGTGTCCGTGCGCGTCGTCGTCGGCATGGTCGGCGTGGTCATGATCATGACCCTCGTGCTGATGGCCCTCATGGTCGTGGCCTTCATGCGCATGGGCGGCGCGCGAAGGTCCGGCGTCGCCGGCATCGAACGTGTAGCCCAGCGCCTCGACCTGCCGACCGATGGCCTCCCTGTCGCCGCCGCGCACCGTGAGCGCGCCGGTCACGGCCGACACGTCGACCTCGGCGACGCCCGGCACCCGCGCCACGGCGCGTTCCACCTTCGCCGCGCAGGCGGCGCAGTCCATGCCGCCGACCCGGTAGCGCACCGGCCCGTCCGCAGCTTGCTCACCCGTGTTGACAGACAATTGCCGTCTCCCTTTTCGGATACCATATGGGCGATGATGCAACCTCCAGCGACTGGAGGGTCAAGCACTTTCTGGAGGCATGATGACGGAGTTGACCATCGGCGAGTTGTCGCGGCGCACCGGCGTGAAGATACCGACGATCCGCTATTACGAGGACATCGGCCTTGTCGCCGCGCCGCCGCGCAGCGAGGGCGGCCAGCGCCGCTACGGCACGGCGGCGGTGGGGCGGCTGAATTTCATCCGCCACGCGCGCGAACTCGGTTTCGAGATCGACGACATCCGCGAGCTCGTCGCCATGGCGCAGAGCCCGCAGGCGTCGTGTCACGCCGCCGACAGCATCGCGCGCAAGCATCTCGACGAGGTGGAGCGGCGCATCGCTCGCCTTTCCGCCCTGCGGACCGAGCTGGCGCGCATGGTGGAAGAATGCGGTCACGGCCGCGTCTGCGACTGCCGCGTCATCGAGGTGCTGGCCAACCACGAGCTTTGCGTGGGAGAGCATGGCCGCTAGTTCGTATCCCGGTCTCGTTGAAACGCAAAAAGACTTTCACTTTCCGGGTTAGAGCGTCGGACGTTCTGATGGAATCAGAACTGACGCTCTAACTTTTTGATTTAACGCATCTTTGTCGACGAAAAGTGGTATCCACTTTTCTGCACGATGCTCTGGCGCATCTTCTTCACGCCAAGCGGTATCCGCTTTTCTTGACAGCGCTTTGACGTGCTCGCCCTCGCGGCGACGGCGCGCTCACCGCGCGATGACGAGCGGCGCCGTTTCGGTCGGTGCGTCGAGATCGCGGAACAGCATGCTGCCGTCCTCCTCGGCGCGGATCTGCAGCAGCGACCTGAGACCGCGCGCGATGCGCCCCGCATAGCCGAGATCGTTGATGAGCGAGCTGAGTTCGAGCCCGTCGAGCCTGTCGTCGCGCACGGCGGCGAAGACGTGGCTGCGGAAGCGCGTCTCGAACGCCTGCTGCTGACGGTCGAGCTCGGCGAGGTCCGTCGCCCAGCCCGGGTCCTGCGGGCCACGGCGGCCGAGCTGGCGCACGTCGTGCAGCAGGCACACGAGGTGGCGGCGCAGCTCGACATAGGCGTCGCGCGCCGGGGTGTCGGGTCCGCGCAGGTAGTGGCCGAGGTTCTTTTGCAGGTGCTTGACGTCCTTCACCGTCTCGACGAGCTGCAGCGCCACAACCTGGCAGGTGACCCAGAAGGTGCGCTCGGCGTCGTCGTCGGGCTGTTCCATCTGCCCCATGAAAGCCAGCAGATCGCTGTACACGCCCTTGATGTGCTGCTGGTACAGCGTTTCGGCGTTGAGGTAGCCGTCGTCGGGGCGGGCATTGAGCAGGGCGGTGTCGTGCGAAACCTTGTCGAGCTCTTCCACCGGCAGGTAAAGCGCGTGGCAGATCACCTCGATGCTGAGGCGCCCGAGATGCTGCAGCTCGAGCACCACGGCGCTTGACGCCGTCTCGAACGATCGCAGCGCCTGCCGGTTGAGATAGCGCGCGCGGGTGCGCTCCACGGCCATGGCGGCGGAAGCGCTTTCGGCGATGAGCACGTGCGGCTCGGCGATATCGGGCAGCAGGCGCGTCAGCCAGTCGGCGAGCTTGCCGCGCAGGGGCCAGAACACCAGCACGCCCAGCGTGTTGAACAGCGTGTGGAAGATCGCCAGCTTCATGAGGTCGTTGCCGGCGAAGCCGATGACGCCCGCTATCGTGTGCGTCAGCCACACCAGCGGCGTGATCAGCACCAGCGCCAGCACGGCGGTGACGACGTTGAACAGCACATGCGCCAGCGCCAGCCTCTGCCCGGCGCGGTTGCCGCCGAGCGCTCCGGCAAGCCCGGTGGTGACGGACGAGCCGACATTGGCGCCGATGGCGATGTCGGCGGCCTGCGTCAGGTCCACCTGCCCCAGCGACAGGGCGGTGAGCGTCAGCATGAGGGTGGCGTGGGTGGATTGCAGCACCAGCGTCAACACCAGCCCGACGCCGGCGAAGAGCAGATGGCCGAGCACGCCCGGCACCTGATACTGCGTCAGGTCGAGATTTTCGGTGACGGTGGAGAAGCCGCCCCTGATCTCGTCGATGCCGAGGAAGATGAAGGCGATGCCGAGCAGGATGCGCCCCGCCGCCCGGGCCGTCGGCCCGCGAAAACTCGCCAGCACGCCGAAGATGACGAGCGGCAGCGCCAGCGGGCTCAGGCTGAAGTTCTGCCCCGCGAGCGCGAGGAGCCAGATGCCGGTCGTGGCGCCCAGATTCGCGCCGAAGATGATGGCGATGCCCGCCGCCAGCCCGATGAGGCCGGTGGAGATGAAGGCGATGGTCATCAGCGAGACGAGCGTGCTCGATTGCAGCACGGTGGTGCCGACGATGCCGATGCCGAGGCTGCGCCATGGCGTGGAGGTGGAGCGCGCCAGCGTCGCCTCCAGCTTGTCGCCGGCGAGGTCGCGCAGGCCTTCCTCAAGACATTGCATGCCGAAAAGGAAGAAGGCGAGCCCGGCGCAAAGCTGCATCCAGTGAGCGTTGGACCAGAAGCTCCACGCCAGCGCCAGCGCCAGCAGCACGACGACGGTATTCGTCGCCAGGCGGCGCAGGCTATCTCCCGAGCGATCTTCCAGGCGGTCTTTTTTGCCGGCAACGTGTGTCATTTCGGATGGCTCTCTCGGCAGACGAGGTGATCACGCTCTCGCTATCGAGTATCAGAAATGCGGGCCATTGGTAAATGGACGAAAAGGATCATTCTCTCGAGAGCGGACAGGCCGATAAACCGTCGCCGCGAGAAACGGTTGACTCTGTACGTCGTGCATGCAACACTTTAAACAGGGAAAATGTATATTGCGCTTTATCTTGCCTCGAATTAATTCATTTGTTTCGTCCATTCAACATTGTATTCATTTGCTTTAGGGGATTTTCCATGTCGATTGGTTCATACGCGCCTTGCTCTCAGGGTCTTGCCTTGTCTCAGGCCACTGTCAATAAACTGGAATCCGTTGTAAGGATCAGTCGGCATCCGCCGTTTCAAGGGGGCTATCTTGTGAATCGCGTTCTCGCGGCGGAAGGAATGTCTTTCCGCGACAGGGTCATTCGGCTCGGAGCCGAAAACAGGACAGCTAATTTTGATGATCAGGGAAGATTCACTGCACAAGGAGTTAATAATCTGAGTGTAATATTCACGGTCATCGAGTTTGTTCAGGGAAAATACGGGAGGTCGATTGGGGAGCCTGCGATTGAAGCTCTCCTCCTTGGCAGTCGTCCGGCGGGGTCAGACATTACCATCGCCGATGTGGGGCGCGCGGTGACGGCGGCCGAAAGGGGAGTTTCGTTGGAGACCGCGGCGGCGCGCGCCCGGCCCCAGGAGGAAGAACCGGCGGCTGGTTCGTCTAATCGCTGCTGCACCATCGCCTGAGAGCCGGGCAAGCACTGAAGAGCCGGGCACTGACAGCCGCAGGGCGGGGAATTCCCCGCCCTTTTTGTGTCCCGGCGCGCTCACGCCCCTGCCGGCGCCGATACCAGCTCCGGCGCTTGCGCCGGTTCGCCGCCCGCGCCCGCGCTCAGGTTCGGCAGCACGCGCGCCCTGATGCGCTCGCCCGTGGTCTGATCGACGCTGGTCCAGTACCACAGGAAGCGCTCCTTCACCGCGTCGCGGGTGAGGGCGTTGTACTGGCCCACGAGCGTGTCCACGAACCGCGCCTTCTGCTCGTCCGTGAACACGTCGCGCACCAGCGTGCCGGCCTGGCCGAAGTCGTCGTCGTCGCGGCGCAGGGTGTAGGCGGCGCGCACCAGATCGCCATCCGCCTGCCAGCCTTGCCCCTCAGCCGCGCGCGCCGCGTCCGCCTGCGGGCCGCCGAGCGAGTTGGGCGCGTAGACCGGTTGCGGCGGCACGGAAAAGCCGTGGCGCAGGTGCCCGTCCTTGGCATAGCTGTGCACCGGCGCCTTCGGGCGGTTCACCGGCAGCTCGTTGTAGTTGGAGCCGATGCGGTAGCGGTGGGCGTCGGCGTAGGAAAAGACGCGCGCCAGCAGCATCTTGTCCGGGCTGACATCGATGCCGGGCACGAGGTTGGAAGGCTCGAAAGCCGCCTGCTCGATCTGCGCGAAGTAGTTCTCGGGGTTGCGGTTGAGCTCGAACTCGCCCACCCGGATCAGCGGATAGTCGGCGTGCGGCCATATCTTGGTGAGGTCGAAGGGGTTGAAGCGGTAGGTCTTCGCGTCCTCGTAGGGCAGGATCTGCACGGAGACCGTCCACTTCGGATAGTCGCCGCGCTCGATGGCCTCGAACAGGTCGCGCAGGTAATAGTCGGAATCGACGCCTGCGAGCCGCTCGCCTTCCGTCCCGGTGATGTTGCGCTCGCCCTGCTGGTTGTGGAAGTGGTACTTCACCCAGAAGCGCTCGCCGGCGGCGTTGATCCACTGGTAGGTGTGCGAGCCGTAGCCGTTGAGATGACGCCACGAATACGGCAGTCCGCGGTCGCCCATGAGGTAGGTCACCTGATGCGCGCTCTCGGGCGAGAGGGTCCAGAAGTCCCACTGCATGTCGGCGTCGCGCAGGTGGGTGTCGGGCAGGCGCTTTTGCGAGCGGATGAAGTCGGGGAACTTGATGCCGTCGCGAATGAAGAACACCGGCGTGTTGTTGCCGACGATGTCGTAATTGCCTTCGCTGGTGTAGAACTTCAGCGCGAAGCCGCGCACGTCGCGCCATGTGTCGGGCGAGCCGAGTTCCCCCGCGACGGACGAGAAGCGGATCAGCAGGTCGGTCTCGGCGCCCGGCTGGAACAGCGCGGCGCGGGTGAAGCGCGACACGTCTTCCGTCACCTTCAGCACGCCGAACGCGCCGCCGCCCTTGGCGTGCACCACGCGCTCGGGCACCCGCTCGCGGTTGAACTGGGCGAGTTTTTCGAGCAGGTAGACGTCATGCAGCAGCACCGGACCGTCGGGGCCGACGGTGCGGGAGAACTCGTCGGACGCGACGGGCGCGCCTGCCGTGGTGGTGGTGAACTTGTGATCAGTCATGGGTTATGCCTTTCACGTTCGGAAGCGACGGACAGCATGTCCCCGGGGGCCGGATGGCGCCAATCGATACGGGGGCGCTGCGGTCGAGCTGGTCAATCGGTCAAGCTGGACAATATCAGAATAATTCCATTTCCAGTTTTGCCAACCAGCAAGCAGCGCATTTCTGCGCCGCCAACTTTTCGCAGTCGTCGTTGCCAGAGTCCGCGATGGGCTGTGACCGGCTTCCGGACGCCTTATCCCAGCAAATCCCAGAACATGCGCGCCGAGGTGAGGGCGAGGAAGACCGCGAACGACACCTGCAGCGCCCGGCGCGGGACGGTGTGGGCGAGCCGCGCGCCGACGGGCGCCATGGTCATGGTGAGCGGCACCAGCACCAGCACGCCCAGCCAGTTGAGATAGCCGAGCGAGAACGGCGGCAGGCCCGCCACGCTCCATCCGGAGACGATGTATGTCAGCGCGCCGGGAATGGCGATGACGAAGCCGATGGCCGACGCCGTGCCCACCGCGCGGCGGATGTCGTAGCCCACCGTGGTCATGATCGGCACGCTGAGGCTGCCGCCGCCGATGCCCATCAGCGCCGAGATGAGGCCGATGAACAGGCCCGAAGCCCATTTGAAGGCGAGGTTCGGGAAGCCGTCGAAAAGTTTCGTGCCCTGTCCGCTGAAGGTCATCTGCAGCGCCACGAACAGCGCCACGGTGGCGAAGACGAAGCTCAGCACCCGCCCGTCGACGTGCCCGCCGATCACCGCCCCCGCCACCACGCCGATGGCGATGGGAATGCTCCAGCTTTTCAGCAGCGCGATATCGATGGCGCCTCGCGCGTAGTGGCTTTTGACCGACACGGCGGATGTGGCGACGATGGTGGCGAGCGAGGTCGCGACGGCGATCTTCATGCGCAGCGTCTCCTCGACGCCCGCCGCCGAGAAAACGTGATAGAGCACCGGCACGATGATGATGCCGCCGCCGACGCCGAGCAGGCCGGCGAGCAGCCCGCCGAGCAGTCCGGCGAACGCAATAGCCGCGACCCAGAACACATATTGCGACCAGTCGCCCCCTAAAGCCTCGAACAGCATCGCGGCCCGCCTCCATAATAGAATACCACATCGATAATGGCCTCTAGATACGACCGGAAGCGGAGGGGAGGCAATGCCGCAAGCGCCGTTCACGGTTGCATAAACCGGGTGCTTGCTCCGCAGGCGGTCATGCGCGGCGGAGCGGGCCGCGCTTGACCTTGCTTCGTCATTGGCCCAGAACGGCGCGATCCGGGCCGGCGCGCGGCGGCGGCCCGCTGCATCGGAACAGACATCGACATGACATCTCCTGCCGAGTCCGCCGCCCCTTTCCGGGTGATGGCGGTCTACAAATTCGCCGACCTGCCGGACGTGGAGGCGCTGAAGGCGCCGCTGGCGGCGTTTTGCTGCGCGCGCGGCATTCGCGGCACCCTCATCATGGCGCCGGAGGGCATCAACGGCACCGTCGCGGGAACGCCTGAGGCCATCGATGCGCTGGCGCGCTTCCTGCTGTCCGGGGGGCCGTTCGGCGCGCGGCTCGCGGGGGCGGAAATCAAGTATGCGTGGGCGCAGGAGATGCCGTTCCTGCGCATGAAGGTGCGCCTCAAGGCCGAGATCGTGACGCTGCGCGCGCCGCAGGCCAATCCCGCGCTGGCTGTGGGCGATTACGTCGCGCCCGCCGACTGGAACCGGCTCATCGAGCGCAACGACGTCGTGGTCATCGACACCCGCAACGACTACGAGGTCGGCCTCGGCACGTTCCGCCGCGCCATCGATCCCGGCACGCGCAGCTTCACCGAATTCAAGGACTTCGTCGCCGAGAAGCTCGATCCCGCGCGCGATCGTAAGGTGGCGATGTTCTGCACCGGCGGCATCCGCTGCGAGAAGGCGTCGGCGTATCTGTTGGCGCAGGGGTTCGAGGAGGTTTACCATCTTCAGGGCGGTATCCTCGCCTATCTGGAGCAGGTGCCGCAGACGGAGAGCCGTTTCGACGGCGAGTGCTTCGTGTTCGACGAGCGGGTGTCGGTCGGGCACGGCCTGGCGCAGGGCGAGGCCACGCTGTGCCGCGCCTGCCGGCGGCCACTGACCGCCGCCGGGCGGGCTCATCCGGCTTTCCGCGAGGGCGTTTCATGCGCGGCGTGCGTCGACGAGGAGCGCGGCGACAGCGCGGCGGAGCGCCAGCGGCAGGTGGAGATCGCCCGCCGGCGCGGCCTTGCCCATCTCGGCGACGAGGCGGCGCAGGCCGCCGACATCGGCAAGGCGCGCAAGCGCCGCCGCGCGGAACAGTCGCGGGAGCGCGCATCGGAAGTGGAACGGCGCGGCGGCTGACCGATGCGCACCGGCCGTGCGGCCCCGCACCTGCGCCACAGAATGCCGAACGATAGTTGTGAATTGGACGGCCTGCCTGCCTTACCATCCGAGATGACGATTCACCTGCGAATCGTTTTGGTCTATCGTGGTAATTATTTGTATTGCAACGATCGGGACGCCAAGTCAGCCGCCCCGCGTTTTGGGAGATGCAGCTTTATGAGACGTCCGTCTCGGTCGTTTACTGTCGAGGTCAAGCGTTCACGTTCGCGCGCAAGCGAGGCTTCCGGAGCAGATTCCAGGGAAAAGCGTGGCCATGACCCCGCCGTGACCGCGTCTCTATCGTGGGCGGAACTGATCAGCCGCGCGGCGGAAGATGGCGGCGCCCGTGACGATCAGCCCGAGATCGGATTTTGGCCCGGCGTGGATGAGCGGACGGCTGGCGATGACGGCAGAAATCTGGACAGGAGTGCCGCCGACAGGCTGCCGGCCCCGCCCGCGCCGCCGGAGAGCCGCCCCAGCCCCGCGGACGCCCTGCCGGACGCACCCCGGGCGCGCGTGCTGCCGTCGTTGCTGCCGCTCGAGATTCCGCTGTCCGAGCGCAAGTCCAGCGTCTATTCCCCTGCTGCCGAATCGCGAGTGCCGCCCCGGTCGCAATTGTCCAAGCCGAGCCCGCGCCAAACCGGCGCGCCGTCGACCCCGTTGCTGCGCACACCTTCAGCCGGCGAATCGAAGATGGCGGCGGCGCCTGCCGCTGGAGACATCTTCGATGCGGAACGGATAAGGGCCGCCGTCGAGCAGCGCCTGCGCAACCGGTCCGTGACGCCGGAAGCGCCGGTCTCGGGTGAGAATCCGGCTGCGGAAGTCGATGCGCCTCCGACCGGCAGGCGCCGCCGCGAAGACTTCTGGAAACGCCGCCTGCGCTCCTACGCCGCGCGCGGCTGAGCGCCCGGCGATCCGGCTGTGGTCATTCAATTGACGAAATTCTTCCCGGAGCCAGCGGCAGCACGCGGCTCCGCGAAAACGTGTATATATTTAATATTTTTTTAAGGATTGCTTTAACTTATTAGGCGGGCATTTATTTACGGTGATGAAATAACAAGCAAACAAATTTGTTAAATAAACAAAAAAATATAAAAAGTAATAAAAAATGAATATGTAAATAAATCAACACTGTTGTTGTATTATTTTACAGAATCGGTTGCATTTTTCTTTTCGATTCGTTACCCAGCATCCCTTCAAATCTGCGGCAACGGTTTCTTACGCTGCTGCTATCGCTGTTGTTCTTGCCGATGCGCTTGTCACGACCCCCGCCATGGACGCCGGGCCGGTGACCTGTAGGCGCGCGGCGCGCACGACCCTGCGATCGGGAAATCACGGTGGCCGAAGAGCCGCCCGGGGAACGATAAAAGCTGTCGAGGAAATAATATGCCGGGTGGAATGGAGTACGTGACATTGGCCGCGCGCAAGGGCGCGAGGGCGGCGCTTGCCGCCGTTCTGGCCGCTACCTTCGGCGCGACCCTCGCAAGCGGAGCGTTGGCCGCGAGCAAGACGCTGATCTACTGCTCGGAAGGATCGCCGGAGGGGTTCGATCCCGCGCCCTACACTTCTGGCACGACACATGATGCTTCGGCGAAGCCGGTCTACAACCGCCTGGTCGAGTTCGAGCGCGGCGAGACGCGCGTGGTTCCCGGCCTCGCCGAGCGTTGGGACGTATCCGGGGACGGCCTCGAATACACGTTCCACCTGCGCCGTGGCGTGAAGTTCCACAAGACGCCGTTCTTCACCCCCACCCGCGAATTCAACGCCCAGGACGTGCTGTTCTCCTTCGAGCGCCAGCGCCAGAAGGATCATCCGTGGCACCGGTACATGCCGGGGCTCAACTACGAATACTTCGACAGCATGGACATGCCGGCGATGATCCGCGACATCGTCGCCGTCGACGACTACACGGTGAAGTTCGTCCTCAGCCGGCCGACGGCGCCCTTCCTCGCCAACCTGGCGATGGTGCATGCGTCCATCATGTCGAAGGAATACGCCGACGGTCTCGCGGCTGCCGGCACGCCCGAAAAGCTCAACCTCGCGCCGGTCGGCACCGGCCCGTTCGTCTTCGTGGCCTATCAGAAGGACGCGGTCGTGCGTTTCCGGGCCAACGCCGACTACTGGGCCGGCAAGTCGCCGCTCGACAACCTCGTCTTCGCCATCACCCCCGACGCCTCGGTGCGGATGCAGAAGCTGAAGGCGGGCGAGTGCCATGTCGCCCCCTATCCCGCGCCCGCCGACATTGCTGCCCTCAAGGCCGATCCCAAGCTCAAGGTCGACGAGCAGCCGGGGCTCAACATCGCCTATCTGGCGTTCAACACGCTGACGCCGCCGTTCGACAAGCCCGAGGTGCGCCGCGCCATCGAGCAGGCGATCAACAAGCGGGCGGTCATCGACGCGGTGTTCCAGGGCTTCGGACAGGTGGCCGTGAACCCGATTCCGCCGACGATGTGGAGCTACAACGACAAGGTGGCCGACAACGCCTATGATCCCGCCGCTGCCCGCAAGGCGCTCGATGCGGCGGGCGTTTCCGGGCTGTCGACCAAGGTCTGGGCGATGCCGGTGAGCCGGCCCTACATGCCCAACGCCCGGCGCGCGGCCGAGTTGGTGCAGGCCGATCTCGCCGCTGTCGGCATCAAGGCCGACATCGTGTCGATGGAATGGGGCGAGTATCTCAAGAAGGCCACCGCCAAGGACCGCGACGGCATCGCCATGCTCGGCTGGACGGGCGACAACGGCGATCCGGACAATTTTCTCGGCACGCTGCTGAGCTGCGCCGGCGTCGGCTCCCAGAACCACGCCCAGTGGTGCAACCAGTCCTTCGAGGCGCTGGTGCAGCAGGCCAAGACCCTCACCGACAAGGCCGAACGCACGCGGCTCTACGAGGAGGCGCAGGCGCTGTTCAAGCAGGAAGCGCCGTGGGTAACGCTGGCGCATTCCACCGCCTACCTGCCGATGTCGGTCAAGGTGACGGGCTACCGGATGGATCCCTTCGGCCTGCACAGCTTCGACGGGGTCGACCTCGCGCCCTGAGCCGGGCTGCAAGACGGCGCGCGCCGTTTTTCGCGCGGGCCGGTGGAGTATATTTGAATGCTACGTTTTATCTTTGGCCGGCTGTGGACGCTGGCGCCGACGCTTTTCGGCATCACCGTCATCGCCTTCGGCTTCGTGCGGGTGCTGCCCGGCGATCCGATCCTGCTGATGGCGGGCGAGCGCGGCATCAGCGCCGAGCGCCACGCCGAGCTGATGGCGCAGTTCGGCTACGACCGGCCGTTGTGGGAGCAATACACCGACTATGTCGCCGGGCTGCTGCATGGCGATCTCGGCCTCTCGATCGTTACCCGCCAGCCGGTGCTCGACGAGTTCCTGTCGCTTTTCCCGGCCACCGTCGAGCTTGGCCTGTGCGCCATCCTGCTGGCGGTGCTGATCGGCGTGCCGGCGGGCGTGCTGGCCGCCGTCAAGCGCGGCTCGTGGTTCGATCACACGGCGATGGGCGCGGCGCTCGTGGGCTATTCCATGCCCATTTTCTGGTGGGGCCTGCTGCTCATCATCCTGTTCGCCGGCGTGCTGGAATGGACGCCCGTCTCGGGGCGCATCTCGCTGCTCTACTACTTCGAGCCGGTCACCGGCTTCATGCTGATCGACAGCCTCCTGTCGGGCGAGGAGGGCGCCTTCGCGTCCGCCGTGTCGCATCTCGTGCTGCCCACCATCGTGCTGGCGACGATTCCGCTCGCGGTGATCGCCCGCCAGACGCGCTCCGCCATGCTGGAGGTGCTGGGCGAGGACTACGTGCGCACCGCCCGCGCCAAGGGCCTGTCGGCGCGGCGCGTGGTGGGGCTGCATGCGTTGCGCAACGCCATGATCCCGGTCGTCACCACCATCGGCCTGCAGGTGGGGCTGCTGCTGGCAGGGGCCATTCTCACCGAAACCATCTTCTCGTGGCCGGGCGTCGGCAAGTGGCTGATCGATTCGATCTTCCGGCGCGACTACCCGTCGGTGCAGGGCGGGCTGCTGATGGTGGCGCTCGTCGTGATGGCGGTCAATCTCGTGGTCGATCTGCTTTACGGCCTGATCAACCCGCGCATCCGGCATTGAGGGTTCAGGAGGCAGCATGAGCGATACATCGAGCCTGCGCGAGGGCGCGCCCACAGCGCCCGCCAGCCCCCGGGGCCGGCTGCGCGAATTCTGGACTTATTTTTCCGAGAACCGCGGCGCGGTGTTCGGCCTGTGGGCGCTGGCGGCGCTGGTGCTGGTGGCGGTCTTCGCGCCCCTCATCGCGCCGCACGATCCCGGCCACCAGTTCCGCGACGCGCTGCTCGCGCCGCCGGCGTGGGTGGACGGCGGCAGGGCCGAATTCCTGCTCGGCACCGACGCCATCGGCCGCGACATCCTCTCGCGGCTCATCGTCGGCTCGCGCTTCTCGCTGTTCGCCGGCTTCGTGGTGGTGGTGCTGGCGCTGGTGCTCGGTGTCACGACGGGGCTCGTCGCGGGCTTTTTCGGCGGCCGGGTCGACACGCTGATCATGCGGGTGATGGACATCATCCTCGCCTTTCCCTCGCTGGTGCTGGCACTCGTGCTCGTCGCCATCCTCGGGCCGGGCCTGACCAACGCCATGATCGCGGTCGCTCTCGTGCTGCAGCCGCATTTCGCTCGCCTCACCCGCGCGGCGGTGATCGCCGAGAAGGGGCGCGATTACGTCACCGCCGCCCGGCTCGCCGGGGCGGGGCGTGGGCGGCTGATGTTCGTGACCATCCTGCCCAACTGCCTCGGCCCTCTCATCGTGCAGGCCACGCTGTCGTTCTCGAACGCCATTCTGGACGCCGCCGCGCTCGGCTTCCTCGGCATGGGCGCGCAGCCGCCGACGCCCGAATGGGGCACCATGCTGGCGGAGGCGCGCGAGTTCATCCTGCGCGCGTGGTGGGTGGTGACCTTTCCGGGCCTCGCCATCCTCGTCACCGTCATCGCAATCAACCTGCTGGGCGACGGCCTGCGCGACGCGCTCGACCCCAAACTGAAGCGGAGCTGAGCATGGCGCTGCTCGACATCAGGAATCTCACCGTCGCTTTCGACACCATCAGCGGCCCGTTCCGCGCGGTGGATGGGATCGACCTTTCGGTGGAGGCGGGCGAGGTGCTCGCCGTCGTCGGCGAATCGGGTTCGGGCAAGTCGGTCGGCATGCTGGCGGTCATGGGCCTGCTGCCCGCGACCGCCCGCATCACCGCCGACCGCATGACCTTCGACGGCCGCGACCTTCTGACAATGACCACGCGCGAGCGGCGCGCCATCATCGGGCGCGACATCGCCATGATCTTTCAGGAGCCGATCGCGAGCCTCAACCCGTGCTTCACGGTCGGGTTCCAGCTTGGCGAGGTGCTGCGGCTGCACGGCGGCCTTGGGCCGCGCGCCGCGCGGGCACGGGCGGCGGAACTGCTGGAGCAGGTGGGCCTGTCCGAGCCGAAGAAACGGCTTGCCGCCTTTCCGCACCAGATGTCGGGCGGCCAGTGCCAGCGGGTGATGATCGCCATGGCCATCGCCTGCAACCCGCGCCTGCTCATCGCCGACGAGCCGACCACGGCCCTCGACGTGACGGTGCAGAAGCAGATCCTCGACCTGCTGCTGGGCCTCCAGGCCGAGCACGGCATGGCGCTGATCATGATCACCCACGACATGGGCGTGGTTGCCGAAACCGCCGACCGGGTGATCGTGCAGTACAAGGGGCGCAAGATGGAGGAAGCGGGCGTGCTGGAAATTTTCGAGGCGCCGCAGCACCCTTACACCCGGGCGCTGCTGGCGGCCCTGCCCGAGAACGCCGATGGCGACCGCCTGCCCACCGTGGCCGGCATGATGAACGGGGGCGCGGCATGAGCGAAGCTCAATCCGGCGCGGTTCCGGCGCTTGAGGCCCGCGGCATCTGCCGCGATTACGCGGTGGGCGGAGGCCTGTTCGGCGGCAAGCGGACGTTTCGCGCCCTCAACGGCATCGACCTCGCGGTGGCGCGCGGGCGCACCCTCGCCATCGTGGGTGAGAGCGGCTGCGGCAAGTCGACATTGGCGCGCATCCTCACGCTGATCGACGCGCCGAGCGCGGGCAAGCTCGTCATCGACGGCGAGCAGGTCGACATCCCGGGGGGCGGCGTGACGCGCGAACTGCGCCGCAAGGTGCAGATGGTGTTTCAGAACCCCTACAGCTCGCTGAATCCGCGCCAGAAGATCGGCGATGCGCTGACAGAGCCGCTGATGCTCAACACGGCGATGCCGGCTGCCGCGCGGCGCGAGCGGGCCATGGAGATGCTGGTCAAGGTCGGGCTGGGGCCGGAGCACTTCAACCGCTACCCGCATATGTTTTCGGGCGGGCAGCGCCAGCGTGTCGCCATCGCCCGGGCGCTGATGCTGAGCCCCTCGCTCGTGGTGCTCGACGAGCCGGTGTCGGCGCTCGACCTCTCCGTGCAGGCGCAGGTGCTCAACCTGCTCGCCGACCTGCAGGACGAGTTCGGCCTGACCTACGTCTTCATCAGCCACGATCTGTCGGTGGTGCGCTACATCGCCGACGATGTCATGGTGATGTTCCGTGGCGAGGTGGTGGAGCACGGCACCCGCGAGGCCGTGTTCGCCGATCCGCGCCACGAGTACACGAGAAAGCTGTTTGCGGCCACGCCGCGCGCCGATGCCACCGCCATCCGCGCCCGGCTCGCGGCCAAGACGACTGTAAAGACTCAGGCGGCGAGTTCCGCCATCGTCTCGTAGAGCGACCGGGGAAGGGTGACGCCGTCCGCGTTCGAGCGCGCCCGCGCGGCATAGCGGCGCTGGGAGGGCAGGCGCGCGCCCTGATCGACGATCGAGGCGAACAGCGCTTCCGCCCGCGCCGACGATTCGGGCGAGCCGTGCCCGGGGAAAAGCGCCGGGTCGAACGCCACGATGAGCTCGCCATGCAGCGGCGCGACCTTCGCGCCGTCATCGAATGCCATGGAATCCGCGCTGGTCAGGTCGCCGATGAGCGGGCCCGCGAGCAGCTCCACCATGGCGGCGAGCGCCGAGCCCTTGTGTCCGCCGAAGGTGAGCATCGCCCCCGCCAGCGCCGCCTCGGGATCGGTGGTGGGGTTGCCGTCCGCATCGACCGCCCAGCCCGGCTGCAGTTCCTTGCCGTCGCGCCGGTGCAGCTCGATGTCGCCGCGCGCGATGGCGCTCGTGGCGAAATCGAACACGAACGGGTTTGCGCCGGGTCGTGGCCAGGCGAAGGCGATGGGGTTGGTGCCGAACACGGGCCGCCGCCCGCCCGCCGGCGCCACCCAGCTGTGGCTTGGCGTCATCGCCAGCCCGGCGAGGCCCTCGGCGGCGATGGCCTCGACCTCCGGCCACAGCGCCGAGAAGTGGAAGCAGTTGTTGACCGCGAGCGCCGCCACGCCCTGCCGGCGCGCCTTCTCGACCAGCAGCGGCAGGCCGCGCTCGAAGGCGAGCGGCGAGAAGCCGCGCCGCGCGTCGACCCGCGCGATGCCCGGCGCCTGATCCGTCACCACCGGCTCGGCCGCCGGATCGGCCTTGCCGCTGCGCACCGTCGCCACGATGCCGGGCAGGCGGTAGAAGCCGTGCGAATGGCATTCGTCACGTTCGCCCGCGCCAAGCACCTGCGCGATGGCGGCGGCGTGGCCGGTGGAAAAGCCTTGCCGCAGCAGAGCTTGCCGGGCGAGCGCCTGGGCGTCTTCGAGGGGCAGGCGGATGTAATCGCTCATACGGCGCTCCCGGTTCTCTCTTTGGTGTCAGGTATGGTCCGGCCCGACGGGCACGTTATCGATGAGGCGCACGCCGCCAAGCCACGCGGCGGCGAGGAGGCGGGCCGGCGCGTTGGCGCGCGTGATCGGCGCGAGGTCATCCTCGCGCCGCAGTTCGAGATATTCCACCGGGTCGAAGCCCGCCTTGGCGAGCGCCGCGCGCGTCTCGGTGATCACGGCTTCAGCATCTTCGCCGGCAGACAGCCGTTCGGCGGCGTTTTCCAGTGCGCGCGCCAGCGCCGGCGCCGCCTGGCGCTGACCGGCGGTGAGGCGGCGGTTGCGCGACGACATCGCCAGCCCGTCGTCCTCGCGCACGGTCGGATGCGCGTGCACCTCGACCGGCAGGTCGAGATCGCGCACAAGCCGGCGGATGACCTGCAACTGCTGGAAATCCTTCTCGCCGAACAGCGCCGCGTCCGCCCCGGTCTGCAGCAGCAGCTTGGTCACCACCGTGGCCACGCCGTCGAAATGGCCGGTGCGGTGCGCGCCGCAAAGCCCCTCGCTCACCCCCGACACCGAGATCGTGGTGGCGAAGCCCGCCGGATACATCGCCGCCGCATCCGGCACGTAGAGCACGTCGATGCCGAGCGGGGCGAGTTTGGCAGCGTCCTCTTTCTCGGTGCGCGGGTAGCCGGCGAGGTCGTCGGCGTTGTTGAACTGCTTCGGGTTGACGAACAGCGTCACGACGACGCGCTGCCCGAGCGCGCGCGCCTCCCGCACCAGGGCGAGATGCCCCTCGTGCAGCGCGCCCATGGTGGGCACAACGGCGATCCGCTCGCCCGCGCGCTTCCAGCGCGCCACCACCGAGCGCAGGGTCGACGGCGAACGGATGATGGCGAGGCTCATGCGCCGCCCGCCCGCCGGTCGCGGGGCGCGGCAACGGTCCGCGGCGCGTCGCCGAACAGGTGCTCGGCCGCCGGGAAGCGGCGCGCCCGCACATCGGCGGCATAGGCGGCGATGGCGGCGTCCGCGTCGCGACCCAGCTCCGCGTAGCGGCGCACGAAGCGCGGCTTGAAATCGGCGAAGAGGCCGAGCACGTCGTCGACGACGAGGATCTGCCCGTCGCAGGTGGGCGAAGCGCCGATGCCGATGGTGGGGATGGGCACGGCCCGCGTGATCTCTTCGGCCAGCGGGGCGGTGATCTTTTCGAGCACGACGGCGAATGCGCCCGCCTGCGCCACGGCCTCGGCATCCGCGAGCACGCGCGCGCCATCGTCGCCCCGACCCTGCACGACATAGCCGCCGAAGGCGTTCACCGCCTGCGGGGTGAGGCCGACATGCGCCATCACCGGAATACCGCGTGCGGTGAGGAAGCGGATCGTGTCGGCCATCGCGACGCCGCCCTCGAGCTTCACGGCGGCGCAATCCGTTTCCGCCATGACGCGGGCGGCGTTGCGGAACGCCTGCGCGGGGCTTTCCTCATAGGAGCCGAAGGGCATGTCGACGACGAGGAGCGCCCGCTCCACGCCGCACCGCACGGCCTGCGCGTGCATGATCATCATGTCGAGGGTGACACCGAGCGTCGAGGGCAGGCCATGCAGCACCATGCCGACGCTGTCGCCGACGAGCACGACGTCGCAATGGGCGTCGACCATGCGCGCCACAGGCGTGGTGTAGGCGGTGAGGCACACGATCGGCTCCCCGCCCTTGCGGGCGGCGACATCGGGCGGCGTGACGGGTTTTGCCCGCACGGCTCCCGTCACTGGCGCTGTGGACGGAACTTCGACGCTCATCAAGCGGCCCTCCTCCCCGAGGATCGTTCAACGGCAATGCCGCTGCCGGTTTTTTGCCGGCTGGAAATTCTTTTCCTGCACGGAGATAACCCCCGCAGCCCCGGCGCGCAAGGGAATAGCGGCGCCGCTCGCGGCAGGCCGCCACTTCAGTCGCGCGGGGAATAGCGGCGGATCAGCCGCCGCGCCGCCCGCCACAGCGGCGGCGGGATATGGCGGTAGGTGAGGTGCGCCAGGTGCAGCAACTGCCGGTGCTGCGACCAGAAGGTCGCCATCGGGATCGAGAACGGGTTGCGCGCCTCGCCGAACGCGGTTTCGGAAACCGCGCGCAAGGTGCCGGCATCGAGCGGCGCCGCGCCGTTCGCAGCCGCTGCGGCGCGGATGGCGGGCAGCGCCTCCATCGCGCTGGCCACGAAGCCCTGCCGCTCGCAGACGTGGGAGAACAGCCGCTCCGCCGCGTGGGCCGCCGTGCCGTCGAGCTGCGAGCTCTCGGTTTCGAACAGCGTGTCGAGCGACCGGGACCGGAACGGAGCCAGCGCCTCGGCGCGGAACCAGAACATGGTGCTTGCCGCGAAACGCCCCTCTTCCACCGTGTCGACCGGCGTGTCGAGGCCGAGCGCGGCCAGCATGGCTTTCATCGGGCGCTCGTTGAGCGCGAGCCGCCCGAGCAGGGGCAGCAGGTGGCCGTGAGGGGCGATGAGGCCGAGCCGCGGCTCGTCGCGCAACAGCCGCCATGCTGCGGGGCTGTCTTCGTCGGCCGGCAACGTCCCGCTTTTGTCGCCGCCGTCGCGCGACAGCAGGGAGCCGGTGACGAAGCGCCGCCACTCAGCGCCATCGTCGCGGTGAGGCGAGCGCTTGGTGTGCAGCTTCAGGCCGATGGCATAGGGCGGCAGGTCGGCCTGCAGCGCGTTGAGGAACGGCAGCACGTCGCGGCCGCGGTTCTCGGTCACGATCTCGCGGTGATAGGCGAGGTGGGGCGTTTGCGGCAAGGCGAGCCGCGCCTGCCCGCCGTGGGTGAGCACCAGCCCGAAGGGACGCCCGAACGCATCCGCGATCTCGCGCGCCATCTCCTCCCAGATGTCGGGATAGTGCACATGCACGAAGATCAGCGGCGGCAGCGCGGGCGGGCCATCCCTCATGGTCAGGCCCCGAGCGCGGCGAGGCAGCGGGCGACGCCGTCGCGCCAGTCTGGCAGCCGGTGGCCGAAGACGGCGGCGAAGCGGCCATTGTCGAGGCGCGAATTGGCCGGGCGCGCGGCGGGAGTCGGGTAGTCGGCGGTGGTGATCGCATCGACGGTGGCGGAGGGGCCACCCAGAGCCGCGGATTGCCTGAAGATCTCGCGCGCGAAATCCGCCCAGCTCGCTTCGCCGGATGCGGTGAGGTGGAACACGCCCCGCCATGCGTCGTCGCGAGGGGCGGCGAGAATGGCGCGCGCCGCGACCACGATGGCCTGCGCGATGTCGGGGGCGTAGGTCGGCGTGCCGAACTGGTCCGCCACCACGCCGAGGCGCTCGCGCTCGCCCGCGAGCCGCAGCATCGTCTTGAGGAAGTTGCCGCTGTAGGGACTATAGACCCAGGCCGTGCGCAGGGTGACGTTGGCGGGGTTTGCGCCGGCCACGGCGGCCTCGCCGGCGAGTTTCGAGGCGCCGTAGACGTTCTGCGGGTCGGTGGCGTCGTCCTCGCGCCGCCAGCCGGCCTCGCGGCCCGAAAACACGTAGTCCGTGGAGATGTGGATGACCGGCAGGCCGGCTTGCGCTGCCGCAGCCGCGACGTTGCCCGCGCCGTCGCGGTTGACGCGGAACGCTGCTTCCCGCTCGCTCTCGGCCCTGTCGACGGCCGTATAGGCGGCGGCGTTGACGACGATGTCGGGCGCATGGGCCGCGATGGCGCGCGCGACGCTCGCGGCGTCGGTGATGTCGAGCTCGGGCCGGCCGATGGCGACGACGCTCACGTCCCGCCCGGCAGTGCCCCCCACTTCCGGGAGCGCCTGCAGCGAGCGGGCGAGTTGTCCGTCCCGGCCGGTGACGAGCAGTTTCATCACGCGCTGCCCTTCGTTGCCCCGGCGGGCGCGCTGCCTGCCTTCGCGCCGAGCCGCTCGCCGGCATAGCGCTCGCGGATCGGGCGCCACCACGCCTCGTTGTCGAGATACCACTGCACCGTGCGCCGCAGGCCGGTGTCGAAGGTTTCCTGCGCCTTCCAGCCGAGCTCGCGCTCGATGCGCGTCGCGTCGATGGCGTAGCGCAGGTCGTGGCCGGGCCGGTCGCTGACGAAATCGATCAGGCTGCGGCGCGCGCGCCCGTCGTCGAGAGGCGCGAGGCGGTCGAGCTCGTCGCAGATCGTCTCGACGACCGCGAGGTTCGAGCGCTCGTTGCGGCCGCCGATGTTGTAGGAGCGGCCCGGCTCGCCGCGCGTCAGCACCAGCTCCAGCGCGCGGGCGTGATCCTCGACGAAGAGCCAGTCGCGCACGTTCTCGCCCCGGCCGTAGACCGGCAGCCGCTTGCCCTCCAGCCCGTTGAGGATGACGAGCGGAATGAGCTTCTCGGGGAAGTGGAACGGGCCGTAGTTGTTGGAGCAGTTCGACAGCACCACCGGCAGGCCGTAGGTGTGGTGCCACGCCAGCGCCAGATGGTCGGACGAGGCCTTCGAGGCCGAATAGGGCGAGGAGGGCGCGTAGGGGGTATCCTCGGTGAACAGCGAATCATCCAGCGGCAGGTCGCCGAACACCTCGTCGGTGGAGATGTGGTGGAAGCGGAAGGTCTCGCGCCGCCCGGCCGGCAGCCCGCTCCAGTGGGCGCGCGCGGCCTCGAGCAGCGTGTAGGTGCCGACGATGTTGGTGCTGATGAAATCGCCCGGCCCGTCGATGGAGCGGTCGACATGGCTTTCGGCGGCGAGATGCATGATCGCGTCGACCTCGGCCGACTGCAGCAGGTCGCGCACCAGATCGCGGTCGAGGATATCGCCCTTGATGAAGCGGTAGCGGGGCGAGGCGGCGATCGAATCGAGCGACGACAGCGACGCGGCGTAGGTCAGCTTGTCGAGGTTGATGACCGAATGGCCGGTGTTGTCGATCAGGTGGCGGCAGACGGCGGAGCCGATGAACCCTGCGCCTCCGGTGACGAGTATCTTCATGGTGCTGTCTCTGCGTGCGGTCCTGCGGGGCGGCGCGGCCGGGCCCGGTGCATTGGTTAAAACGGTGTATCGATCGCGGTCAGCAGCGGGGCGGCGGCATCCTTGGCCGACAGCACGGGCGCGCGCCCGTCGAGCGGCCAGGACACGCCGATTTGCGGATCGTCGAAACGGATGGCGCGGTCGTGCGGGCCGGAGTAGGGCGCGGAGACCTTGTAGAGCACCTCCGTGTCCGGCTCCAGCGTCAGGAAGCCGTGGGCGAAGCCCACCGGAATCAGGATCTGGTTGAAGGCTTCCGCCGACAGCTCAAGCGACACCCAGCGCCCGAACGTGGGCGAGCCCTTGCGGATATCGACGGCGACGTCGAAGATGCGCCCGCGCAGCACTCGCACCAGCTTGGCCTGCGCGAAGGGCGGCTCCTGATAATGCAGGCCACGCAGGGTGAAGGGCTCGCGCGTCAGGGACTGGTTGTCCTGCACCCAGTCGAGCGCGATGCCCTGCTCGCGGAACTTGCCGGCATGAAAGACCTCGGAGAAAAATCCGCGCTCGTCCCAGAAGATTTTCGGCGTGATCTCGAGAACATCCGGTATGTCCAGCGGTCGGATGGCGGGCATCAAATTTCCTCGTGAAGTCAGGTCGCCGCCCCGGCGCGGACGCGGCGCACGCCTACATAATAACGCAGCACGCGGCTGTTTTTGCGCCATTCTCGGAAGCATTGCAATCACAATCCACCGTGCAGCGCCTGCGCGCGGGCGCGGCGACCGCCGGCCGTGGCGGGTGGCGACGGCGGAAAAACATGCATTCCGATAGTAATGCAATTTTCATGTTGACGCATTCTTATTACACAGAATGAATAACTCAACATATTTGCATTTTTTTAATAAATATTGTTTCTGTATTATATGTGAAACATGTTACTTTTCATAAAATCAGGCGCTCGATTTCTTCTCCGGATTCGTCGGGGAAGCCCGGTTCGCGGCGATGGCGCCGCGGCGTGTCCTTGCGTGGCGGTGGGGGAACGGATATGAACGCACGATACGGATGGGGACATTGAGACTGAGGATTAGATGAAGGGCATCATTCTGGCGGGGGGAAGCGGCACGCGCCTGCACCCGATCACCCTGACGGCGTCCAAACAACTTCTGCCGGTCTACGACAAGCCGATGATCTATTATCCGCTGTCGACGCTGATGCTGGCGGGTATTCGCGACATTCTCATCATCTCCACGCCGCACGACCTGCCGCGCTTCCAGGCGCTGCTCGGCGACGGCCGGCAGTGGGGGCTGTCCCTCTCCTACGCCGAGCAGCCGAGCCCGGACGGGCTGGCGCAGGCCTACATCATCGGCGAGGATTTCGTTGCCGGCGAGCCGTCCGCGCTGGTGCTGGGCGATAACCTGTTCTACGGCCACGGCCTGCCGGAACTGCTGCGCGACGCCTCGGGCAGCGAGCGGGGCGCGTCGGTGTTCGCCTACCAGGTGACCGACCCCGAACGCTACGGCGTCGTCTCCTTCGACGCGCAGGGCCGCGCCATCTCCATCGAGGAGAAGCCGGCGCAGCCGAAGTCGAACTGGGCGGTGACGGGACTATACTTCTACGACGGCCGCGCGCCCGCGTTCGCTCGCTCGCTGAAGCCTTCCGCGCGCGGCGAGCTCGAGATCACCGATCTCAACCGCATCTACCTGGAAGAGGGCACGCTCAACGTCTCCTGCATGGGGCGCGGCTTCGCATGGCTCGACACCGGCACACCCGATTCGCTGCTGGAAGCGGCAGGCTTCGTGCGCACGCTGGAGACGCGCCAGGGCGTCAAGATCTCCTGCCCGGAGGAAATCGCCTTCCGCCTCGGCTTCATCGACGCCGCCCAGTTGCTGGCGCTCGGCAAGGCGCTCGGCAAGAGCCAGTACGGCGTTTACCTGCAGCGGCTTGCGGCGCAGGAAGACGCGGCGCGCGGCGCGCATGCGTTGGCGGGCTGAGGCGATCAGGCGTGTTTTGACGGCGTTGCGCCGGGAATCCTAAGAGCGAGCATGGCGTCCGATCCTGAACAGAGCGGTGCGGCGCAGCCGGTGTCTACGGCAGCGGATGCACCCGCCGCGCCGCCGCGCGCCAGCTCCGTTGGGAGGCTGGCGCGGGTTCTCGCGCGCGTCGGCCGCCGGCTGCTGCAGCCGGGGCGGCTGTTCGCGAACCTCGGTTCGCTGGCGCGCGAGGTGAAGCGCGGCGGTGTGGCCGGCGGCATGTTCTATCTGCGCCAGCGCCTCGTCGGGCTCGCCGACAATTCCATTCCCGATGCGCTCTACCGCAGCTGGGTGCAGCGCGTCGACACGCTCACCGACGCGGACCGGGCCGCCGTCCGCCGTCACATGGAGGCGATGGCCTACAAGCCGCTCGTGTCCGTGGTCGTGCCGGTCTACAACACCGCCGAGCCGCTTCTGCGGGCGATGATCGCCTCGGTTCAGGCGCAGCTCTACCCCCATTGGGAACTGTGCATCGCCGACGACGCCTCGCCCTCGCCCCATGTGGCGCGGGTGCTGGGCGAGTATGCCGCCGCAGATCCGCGCATCAAGTGGATGCGGCGCGAGACCAACGGCCACATCTGCGCCGCCAGCAATTCCGCGCTGGCGCTGGCGGATGGCGCGTTCGTCGCCCTGCTCGACCATGACGACATCCTGCCCGAACATGCGATATACGCGGTCATCGCGGCGCTGAACGACGATCCCGATCTCGACCTCATCTATTCGGACGAGGACAAGCTCGACGAGAACGGCGAGCGCTACAGCCCCTATTTCAAGCCCGCCTTCAGCTACGACCAGTTGCTCGGCCAGAACATGATCAGCCATTTCGGCGTCTACCGCCGCAGCGCCATCGCGGCGGTCGGCGGTTTTCGCGAGGGCTTCGAGGGCGGGCAGGATTACGATCTGGCGCTGCGCGTGGTCGCGCATTCGGGCGAGGCGCGGGTGCGCCATATTCCCGCCGTGCTCTATCACTGGCGTCAGGAGCGGGCGGGGGGCTCGTTCTCTCAGTCCCGGCTGGAGCAGTGCATCGCCGCCGCGAGCCGCGCCGTGCAGGAAGCGCTCGACGGGGCGGCGGCTGCCGGGCACAACGGCGGACGCCGCGCGGTGGTCGAGACCAATCCGCTCGCGCCGATCTGGAACCGCGTGCGCTGGGATCTGCCGCAGCCGGCGCCGCTGGTGAGCGTCATCATCCCCACCCGCGACCGCGCCGGGCTGCTGGAAACCTGCCTCGACGGGCTGCTCAACCGCACATCCTACACCAATATCGAGGTGCTGATCGTCGACAACGGCAGCGTCGAGCAGGCCACGCACGATCTTCTGGCGCGCTATAGCGCCGACGCGCGCATCCGCGTGCTGCGGATCGACGGGGCGTTCAATTATTCGGCGCTCAACAACGCAGCAGCCGATGAGGCGCGCGGCGAGATCCTGCTGCTCCTCAACAACGACATCGACGTGATCGGCCCGGACTGGCTATCGGAGATGGTGAGCCTCGTCACCCGCGACGGCGTCGGCGTGGTCGGCGCGAAGCTGCTCTACGCGGACGGGCGCGTGCAGCATGCGGGCGTCCGCATCGGGGCGGGAACGTTCGAGGGTGGTCCCGGCGTCGCCGGCCATTTCGGCCTGCTGCGCGGACGTAACGATCCTGGCTATTTTGGCCAGTTCGCGCTCACCCGGGATGTCAGCGCCGTCACCGGCGCGTGTCTGGCCATCCGCAGGTCCGTGTACCGCGAGGTGGGCGGCCTCGACGCTGTCAACCTGAAGGTTGCTTTCAACGACGTCGACCTGTGCCTGCGCGTGCGCGCGGCCGGCCACCGCGTGCTGTGGACGCCGTTCGCGGAGCTGTTCCACCTCGAATCGGTATCGCGCGGGCAGGACACCACGCCGGAAAAGCGCGAGCGTTTCACGCGCGAGGTGCGCTGGATGTTTTCGCGGTGGGGCGAGACCCTCGCCGACGATCCGTTCTGCAACGTCGATATCGATTCGCGCTGGTGGGAAGACAGAAAGCCGGCGCTGCCGCCGCGTCAGTCGGCGAATGAGCCCTGATCGGCGGGCATGACGCGCGCCTGCCCCTTTTCCAGCTCGTAGAACCGGTCCGCCACGTGCGTGGCGAAGGCGACGTTCTGTTCGGAGAGCAGGATGCTCGCCCCCTCCGCCTTCAGTTCGAGGATCGCCGCCGCCATCTGCTCGACGATGACCGGCGCGATGCCCTCCGACGGCTCGTCCAGCAGCACGAGGAAGGGATTGCCCATGAGCGTGCGCGCGATGGCGAGCATCTGCTGCTCGCCGCCGCTCATCCGCCCGGCGCCCCGCTCGGTCATGCCGGCGAGGTTGGGGAAGAGGCGGAACAGCCGCTCGGGCGTCCAGGCCGGCAGGGCCGCGCCGTCGGGCCAGGAGCGTGCCGGCTGGCGGCCGACCTCGAGGTTTTCCGCCACCGTCAGGTCGGTGAAGATGCGCCGGTCCTCCGGCACGAAGCCGATGCCGCGCCGCGCGATGGCGTGCGGCGCGAGCCGGGAGATGTCCGCGCCCATGAAGGTGACGGTGCCGGCGCGGCGCGCGACGAGCCCCATCAGCGACAGCAGCGTGGTCGACTTGCCCGCGCCGTTGCGCCCCGTCAGCGCCACCACCTCGCCCCGGCCCACGTCGAGATCGACGTCGAACAGGATCTGCGCCGCGCCGTACCATGCGCAGAGCCCGCGCACCGACAGCACCGGCTCACGCTGCTGCGCCGCCGTCATTGAACGCGCCCCGGCGCGGCCGAGGCCCATGAGCCGAGGTAGACTTCCGCCACCTTCGGATCGTCGCGGATGGCTTGCGGCGGGCCGTTCGCGATCACCTGCCCGCGCGCCAGCACGATGATGCGGTCGGCGTGGGCGAAGACGACATCCATGCTGTGCTCGGTGAACAGCACCGTGGTGCCGAGGCGGCGCACGAGATCGCGCGTCAGCGCCATCAGCGCGCCGCGCTCGCCCGGCGCCATGCCGGCGGTGGGCTCGTCCATCAGCAGCAGGCGCGGGCGGTGCGCCAGCGCCACGGCGAGCTCCAGCCGCTTCACGTCGCCATAGGCCATGGCGGCGCAGGGCCGGTCGGCCTGTTCGGCGAGGTGCACCTGCTCAAGCAGCGCCAGCGCCTCGTCCCGGCGATGCGAGCCCGCGCGGGAAAAGACGTCGAACAGGCGGCGATCGCGCGACAGCAGCGCGGTCTGGACATTCTCGACCGCCGTCATCGACACGAACGGCTGCGCCACCTGAAACGTGCGCCCGACGCCGAGCCGCCAGATCTCGCGCGGCGGCAGGCCGGTGATGTCCCGCCCGTCGAGCGTGATCGTGCCCGCATCCGGCCGCAGCTGGCCGTTGATCATGTTGAAGAGCGTCGACTTGCCCGCGCCGTTGGGGCCGATGAGCGCCAGCAGCTCGCCCTTTCGCAGAACGAAGCTGACGCCCGCGCTTGCCCGCACGCCGCCGAACGACTTTTCAACGCCCGCCACCCGCAGGAGCTCGGGCGCGGCGCCGGGAGAAACGGTCTGCATCGCGCTCAACGCTTACCCCGCCCACGTCGGTGCGCCGGCACGGACGCCGGCGCGCCGTTATCCGATGAATGCGGCCCGCGGTCAAATCCCGCCCCGCCGAGGCCGCGCCGCGCCGGCGGGCGTCGATTTCCGTGGTTGATTTTTCAATCGGCTCGTATAGAACAAAACATGATCCAAGCATGATGGGATAGGCATGAACTGGTCCGGGCAGCAGGATGAGGCGTTGAAGGCGGTGGCCCGGTGGCTGAAGTCGGGCGCGCACGGGTCTTCGCAGGTTTTCCGGCTGTTCGGTTATGCCGGCACCGGCAAGACGACTCTGGCGCGCCACATCGCCGAGGATGTGGACGGCGAGGTGGTGTTCGGCGCCTATACCGGCAAGGCGGCGTCCGTGCTGCGGGCGCGCGGCTGCGAGGGGGCGGCGACCATCCACAGCCTCATCTACCGCTCGCGTACCAACGACGACGAGGACGCGCCGTCCTTCGTGCTCAACCGGCAGGCGGAGGCGGGCAAGGCCGCGCTCATCGTCATCGACGAATGCTCGATGGTGGACGAGGCGCTCGGGCGCGATCTGCTGTCGTTTCAGGTGCCGGTGCTGGTGCTGGGCGACCCGGCGCAGTTGCCGCCGGTGCGCGGCGGCGGGTTCTTCACCGAGGCCGAGCCCGACGTGATGCTGACCGAGGTGCACCGGCAGGCGCGCGACAATCCCATCATCCGCCTGTCCATGGCGGTGCGCGAGGGCGGCGATCTGCCGCAATTGCGGGAGGAGGGCACGCGCGTCGTCTCCCGGCGCGAGATCGACGCCGATCTCGTGATGCGCGCCAACCAGGTGTTGGTGGGCACGAACCGCACGCGCCGGCTCTATAACGGCCGCATCCGCGAGCTGCAGGGTTTTCGCGACCCGCTGCCGGCGGCGGGCGAGAAGCTCGTATGCCTGCGCAACAACAAGACCAAGGGCCTGTTCAACGGCAGCACGTGGGCGGTGCGGGCGCTGCGCGGCGAGGCGAAGGGCTGCATCAAGATGGAGGTCACGCCGGAGGACGAGAACGTGCGCCGCGGCGTCGACGTGTCGGTGCTGACCGAGTTCTTCACCGGCGCGGAAGAGGACATCCCCTTCAGCCTGCGCCGCGACACGGACGAGTTCACCTACGGCTACGCGCTGACCGTGCACAAGGCGCAGGGCTCGCAATGGGACGAGGTGATGCTGTTCGACGAATCGCACGCCTTCCGCGAGCACCGCGCCCGCTGGCTCTATACCGGCATCACCCGCGCCGCCGAACGGCTGACCGTGGTCGCGTGAGGCGAGCGAGACTCAGCCCAGCGCCTTCTTCACCGCCTCGCCCAGCTCCTTCAGGTCGAAGGGCTTGGGCAGGAAGGTGAAGTTCTCGCCTTCCGGCAGGTTTTTCTCGAAGGCATCTTCCGCGTAGCCCGACACGAAGATCACCTTGAGGTCGGAGAAGCGGGCGCGAAGCTGCACCAGCAACGTCGGGCCGTCCATCTCCGGCATCATCACGTCGGAGACCACGAGATCGACCGGCGCCGCCAGTCCGTCGACGATGGCGAGCGCGTCCGCGCCTGACGCGGCCTCGATCACCGTGTAGCCGCGCCCGGTCAGCGCGCGGGCGGCGAACTTGCGCACGGCTTCCTCGTCCTCCACCAGCAGCACGGTGCCGCGCCCGGTGACGTCCACCGCTTCGGGCGCCTTGGCGCGCGCCGTCACCTCCGCCGTCGCCGGCTTGACGTGGCGGGGCAGGAAGATGCGGAACACCGTGCCCTCGCCCACGACGCTGTCGCAGAAGATGAAGCCGCCGCTCTGCTGCACGATGCCGTAGACCGTGGAAAGGCCGAGGCCAGTGCCCTTGCCGATCTCCTTCGTGGTGAAGAAGGGCTCGAAAATCTTGTCGAGCACCTCGGGCGGAATGCCGCTGCCGGTATCGGACACCTCGATCAGGACGTAATCGGCGCGCGGCAGGGCCACCTCGCCGTGGCCGAAGTGGGCGCTGGCGGCGGCGTCCACGTTGCTCGTCGCGATGACGAGCCTGCCGCCGTCGCGCATGGCGTCGCGGGCGTTGACGGCGAGGTTCAGCACGACCTGCTGGAACTGGGTGGTGTCGGCCTTCACCTCCCACAGGTCCGGCCCGCGGCGCAGCTCCAGCTCGATGCGTTCTCCGAGCAGCCGCCGCAGCATCTGCGACAATTCGGAAAGCTCGTCGCCGAGCTGGATGACGTTGGGACGCAGGGTCTGGCGGCGCGAGAACGCCAGCAGCTGCCGCACGAGAGCGGCGGCGCGATTGGCGTTCTGCTTGATCTGCATGATGTCCTGGAAGCTCGGATCGGTCGGCCGGTGGTTCGACAGCAGAAGGTCGGAATAGCCGATGATGGCCTGCAGGACGTTGTTGAAGTCGTGCGCCACGCCGCCGGCGAGCTGGCCGACGGCCTGCATCTTCTGGGCCTGGGCGAACTGGGCCTCGAGCGCGCGCTGGTCGGTGATGTCGAGGGCGTAGATGATCGCGGCTTCGCCGTCGAGCTCGCCGTCGTCGACGGTGCTGAAGTAGAAGCGGGCCGAGCGCTCCGGCTGGCCCGGCGCGGCGGCGCCGGCCTTGGCTGCCGCCGCCACGTCGATGGGGGCGATGTCGCCGAGCCCTTCCGCCGCGCGGCCGATGGCCTGGGCCAGCGCCTCGCGGTCGCGCGGGGCGACGACGCCGAGGACGGAGCGCTGCGCGCCCGCATCGCCCGCCCGCACGCCGAAGAGGTGCGCGAAGGAGGCGTTGGAACGCAGGATATGCCCCTGCCGGTCCACGGTGGCGATGCCCACGGGGGTGTTGTTGAAGAAGCGCGAGAAGCGCACTTCCGCCGCGCGCTGGCCCTCGGCCACGTCCTCGCCCGGCGAGCGGTTGAGCACCAGGGTGCGCGAGGGCAGCGCGCGCCCTTCCGAATCGAAGGCGATGCGGTGGAAGAGGCGCACGGGAAGGCTCTGGCCGCCGCGCTTGCGGAAATCGAGATCGAGCGTTTCGGTGCGTTCCTCGCCCGGCGTGCCCGCGACCGTGCCGATGAGGGCGGTGGCGCTGGGCGGCGCGACCTCGGCCAGCATCAGCCCGCCCGAGCCCACCTGGGCGAGGTCGTAGTCGAGCCAGCGCGCGAGCGTGGCGTTCATGTAGACGATATGGCCGCTCGCCGTCAGCGACAGGAAGCCGGAGGGCGCGTGGTCGAGGTAGTCGATGGCGTGCTGCAGCTCGCGGAAGACGCTTTCCTGGCGCTCGCGGTCGCGGGTGACGTCGGCCACGCTCCACAATGTCGCCCGCCGCTGACCGGCGGGCTGCACGGGGCGCACGCCGACCTTGAACCACAGGGCCGCATCGCCCTTCGCTGCATCGCTTCCGGCCGCCGCGCCGCGCGCGGACTGCTTCGGCACGACACGGATCTCCTCGGCGGTGGTGCGTCCCTCGCGCGCCGCCTGCGCCAACCTGTACATGGCCTCGGCGATTTCGGGCGCGCCGTTGAACAGGCGCTCGATGCTGTGCGGGCCGGGCAGGTCGTCGCTTTTCAGGCGGTTGGCGAGGGCGAGATAGGCATCGTTGAAATAGGCGACGTGGCCGTCGTTCTCCACCACGATGAGGCCTTCGTCGGCGGAATCGACGAGGGTGCGGCCGAAATCCTGCCGGCCGCGCCCGGCGATCTGCAGGATACCCAGCGCGAAGGCGAAGCTCAGCGCGACGCCGACCACGGCGCAGCCCGCGAGGATGGCGAGCACCACCGGCTCGCCGATGCGCTGGCCGCTGAGATAGACCCAGCCCGCCGCGCCGACGAGGGCGAGCGACAGCAGCACGACGAGCCCGGTGTGGCCCGCACGCGGATCGCCCCGGTCGACCGAATTGTCCATGCGCATCTCGCTCATGCTGTGTGGTATCCCGAGTGACATCCCGTTTCAATGGCCCTTCGACGCAGGCGGTTCCGGGCGGTCGTGGCCGGCGGCGGAGGCCCGCGCCGGCCCGTTCCTGCTATGTTGCCGGATTTCCACACACACGATAAATCACAAGAGACTAATGAAGGCTTTGCATATCCAGCATTAAATGCGATTTATTCCATGGCGGTGAATCCGGTAGGATTGCATAGCCGTGGCCGGTGAGTGTTTCGATTGCCCATCTCTCATGCGATGGATCGGAATTCGCTTGACGGAGATTAGCAAAGCATTTGCCGAAACCAATGTTTCGCAGGTGCTCGCATGCCGGGAAGCCGGCTGGTTCTAAGGCGGGGGAGCGCGACCGTGCAACTATTCGGTAGCAATACACCGGCAATTGTTCAGTATCTGCTGGCCTTTGTCATCGTACTGGGTGTTCTCGCGGTGTTTGCCGCGGTGCTGCGCCGAATCACCGGCAACAGGCCGAGATTGGGCTACCCGAGTTCCAGCGCTCGCCACCGCCAGCAGCGGCTGGGCGTCATCGATGCTGTGGACATCGATGCGCAACGCCAGCTGCTGCTGCTGCGCCGCGACAACGTCGAGCACCTTGTGCTGATCGGCGGACCCAACGACGTGCTGGTCGAAAGCGGCATCGGCCGGTTGCCCTACCGCGCGCCGCTCCAGACGCAGCACGCGGCGCCGGTCGACGGTCCCGGCGAGCCGGCGCGGCTCGATCCCTCCGCAGTATCGGATGCAGCCACGGAAACGGGCAACGGCATCACGGCCGCGGCGAAGGCCGCGGGAGCGGCGGGCATCGCCGGCGCTGCCGGAATCGCGCGCGCGGGCCTCGATCCGCTCGCGCCGCCCGTCGCGCCGACGAAATCCATCCTGCCCGAGGCCGCTCCGACGCGTGCGCCGGTGCCGCCGCCGTCCGTTCCGGTGCCGCCGCGGTCGCTGGCGACGCCTGTCGCGCCCAACCCTTCCGCGTCAAGCTCCGCTGCGGCAAAGCCTGCCACTGAAGGCGCCGTGCCGGACTTCATCACCGCGCCTCCCGCCGTTCCCGCCCCCCCTCCCGCGCGTGAGCCGGCGAAAGGCCCCTTCAGCGCCGTGGCCCGGCAGCTTGAGGAAGCGTTGAAGCGCCCCTTCGCGGCGGTGCGTCCGTCGCCGGTGACGGGTATCGATCTCGACGACGCGGCGCCTGCCCAGGCCCGGTCCGGCGAAGCGCCAGCCAGCGACAAACTTGTCGACAAGGCTCATGGTGACAAGGCGCATGCCGACAAGGGCACCGAGGCAGCCGGCGGTCCGTTGCCGCCGCCGCCCGTGCAGGCCACGCTGCCGCTTCCGCCCGTGTTTCCCACGCGCGACGAAGGACGTCACGCGGACGGCAGCAGCGATTCGCTGCCGCCGCCAAGGCGCGGCCTCGATGCCGGACCTGCGTTCGAGCGACCCGCGCCGGCTGCTGCGCAAGTCCCACCCAATTCTGTCCCGCCTCCGCCGCTGACGCCTCCGCCCGTGTCGCCGCTGTCTCCCCTCAGCGGGCTCTCGTCGCTCCTGCCGCCGGCTGCCGCTGCCGATACCGCCGTGCCTGCGGGACGGACTGCATCGGCTTCCGCCGAGGCGGACATTCTCTCGGCCCCCCCGACCGTGCGTCCGCCGCCGCCGGCAGCTCCTGCCCCGTCCGCACCAGCGCAGCCTGCCGGGCCTTCGGTTCAGGTGACCGCACGCGTTACGCCTGTCGAGAACGGGACTGGCCGGGTCACGTCGGGTCCGGCGGCCCCCGTCGCGCCGCCGGCTGCCGCGGAGCCCGCCGTGCCGGAGCGCGAGGCGGTTTCCGCGCCGTCTGCCGCGCCCGAGAAGCCCGCGTCTGCCGACCGCGCGGTGGCCGAACCGCTCATCCTTGGCCCGGACGATCCGGCGGACACGCTCGAGGTACCGGCGGCGCTCAAGACGACGCCCGAGCCCGCCAGCAGTCAGCCCGCGCGCAAGGACCCGTTCGATCTGTCGTCGCTGGAGAATATCGAGGCGGAGTTCGCGCGCTTGCTCGGCCGCACCTCGCCCGGCAAGGACAAGTAAAAAACCGGCCCCGGTCGCGAGACCGGGGCCGGTTTTGTATTGGCGCGGCGGGAATTGAGAGGGCGCGGCTTCGCGCCCTCACCCGCCGATGTTGTAGGCCGCGAGCGCTGCCATGTTGACGATGTCGGTGTCCTTGGCGCCGAGCGGCAGGATCTGCACCGGCTTGTTGAGCCCGACCAGCAGCGGCCCTACCACCGTCGACGCACCCAGTTCCTGCAGCATCTGCGTCGAGATCGACGCCGAATGGAGGGCTGGCATGACGAGCACGTTCGCCGGCCCCTTGAGGCGGCAGAACGGATAGAGCGACAGTGCCTCGCTGTTGAGCGCCACCGATGCGCTGAGTTCCCCGTCGTATTCGAAACGGGCGCGCTGTTCATCGAGGATGCGCACCGCTTCCTGCACATGCGTGGCGCGGTCACTGCGCGGCTGGCCGAAATTGGCGAAGGCGAGCAGCGCCACGCGCGGCTCGTAGCCGAGACGGCGCGCCACGCCCGCCGCTTCCGTGGCGATCGCGGCGAGATCCTCGGGCGTCGGCAACTGCGTCACCGCCGTATCGGCGATCAGCACCGTGCGCCCGCGCGTGATGGCGATGGAAACGCCGATGACGCGGTGGCCGGGCCGGGCGTCGATGGCCCGCAACACATCCTTCAGCGCGGTGTGGTAGGTGCGCGTCAGGCCGGTGACCATGGCGTCGGCGTGGCCGTGCATCACCATCGCCGCGCCGAAATGGTTGCGGTCCTGGTTGATGAGCCGCTGGCAGTCGCGCAGCAGGAAGCCCTTGCGCTGCAGCCGCTCGTAGAGAAACTGCGTGTAGAGCGGGTTGTACTGCGAGCGCGCCGCGTTGTGGATCTCGATGCCCGACCGGCCGTCGAGATCGACGCCTGCGTGCGCCGCCGTCTCGCGGATGCGCTCCTCGCGTCCCACCAGGATGGCGGTGCCGAGGCCCTGATGCACGTAGGACAGCGCGGCGCGGATGACGTTCTCCTCCTCGCCCTCGGCGAAGACGACGCGCTTGGGGAAGCGGCGCACGCGCTCGAACACGGTGTTGAGCACGCTGACCACGGGATCGCGCCGCGCCGACAGCTCGGTCTTGTAGGCATCGAAGTTCTCGACCGGCCGGCGCGCCACGCCGGTGTCGGTGGCGGCTTTCGCCACGGCGGGCGGCACCACGTGGATGAGGCGCGGATCGAAGGGGGCGGGGATGATGTAGTCGCGCCCGAAGCGCGGGCGCGCGCCCTCGTAGGCGGCGGCGACTTCGTCCGGCACGTCCTCGCGGGCGAGCTGGGCGAGGGCGTGGACGGCCGCGATCTTCATCTCGATGTTGATCGTGGTGGCGCGCGCGTCGAGCGCTCCGCGGAAGATGTAGGGGAAGCCCAACACGTTATTGATCTGGTTGGGATAGTCCGAGCGCCCCGTGGCCATGATGGCGTCGTCGCGCACCTTGGCCACTTCCTCGGGCGTGATTTCCGGGTCCGGATTGGCCATGGCGAAGATGATCGGGTTTTCCGCCATGCTCGCCACCATCTCGGGCGTCAGCGCGCCCTTGGCGGAGAGGCCGAAGAAGATGTCCGCGCCGTTGACCGCGTCGGCGAGCGAGCGCTCCTGCGTTTCGACGGCGTGGGCGGACTTCCACTGGTTCATGCCCTCGGTGCGGCCCTTGTAGATGACGCCCTTGGTGTCGCACAGGATGATGTTTTCCGGTCGGAAGCCGAGCGCCTTGACCAGCTCGACCGAGGCGATGCCGGCAGCGCCCGCGCCGTTGACGACGAGCCGCGCCTCGCCGACGTCGCGGCCCGTAAGATGCAGGGCATTGATGATGCCCGCCGCCGCGATGATGGCCGTGCCGTGCTGGTCGTCGTGGAAGACGGGGATGTCCATCAGCTCCTTGAGGCGCTCCTCGATGACGAAGCACTCGGGAGCCTTGATGTCCTCCAGGTTGATGCCGCCGAAGGTGGGGCCGAGATAGCGCACGGCGTTGATGAAGGCGTCGGTGTCTTCGGTGTCGACCTCGAGATCGAAGGCGTCGATGTCCGCGAATCGCTTGAACAGGACGGCCTTGCCTTCCATCACCGGCTTCGAGGCGAGCGCGCCGAGGTTGCCGAGACCGAGAATCGCGGTGCCGTTGGAGATGACGGCGACGAGATTGCTGCGCGCGGTGTAGTCGTAGCTCGCGGCCGGGTTCTCGTGGATGGCCCGTACCGGCACGGCGACGCCGGGCGAATACGCCAGCGACAGGTCGCGCTGGGTCGTCATCGGCTTGGTGGCGACGACCTCCAGTTTGCCGGGACGGTTGCGGGAATGGTAGTTCAGGGCCTCCTGATCGGTGTAGGTCAGGCGGCTGCGCTTTTTGCGGTCTGTCATGGAATGTGAAGGGCCTCTGGCGTTTCCCGGATTGTTTATGGCTGGAACAATACCGAAGTGGATCGCGCCTCTCAAGCAGGGTTCTCCACCGATACGTGCATGGCGCGCCGGCGCGAATCGATGAAAGCGCCGAAGCCGTCTGTTAGCTTTGGCGCATGATCCGTTTCAGCCCCGTGACACCAGCATCAATGACACCAGCATCAATGACAACTGGATCGACGACGACTGTATCCGCGCCTGCCGCCGAGGCCGCCGCCGGCGGCGACAAGCCGTCGCCGATGATGCAGCAGTATACCGAGATCAAGGTCGCGCACCCCGATACGTTGCTGTTCTATCGCATGGGCGATTTCTACGAGCTGTTCTTCCGCGACGCCGAGGTCGCCTCGCGCACGCTCGGCATCGTGCTGACGAAGCGCGGCAAGCACCTGGGCGAGGACATCCCCATGTGCGGCGTGCCGGTGGACAAGGCCGAGGATTATCTGGAGCGCCTCATCGCCGCCGGTCATCGCGTCGCCGTGTGCGAGCAGATCGAGGACCCGGCCGAGGCGCGCAAGCGCGGCAGCAAATCAGTGGTCCGGCGCGCGGTGGTGCGGCTGGTGACGCCCGGCACCATCACCGAGGACCGGCTGCTGGAGCCCGGCCGCCCCAACTGGCTGGCGGCGGTCGCCCGGCGCAAGGTGTCCGAAGGCGGATGGACCTACGCGGTTGCCGCGGCCGACATCTCCACGGGGCGCTTCGTGGTGTCCGAAGCGGCGGCGGCAGCCCTCATGGCGGAGATCGCGCGGCTGGAGCCGCGCGAGATCATCGTGCCGGATGCCATCCACGACGACGAGGCGCTGCGCGATTTCTGGGCCGAACAGCGCGCCGCCGTCACCCCCGTGGCGCACGAGGGGTTCGACCCGGCGTCGAGCGAGCGCCGCCTGCGGGATTACTTCGGTGTGGCGGAACTCGCGGGCTTCGGCCAGTTCGGCCCGGCCGAGCTCGCGGCGGCGGCGGCGATCGTCGCCTATGTCGATCGCACGCAGCTTGGCTCGCGCCCGCCGCTGTCGCCCCCGCTGCGCGACCGGGAGGGGGCGGGGCTCGCCATCGACGCCGCCACCCGCGCCAATCTCGAACTCACGCGTACGATGGCGGGGGAGCGGGCGGGCAGCCTTCTCGCCGCCATCGACCGCACGCAAACGCCCGGCGGCGGCAGGGTTCTGGCCGAACGGCTTGCCGGCCCACTCACCGGCGTCGAGGCGATCCACGCCCGCCACGACAGCGTGGCAGCGCTCCACGACGACACGACGCTGCGCGAGCGCCTGCGCTCCCTGCTGCGCGCCGCCCCCGACATAGCGCGCGCTCTCGCGCGTCTCATCGTCGGGCGCGGGGGGCCGCGCGATCTAGCGGCATTGCGGGACGGCCTGTCGGCGGCGCGCGCCATCGGTAATTCCCTCGACGGCGCGCGGGCGCTGCCGCCGGAGCTGGCCGAGGCGCGCCAAAGCCTCGCGGCGCTCGATCCCGCGTGGGGCGAGGCGCTGTCGGCCGCGCTCGCCGACGAGCTGCCGCTGCTGAAGCGCGACGGCGGCTTCGTGCGCGCCGGCTATAACGGCGATCTCGACGAGGCACGCCTGCTGCAGGCCGATTCGCGAAAGGTGATCGCGGCGTTGCAGGCCCGCTATGCCGAGCAGAGCGGTTGCCGCCAGCTCAAGGTCAAGCATAACAACCTGATCGGCTATTTCGTCGAGGTGCCGCAGGCGGCCGGCGAGGCGTTCGTGCGCGCGCCGCTGAACGAGACGTTCGTGCACCGCCAGACCATGGCCGGCACCATGCGCTTTTCCACCGTGGAGCTGTCGGAGCTGCAAAGCCGCATCGCGTCCGCCGGCGACCGGGCGCTCGGTATCGAGCTTGCGGTGTTCGATGAACTCGTCGACCTGCTGCGGCTGCGGGCCGAGGCCCTGAAGGCGGCGGCGGACGCGCTCTCCGTCATCGACGTGACGGCGGGACTGGCGGACCTCGCCGCCGATCTCGGCTGGGTGCGCCCGCACGTCGACGACACGCTCGCCTTCGACGTCTCCGGCGGCCGCCACCCGGTCGTGGAGGCCGCGTGCCGGCGGGCGGGCGTGGCGTTCGTCGCCAACGATTGCGACCTGTCGCCCCCGGGCGCGGCGAAGTGGGGGCGCATCACGCTGATCACCGGCCCCAACATGGCGGGCAAGTCGACCTTCCTGCGCCAGAACGCGCTCATCGTCGTGCTGGCGCAGATGGGGGCGTTCGTGCCGGCGAAGGCGGCGCGCGTCGGTGTGGTGGACCGGCTGTTCTCGCGCGTCGGCGCGGCGGACGATCTGGCGCGCGGGCGCTCGACATTCATGGTCGAGATGATCGAGACGGCGGCGATCCTGAACCAGGCGGGCGAGCGCTCGCTCGTCATCCTCGACGAGATCGGGCGCGGCACCGCGACCTTCGACGGCCTGTCCATCGCCTGGGCGGCGATCGAGCACCTGCACGAGGCCAACCGCTGCCGGTCGCTGTTCGCCACCCATTATCACGAGCTCACCGCGCTCGCCGACCGTCTCAAGCGCGTGTCGAACGCCACCGTGCGCGTCACCGAGTGGCACGGCGACGTCGTTTTCCTGCACGAGGTGGTGCCGGGCGCGGCCGACCGTTCCTATGGCATTCAGGTGGCGCGGCTCGCCGGTCTGCCGCCGCGGGTGATCGCCCGGGCGCGCGACATCCTGACCGAGCTCGAGAAAAGCGAGCGCGAGAAGCCGGTGAGCGCGCTGATCGACGATCTGCCGCTGTTCTCGGCCATCGCCGCCCGTTCGCCCGCCCAGCCCGACGCGCCGCCCGCGCCAGACGCCCTGCGCGAGGCGCTCGACGCCATCGCGCCAGACGAGCTGTCGCCGCGCGAGGCGCTCGATGCGCTCTATCAGCTCAAGGGCTTGCGCCGCGGCGAGCCGGGTGAAAAGATAGCCCCGTAACAGCATGCACAAGGTCTGACGCCATGGCGGACGAAGGCGTATTTATCGGCAAGAGCGATGACGGCGCGGCGCAGACGCTGCTTCTGAAGCGCGCCAACAGGCACGGCCTGATCACGGGCGCCACCGGCACCGGCAAGACCGTGTCGCTGCAAGTGCTGGCGGAGGGATTTTCCAATGCCGGCGTGCCGGTGTTCGCCGCCGACGTCAAGGGCGACCTCGCCGGCCTGGCGGCGGCGGGGGAGGGCAAGCCGGCCTTCGTCAAGCGTGCGCAGGAGATCGGCGTCGAATACCATCCCGACCGTTTTCCGGTCGTGTTCTGGGATGTGTTTGGCGAGCAGGGGCATCCGGTGCGCGCCACCATATCGGACATGGGGCCGCTGCTGCTGTCGCGCCTGCTCGACCTCAACGAGACGCAGGAAGGCATCCTCAACATCGTTTTCCGCGTCGCCGACGAACAGGGCCTGCTGCTGCTTGACCTCAAGGACCTGCGCGCGCTTCTCGGTTATGTCTATGACAATTCAGCGGAATTGAGCGGCCAGTACGGCAACGTCGCCAAGCAGTCGGTGGGCACCATCCAGCGCCGCCTGCTGGTGCTCGAGAACCAGAA
>CALMIK010000062.1 GCA_937863995.1 uncultured Chelatococcus sp.
GTCGGTGGCGAAGTTCATCGAAAAGCGCGGGGAGGGCTTCTTCCTGCTGTCGCTCGAGGTCGACGGCATCGGCGGGGAGGTTCAGCGCCTGCGCGACATCGGCGCCTCGGTGCTGCTGGACACCAGCGCGGAGGGCGATTTCGGCGCCGTCAACTTCATCCATCCTAAGTCGTGCGCCGGCGTTCAGGTCGAGCTGCTGCAGCCGGCGCAGGCCGTCGCCTGCGCATCCATTTGAGGGAGGGCGCGACGTGGGTGGTTTTGCCAGCAGAACGGCCATCGTCACCGGCGCGGGCGCCGGCCTTGGCCGCAGCCATGCGCGCGGACTGGCGCGGGAGGGCGCGTGGGTCGGCGTGTCGGACATCGACCCGCGCGCGGCCGAGGAAGTCGCCGCGGAAATCGTGCGCGAGGGCGGACGGGCGATCGCCATACCCGCCGACGTGTCGGACGCCGCGCAGGTGAGCGAGGCGGTGGAGAAGGCGCGCTCCATTTTCGGGCGCACCGACATCCTCGTCAACAACGCCGGCATCCTGCGCGACAGGAGTTTTGGCAAGATGACGCCGGAGGATTTCGACCTCGTCATGAAGGTCCACGTGACCGGATCGTTCAACGTCTCCCGCGCCGTGTGGGATGGCATGCGCGAGACCGGCTACGGGCGCATCGTGTTCACCTCGTCGGCGTCGGGCATCTACGGCAACTTCGGCCAGGCCAACTATGGCGCGGCGAAGGCCGCCATGATCGGCCTCATGAACGTGCTGCACATCGAGGGACGCAAGTACGACATCCGCGTCAACGCGCTCGCGCCCATCGCCGCGACACGCATGACCGCCGGCCTCATCGACGCCGGGGTGGAGGACCTGTTCACGCCGGAAACCGTGACGCCCGCCGTGCTCTACCTCGTCGGTGAGGACGCACCCTCGCGCGTGATCCTCGGTGCGGGCGCGGACGTGTTCGCCCTGACGCGCATCGAGGAAACGGAGGGCGTTTTCCTGCCCGAGGCGGAGCGGACGCCAGACGGCATCGCACGCCACTTCGACCGCATCGCCGACCGCACCCACGCCCGCACGCTGGACGGGGCCTTCGACCAGATCGGCAAGTTCGCATCCATCGCGGCGTCCGCTCCGCGCGCCACCCTTCAGGAAGAGACATCATGAGAGAAGCCGTCATCGTATCCACCGCCCGCACGCCCATCGGCAAGGCCTATCGGGGCGCGTTCAACGACACCCAGGCGCAGGCGCTCGGCGGGCATGTCATCGCGCAGGCGATCGCCCGCGCCGGCGTCGATCCGGCTGAGGTCGACGACGTTATCATCGGCGCAGCGCTCCAGCAGGGCTCGACCCACTTCAACATCGCGCGCCAGGCGGCGCTCAGGGCCGGGCTGCCGACGAGCGTCGCCGGCATGAGCCTCGACCGCCAGTGCGCCTCCGGCCTGATGGCCATCGCCACCGCCGCCAAGCAGATCGTGCACGACGGCATGACGGTTGCTGTCGGCGGCGGGCTGGAGTCCATCTCGCTCGTCCAGACGCAAAAACTCAATCTGGATCGCGCCCAGGACCCGTGGCTGACCGCCCATCGGCCGGACCTCTACATGACGATGCTGGAGACGGCCGAGATCGTCGCCGACCGTTACGACGTTCCGCGCGAGCGGCAGGACGTCTATGCGCTCGAATCCCAGCAGCGCACGGCGCGGGCGCAGGCACAGGGGCTGTTCGATGCCGAGATCGTGCCGCTGCCAAGCATCATGAAGGTCGCCGACAAGGCGACGGGCGAGGTGCGCGACGTCGAGGTCGTCATCGGCAAGGACGAGGGCAACCGCCCCGAAACGACGCTCGAGGGTTTGCAGGGGCTGAAGCCGGTGTTTTCGGGCGGCCTGTCGGTCGCGGCGGGCCGCTTCATCACCGCCGGCAATGCGTCGCAGCTCTCGGACGGCGCCTCGGCTTCGGTGCTGGTGGAGGCGGGGGAGGCGCAGCGGCGCGGCCTGCCTGTGCTTGGCATCTATCGCGGCATGGCGGTGGCGGGCTGCGATCCCGACGAAATGGGGATCGGTCCGGTGTTCGCCGTGCCCAAGCTGCTCGCACGCCATGGCCTGAAGGTCGACGACATCGGCCTGTGGGAGCTGAACGAGGCCTTCGCCGTGCAGGCGCTCTATTGCCGTGACCGGCTCGGCATCGACCCGGCGCTGTTCAACGTCAACGGCGGCGCCATTTCGATCGGCCATCCCTACGGCATGTCGGGCGCGCGCCTTGTGGGGCACGCCCTGATCGAGGGCAAGCGGCGCGGCGTGCGTTATGTCGTCGTCACGATGTGCGTGGGCGGCGGCATGGGCGCGGCGGGCCTCTTCGAGGTCGCCTGACAACCAGATCCGGCTATGCAATAAGGGGAGCACGATCCATGTGAAAGCCGGACTGCTGACAATGATCAATCGACAATCCGATGCCGGTGCCTCCGCCGGCGGCTGTGAAACGTCGCTTTTGCCTGAAGACGTGCAGCGCTTCGGCGCCGATCCCGTTGCGTCGTTCCGCTCTAACCTGGCATCGGTGGAGCGCCGCATCGCCGATGCCTGCGCGCGCGCCGGGCGCGACCGGGCGTCGGTGCGGCTGCTGCCGATCAGCAAGACCGTGCCCGCGCACATCCTGCGGTTTGCGTTCGCGGCGGGCATCGCCGCGTTCGGCGAAAACAAGATCCAGGAGGCGATGGCCAAGCATGAGGCGCTCAACGATCTTCCCGTGGACTGGAGCATCGTTGGCCATCTGCAGACCAACAAGGTCAAGTATCTCACCCGCTTCGCCGTCGAATTCCACGCCCTCGACAGCCTGCGTCTGGCCGATCTGCTGAATGCGCGGCTGGAGCGCGAAGACCGCTTCCTCGACGTTTACGTGCAGGTCAATACCTCTGGCGAGGAGAGCAAGTTCGGCCTGCATCCGGATGCGCTTGTGCCATTCGTTGATGCGCTCGGCGATTTTCCGCGGTTGCGGCCGCGCGGGCTGATGACGCTCGCGTTGCTGAGCGCCGACACCGCGAGGGTGCGGCCGTGCTTCGCGCTGCTGCGCCGCCTGCGCGATGAAGCGGCAGCGCGCAACCCGGCCATAGCGGGACTTTCCATGGGTATGACGGGCGATTTCGAGACGGCGATCGAGGAAGGCGCGACAGTCGTGCGCGTCGGCCAGGCGATCTTCGGCGCGCGCCCGACGCCCGACAGCCACTACTGGCCAACGGCAGGGGAACGGGCATGAGCTTCCTGAAAGGGTTATGCGCATTTCCGATCACGCCCGCCGACCGGCACGGCCATGTCGATGCGGCCGGAATGAGCGCTCTTGCCAACCGGCTGGCGGACGCGCGCGTCGATTCCATCGGCGTGCTCGGCAGCACCGGCATTTACATGTATCTGGCGCGCGCCGAACGGCGCCGCGCGCTCGAGGCGGCGCGGGCCGGAAGCGGCGGCCGCATTCCGATCGTTGCCGGGATAGGCGCGCTGCGCACCGACGAGGCAGTTGCATGCGCGCAGGACGCCCGCGCCATCGGCGCCGTTGCAGGGCTGCTGCCAGCCGTTTCCTATACGCCGCTGGGCGAGGACGAGGTTTTCGAACATTTCGCCACCGTCGCGCGTGAAGGCGGCCTGCCGGTCATCATCTACGACAACCCGGCCACCACGCATTTCCGGTTCACGCCGGCGCTCGTCGGCCGCCTCGCGCAGCTTCCCGGCATCATCGCGATCAAGAACCCGGGTGTGGACGCCGCCGAAACGGCGCACCAGCTGGCGGCGCAGCGCGCGATCGTGCCCCGCGACTTTTCAATCGGTTGCAGCGCGGACTGGACCGCGGCCGAGACCATGCTGGCCCGAGCCGATGTATGGTACAGCGTGCTCGCCGGCGTATTGCCCGATATTTGCCTTGAGATCGTCCGCGCGGCCCGGCAGGGAGATGCTGCAAGAGTTCGACAGCTGGATGGCGCGATCACGCCGCTATGGGAATTGTTCCGGCAGTTCTCCAGCTTACGTGTCGTCTATGCGCTCGCCGATCTGCTTGGCATCTGCCGCAGCGAACCGCCGCGCCCGATCCTGCCGCTTCCCGACCCGGCGAAGCATCGGCTTGCCGGGTGGCTCTCGAACCTGCACGACACATCTCTGACCTGATCTGTGTATTGGAAATAATTCTGATATGACATTTCGTCTATTTTCAACTTCTTGTTGAAATTGAAATCCTGCCGGTTCAATGGTTCCAATTCATCGGAATGTGCTTCGGGGAACTCCGGCGCGTTCCTTTGTCCTCGGCCCCGGCATGAGCTGGCGACCAATATCCTGATCGTTATTGATATCAAACGGTCATAATGTTCCATGTGTGCTTCAAGTATAAGATAGATATAGACATTTAGACTTTTTTGTCGCGTTCGCGTCCAGATTGGGCGGATAATTGGCGCTTATTTTACATATTTTTGTCGCATCATGGCGTTTTTTTCCCCTGTTTTTACACTTTTGTCTATCAACCAAGCGTTGATTGGTTGGATAGACCGGTATATCTACGCGCTTGCACGCCACGTTGAATCTTATCAATTGATTCTCGATGGGCATTTTGCGGAGGAGACAATATCATGGCCGCTGAAAAAATGTCTTCGGTAAATAAATGGCGTGGACGTTCAGTGAAAGATGCCATTTTGGTCGCCGCGAGTGATCTGTTTTACTCTAAGGGCATCGGGAACGTAGGCGTTGACAGGATTGTAGAATCTTCTGACATCGCACGGGGAACGCTCTATAAGCACTACAGGGGTAAGGACGCGCTCATCTCTGCGTATCTTGAAGAGAGGAACCGATTGACAATAGAATATATTGTCAATCGAGCCAAAAAGGCGTTGGATGTAAATGAAAAGGTCGGATCTGTATTCGATCATCTGCATGACAGAATTGGCCTGAAAGGTTTCAGGGGATGCGCTTTCCTTCTCGCTTTGGCCGAGGTGGGCGACTCCGCTGCCGTCCGCCGGCAAGTGGTGGAACACAAAGCGCAAGTTCGGCAGATCTTTCATGGAATACTTGAGGATGGCGCGATCGATCATGCCTCCGTCAAGGCGGATCTGCTGTTGATCCTCTACGAGGGCGTTCTGACAACTTCCGCTTCCGGATCTGTTGTTGATGCTGCTCGAAAAGCAAAGAACATTGTTCATGTTATTCTGCGTGATACACAAATATCACCTGAATAAAGGAGAAAAATGATGCAATTGCACCAGTTGAAGTTTCTTCTTCTGTCTCTGGTACTGCTTTTTGCCGGGAACCCCGGATATTCCAACGCGCAGACCGCGCCAAAGAAGCAATCCGAAATTCCCGTGAAGATCTACTCCGTCATTCATGGTTCGCCTGGCGATCCCTTCTGGGCCGTCTACCGCAAGGGCCTGGCGGACGCGGCGCGCGATTTCAATGTCGAGCTTACCGATCTCGGGCCGACGAAGTTCTCGATTCAGGAGCATGTCGAGCTTCTGAACAGCACCATCGCGGCCCGCCCGCAGGGGATCATCTCGTCCGTGGTCAATGTCGACGCCAACGATGAACCGCTGCGGCGCGCCATTTCTTCCGGTATTCCGGTCATCGCCGTCAACGTTAAGGACCCCCGTCCGGTCGGCGAGCGCATTCCGTACCTGTTCTACATCGGCACCGACAACGAGCTCGCCGGGCGGGCCGTGGCGCAGCGGATCGTCGACACCAAGAAGCCCAAGCGCGCCGTGTGCACGATCAGCGAGGCCGGCAATCTGACGACCGAGCTGCGCTGCCGTGGCGCCACGGCCGTCTTCGCCGAGAACGGCATCCAGACCGACAAGTTGCTGACCGGAACCAACCCCACGCAGGTGGGTGAGATCCTGAAGGGCTACTTCGCCAACCAGCCGGATACCGAGGCGCTGGTGTTGTCGGGCGTGCCCAACACCCAGCCCGGGCTGCAGGCGCTTGAAGAGGCGGGGCTCGCCTCCAAGGTGGCCATGGGCACCTTCGATCTCTCCGGCCCCATCCTGGACGGGATCAAGGCGAACAAGATTCTCGTGTCCGTCGCCCAGCAGCAATACCTGCAAGGCTACCTGGCGGTGCAGTTCCTGTCGCTGAACATCCGTTACGGCTTCTCCGCGGCCAATGACGTGCTGACCGGCCCGACCGTCCTCGACAGCACCAACATCGACCGCTTCATCGCGGCGGTGAAAGACGGCTACTCATGAATTCCGACGCGCCCATCACGCCGCGAACCGACATCCTGCCGAGGGTTGCGGCTCACGCCCGACGCGGCCTGACGTCCCTTCGCGGCGTGCTGGGCGCGGTGCCCGAGATCGGCGCCATCGGCGCCGCCCTCAGCGTGTTCATTTTCTTCGCCGCCACCACGCCGAACTTCCTCACCGTCGCCTCCGTGAGCTCGATGCTCATCGTCGCGGCGGAGATCGGCGTGATCGCGATACCGATGACGCTGTTGATGATTTCCGGGCATTTCGACCTGTCGGCCGGGTCGGTGCTGGGGTTTTCGTCGCTGCTGCTGCCGGTGCTCGTGGTCAACCACGGGGTGCAGGCGGATGTCGCGCTGCTGGCGGCATTCGCGGCGGCGCTGGCGATCGGCTGGCTGCAGGGGGCGATCACGGTTCATTTCGGGTTGCCGTCCTTCATCGTGACGTTGGGCGGGCTGCTGTTCTGGCGGGCCGCGACCTACGTCATGACCGGGGGCTTTCCGTTGAGCCTGCCGAAACAGCCCGGCATCATCAGCGCCTTCTCGTTTCCGCTCGGCCGGGGCTTCTATGCGTCCGCGCTGTGGTTTGCCGCTTTCGCGTGCATCTTCAGCTTCGTTGTGGCGCGCACGCGCTTCGGCAACTGGGTGTTCGCGGCGGGCGGCAACGAACGCGCGGCGCGCAGCCTCGGCGTGCCTGTGGACCGGGTATGGATCTCGCTGTTCGTGCTGACGGCGGCGGGCGCGAGCATCGCCGGCTTCATGCAGGTGGGGCGCTTCAACTCGGTCGATGCGCTGCGCGGCGCCGGCATTGAGCAGCAGGTGATCGCGGCGGCGGTCATCGGCGGTGTGCGGCTCACGGGCGGCTATGGCTCGGTGATCGGCACCGCGCTCGGCTGCCTGATGTTCGGCATGATCCGCAACGGGCTGGTTCTGGCGGGCCTTGGCTCGTACTGGTTCGAGGGCATCACCGGCCTCATCCTCGTTGGCGCGGTCATCGTCAATCAATGGCTGGCGCGCGGCGTGGGGGAACGGCGATGACGCCGGCCGCCGACACGCCGCTGCTGGAGGTGAGGGGGCTCGCCAAGCGGTTCGGCAATATCGACGCCCTGCGCGACGTGTCGTTTTCGCTCCGCCCCGGCAGCGTGCTGGCGCTGCTCGGCGACAACGGCGCCGGCAAGTCGACGCTGATCAAGCTTCTCAACGGCCTTTTCGAGCCGGACCGGGGCGAGATTTACTGGTCGGGCGAGCAGGTGAGGCTGCGCGCGCCGAAGGAAGCGCACGCGCTCGGCATCGCCACCGTCTATCAGGATCTGGCGCTCGTGGATGCGCTCAGCATCTACCGCAACCTGTTCCTGGGACGCGAGGAGCATATCACGCGCCGTTTCGGCCCGATCAGCTACATCGATGTCGGCCTCGCGCGCCGGCGCGCGCAGCAGGTGGTGTCCGAGATGGGGATCCGCATCCGCTCGGCCAACGAGCCGGTGGCGAGCTTGTCCGGCGGCGAGCGCCAGTCCATCGCCATCGCCCGCGGCGTGCTCTTCAGCGCGCGTCTGCTGATCCTCGACGAACCGACGTCGGCGCTATCGCTCAAGCAGACCGAAAGGGTGCTCGAAACCATCGCCCGCGTGCGCGACAAGGGCATCTCCGTGATCGTCATCAGCCACAACGTTCACCACGCGATCAAGGTCGCGGACCAGTTCGTGGTGCTGTCGCACGGAAAGTCGATCGCCGCGTTCGACGCCGGGTCCCGCAGCCAGGACGAGATCTCGCGCCTGATCGTCGAGGGCATGTCGACGCTGGAGTAGGGACCGCCGTCTTACCGGACAGGCCTTGGCCACGCGTTCAAAGCGGCTTGCGCATTCATGGCATCGCCATCCCGATGCAATCATCTCTTTTGTTCAGATTTTACAGCAGGATATGAAAAATGACGGACGTAATTCACGCATCGCGCAACAATCCCGTGCGCGTGGCGCTGGCGGGCCTCGGGCGGGTCGGCACCGTGCACGCTCACAACATCCTGAACGCGCTGCCGCAGGCGGAACTCGTGCGCATTCAGGATGCGGACGAGGAGGTCGCCCGCGCGCGCTCGGCCGAACTCTGCGGTATTCCGTGGTCGCTCGACTTCGCGGAGATCGTGGCTGATCCCGCCATCGAGGCCATCCTGATCGCGACGCCCAGCACGCTTCATCTCGAGCATATCCGCATCGCGGCGCAGGCGGGCAAGCATATCTTCGTCGAGAAGCCGATCGCGCTCACCCGCGCCGATACATTCGAGGCGATCGAGATCGCACGCGCGAACGGCGTGCGCCTGCAGGTGGGCTTCCAGCTGCGCTTCGAACCGACCTTCATCGAGGCGCGCCAGGCGATCGACAACGGCGATGTCGGCCAGATCTACCAGGTGCGCATCACCCATCGCGACTACAAGCCGCGCGACATCGCCTTCACGCTCACCTCGGGCGGGCTATATGCCGATGTCACCGTGCACGATTTCGACCTGGCGCGCTTCCTCGCCGGCGAGATCGCCGAGGTCACCGCGTTCGGCGATGCCCTGTCGCCCGGTTTTGCCGACAGCGGCGACATCGATAACGGCATCGTGGTTGTGCGCTTCACCAACGGCGCTTTCGGCGTCATCGACAACACGCGGGTCGGCGGGTACGGCTTCGATTTCTTCGCCGAGATTCTGGGATCGCGGTCGACCGTGCGCGCCGTCTTGCCGCTGCGGAAATCCGGCATCGAGGTTCTCACCGACGCCCGCTCGACGACGCAGAACGTGACGCGCGGCGTCCAGTCCTACAACCGCGCCTACATCGGTGAGCTGAAATCCTTCCTCGAGGATGTCGTGCGCGGTGGGCGGCAGCCGGAATCGTCGAGCCTCGACGCGGCGGCGGCGTTCGTGCTCGCCGAGGCGGCGGAGATTTCCCGGCGCGAGCGGCGAACCGTCAAGCTCGACCATACCGCCGCCAGCGACGGCACCGTCTACGACATCCGGTAGTTTTTTGCCGCCGCAGCCGGCTTATACGCCGGGTGCGGGCCAGTGCGGCGGCGCGTCGGGAAACACCTCCGGCGCGTTGGCCGGTCCCGCGTCAGCCCTGCCGGCGCGCCGGCAATGGCTGGGAGAGATGCCGAAAAGCGCGGTGAACTCGCGCGAGAAATGGGCCGTGTCGGCGAAGCCGCAGTCGAGCGCGATCCGGGTGATGCTCTCGCGCGTGTTGTCGAGCTTCCAGCGGCCGTACTTGACGCGCATGATCCGGTACATCTGCATCGGCGTCATGTCGAGGGCTGCCTTGAACGCCCGCTGGAGCTGGCGGCTGCTGACGCCGACATAGCGCGCCACCACGGGCAGCGACGGCGGGTAGTCGATCTGCTGCTCCATGAAGTGCACGGCGCGCAGCACGCGGTCGTCCGTGACATGCTCCATTTCCTGCACGAAGTGGGCTTGCGGCAGGCTGGGCGCGCGCATGCCGGCCAGCATCATGTGCCGCACCACCTGCTGCGCCCGGTTGCGGCCGCAGTGGCGCGACACGAGATGCAGGCCCATGTCGATGGCCGCCGTTGAGCCCGCGCATGTGATCAGATCGCCTTCGTCGACGAACAGGCGGTCGACGGTCGCGCGCACGTGGGGGAACTGCTTGCGGAAGGCGTCGAGCACGTTCCAGTGGATGCAGAGCGTGCGTTCGTCCGCGAGGCCGGCGCGGGCGATGGCGAACGAGCCGGTGCACACCCCGAGCATGCGGACACCCTGGCGGTGCGCCTGCCGCAGGTAGTTGTCGAGGGCGGGCATCGCCCGCGCCACGTGATAGTCGTTGCCGCCGCACACGGCGATGTAGTTGAACTGGCCGGGGTCGAGAAAATCTTCCGCACCGGTCACGCGCAGGCCGCAACTGGCCTCGCGCCACGGCGCGCCGGGGGTCATGATGCGCCACGACGTATGGATCTGCCGGCTGCGCCCGCCGCTGTCCGCCGCCAGCCGCAGGGCGTCGATCAGCCCGGCGAAAGCCGCCAACGTGAACGATTCCAGCAGGATGAAACCCACCCTGAGCGCCGGCTGCTGAGCCGCCGTGCCGGGTTGGGCGTCGCCGTTCGTCGACGGGGGGCTCGTCATGGGCCGGATTGTCTCCTGTGGTTCACTGGAAGCGAAATTTGTCGTTTATCTTCAAATGCAGGGCGACAGACTTCAAGCCTTTTCCGGCGAACGTTGCGAACCTCTCTGAATAACAAAACGTCACATAAGGGGAGCATCGAGCCATCGCTGGAGCGGGTGTCCGTCGACCTTGGCGCAGGCCCGGCATTGACGTTCCGGCACTTCACTTTCCCGCTCAGCATTCCCGGCGTGGTGTCGGGGTCGATCATGGTGTCCGCGCTTGCCGTCAGCGCCTATGTCACGCCGGCGTTTCTCTCAGGGGAGGCATGTCGTCATCATCATGCCGCACGGTGCTGCCGCTGCTGTCCGGGGAGCGGCGTGGGCTGGAGGAAGCCTCGCGGATCTGGGCGCCGGCCCGTTCACGACCTTCTTCCTGGTGCCGTTGCCTCAGATCCGCGCCGGCATCTACGTTCAATATTTCATCGATCCGACGATTGCCGCGGTTTCCGCCGCGACGATCGTGGCAGCGGGCCTGACCATCGTCATCGTCGACATGGTCATCGGTCTGGACTTCCTCTCGGGAAGCGACTGATCCGCGTTCTTTGTTTCGAGACAATACCGACCGATCAAGCAACCCAGTTTGACCGGAAGGAGATCTGCGTCCTCTATCTGCAACAATCGGGAGGTTATCATGCGTACGGAAGATACGTTCGACGTTATTTACACCCACACCGAAGGCGAGCCGCTCGGCATCATCTATGGCGGCATTCCCTATCCCCCGGGCTCCAGCATCCTGGAGAAGCGCCGCTTTCTGGAGGAGAACTACGACTGGCTGCGCAAGGCGGTGATGCGCGAGCCGCGCGGGCACTCCGACATGTTCGGCGTGTTCCTGACGCCGCCCTCGGGGCCGGACTACGACGCCGGGCTGATCTACATCGACGGCACCGAGTATTCGCACATGTGCGGCCACGGCACCATCGCCGTTTCCATGGCGATCGTCGCCCGCGGGCTCGTGCCGCGCGGCCCCGGCGGCATCACCACCATCCGCTTCGAGACGACGGCGGGCCTTGTGACGGCGGAAGTCGCGACCGAGGGCGACAAGGTTCTGTGGACCCGCTTCGAGAACGTGCCCGCCTATGTCGCGGAGCAGGACGTGGCCGTCGAGCTGCCCGGCTACGGCAGCCTCAAGGCGGATCTCGCGTGGGGCGGCAACTACTTCGGCATCATCGATCTTCGCGGCACGGCGCTGCGCATCGGGCCGGAGAACGGCAAGGAGTTGTCGCGGATGGGCCTGATCGCGCGTGAGCAGTTGCGCCGCAAGCTCACCGTGCAGCACCCCACGGAGGGGCATATCAACAACCTCAACTTCATCACCTTCTGGCACGAGCCCACCATCGAGGGCGCGCTTTACAAGAACGTGCACGTCTTCAGCGCCGGCCAGCTCGACCGCTCTCCCGGCGGCACCGGCACCAGCGCCATGATGGCGATGTTCGAGGCGCGCGGCGTGATCGGCCTCGACCAGCCGATCCGCTCCGAAGGGTTGCTCGGCACCGGCACGTTCGAAGGCTGTCTGGTTGGCGAGACGCGCCTTGGCGCCGTGCGCGCGGTGCGCCCCACGGTGAAGGGAACGGCGGGCCTGCTCGGCACCGCCCGCTGGACCATCGACCGCAACGACCCGGTCGGCGCGGGCTTCGTCGTCGGCTGACCGGGCTTCACGCAGCCGGTTCGGGCCGCGAACAACCACGTAGCGCGTTATCGGCGACGATGGCGCAAAAGAAAACCCGGTCCGATCGGACCGGGTTTTCTCAGTTGTTAGGAGCGAGAAACGCGCCTGTCAGCTGATCGACATCAGGCTGGCGTTGCCGCCTGCGGCGACCGTGTTGATGGAGGTCGAGACCTCCTCCAGCAGCCAGTTGAGGGAGTAGGCGTCCGGATCGCGGGCGAGTTCCTCCGAGGTTGCCGCCTGCACGAGGACGAGCGGGCCGGGAAGCGCGGCGACCCGCTGGTTCGCCTCCGCGACGCGCGCCGCGTCGCCTTCGACGAGGGCGCCGGAGAAGGGGCCGTCCTTCTCCCAGTCGGTGGTCCAGGAAACGCGGGCGGCGACGCTTGCCGGCAGGTCGTCCAGCGCGTTGCGCAAACCGCTCGCGGCGTCGATGGCCACGCTGTTGCCAGCCGCGAGTGCTGCCGCGAGCTGGACGTGCAGGCCCGCCGGCGTGTGCGGCGCCAGCAGGATCTTGCCGCGCGGATGCAGCGCGTAGACGTTGCGCTCGCCCACGGGGCCGGGCAGATCCCGTTCCAGATGCAGCGCCGAGCGGGCCGCGAAGCCGCGCGCCGTCTCGGCCGCGCCGTCCAGTCCCTTGCCGTCGAGCCAGGTGATGAGATCGCGCAGCGCGGGATCGGTGTAGACGGAAGCCTGATCCGGCGGGATCGGCGCGCGCTGGACGAGGCGGCCGATGTAGAGCGGCCCGCCCGCCTTCGGCCCCGTGCCCGACAGCCCGCGTCCGCCGAAGGGCTGCACCCCCACGACCGCGCCGATGATGTTGCGGTTGACGTAGAGATTGCCCGCCTTGATGCGGCCGGTCACGTGCGCGATCGTCTCGTCGAGGCGCGTATGCAGGCCGAAGGTCAGGCCGTAGCCGGAGGCGTTGATGTCGTCGATCACGCGGTCGAGATCGCTGCGGCGATAGCGCAGCACGTGCAGCACCGGCCCGAAGACTTCGCGCTTCAGCTCCGACACGGCCTCGATCTCGATGATGGTCGGCGGCACGAACGTGCCGTGCGCGGCGCCTTCCGGCAGCTCGATCTGGTCGATCCGGTAGTTGCGCCGGCGCATGCTGTCGATGTGCTGGTCGATTTTCTTCTTGGCGTCGGCACTGATGACCGGGCCGACATCGACGCGCAGGCGGTCGGTGCGGCCGAGCGACAGCTCCTGGAAAGCACCCCGCAGCATATGGAGCGTGCGCTCCGCCACTTCCTCCTGCAGATACAGGACGCGCAGAGCCGAGCAGCGCTGGCCGGCGCTGTCGAAGGCGGAGGCGACGACATCCGCGACCACCTGCTCGGCGAGCGCGGAGGAATCGACGATCATGGCGTTCTGCCCGCCGGTTTCCGCGATCAGCGGAATCGGCTTGCCGGCCGGCGACAGACGGCGCGACAGCTGCGACTGGATGAGGCGCGCGACTTCCGTCGAGCCGGTGAACATCACACCCGCCACATCGTCCGCGCCGACGAGGGCCGCGCCGACCCGCCCGTCGCCGGGCACGAGTTGCAGCGCGCCGGCGGGAACGCCGGCCTCGTGCAGGATCTTCACGCTCTCGCTGGCGATGATCGGCGTCGAATCTGCGGGCTTCGCCAGCACCGGATTGCCGGCGACGAGCGCCGCCGCGACCTGCCCGGTGAAGATCGCCAGCGGGAAGTTCCACGGGCTGATGCACACCACGGGGCCGAGCGACTCATGCGCCGGTCCGAGCGTCTTGCGCGCCTGTTCGGCGTAATATCGCAGGAAGTCGATCGCCTCGCGCACCTCGCCGATGGCGTTGGCGGCGGACTTGCCGGCCTCGCGGATGATGATCCCCATCAGGGTCTCGATGCGCGACTGCATGATGTCGGCGGCGCGATCCAGCCGCGCCGCGCGCTCCGCCGGCGCGACGGCGGCCCATTGCGCGGCATGGTCGGCGGCGGCCTTGACGATGCGCGCGGCATCCTCCGGCTGTACCTCGGTCACCCGCCCCACCTTGTCGCGGTGATCGGCGGGGTTCAGGATCGGGCGCGTGACGCCGGCGGTGGAGCCGTCCGCGAGTAGCGGCAGGGCGTGCCAGTCGGGACCGACTGTCGCGGCGAGGTTGCGCGACAGTTCAACAAGCGTCGTCTCGTTGGAGAGATCGAGGCCGGCGGAGTTTTCCCGCGCATCACCGAAAAGCGCGCCGGGCAGGGCGATCTTGTCGTGCGGCTGGCCGACGACCGGGCTTGCCGCAACCACTTGCGCCGGATCGGCGATCAGCTCGTCGATGGACACGGAGGGATCGGAGATGCGGTTGACGAACGACGAGTTGGCGCCGTTCTCCAGCAGGCGGCGCACCAGATAGGCGAGCAGCGTCTCGTGGGTGCCGACGGGCGCGTAGATGCGCGCCGGCCGGTTGAGCTTGTCGGGGCCGACGACCTCGTCGTAAAGCGGCTCGCCCATGCCGTGCAGGCACTGGAACTCGTACTTGCCCACCGCATAGTCCGGCCCGGCCAGGTGGTAGATGGAGGCCAGAGTCTGCGCGTTGTGGGTGGCGAACTGCGGGAATACCGCGTCGCCCGCCGCCAGCAGCTTGCGGGCGCAGGCGATGTAGGAAACGTCCGTGTGCACCTTGCGGGTGTAGACGGGAAAATCCTCCAGCCCGTCGAGCTGGGCGCGCTTGATCTCCGCGTCCCAGTAGGCGCCCTTGACGAGGCGCACCATCATGCGCCGGCCCGAACGGCGCGACAGGTCGATGATGTAATCGAGCACGAAGGGGCAGCGCCGGCCATAGGCCTGCACCACGAAACCGAGGCCGTTCCAGCCCTTGAGGTCGGCGTCGAAGCTCAGGTCTTCCAGCAGGTCGAGGGAGAGTTCGAGCCTGTCGGCTTCCTCGGCGTCGATGTTGAAGCCGATGTCGTATCCCTTGGCGATGACGGCGAGCGCCTTCACCTTCGGCAGCAGCTCGCTCATGACGCGCTGCGCCTGCGGGCGGCTGTAGCGCGGGTGCAGCGCCGACAGCTTGATGGAAATGCCGGGGCCGTCGAAGATGCCGCGACCCGCCGCGGCGGTGCCGATGGCGTGGATCGCGGTTTCGTAATCCCGGTAGTAGCGGTCGGCGTCGGCGGCGGTCGTCGCCGCCTCGCCGAGCATGTCGTAGGAGTAGCGGAAGCCGCGCGCCTCCAGCGGGCGGGCGCGCTTCAGCGCCTCGTCGATGGTCTCGCCGGTGACGAACTGCTCGCCCATCATGCGCATCGCCATGTCGACGCCGTGGCGGATGACCGGCTCGCCGCAGCGGGCGATGAGCCGCGTCAGCGCCGCGCCGAGGCTGCGGTCGTTGACGGTGGACGTCAGCTTGCCGGTGACGACGAGGCCCCAGGTGGCGGCATTGACGAACAGCGAGCGACCGCCGCCGATGTGGGATTTCCAGTCGCCGTCCGCGATCTTGTCGCGGATGAGCGCGTCGCGGGTGGCGCTGTCGGGTATGCGCAGCAGCGCCTCGGCCAGGCACATCAGCGCGACGCCTTCCTGGCTCGACAGCGAGTACTCGCGCACCAGGCCCTCGACGCCGGTGCCCTTGTGCTTGGCGCGCAGCGCCTCGATCAGCTTGCGCGCGGTGCGCTCGATGTCCGAGCGCAGCGGCTCGCCCACGCGGGCCGCTTCCACCAGCGGCGCGACGCATTCCGGCTCCGGCCGGCGGTAGGCGGCGGTGATGGCGCGGCGCAACTCGCTCTGCGGGCGGATCGGCGGCGCGAATTCGGCGAAGGGACCGGCGGCTGTTTCCTGCCGGTCGGCAGCGGTATCGGACATGACATGACCTCGAAACGGAAAACCTTCCGAACGGTGGCCGGAGGGGGCCATTCCCGTTCTGCCCCGTTCCGCCAGACCGCCTTTCGGCCGGATGTTCGCATCCTACATGAAAGGGAAAATTTATGCTGCCTTGATTTGTTCCCCCGCGTGGGCATATGAACTTAATCTTGGCATCGGAGGCGGCGAAATGGCTACGATAAGGCGTCAAGTTGGTGAGATCGACGCGTTCGATTCACGGATCATCGAGATCCTGCGCCAGGACGGGCGCATTTCCGTCACCGATCTCGCCGCCCGCGTCGGGCTGTCGAAGACGCCCTGCCAGCTCCGCCTGCGGCGCCTCATCGACGAGGGCTACATCGAGGGCTTCGCGGCGATCCTGAACCCGGCGAAATTCGGCCTCGACCACGTCGCCTTCGCCGAGGTCAAGCTGACCAGCACCCAGGAAGACGCGCTGCGGCACTTCAACGACGCCGTGAAGAAGATCAAGGAGGTGGAGGAATGCCACCTGATCGCCGGCCGCTTCGACTACCTGCTCAAGATCAGGACGCCGGACATCCGGCGCTACCGCCATGTGCTGGGGGAGCGGATTTCGTCGCTTCCCTTCGTGGCCAGCACCTCGACCAGCGTCGTAATGGAGACGGTCAAGGAAGGCTGGAGCAGCGTTTGAGGCATTGCGGCGTTTCGTTGAAACGCGAAATGGCTTCCGAAGGCGGACTTAACCGCCTTAGCCGCCGAGATAGGCTTTCTGGATTTCCGGGTTGCTCAGCAGCGCCTGTGCGTCGTCGGCCATCACGATATGGCCCACTTCCATCACGTAGCCCCGGTCGGCGATCTTGAGCGCCGCCATGGCGTTCTGCTCCACGAGCAGCACGGTGACGCCGCGCTGGTTGATCTCCTTGGCGGCGGCGAGGATCTGGCGCACCACGAGCGGCGCGAGGCCGAGCGAGGGTTCGTCCAGCAGCAGCAGCTTCGGGTCGCCCATCAGCGCGCGTCCGATGGCGAGCATCTGCTGCTCGCCGCCGGAAAGCGTGCCCGCGAGCTGCTTCAGCCGTTCCTTCAGGCGCGGAAAGAGGTTGAACACCCATTCGAGGATGTCCTTCTCCTTGTGCTTGTCGTCGTTGGTGTAACCGCCCAGCAGCAGGTTTTCCCACACCGTCAGCGTGCCGAAGACGCGCCGCCCCTCGGGGGACTGCGTGATGCCGCGCTTGACGATCTCGTTGCTCTCGACACTCTGGATCGGCTTGCCGTCGAAGACGATGCTGCCGGAGCTCGACTTGACCAGCCCGCTGATGGACGACAGCAGCGTCGTCTTGCCGGCGCCGTTGGCGCCGAGGATGGTGACGATCTCGCCCTTGTTGACGTGCAGGTTGACGCCGTGCAGAGCCTCGACCTTGCCGTATTTCACGACGAGGTCCTTGATTTCGATGTGGGGTGCCAGGCTGCTCATCGTCTCTTACTCGTCATCGCTGACCCCGAGGTATGCTTCGATGACCTTGGGGTTCGATTTGATCTCTTCCGGCGTGCCCTCGGCGATCTTGGCGCCGTATTCGAGCACGACGAGCTTCTGGCAGATCTTCATCACCAGGTTCATGTCGTGCTCGATCAGCAGCACCGTGATGCCGCGCTTCTGAATGGCGCCGATCAGGTCCGACAGGGCGGCGGTCTCCTGGTCGTTCATGCCGCCCGCCGGCTCGTCGAGGATGACGAGGCGCGGATCGCTCGCGAGCGCCCGGGCGATCTCCAGCAGGCGCTGGTTGCCGTAGGAGAGGTTGCCGGCCTCGTTGTCGAACTCGCTGTCGAGGCCGACGAAGGCGAGCTCCTGCATGGCCCGCTCGACCGCGGCGCGCTCCTCCCGCCGCTGCGACGGCAGCCAGAACATCGACGACAGCAGGCCGGCGCGCATGCGGCAGTGACGCCCCGCCAGGACGTTCTCCAGCAGGCTCATCTGCTGGAAGAGGCGGATGTTCTGGAAGGTGCGCGCGATGCCGCGCTCGACGATGCGGAAGGGCTTCTCGCCGTTGATGGCGCCGCCCTCGAAGGTGATGGAGCCGGTCAGCGGCTCATAGTTGCCGGTGATCAGGTTGAAGACGGTGGTCTTGCCCGCGCCGTTCGGCCCGATGAGGCCGATGATCGAGCTTTCCTCGACGGTGAAGCTCACGTCGTTGACCGCCGTCAGGCCGCCGAACTTCTTGGTGACGTTCTGGAGCGACAGAAGGCTCATCCTGCCCCTCCCACGGTTGGCTCGGTGAATTTCTTCACGCCTTTCGCGATGCCGCTGGGGAACTTGCCAATGAGGTGGCCGGCGTCATAGCGGCGCCGGCGCGGCTTCATGATGCCCTGCGGACGCACGATCATCACCACGACCATCATCACGCCGAACAGCAGCAGGCTCCAGTCGCCGAACATGGTCAGCACGTCGCGCATGCCGACGAGCAGGAAGGAGGCGATGATGACGCCGACGATGTTGCCGCCGCCCGCGAGGATCACGATGGCGAACAGCAGCACGGATTCCTTGAACTCGAACAGGCCCGGCGAGATCGTGCGGATGAAGGGCGCGTAGAGCGTGCCCACCATGCCGGCCCAGAACGCGCCGATGGTGAAGGCGATCAGCTTGTAGCGCACGGTGTTGACGCCGTTGCCGGAAGCCGCGACCTCGTCGTACTTGATGTAGTTCAGCGCCCGCCCGAAGCGCGAATGCTCGAGGAAGTAGAACAGCGCCGCCGTCAACGCCACGAAGCCCCAGATGAGATAGAACTGGGAAAACTGCGTCATGAAGCGGAAGCCGAACACCTCGATGCGCCGGATGCCGGTGATGCCGTTCGGCCCCTGGGTAAGGCCGAAGACGTCATTGATGAAGGCGATGCGCAGGATCTCGCTGATGCCGATGGTGACCACCAGCAGGTAGTCGCCGCGCAGATGAATGACCGGCAGCGCCACGACGAACGCGAAAACCGCCGTGATGCACGCCGCGAACGGCAGCGTGTAGACGATCGGCCAGCCGAGCGCGGAGTTGAGCACCGCCGTCACGTAAGCGCCCAGCGCGAAGAACGCGATGTGGCCCATGTTGAAGAGGCCGGTCTGCCCCAGGATGATGTTCAGCGACAGCGCCAGCGCCGCGAATATCCCGATGTTGTTCAGGGTGCGCAGCCAGACGTCGCCTCCGCCCCGCAGCTCGAGGGCGAGCGCGAGCGCGACCATGAAGCCGAAGAAGGCGAGCCCGGCCCACAGGCCGAGAAAGCGGTTGTTTTTCAGAGCGTCCATCAGATCTTATCCGCCACACGTTCACCCAGGATTCCGGTCGGGCGAAAAATCAGGATGATGATCAGCGCGCCGAAGGCGATCGCGTCCTTCCAGCTGCCGGAAATGTAGCCGCCGGCGATCGCCTCGACGACGCCCAGCAACAGCCCTCCCAGCATCGCGCCCGGTATGTTGCCGATGCCACCGATGATCGCGGCGACGAACGCCTTGAGGCCGAAGGCAAAGCCCATCTCGGGATGGATCTGGCCGTAGAACAGCCCCAGCAGCACGCCGGCGGCGGCGCCCAGCGCCGGCCCGATCATGAACACGAACGCGATGATCCGGTTGACGTTGATGCCCATCAGCCGCGCCGCGCCCTGGTCGATGGCGACGGCGCGGATCGCCGTGCCGGTGCGCGTGTGGTTGATGTACCAGTAGAGCATGGACATCAGCAGCACGGCGGTCGCGAACATGATGATGCGCTTCGACGGCACGTCCACGCCGAAGATCGGGATGTTCGGCAGGTCGAGGATGTCGACGGGGTACGACTGGCGGTTGGGCGAGTAGATCAGCTTCAGCGCGTTGGCGAAAAAGATCGAGGCGCCGAAGGCCGACACCACGGCGGCGAGCCGGTTGGCGTTGCGCAGCGGGCGGTAGGCGACCCGTTCGAGCAGGAACCCGATGACCGCGACGCCGGCCGCCGCCATGATGATGAGGATCCACGGAATGATGAGCGGGCTGACGTTACCCTGCAGGGCGAACGTCGTCAGGATCGTCAGGCCGAAATAGGCGCCTATCGTGAAGAGGTCGCCATGGGCAAAGTTGATCAGCCGCAGAATGCCGTAAACCATCGTGTAGCCAAGGGCGATCAGCGCGTAGATGCTGCCGATGGCCAGGCCATTGCTGAGCTGCGTGAGGAATATGTCCATGGTGACCCATCGTATCTGACCGGACAGTCGGAAGGAAAAGCACGTTCCCCTCCCGGATGGCGCCGGGCTCGCGAAACCGGGCAAGGCCCCGCGATTCATTGTTTTAAGCGGTTCCCGAATGGAAAGCGCTCGTTATTGCTTTTGCGTCAGGGCCGCCGGGCGCGGCGTGGAGGGGGCGTCCGCAAGGGAGCGGGCGCCCCGGCCGGTCCGGCAGTCGTGCCGGCCTTACTCTTGCCAGCCTTACTCGGGCTGGATGACGAACTTGCCGTCGCCGTCGACTTCATAGAGCCGGTAGAGGTCGCCGACGCGGTCGCCCTTTTCGTTGAAGGAGATCTTGCCGGAGAGGCCCTGGACGTCCTTCAGGTCGTTGTGCAGATAGGCGGCGATGGCCTCGGGGTCCGTGCCCTTCGCCTTGATCGCCTCGGTGAGCACGATGAACGCGTCGCCGCTGGCCACCGACCAGATCGAGCCGGGGTAGCTGCCGTACTTGGCCTTGTAGGAGTCCAGGAACTCCTTGGTCAGCGGCGTGTCGAGGTCGGTCGGCAGGGGCGGAGAGATGAAGCGATAGCCCTTGGCGGCGTCCTTGCCGGCGATGGTGATCAGGTCGGCGTGGTTGGAGGCGTCGCCGCCGATGATCGGAACGTTCCAGCCGAGCTCTTTCTTCTGGCGCAGCAGCAGGCCGACTTCCGGGTAGTAACCGGTGAAGAAGATGGCGTCCGGGTTGGCGGCGCGGATCTTTGTCAGCACCACCGAGTAATCGCTCTCGCCGGGGACGAGCGCGTCGAAGAACACGATCTCGCCGCGCTTGTTCTCGTCGATCCGCGTCTTGATCTCGTCGGCGAGGCCCTTGGCGTAAGCGGTGCTGTCGTGCAGGATCGCGATCTTCTTGAAGCCGAGCTTGTTGAGGCTCTCTTCCGCGACGCGGCCCTGCTCGTCATCGCGCGGGGCGGTGCGGAAGAAGCGCTCGTAGCCCTTTTCGGTGAGGCGGATGGAGGTCGAACCCGTGCCGATCTGCACGATGCCGGCTTCGTCGAAAATATCCTGGGAGGCTTCGGTGACGGCGGAGCCGTAGGTGCCGATGACCGCGGGAACCTTGGCCGCCGCGAGGCGGGTGGCGGCGGTGGCGGCGGTGGCGGGAGAGGAGCCGTCGTCCTCGAGAACGATCTGGATCTTGTTGCCGTTGATACCGCCCTTGGCGTTGAGGTTTTCGGCCAGCAGATCGATGATTCTCTTCGTATCCTGCCCTTCGCTGGCGTAGGAGCCCGTGACGCCGGCCAGAAGCCCGATTTTGATGTCCTCGGCCATGGCCGCGGAACCGTAGACGAGCGGAAGGCTCGCCAATGCGGCATATAGGGTTTTCCGTATCATCTGAAACTCCTCCAAGATTGATCGAGCCGCCGTTTTCAATTGAAAAAAGAACGGCCTCCTATGCCTCTGACTCAAGGATTACATTAAAACCCGCCGCAGTGGAACACCGGTTCGCAGCCGTTTCCGGCCCGGCGCTCATGCTGTTTGCTGTATGTCGTGCGTCGGCTCCCAACCTTCCTAGGGCCTGCTTGCGGCGGCGTTCGGGCTTGGCAGGCCGGCTTTCATCTGTGGATAGCGCTTCAGAGTTCATTATTTCGAACGATTTCTGATGGATCGAATGATTCGTTCCGACCGAAGCGTCCGCGTGAGGCATCGACATGGATCAAGCCATTTCCGCTTCGGAAAGGCCGGCGCCGGTGCTGTTTAGCGATACCAGGCGCGTGACGGACGTGCGTTCGCGCGCGCCGCTCGCGTCGCATCTGTGCTATATCAAGGCAGGATTTCGCGTCCGCGTATATTGACGCAAGCCGGATGATGCTGAGGAGCTGACGCACCATGGGACAATTTGCTCAAGATGCCGGCCGGGAAACGGGTGAGGCGACCCCGCCCGGCGACGACAAGGAAAAGGGCAAGAAGCGGGATGCCGGACGGCCTGCGGTCGTCTTCATTCATGGCGCATGGCTCACGCCGCGTTGCTGGGATGCGTTCCGCAAGCCGTTCGAGGCGGCGGGCTTTCAGACGCTCGCACCCGCCTGGCCGGGTCTCGACAGGCCCATCGAGGAGCTGCGCGCGGGGCCGGGGCCTTGGTTCGGCGCGTTGTCGCTGAGCGCCATCACCGATCATTACGCGCGCATCATCACCGCTCTCGACACGCCGCCGCTGCTGGTGGGGCATTCATTCGGCGGGCTCGTCGTGCAGATGCTGCTGGCGCGCGGCCTCGGCGCCGCGGGTGTGGCGCTGGCGCCCGCGCCCTTCGCCGGCCTGTGGCCCGATCCGGTCTCGTTCGAGGCCGCCATGCTGGTGGGCATGGGCTGGAAGGGCTGGAACCAGATCTACGAGGTGGCGCGCGATGTCTTCGATACCCGCGTGGCCAACACGCTGTCGTCGCAACAGCGCGACGAAATCTTCGCCTCCGCCGTGCCCAGCCCCGGCCGCCTCTATGGCGAGGCGGCGACGGGTCTCGGCACGTTCCTGTGGATTCCGGCGCGCCGGTCGCCGCTGCTGCTGATCGCCGCCGGCGAGGACCGCATGGTGTCGCCGGCGCTGGTGCAGAACGCCTGGCGGTGGCAGAGCATCGCGCCCGCGCGCACCGATTACGAAGTGGCGGAGGGCCTGTGCCATCTGCTGATCTACGAGCCCGGCGGCGAGAAGGTCGCTGCGAGCATCATCGCCTGGGCGGGCGAAAACGGGGTGAAACCCTGAGCCCATGAGCCCGCTGCGCTTCTCCGATTCAATGAAACGGAGAAGCGCTTTAAGGTTGATTACACGCGCTCGAACACGGCGGCGATGCCCTGTCCGCCGCCGATGCACATCGTCACCAGCGCGTAGCGGCCCTTGATGCGGTGCAGTTCGGCGATGGCCTTGACGGCGATAATCGCGCCGGTCGCGCCGACGGGGTGGCCGAGCGAGATGCCGGAGCCGTTCGGGTTGACCTTCTCCGGGTCGAACCCGAGCTCCTTCGCTACCGCGCAGGCCTGGGCGGCGAAGGCTTCGTTGGCCTCGATGACGTCGAAATCCGCGATGCGCAGGCCCGTGCGCTCAAGCACCTTGCGGGTGGCGGGAACGGGGCCGATGCCCATCAGTTCCGGCTCCACACCGGCGTGGGCGTAGCCCACGAGGCGCGCCAGCGGCGTCAGCCCGTCGCGCTTCACGCGCTCGCCTTCCGCCAGCACCAGCGCCGCCGCGCCGTCGTTGATGCCCGAGGCGTTGCCGGCCGTGACCGTGCCATCCTTGCGAAACACGGCGCGCATGCCCGCGAGCGTCTCGACCGACGTCTCGGCGCGGACGTGCTCATCGCGGTCGAAGACGACGACGCCCTTGCGCGTCTCGATCTCGACGGGGACGATCTGCTCGGCAAAATAGCCTTCCGCGATGGCGCGGGCGGCGCGACGGTGGCTCTCGGCCGCGAGGGCGTCCTGATCGTCGCGGCCGATGCCGAAGCGCTCGGCCACGTTCTCGGCCGTGACGCCCATGTGGAAGCGGCCCCACGGATCGTGCAGGATGCCGAGCATGTAATCGACGACGTGGCTGTCGCCCATCTTGGTGCCCCAACGCACGTCGGGCGCGAGGAACGGGCCGCGGCTCATCGATTCCGCGCCGCCGCCGACCGCGATGTCGGCATCGCCGAGGCTGACGGCCTGCGCCGCCGAGACGATGGCCTGCAGGCCGGAACCGCAAAGGCGGTTGACGTTGAAGGCGGGGACCTCTTTCGGGAGGCCGGCATCAAGGGCCGCCACACGGCTCAGATAGGCGTCGCGCGGCTCCGTGGGGATGACGTTGCCGATGACGACATGCCCCACCGTGTCGGGCGCGACCCGCGAGCGCTCCAGCGCCGCCTTCGTCGCCACGGTGGCGAGGCGCGACAGCGGCACGTCCTTGAGACTGCCGCCGAATGTGCCGATAGCGGTGCGCGCCGCGCCGACGACGAATACTTCACGCGTCATGGTGTCTCCATCAGTTCAGGTTCAGCACGGCTTCCAAGGCGATTTCGGGCAAGGCGGAGACCGCGATGCTTGGGGAAAACGATCTAGCATACTCCCCGGTCTGGCGTACACGTTACCACGCCCTGGCGCCGCCGATGATTTCCCGCGCCCGTTCGGCGAAGCGCCCGGCCAGCGGCGCGACATCGGCGGCATCGGCGGCGGCGGCATTGCCCGCGCGCACCCTGTCCGCGATGCCGACGAAGATGACCGCGAAGCGGAACAGCGAAAACACCAGATGGAACCGCGTGAGCGGCGGCGTCGGCACGGCGTGGGCGAAATAATGGTCCAGGAACGCGCGCTGGTCCGGGATGCCGAGCGCCGCGAGGTCGCGGCCGAGAATGCCGCCGTATTCGTCGGGCGAGGTATGCCACGTCATGGAGCAGAAGCCGAGATCGGCGAGGGGGTGCCCGAGGGTGGACAGTTCCCAGTCGAGAATGCCGATCACCTGCGGCTTTTCGGGATGGAAGATCAGGTTGCCGAGGCGGAAATCGCCGTGGGCGATGGAGACGCGCCCGTCGTCGGGCGGCAGGTGCTGCGGCAGCCAGTCGGCGACGGCCTCGAGCGCGAGTATCCTGTCGCTGGGGGATTCGTGCAGCTGCTTCGTCCAGCGGCCGATCTGGCGCTCGAAATAATTGCCCGGCCGGCCGTAGTCGCCAAGCCCGATGTCGTCCGGGGCGACGGCGTGCAGCCGCGCCATGGCCTCCGCCATGCCCAGATAAATGCCGCGCCGCTCGTCGTGTGCGAGTTCCGGCAGCGCGCAGTCGTGGAACACGCGCCCCTCCAGCCGCTCCATCAGGTAGAACGGCGTGCCGAGCGCCGTCTCGTCGGCGTGGAAGAACAGCGGCCGCGGCACGGGCACGTCGGTGCGCGCCAGCGCTTCCAGCACGCGGTATTCGCGGTCCACGGCGTGGGCGCCGCGCAGAATGGGGCCTGCCGGCTTCTTGCGCAGCACCATCCGCCGGCCGCCGTGGTCGACGAAATAGGTCGGGTTGGATTGCCCGCCGCCGATGCGCTCCAGCGCCAGTTCGCCGTCGCCGAAGCGCTCGCGCAGGATCGCCGCCAGCGCGGCGGGATCGAAGTCGATGTTGTGGGCCGATGCCGCCTGAGCGTTCGCCATGCCGATCCCCTATGCCTCGCCCGCCGCGTTGCCTTCCACGTTCCAGCGCCAGAAACCGGAGCCTTCCTCGTTGAGGAAGCGGTTGAGCACCATCTTGTGCACCTCGTCGGCGCCGTCCACGAGCCGCGCCTGGCGGGCGTAGCGGTAGATCCACTCCAGCACCGTGTCGTGGGAATAGCCGCGCGCGCCGTTGATCTGGATCGCGGTGTCGGCGGCGTCGTGCAGCACGTTGGCGACCTGGACCTTGGCCATCGACACTTCCTTGCGGGCGAAGCCGCCGCGGTCGAGCTCCCACGCCGCCTTCATCACCAGCAGGCGGCCGACCTCGATGCGCATGGCGAGATCGCCGAGCATGAGCTGGATGCTCTCCCGGTCGGCGAGGCGCACGCCGAAGCCCTCGCGAACGCTGGCATAATCGCGCGCGATCTCGACGCAGCGCTTGGCGAGCCCCAGCCAGCGCATGCAATGGGTGAGGCGCGCTGGACCGAGCCGCACCTGCGTGACCTTGAGGCCGCGCCCTTCGCCGAGCAGCACGTTTTCGGCCGGGATCTCGAGCCCGTCGAATTCCAGCTCGCAATGGCCGCCGTGTTCCTCCGGCCCCATGATGCCGATGCGTCGCACGATGCGCCAGCCGGGCTGGTCCTTGTGGAACAGCAGCGCGGAGAGGCCGTGGCGCGGATCGTCGGAGGTGCGGGCGACCAGGATGAAGTGCGCGGCTTCCTCCGCCCCGGTGATAAACCATTTGCGCCCGGTGACGACGTAGCGGTCGCCGCGCTTTTCCGCGCGCGTCGTGATCATCGACGGGTCGGAGCCGCCGCCGGGGTGCGGTTCCGTCATGGCGAAGGCCGAACGCACGCTGCCGTCGACGATGGGCGCCAGCCAGCGCTTCTTCTGTTCGGGCGTGGCGAGGGCTTCCAGCACCATCATGTTGCCGTCGTCGGGGGCGGCGGAGTTGAACACCACGGGGCCGAAGATCGAGCGGTTCATCTCCTCGTAGCACACGGCCATGCCGGTCTTGCCGAGGCCCGCGCCGCCGGTTTCCTGCTTGAGCTGCAGGCACCACAGGCCCTCTTCCCGCGCGCGGGCGCGCAGCCGCGCAAGCAGCGGCAGCGCGATGTTGCCGTGGGCGTCGTAGGAGGCGGGGTCGGCCTCCAGCGGAATGATCTCGCGCGCGACGAAATCCGCGATGCTGGCGCGGTAGTTCTCGACGTGTGCGGAAATGTCGAAGTTCATGGGTGCCTCACAGCGATGAAACCAGGTGTCCGCCATCGACCTCGATGGTCGCGCCGGTGATGTAGCTTCCCGCCTCCGACGCCAGCAGCAGCAGGGGCCCGTCGAGCTCCTGCGGTTGGCCCAGCCTCCGCTGCGGGATGCGGCGAATGAGCTGAAGGCCGGCGTCGGACGCGAAGAAGTCGCGGTTGATGTCGGTTTCGATATAGCCCGGGCAGAGCGCGTTGACACGGATTCCCTCGCGCGCCCATTCCAGCGCCAGCACGCGGGTGAGCTGGATGACGCCGGCCTTCGAGGCCGCATAGGCCGCAAGGTTGCCCGCCACCCGATGGCCGAGGATCGAGGCGATGTTGACGATGGCGCCGCCGCGCCCGGCCTGCTTGAGGCTGCGCGCCACTGCCTGCGCCACGAGAAACGCGCCCTTGAGGTTGGTGTCGAGCACCTTGTCCCATGTCGCCTCGTCGAGATCGAGCGCCCGCGCCGCGCCGCTGATGCCGGCGTTGTTGACGAGGATGTCGAACGGCTCGCCCGCTTCCGCCAGCGCCGCCTGCACCGAGGCCGCGTCGGTGACGTCCATCTGGATGGCGCGCGCCGCGCCGCCGGCATCGCGGATGGCCGCGCACGCTTCCTCCAGCGTGTCGCGGCGGCGGGCCGCCAGCGTTACCGCCGCGCCGTGCCGCGCCAGCGTCCGCGCGAAATGCAGGCCGAGCCCGCCCGAGGCGCCGGTGACGAGGGCCGATTTTCCCCGCAGGTCCGTGGATGCCATGGCGCGCCTCCTCAGACGGTGAACAGCCGGCCGAGGCCGGGCAGGGGCTGTGTCTGGCCGGACAGGCGCAGCATGTGCCAGGCCAGCGCGTGGTTGCTCGACGTGACCGGCTTGCCCAGCCGCGCCTCCACCCGCGCCACGATGCGCGCGACGCGCAGGCTGGTGCACGACACGAACACCGCCTCGCACGCGTCGGAACCGCCCACCGCCAGGATGGCTTCCTCGATGGAGGCGGTGGTGATGCGGGCCACGCGGTCGTCATCGGCCTCGTTGAACGATCCCATCACCGGCACGTCGATGCCGCGCGCCATGAGCGCCTCGCGCAGCGAGCTGTTGATGGAGGCGATGTAGGGCGTCAGCAGGCCGATGCGCGTCACGCCGAGCGCCTTCATCGCCGCCACGCCCGCCGTGAACGGATCGGTGACGCGCACGCCGGGTAGCGTCTCGCGCACACGTGCCGCGACCTTCTCCTGGCCGATCACCAGCGCGCCCGACGTGCAGCCGAAGCCCACGACATCGAGCCGCACCGGCGGCAGCAGCGCGGCTGTCGGGGCGATCTCCGCCTCCATCTCGCGCAGGGTCTCGGGGGTGATGTCGGGCGGCGATTTCAGCCGCGCGCCGTAGAGGGCGGTCGCTTCCGGCAGGGCGAAGCGGAACTCGTCCTCGATGGTCTGGTCGGTCTGCAGCACGAGCAGGCCCAGGTTGGCCTTCTCGCCGATGCCGCCATCGGTGATGAAGGGAATGTGCTCGATGTTCGCGACCGGATCGGATGCGTGTGCAGCGATATTCATGATCTGCTTTCCTGTCCGCAATGGAATGGGGCGGGCGCCGGAGCGCGGGTTCAGTGAACCGTCTCGGGCTCGCCGCCGAGATAGAGGTGGCGCATGGCGGGATCGGCCAGCATGCCGGCGGCGTCGCCCTCGATGGCGACCTTGCCCAGCGACAGGACATAGGCGCGGTCGGCGACGTTGAGCGCCTCGAAGGCGTTCTGCTCCACCATGAGGATGCACATGCCGGTGCGGTCGCGGATGGTGGCGATCGCCGCGAACACCTCGTGCATCATCAGCGGCGACAGGCCGGCCGAGGGCTCGTCGAGCAGCAGCACCTGCGGGTCGGAGATGAGAGCCCGCGCCAGCGACAGGATCTGACGCTCGCCGCCCGACAGCACGGAGGCCTTGCGCTCCTGCTTGGCCTTGAGCGCCGGGTACTGCGACATGAGTTCGGCGAAGCGCGCGCTGCGCTCCGCCGCGGGCAGATGGCGCGCGCCGAGCAGGATGTTGTCGGCGACGCTCAACGTGGCGAACACGTTGTCCGTCTGCGGCACGAAGCCCATGCGGTGCAGCCGCACCTTCTCGTGCACGGGCACGAGGCTCACGTCCTTGCCCTCGCTCTCGATCTTGCCGCCGCGCGGCTTGACGAAGCCGGCGATGCACTTCAACAGCGTGGACTTGCCGCAGCCGTTGGGGCCGAGGATGGTGACGATCTCGCCGCCGCCCGCCGTGAGGTTGATGCCCTGCAGGACATCGGGGCCGTCGCCGTAGCCGGCGCGCACATTGCTGACGTTGATCATGCCGAAACCTTTTGCCTTTCCGCCGCCTTGCCGAGATAGGCCTCGACGACGCGCTGATCTTCGGTGAGCCTGGCGGGGGCGCAATCGGCGATGATCTCGCCGCGGTCGAGCACGATGCAGCGCCCGCACAGCTCGCGGATGAAGTGCATGTCGTGCTCGACGACCAGAATGGCGACGCCGCGTTTGCTGAACGTTTTCAGCAGCTCGACCATGCGCCCGCGCAGCTGCGGATGCACGCCCGCCGTCGGCTCGTCGAGGCACAGCAGCCGGGGGCGGGTGCGCAACGCCACCGCGATGGACAGGAGCTTCTTCTGTCCGCCCGACAGCGAGCTCGCCGGCTGGTGAGCCACCGCCCCGAGCGCGAACTGCTCGATGAGTTCATCCACTGCCGCGTCGTCGCGCCGCGCGCCGAAAAAGGCGTCCAGCAGGCCCGCGCCCTCGCGCGAGCCGCTGCGCAGCACCTCCCGCACCGTCATGCGCGTCGGCATGGACGGCAGCTGGAACGTGCGCACGAGGCCCTCACGCGCGATCTTGAACGAGGGCATGCCGGCGATGCTGTTGCCGAGGAACAGGATGTCGCCCTTGTTGGGCCGCGAGAAGCCGGAAATGATGTTGAGCAGCGTCGACTTGCCGGAACCGTTCGGCCCCAGCAGGCCGACGATCTCGTTGGCGCCGATGCTCAGGCGCACGTCGGTGAGCACATGATGCGCGCCGAAGGACTTGGCGACGCCGTCGAGCTTCAGGATGGCATCAGACATGACGTGTCTCCCCCACGCGTTCGGGGATGAGGCCCTGGGTGCGCCACATCAGGAAGGCCAGCAGGCCGCCGCCGACGAGCATGAGGCGCATCGCCGCGACATATTCGGAGGGCAGGCCCAGCGCGTCCTTCACGAACGGCACGTATGCGAACAGGAACTGCATCAGGATGGCGCCCACGATGGCGCCGAGGTGGTTGCCCGTGCCGCCGATGACCACCATCGCCCAGATCAGGAAGGTCTCGGACGCCACGAGCTGATCGGGGCCGACGAAGGTCACGTAATGGGCGAAGACGAAGCCGGCCGCCGCCGCCAGCACGGCGGCCACCATCAGCGTCTGGCTTTTCAGCGCCGAGAGGCTGTAGCCGAGCGAGGCGGCGAGCTGCGGTTCCTCGCGCATCAGCTTCAGCGCCAGCCCGTAGCGGCTCGTGGTCAGGCGGTTGCACAGCCACCACGCGCAGGCCAGCAGCGCCAGACACAGCGCCAGCGTCAGCAGCGGGCCGGCGGGGCGGGGCATGTCGCCGAAGATCAGCGGAATGCCGCCCACGCCCTGCGCGCCGCCGGTGAGCCAGTCCTCGTTGTTGACGATGATGCGCAGCACCTCCGCCATGGCGAGCGTCGCGATGCCCCAGTAGTCCGCGCCGAGATTGCGCCCCAGCCGCGCGAAAGCCAGCGCCACGAGGATGGCGAAGGTGATGCCGAGCAGGATGCCCGCCACCGGCCCCAACTGATGCGAGAAGGCGATGGACGCGCCGTAGGTGCCGCAGCCGAACAGGATGACCTGGCCGAAGTTGACGAGGCCGGCGAAGCCGATCTGCAGGTTGAGGCTCAGCGACAGCAGCCCGTAGAGACAGGCCATGATGGCGACGTGGATGAGGAATTCAGACACGCTTCACCTCCGAGACGAAGAGGCCGTAGGGTCTTGCCAGCAGCACGATCACCAGCAGCAGGAACGAGGCGGCGGTGGCGTAGGCGGCGGGAATGAACAGCAGCGACTGGCCGAAGATCGGCCCGAAGTTGACGTTGGTGACCAGCGTCTCGGCCATGGCGATGACGAGCGCGCCCACCGCCGCGCCGAGCGCGTTGCCGAGCCCGCCCAGGATCGCCGCCGCGAACACCGGCAGCAGCATGTCGAGGCCCAGATGCACGCTCATCTCGCCCTTGACCGCGATGCCGATGCCGCCGAGCGCCGCCATGACGCCGGACAGGAACACCACGGTGCCCGTCACCTTGCGGGTGTCGATGCCGGTGGCGCGCGCCAGCACGCTGTTGGTGGCGGTGGCGCGCATGCAGCGGCCGAGATCGGTGCGGAACAGGATGAGCGCGAAACCGGCGATCGCGACCGCGCTGATGGCGGCGGCGATGAGCTGGTGCTCCGTCACCCGCGCGCCGAGGAAGCGCAGCGGCGGGGCGATGTCGAGCTCGAAGCGCTGCGCCCGGGGACCGGCGGTGACGAGGAAGATGGCCGAGAACACCATGCTGAGCGCAAGCGACCCGATCATGGCGATGGCCGAGCCCGCGCGCAGCAGGCGCTCGAAGACCATCAGGTTGAGAAGCACCGCCAGCGCCCCGACCATGAGGCATGCGACGATGCCGGCGGCGAGGAGGGGCAGGCCCGCCATCTGCAGCGCCAGCGCCAGCAGGGCGCCGGTCGTGGCGTATTGAACGAGGGCGACGTTGGGAAAGCGGATCAGCGAATAGACGCTGCTGAGGCCGATGGCGATCAGCGCCAGATCGACCGCGCGAATGAGAACGTCGACGAGAAACTGGACCATGCTATCTCTCGGCTATCTGTCGCGGGGGATCGTTGTGCCCCCTCTCGCCGGACCATGCCGGCGGCGGAGCGGGCGGGACGGGCGCATGCGCGGCTTCCGTCCCGCTCGCCGGCGTCGGCGCTGCCCGTGGGCGGCGCCGAACTTCAGCGCTGCCGAACTTCAGCGCTGCTTGGTGCCGTCCTCGATCTTCAGGCGCAGGTAGGGCTGCTTGGAGCGCTGGCGGTCGGCGTCGAAAGTGATGTCGCCGGTCGCGCCTTGATAGCCGTTGCCGATTTCCTTTAGCGCCTTGGTGATCGCCGCCGGTTCCGCCGAGCCGGCCTTGTCGATGGCGGCGGCGAGCAGCTTCACCGAATCGTAGCCGTAGCCGTTGAAGCTCGTGCGGAAGTTCTCGCCGTACTTCTTGCGATAGGCTTCCTCGTAGCTTTTGCCGTCGGGGCCGATGTTGTTGAGGTCGAGGCCGTACTGACCCTGCACGAACTTGGGATCGGCGTCGGTGGTGCACATCGACAGGTAGATGGCGTACCACGGCGTCGAGTTGAGGCCGAGCTCGAAGGCCTCGCGGTTGATGGTGGCGGCCTCCTTGCCGTAGGCGGAGTAGACGTAGACATCCGGGCGGCCGCGCTCGAGCTGCTGCAGCTCGCGGCGGTAGGTCGTCTGGCCCTCGGTGTAGAGAACGGTCGACACCACCTCGCCGCCGCGCTCCTTGAGCGCCTTCTGGAACTGCTCCGCGACGCCCTGGCCGTAGGCGTTGTTGGGCGCGATGAAGGCCGCCGTCTTCCAGCCCTGGGCGATGACGTCATCCGCCGCGAAGCCCGAGGATACGTTGTCGAGGCCGATGACGCTGAACGCGCCGTCGCCCAGCGCGCGGATGCGCCCGCTCGACGAGCCGATGTTGACGTGAACCTTGCCTTCCTGCACCAGATACTGGCCGATCGGGATGGTGATGCCCGAGGAATACTCGCCGATCACCGCCGGTACCTTGTCGACGGTGACGAGCTTCTTGGCGGCGTCGAGCGCCGATGGCGCGCGTCCGCCTGAGTCCTCCACGATGACGCGCAGCTTGCGGCCGCCGAGAACGCCGCCGCCCTCGTTGATCTGCTCCACCGCGAGTTCGATGCCCCGGCGCTGGTCGTCGCCCAGCGTGGCGCTGGCGCCCGACAGCGGCAGCACCGCGCCCAGAACGACATCCTGCGCGCGAGCCGGTACGGCGATGACGGCGAGACAGGCGGCAGCCAAAAGAGCCTTATGCATTTTGTCGTATCCCTCTTTTTTGTTGTATCGTTGGCCTGAACGCTGCATCGGCGCCCGGTCCATCCTTTTATTGGAATTATGTAGACATAGATTCTTTCATAAGTGAATACACATTGTGATGCACTTTTGAATTTTATGTCCGGCGCCGTGCAAAAAATGTCAACTCCCTGATGCATATAGGGGCAGGCGCGCCCGCTTCCGCCCCTCTGTTCCGCAGCGTTAATCCGCCGCGTTACTCCGCAGCCACGGACACCGGCTGCGGGGCTGCGGCGTTGTCGAGCTGCGCCCACCTGCCGCGCGCGCGCTCGATAGAGCGCTCCTTGACGTGGCCGTAGCCGCGGATGTCCTCCGGCACCGCGGCGATGGCCACCGCCGCGGCGTGGCTTGCCGGCGTGAGCGCCGCCAGCGCGGCCTCGACATGGGCGCGGTACTCGCCGATCAGCGCCCGCTCCGTGCGCCGCTCGCCCGTGTAGCCGAACGGATCGAACCGCGTGCCGCGCAACCCCTTCAGCCGGGCGAGCACGCCGAAGGCGCGCATCATCCACGGCCCGAACGTCACCTTGCGCGGCTCGCCCGTGTGCGGATCGGGCTTGGCGAGCAGGGGCGGCGCGAGGTGGAACGTGAGCTTGCCGGCGCCGTCGAACGTGTCGGCGAGCTGGCGCGCGAACGTGCCGTCGGTGTAGAGCCGCGCCACCTCGTATTCGTCCTTGTAGGCCATCAGCTTGAACAGGTTGCGCGCGACCGCTTCCGACAGCTTGCCCTCGCGTCCCGTCACCGCCTTCTCGCGTGCGCGCACCCGCGCGATGGTGTCGGCGTAGTCCTGCGCGTAGCGCGCGTTCTGGTAGGCGGTGAGGAAGGCCGTGCGCCGCGCCACGATTTCGTCGAGCGACTGGGAGGCGACGCGGTGGCCGAGCGGGGAACTGGCCTTTTCCCGCGGCAGCAGCGCTTCCACCGCGCTGCGGTCGGCGGCGGCGAGACGGCCGAGGCGGAAGGCGGTGCGGTTCATCTCCACCGCCGCGCCGTTGAGCGCGATGGCGCGGTCGATGCTGTCTGAAGCGAGCGGAATGAGCCCCTTTTGCCAGGCATAGCCGACCATGAACAGGTTGGTGCCGATGGAATCGCCCAGAAGCCGCGTGGCGATCTGCGTCGCGGCGATGGTCTCGACCTGCTCCTTGCCGGCGACGTCGCCCACCACGGCCGCCAGGCCGAGGCCGGGAATGCGGAAATCGGGATCGCGGATGAAGGCGCCGGTGATCGTCTCTTCGGAGTTCAGCACCACGCGCGTGTGGCCGGGCGCGATGACGCCCAGCGCCTCCTTGCCCGCCGCGACCACGAGGTCGCAGCCCAGCACCACGTCGGCGGCGCGCGACGAGATGCGCACCGCGTGCAGATCCTCGGGACGCGGCGCGAAGCGCAGGTGCGTCGTCACCGGGCCGCCCTTCTGCGCCATGCCGGCCATGTCGAGCGTGGAGCAGCCCTTGCCCTCCAGATGCGCGGCCATGGCGAGGATCGCGCCGATGGTGATGACGCCGGTGCCGCCGACGCCCGTCACCAGCACGTTCCACGGCGCATCGATGGCGAGCGGCACCGGCTCGGCGATGGGGCGGCCCACGATCGCCTTCGGATCGGTGTTTTTGGGCCGGCGCGGACGCACGCCTTCCACCGTCACGAACGAGGGGCAGAAGCCCTTCACGCACGAAAAATCCTCGTTGCAGGATGACTGGTCGATGCGCCGCTTGCGGCCGAACTCGGTCTCGACCGGCGTCACCGACAGGCAGTTCGACTTCTTCGAGCAGTCGCCGCAGCCCTCGCACACGAGCTCGTTGATGATGACGCGCCGTTCGACGCGGGGCTTGGGGTCGCGCTTGCGGCGGCGGCGCTTCTCGGCGGCGCAGGTCTGGTCGTAGACGATGGCCGACACGCCCTCCACCTCGCGCAGGTCGCGCTGCACCTCGTCGAGCGCGTCGCGGTGGTGGATGCTGACATGGGCGGCGAACGGTTCCTGGCCGAGGTATTTGTCGATGTCGTCGGACAGCACGGCGATGCGCTCCACGCCTTCGGCGCGCAGCTGGTGGGTGATGCGCTGCGGGTTGAGCGTGCCGTCGTGGCGCTGGCCGCCGGTCATGGCGGTCGCGTCGTTGAACAGGATCTTGTAGGTGATGTTCACCTTGGCCGCGACTGCGGCGCGGATGGCGAGCAGGCCGGAGTGGAAGTAGGTGCCGTCGCCGAGGTTCTGGAAGATGTGGCGCGTGGACACGTAGGGCGCCTGGCCGATCCAGTTGGCGCCCTCGCCACCCATGTGGGTGTAGGTGGCGGTGTTGCGGTCCATGGCCTGGGACATCCAGTGGCAGCCGATGCCGGCGAGCGCCCGGCTGCCGTCCGGCACCCGCGTCGAGGTGTTGTGCGGGCAGCCCGAGCAGAAATAAGGCGTGCGCTGCACCGGCGCGAGCCCGGCGAGCCGTGCTGTGTCGACATCCGACAGCCGGCCGATGCGCTCGATGAGCTCGCGGTCGTCTAGCCACGGCAGGATGCGCGCCGCGATGGCGCGGGCGATCTGCACGGCGGTGAGGTCGTCGTGGGCCGGCAGCACGATGCGGTTCTCGGCGTCGCGCTTGCCGTAGATGCGCGGGCGCCGGTCCGCCGGCAGGTTGTAGAGGATGTCCTTGACCTGCCCTTCGACCAGCGGGCGCTTTTCCTCGACGATCAACAGTTCCTCGAGGCCGGAGGCGAAGGCCACGATGCCCTCGGGCTCCAGCGGCCACGTCATGCCGACCTTGTAGACGGACAGGCCGAGTTCCACCGCGCGCTTGTGCGAGATGCCGAGTTCCTCGAGCGCCTGGTAGACGTCGAGGAACGACTTGCCGGTCGTGACGATGCCGAGCCGCCGGCGCGGCCCGCCGAGCGCTACCCTGTCGAGCCGGTTGGCGCGGGCGAAGGCGAGCACTGCCGGCAGCTTGACGTTGTGCAGGCGGCGCTCCTGCTCCTGTGGCGAATCCGGCCAGCGGATACCCGGCCCGCCCGCGGGCATCTCGAAATCGTCGGGCAGGCGGATGACGACCCGGTCGTCGCCGACCACGATGGAGGCGGACGAGTCGACCGTTTCCGCGATCAGCTTGAGCGCCGCCCAGCATCCCGAATAGCGCGACAGCGCCCAGCCGTAGAGGCCGAAATCGAGGATCTCCTGCACGCCCGCCGGGTTGAGCACCGGGATCATGGCGTCCATCAGCGCGTATTCACTCTGATGCGAGGTGGTGGACGATTTGCAGGTGTGATCGTCGCCTGCCAGCAGGAGCACGCCGCCGTGCGGGGCGGACCCGGCGAGGTTGCCGTGGCGGAAGGCGTCTCCCGAGCGGTCCACGCCCGGCCCCTTGCCGTACCACATGGAAAACACGCCCTGCTTGTTGGCTTTTTCCAGCAGGTTGATCTGCTGGGTGCCCAGGATGGCGGTGGCGGCGATGTCTTCGTTGAGGCCCGTCTGGAAGCGGATGTCGGCCGCCTCCGCGAACTTGCGCGCCTGCGCGAACGCCTGGTCGATGCCGCCGAGCGGCGAGCCGCGATAACCGGTGACGAACCCCGCCGTCTCCAGCCCCGCCGCGCGGTCGCGCCATCGCTGAACCATGGGAAGGCGCACCAGCGCCTGAGTGCCGGTGACGAAGATGCGCCCTTCTTCCAGAACGTATTTATCATCGAGCGAAACGGCGGGAAGGACCATGCTGATCTCCTGTGCCCGGAACACCGTCCCGCCCCGGCAACGGGGCCGCAATCTGGCGGCGGGACGAAAAGCGCCAAAGAGCGCTCACTTTTATATGCAATACTGTATACACATTGTATGAGTCAATCGCCCTTCTCGATCCTCCGTCTCTCATTTTTCAAATTTTCAAAAGAACGGGGGAAAACGCGGCGCGGACAGGGAAGGGGGCGGGGAGATCGAGGAAGGGCGAGCGCCGCAGCTGGCGCGGCTTGGCGCTGCTCGCGTGACGGATTGTGCTCGGGGCGAGCGGAGTCAAATGAGCGGGAACGCGTCCTGAACCAAGCGCGCCTGACGAAGCCTCAGGATTGAGGGCAGCCTGGGATTTGGGGCATCCTGCACGGCGCGGAACGCGGTCGATGCCGGTTTTGTTAGGCGCTCTAAGTGCCTTCCGGACAGGGGAGGGCGTCAGGCCTCGTCAGGGTCCGTCTTGTCGTGATAATAATTCTCGCCGAGCACGATCGGCTTTCGCCCCTGCTCGCGGCGATGAATGTTCGTGTCGCGCAGGGAATAGACGCAGCCGCAATATTCCTGCTGGTAGAACTCTTCGCGCTTGCTGATCTCGATCATGCGGGCAGAGCCGCCGCCCTTGCGCCAGTTGTATTCCCAGTAGGACAGTCCCTCGTAGGGCGCGGCGGCGCGTTTGCCGCAGTCGTTGATCTGCGCCATGTTCTTCCAGCGCGAGATGCCGAGCGACGACGTCATCACCGGGAAGCCGTGCTCGTGGGCGTGAAGCGCGGTGCGCTCGAAGCGCATGTCGAAGCACATCGTGCAGCGGATGCCGCGCTCCGGCTCCCATTCCATGCCCCTGGCGCGGGCGAACCAGTTGTCCTTGTCGTAATCCGCATCGACGAACGCCACGCCGTGCTTCTCGGCGAAGCGGATGTTCTCGTCCTTGCGCAACAGGTACTCGCGCTCGGGATGGATGTTCGGATTGTAGAAGAAGATCGTGTAGTCGATGCCGGACGCGAGCATCGCCTCCATCACCTCGCCCGAGCACGGGGCGCAGCAGGAGTGCAGCAGCACCTTGCGGTGTCCGCCGGGAGGCGTGAGGACGGATCGTTCGAAATCGCTCATGGCCGGTTCAATAGCATGTTTCGCTGGCGGGCTCCAATCACCCTTCCAACGTCAAGCAACCTTCCAATCCACCCCTCAATCCAGCCTCCAGGCGGCCGGACGCATGGAGCGGGCGCGAGGTGGGGGCCTTCCGGCGCTATCTCTGGCTGCCGGGGGCCTATTGCGGCTGCCGGCCGAAGAAGATGCGCGCCAGCCCTTCCTTGGTGACATCCACCGCGTGGGCCGAGCTCAGCGTGATGTGGCGCTCGATGAGCTCGCCGCCGCGCTCGCCGTCGCGCTGCTTCAGGCAGTCGATGATGGCGGCATGCTCGCCGTAGGTGTTGCCGCGCCGGCGGGAGCTCTCCAGATCGATGCGGCGGAAGAAGCGAATCAGCGAGTTGACCATGTCGAGCGCGTGCAGCATGCGCTCGTTCTTCGCCAGCCGGATGATGCCGACATGGAACGCCTCGTCCGCTTCCGCCACCTTGCCCCAGTCGGGCTCGGCGTCCGTGTCGGCGTTCGTGAGCCCGTTATGGGTTTCCCAGATGGCGGCGATTTCGGCGATTTCCGCGTCGCTGCCGCGCTCGCACGCCAGCCGGAAGGCGGCGCGCTCGATGGCCGCGCGCAGTTCGTAAAGCTCCTGCACGCCCTCGGGCGTGATGTCGCGGGCGTAGAAGCCGCGATTCGGCACGAAATTCATGAATCCGTCGCGGCTGAGCCGGTTCAGCGCCTCGCGCACCGGCGTGCGCGACACGCCGAGGCGTGCGGCGAGCTCGACCTCGTTCACCCGCTCTCCGGGCTTGAAGCGGTAGTCGACAGCAAGATCCTTGACCGCGTCGTAGACTTTCTCGACGCTGTCGGCCGCGCGCCCCGCCTTCTTGACCTTTATCGCTTTCTGCATGCCCCGCTCCGCTTCGCCTCACGCCCTCCGTTTACCCGTTCCCCATTTTTTCGTGTACACATTCTACTTGCCACGAGACGGAACACATCACAATCCCCTTGTGCATACACTTTTGTAGACATATAGTCGCAACACATCGTTTCAACGGGAGAATCGACACATGAGCAGCATCACCCGCATCGAGTCCGGCACGCGCATGAGCCAGGCCGTCGTCCACGGCAACACCGTCTACCTTTCGGGACAGGTGGCGCTCGAGGCGCCGGGGGAGAGCGTCACCGCGCAAACCCAGAACATCCTCGCCCGCATCGACGCCCTGCTGGCCACCGCCGGCACCGACAAGACGAAGCTGCTGTCGGCCTCGATCTGGCTGGCGGACATCGCCGGTTTCGCCGAGATGAACGCCGTGTGGGACGCATGGGTAGCCGAGGGTAACGCGCCGGCGCGCGCCACCGTCGAATCGAAGCTCGCCGCCCCTCAGTTCACGGTCGAGATCGCCGTCACCGCGGCCATCTGATCCCCACCCCCACGCATAATGACGGAGAAGCAGGATGCGCGTAGCCGTGCTCGGCGCCGGCGTCGTCGGCGTCACCACCGCGTATGAACTCGCCCGCGACGGTTTCGATGTGACGGTCATCGACCGTCTGTCGGAGCCGGCGTCGGAGACGAGCTTCGCCAACGCCGGCCTCATCGCGCCTGGCCACGCCTATACGTGGTCCTCGCCGCGCGCGCCGCGCATCCTGCTTCGGTCGCTGATCGACGACAGCCAGGCCCTCATCTTCCGGCCGAGCCTCGATCCGCGGCTGTGGTCTTGGTCGTTGAAATTCCTGCTCAACTGCACCGCCGAGAAGGCGCGCACCAACACGAAGCGCAAAGTCCGCCTGTGCCGCTACTCGCAGGAGCGCCTCAACGGCATCGTGTCCGACACGGGCGTCGCCTACGACGGACTCGATGGCGGCCTGCTCTATCTCTACCGCAAACCCGAATCGTTCGAGCGCGGCGCGGCCAACACGCGCATCCTCAGCGAGGAGGGGCTCGAACTGCGCGCCATTGACGCGGACGCCGCCACCCGCATCGATCCGGCGCTCGAGCCGGTGAAGGAAATGTTCGCCGGCGCCATCCATTGCCCCTCCGACGGCAGCGGCGACGCGCGCCTGTTCACCCGCAACCTCGCCCGCCATTGCGCGGAGCACCTGGGAGTGAAATTCCTGTTCGACGCCGAAGTCGAGGGCTTCGAGACGCGGGGCGACCGCATCGCGCAGGTGATCACCTCGAAGGGGCCGGTGGCGGCGGATGAATTCGTGCTGTGCCTTGGCGTGTTCGCGCCCCGCTTCGCCCGCGAGCTCGGCGTGTCGCTGCCGATCTACCCGATCAAGGGCTATTCGGTCACGCTGCCGATCGACGGCAGCAACAATCCTCCCACCATCGGCGGTGTGGACGAGGACAATCTCGTCGCCTACGCGCGCTTCGGCAACCGCCTGCGTGTGACCGCCACGGCGGAATTCGCCGGGTTCGACAAATCCACCCGGCCGGAGAACTACCGCAAGATGCTCGCATCCGTGCGCGAGCTGTTCCCGAACGGCGCCAACTACGCCGCGCCCGAATACTGGGCCGGCCTGCGGCCGATGACGCCCGAGGGCACGCCGATCTTCGGGCGTGGCGGGCGCTACGGCAACATGGTGTTCAACGTCGGCCACGGCCACATGGGCTGGACCATGTCCGCCGGTTCGGCGCGCATCGCCGCCGATCTCGTCGGGCGCAAGACGCCGGATATCGACCTTGCCGGCATGACGCTGCGCGCGGTTGCGTGAGCGAGCTGCTTCCCTCGGCGCGCCGTTGGAGGTAAGAGGGTTATCCGCCGGGAGACTGTCCGGCCCAGACGGATCACCGGGATGCAGACGAACTTCACCCAGGAGCAGCTTGCCGATCCCGCCACGCGGCGCGCGAACGAGATCCTGCGCTCCTGCGTGCATTGCGGCTTCTGCACCGCGACGTGCCCCACCTACAAGGTGCTCGGCGACGAGCTCGACAGCCCGCGCGGCCGCATCTACCTCATCAAGGACATGCTGGAGAACAGCCGCGTGCCCGACGCCGGCACGGTCCTCCATATCGACCGCTGCCTGGGCTGCCTGAGCTGCATGACCACCTGCCCGTCGGGCGTGCATTACATGCACCTCGTCGACCATGCGCGCGCCTATATCGAACGTACCTTCCGGCGCTCCTGGAGCGACCGGGCGCTGCGCTGGCTGCTGGCGCGAATATTGCCGTATCCGGGCCGCTTCCGCCTCGCGCTGCTCGGCGCTCGCCTCGCCCGGCCGCTGCGCCGGCTGGTGCCGGACGCGCGCCTGCGCGCCATGCTGGAGATCGCGCCCGCGCGCCTGCCCGCGCCAAGCCCCAACGACCGGCCACAGCGGTTTCCGGCGGCGGGCGGGCGGCGCAAGCGCGTGGCCTTGCTGACGGGCTGCGCCCAGCGCGTGCTCAACACCGACATCAACGACGCCACCATCCGCCTGCTGCAACGGCACGGATGCGAGGTCGTGGTGCCGCGCGGCATCGGCTGCTGTGGGGCGCTGACGCACCACATGGGACGCACCTCGGAGAGCCACGCCACGGCGGCGGCGACCATCCGCGCGATCGTCGCCGAGATCGACGGCGAGGGGCTCGACGCGGTGGTGATCAACACGTCCGGCTGCGGCACCACGGTGAAGGACTACGGCAACATGTTCCGCGACGAGCCTATCGCCGCCGATGCCGCCCGCGTGGCGGCGCTGGCGCGGGACATCACCGAGGTGATGAGCGGTCTTGGCCTCAACGATGCCTCGCACGCCGCGCCGCTGCGGGTCGCGTATCACGCCGCCTGCTCGCTGCAGCACGGCCAGCAGATCCGCTCGGCCCCCAAGGAACTGCTGACTGCGGCGGGCTTCCAGGTCGTGGAGCCGGGGGAGAGCCACATCTGCTGCGGCTCTGCCGGCACCTACAACCTGATGCAGCCGGAAATCTCGGCGCAACTGAAAAGTCGCAAGGTGGCGGCGATCGAGGCGACCGGCCCGCAGATCATCAGCGCCGGCAACATCGGCTGCATGGTGCAGATCGGCTCGGGGACGGGTATCCCGATCGCCCACACAGCCGAACTGCTCGACTGGGCCACTGGCGGTCCGCGCCCGTCGAGCCTGCGGGACTTGGCCATTCACTGACCGCTGCGCGCCGCCGCCTGTCCTCCCATCGCGCGTTCGAGGGCGCGCATCACACGCGGATCGCCGCACTGGGCCACGTTGAAGCGCATGAAGCCTGAGGCGGATTGCGAGGCGCTGAAGACATTGCCCGGCGCCAGCACGACGTTATCGGCAAGCGCCGCGCGCGCCACGTCGGTGGAATCGCACCCCTCCGGCAGGCGGCACCACAGGTAGAAACCGCCACGCGGCATCAGCCACGGCTCGATGCCGAGCTGGCCCAGCCTGTCGGCGGTCTCGCGCCGCGCCCGCGCCAGCCGGCGGCGCAGTTCCTCCATGTGCTTGCGATAGCCGCCGCCGGCCAGCACGCTGGCGATGAGTTCCGCCGCGACGGGGCCGGGGCCGCCGAAGCCGGTCGCGACCTGCAGGTCCACGAGGTCGTTGATCCAGTCGGGGCGGGCGATGATGAAGCCGCAGCGCACGGAAGCGGACAGCGCCTTGGAAAAACTGCCGACGCGGATGACGCGCGCCAGTCCGTCGAGTGCGGCGAGGCGCACCGACGGGTCCGGCTCGAAATCGGCGAAGATGTCGTCCTCCACGATCGTCAGGTCGTGGGCCGCGGCGATGTTCAGCAGGCGATGGGCGGTCTGGGCGGAGAGCGTGGCGCCTGTGGGGTTGTGGAGCGCAGAATTGGTGACGTAGAGGCGCGGGCGCGCGGCGGCCACGGTGGCGGCGAAAGCGGCGACGTCCGGCCCCGTCTGTGTGTAGGGCACGCCGACCACCTGCACCTGATGGGCGCGCAGCAGCGCCCGGAAGTTGAAGTAGCACGGGTCGTCCACCAGCACCGTGTCGCCGGGGCGCAGCAGGAAGCGGCAGATGAGGTCGAGCGCCTGGGTGCCGGAGGCGGTCAGCAGCACCTGGTCGGGTGCGGCCTCGATCCCTTCCTCGGCCAGACGGCCCATGAGGATGCGGCGCAGCGCCGGCGAGCCGCGCGTGACGCCGTAATCGGCGAGCACGGTGTCGTCGGCGCGCGCGAGCGCCCGGCAGGCGCGGCGCAGCGCTTCCGCCGGCATCCAGTCCGCCGGCAGCCAGCCACAGCCGGGCTTGAGCGCCGCCGGGTCGGCGTCGAGCGACTGGCGTGACACCCAGAAGGGATCGACCGCGCGGTCGCGCTGCGGCTGGTCCTGCGTCAGCGCCAGCGGGGGCAGGGCGGTGGCCGCGACATAGAAGCCGGAACCGGGCCGCGCCCGGATCAGCCCCTCGGCGGCGAGCCTGTCGTAGGCCTCCACGACCGTGGCGGGCGACACGCCCATGGTGGCGGCGAAGGCGCGGATCGATGGCAGTCGGTCGCCGGGGCCGAGCGCGCGGCCCGCGATTTTCGCGCGTATCGCCGCCATCACATCGGCTGTGCGGGTGCTCTTGCGGGCGATGGGCGGGGATGGGGTGTCCGGGGATGCATTGTCCGGGGGTGAATTGTCCAAGGTGTATCCCTGTTGCTATCGATACAGTTTGATAAAATTGTATCGAATTGTCGCTGCCCCCGCTACCCATTGCGGCCTATTCTCGCCAGTCTTGAAGGGGAGAAATGATGAGCGGCGTGAAAACATCGGCGGCTGGCTGGCGGGCGGCAGGCGGACAGGTTGCGAGAAGCGGCGAGCAGAAGGGCATGGCCGGCTGGGGCAGCGGCCTTGTGGGCGTGATCATTTTCAGCGGATCGCTGCCGGCTACCCGAATTGCCGTCGCTGGATTTCCGCCCCTGTTCCTGACGTCGGCGCGCGCCCTCATCGCGGCGCTGCTCGGGGTGGGGCTGCTCGTGCTGCTGCGCCAGGCGCGGCCGCGCCGCGAGGATATCGGCCCGCTCGCCATCGTCGCGGCGGGCGTGGTGGTCGGCTTTCCGCTGCTGACGGCGTTCGCGCTCCAGCATATGACATCCGCGCGCTCGATCGTGTTCATCGGTCTGCTGCCGCTTGCGACCGCCATATTCGGCGTGCTGCGCGGTGGCGAGCGGCCCCGGCCGCTGTTCTGGCTGTTTTCCGGCCTCGGCAGCGTCACGGTGGCGGTGTTCGCGTTCTCGGGTGGCGGATCGTCGTCCGCGATTGCCGATGCGACGATGGTGGCCGCCGTCGTCCTGTGCGGTTTGGGATACGCGGAAGGCGCCAGGCTGTCGCGGCGGCTTGGCGGCTGGCAGGTCATCTCGTGGGCGCTCGTCCTGGCCGCGCCCGCCATGCTGGCGCTGACCCTGCTGACCTTGCCGCAATCGTTGCATGGCATCGGCGCTCCCGCGTGGCTCGCGCTCGGCTACGTGTCGGTGTTCAGCATGATGGTGGGCTTCATGTTCTGGTATCGGGGGCTGGCGCTCGGCGGCATCGCGCAGGTGGGGCAGCTGCAGTTGCTGCAGCCGTTTTTCGGGCTGTCGCTCTCCGCTCTGCTGCTGGGCGAGCCGGTGGCGTTGGGCATGGTCGCGGCCACGGGCGTCGTGGTCGTGTGCGTGGCTTTCGCGCGCAGGTTCGCGTGAAGATCTCTTGGCGGGAACAACGCTTCGGACACGCCGTTTCCCCTGCGTAGCCACTAGCAATCCGCAAGGAGGAAAATGGCCATGCCCGCAAAATCGAAGGCTCAGCAGAAGGCGGCTGGCGCCGCTCTCTCCGCCAAGCGCGACAGCAGCAGGAAGCGTACGCTGAAAGGCGCCTCGAAGGAAATGTTCGAGACGATGACGGAGAAGGAACTGAGCGATCTCGCGTCCACCAAGCACAAGGGCAAGCCCGAGCACGTCGACAAGGTGTGAGCGGCTTTAAAAGCGTGGCGAGCACGCGGTTGTCGATGGCGTAGGTGATCTCCACCGGTTCGACCGCGCCTTCGGCGTGGATGTTGGAGGGCGGGTCGCCCGTGGCCTGCAGGCGTCGCAGCGAAGCACAGGCGTCGCCTTCCGCGCTGATGGCCTCGAAGATCTGCTTGAGGTTGGGTTCTTCCGGCGAGCTGACCTTGAACAAGTTTTTGCCGCCTCCAATGCTTGCATGCATGCGTCGAAAACGGCGGCGATCACCCGTTCGCGAAGGCCCGGATCGATGACGCCGGATTCGGGGCTTGCGGTAGATCGGCGCGAACCGCACGGCAATGCAGGGAACGGCTATGCCCGCCTTCCGCAGACGCGCTAGCGGGTCGCGCCCGCTTCGGACGATACCACGCGCGGCAATCGACGATGTTGCTCAGATCCTGCCATGTTGTCGGCGGCTTGGCTGCGGGTCCCTCAGCCGCTCCACCAGATTCAACGTCCCTCTCCCAATGCGGCTTCGAGCACGGGCGCGGCGGATGACATCAACGCGCGCAGTTCGCCGAGAGTGCGCCAGTCCGGTTCGCCGGTCCATTCGTCCATGAAGATCTTCTTGAACTCGATGGCGATCGCGCAGCCGTTGCGCGGGAACCCGGCATGGATGAAGCGGGCCTGCTCGCCCCGGCCCTGAAAGGCCACGTTCTCGGCCACGCCGAGCTTGCGGCCCGCGATGTCGGCAGCTGAAAAATGCTCCGTCAGCGCTCGCAGGACATACGCCCAGCGACCGCGATCCATCGAGAACGTGCCGATGTTGATATCAGGGGCGTCGGCTGCCGGGGCCGGCGCGTCGTCGGGGCCATCGCGGCGGTGGTTGTAGCTGTGCACATCGAGAACGGCGAAGGCGCCGTGCCGCTTTTCGACCTGCCGCAGCAACAGCGCCAGCATATCGTAATAGTCGTCGTGGAATTGCAGGGAGCCCGCGACCGCCGCGTCCGGTAGCGTTTCCCGCCATGCGCGCAGGCCCCAGCACTGCTCGGGCGTGAGATAGACAGCCTGATCGCGGGCGCGATTGAGATCGACCTCGAAACGCGAGCGATGCACCACGATGCGGCTGGGCAGATCGCGAATGAGGTAGCCTGTGAAGGGGTCTTCCTCGCGCAGCCGCTCGGCGTCCGTGAGGGCGGTCAGCGCACGCAACTGCGGCCGCATGCCGTGGCCGTCATGGATCGCGGTGCCGAGCACGGGCGAAGCGCCACGGTGAACCGTCCACAAGTCGCGGTCGGTGGCGGGCGGGGTGTGCGGCATGTCGCGGGTCATTTCTGCTTCTCTTGCGGAACTGCGTCGCCGGTCTCGTCTTTCAAGCCCGCCGCGATTTCGATCCGGCGCAGGGTCCACAGGATCACCACGCCGAGCACGCTGGCCAGCAGCGCCAGCGGCCAGAAGCCCATGCCCGCCGAGAGGCCGATGGCGCCCGCGAGCCACATGCTGGCGCCGGTGGTGAGGCCCTTCACGTCGCCCTTCGTGTAGACGACGACGCCTGCGGCCAGAAAGGCGACGCCCGCCGTCACCGCCTCGACCAGCCGGATCGGGTCCATGCGCGACGCGTCCGTCAGGGGCGAGAGCGTGTGCATCATCTCCAGCGTGATGACGCAGAGCATGGCTGCCGCCACGCCGATGAGCATGTTGGTGCGCAGGCCGGCGTTGTTGACACTGAGCTCGCGTTCGAGACCGATGAGGCCGCAGAGCATGGCCGCGCCGACGATGCGCAGCACCATCACTTCCAGCGGCATCGACATCGACATGGAGAACTCGTCGACCAGCGCTTTTGGCATCGCTTTCCTCCTTCATTTCTTGATGAATGCCGAAGGTGGAGCATTGTTCCGGCGCGGGCGGGCGCAGTTGCACACCGGCTCGTCCGGCTGTCCGTCGCGCTGTCAGGAACAATCACCGGGGCGGCGCGTTTTTATTGTGAAACGATGATGAGGAGAATTTCGATGGTGGATTCACCTGACGATCGTGAGCCACGCACGGAGGAGCCTCAACAGGTCTTGCCCGCGACGAAAATCCGCCCGGGCGGGGTGGGGCGGACGGTTTTCTACATGTTGTTGGGGAGCATGGGCCTGCTCGCGATTGCGTGGCTGGCGCTGGAAATTTGGGCCTATAGCGGCGATCCGATGCCGTGACGTCAACCGGGAGGTGTCATCATGCCTGATAAAAACAAGAAGCAAGACGACGAATACAAAAACAAAAAATCGCAGGACAAGCCTGCGGACAAGGCCAAGGAAGCGGATAAGATCAAGGAAAAATCGAAGGACAAGGCCGGGGGAAAATCTCCCGACAAGTCTCAGTCTGCCAAGGCTCAATCAGCCAAGGACAAGTCTGAAAAGCCGCCGACGGATACTGAAGATCTGCTTGACGAAAGCCTGGAAGAAAGCTTCCCCGCAAGCGACCCTCCGTCCATTACCCGCGCGCCCGAGGACAAGCGCGAGACCAGGCAGCCGCCGCCCAAAGAGCCGTCGGAATCTGCCCGGCACAAGCGGTAAGTATTCAATCTCGGAAACGGCTTTTCCGTGCGGACGCTTATTGAAGGTCCGCACGTTTTTTTTTGTCCGGAGCGCGGGTGGCCGCCGTCACTTTCCGCTTCCCTGACCTGGGGGAGGGGATCGGCGTGCGGGCTCCGTTTCGCTGTCGGTGCGGCCGCTTTTGGCGATGCCGACCAGCGCGCCCTCGCGTGACGGGTGCGGGCCGATAACCGGCGTGCCGATCTCGTCGACGCCCCACCAGCCGGGCGCAACGCCGAAGCGCTGGGCCTCTTCCTCATCCAGTTGTCGCGGTTCGAGTGTCATTTTTCTGCTTCTCCCCCTTTCATATGGGCCGGGCTGGCGCTGCCTTTCGGCCGCGCCAGCCCGATCGCTTAACCGCAGGTTACTCAGTAGTCGTCGCGGTTGCGCCAGCCCCGGCGCGCGGCCTCGGCGTGGCCTTCCGCGTCGCCGAACCATCCGCCGTGGCCCCGGTCGCGGCTGTAGCCCTCGCTGGAGCGGCTGCTGCCGTAGCGGCGGTCATCGTCGTCGCGCGAGCGGATCGCGGAGCGGGTGCGGCGGTCGTCGTCATAGTCGCGGTCGGAGGAACGGCGGTCGTCCCAGCCGCGGCGCGCGGCCTCGGCGTGGCCTTCCGCGTCGCCGAACCATCCGCCTTGGCCCCGGTCGCGGCTGTAGCCCTCGTCCGAGCGGCTGCTGCCGTAGCGGCGGTCGTCGTCGTCGCGCGAGCGGCTTGCGGAACGGCCGCGACGGTCGTCGTCATAGTCGCGGTCGGAGGAACGGCGGTCGTCCCAGCCCCGGCGCGCGGCCTCGGCATGGCCTTCCGCGTCGCCGAACCATCCGCCCTGTCCGCGATCACGGCTGTAGCCCTCGTCGGAGCGGCTGCTGGCGTAGCGGCGATCGTCGTCGTCGCGCGAGCGGCTCGCGGAGCGGCCACGGCGATCGTCGTCATAATCGCGGTCGCGGCTCGACGTAAATCGGCCGTCGCTGCCGCGGCGGCTGTCGTCGTCGTAACGGCCATAGCCCCGGCCGCCGCGATCGTCCTCGTCCCTGCGGCGGGACTGGCTGCCATAACGGCGGTCGTCGTCGCTGACGAAGCGTCCTTGAGAGTCACGTTCACGATGGGTCACGGTAGCCTCCTTGTCGTAGGTGTGGTGAGTGAAATCGTTGAAAGACAGGTGGTTGAGAACCGGATCGGGCGCGCCGTCCGCTTCGAGTTCTTTCTTTCGTCGGGTCAGCTTTTCCCCGATATCGGGAAGCTTGAAGGACTCGATGCGGGCGAAGAGGCCCGTTCCGGGCTTTTCCTCCGCCTCCACGAGTTGCCGGATGAACCCATCCAGCACCCGCAGCCGCGCGCCGTCTTCGGCGCTATCGGAGCGGTCGGCATACAGATTGACAAGCAACAGCTTGACGAGATCGCGCTTTACTTCTCCTTCGAGAAGTTCGGGGCTTTCCGTGTTGCGCTTCTCGAACTCGGGCAGAAGGATTTCCTCCTCCAGCACCGAGTGTTGAAGCCAACGGGTCTTGAGCTGTTGAATGTTATCTTTCTGTCGTTCGGGAAGTTTTTTCTTGATCGTATCGAGCAGATCGATCACCTCCCGATGGCTCTGGCGCAGTGGAGAAAGTCCATCCTGATCGGATGACTGACCGGAAGCGGCTTTTTGTTCCGATGCACCTTCTTCGGGCTTGTTTCCTGTCTGGTTGCCATTGTCCTTTTCAGAATTTTCTGATTCAGGCGTTTGTCTTGGCATGTAGTGCCTCCGACTGTGAAAGTGTTGGCAAACTGGCTGTGCTTTCAGGATTTGGCGCGGGGACCGCATGATTCCGGAACCGGAGGCGATCGCCCGTGCCGGGATCAAACATTCCTCTGAAAGTTTTTGTTCCGAAAAAAATCGATTAATACTAATTGCAAAGGCATAGATTGAGTAAAATGCTAAGTTTTAGTTATGTGAAACTAATAATTTTATTAATATAAATCAATAAACAATAAGCGAAAACGTGGCATTTGGTTTTGTATTTATCAAAATTTTATGTGGTATTATCATTTTTTGCTTATGAATTTTTATAGTGAAGTATAAGCTTCGTTTTCATTCTGGAACAAAATCGCGGCTGACGGTCTTTCTATGCAGGCGCTGCATCATTGCGCCAGGGAAGGAGAGACAGCATGAAGACAACGCTTTTGACCGTTGCGGCTCTTTCATTGGCTTCGACGTTCGCACTGGCGCA
>CALMIK010000063.1 GCA_937863995.1 uncultured Chelatococcus sp.
TCTGTCCGCGCAGAGCGTCGCCGATATCGATGTTCTTTCCGGATATCCGTAAGGGCATTCGCTTCTCCTTCCCCTTGAAACCCGTCATGCTCGCATTGAAACAGGACAGGTTCCAGATTCCTTGCTTGAGCGAATTCTGACCGATCGGATGAGGCCACCAGACCGGAAAGCGCTCGCGCGCGCCGGGTGTTCGTGCCGCCGGATGACCTCACGGCGTCCGGCAGGCCCCGCGCGCTCCTGAAGTTTAAGTCGGCTGACAATCGCCGGCCAGCATTATTTGTGTGCCTTCAGGCAACTATCCCGCATTGACGTTCTTCGCCGCCAGCGCCCGGCGGCGGTCGACGGAGGAGGGCAGGCGCAGGGATTCCCGGTATTTGGCGACCGTGCGCCGGGCGATGTCGATGCCCTCGTCGTGCAGTTTCTTGACGAGCGCGTCGTCGGACAGCACGTCGCGGGGCGTTGCCTCGGTGGCGATGAGCTGGCGGATGCGATGGCGCACGGCTTCCGCCGCGTGGGTGTCGCCGCCGTCGGCGGCCTGCACGGCGGCGGAGAAAAAGTACTTCATCGGCAGCACGCCGCGCGCGCAGCCGATCGCCTTGTTGGCGGTGACGCGCGAGATGGTCGATTCGTGCATGCCGATCGCCTCGGCGATGGTCTTGAGATTGAGCGGCCGCAGGTGCGAGGCGCCCTGGGTGAAAAAGCCCTCCTGCAGGCGCACGATCTCGCTCGCTACCTTGAGCACCGTGCGCGCGCGCTGCTCCAGGCTGCGCGTCAGCCAGTCGCCGCTCTGCAGGCATTCGGACAGGAAGGTGCGGTCGGCCTCGGAGCGCGCGCCCGACATCAGCTTGGCGTGGTAGGCGCGGTTGAGCAGCACGCGGGGCAGGGTGCCGTCGTTGAGCTCCACCACGAAGCCGCCGTCGCGCGTCGCGCGCACGAAGACGTCGGGCACGAGGGTCTGCGCCGTTTCCGCGCCGAAGGCGCGCGCCGGCTTGGGATCGAGCCGGCGCAGCTCCGCCAGCATCTCGGCAAGGTCTTCCTGGTCGACGCCGCATAGCCGGCGCAACGCCGCGTGGTCGTGGCGGGCGACCAGCGCGAGATTGGCGACGAGCGCCTGCATGGCGGGGTCGAACCGGTCGCGCTCGCGCAGTTGCAGCGCCAGGCATTCGGCAAGGTCGCGCGCGCCGACGCCCGTGGGCTCCAGCCCCTGCACGAGATCGAGCACCCGCGCGACGGCCTCCTCCGATACCGAGAGGCGGGCGGCGATGTCCGCTGTCGTCTCGCGCAGATAGCCGGCGCCGTCGATGGCGTCGATGAGGAAGCGCCCGATGAGGCGCTGCTGCGGATCGGCCGTCACGAGATCGAGCTGGGTGGACAGATGATCGTAGAGCGATACGTCCGCAGCGAGCGTGGCCTCGATGCCGGGCGCGTCGTCGTGGTCGTGGCTCCCCGCGCCGCCGTGGGGCGGGCCGGAGGACACCATCAGCCCCTCGTCGGCGGCGCTCGGCTCGCGGGTGCCGGCGGCGGCGCCCGTGCCGTCTTCCTGGAACAGGTTGTCGAAGGAGGTGCCGAAATCGGCCTCGATGGATGCGCGCTCGAGTTGCGGTTCAGCCGGCGACCAGTCGCGCGCGCGCTCATCGTCGCTTCCCGGGTCACTCCCCGGGTCACTTCCTTGGTCGCTTGGCTGGTCATTTCCCTGCGGCGCGCCGTCCGTCTCCGGCGTCTCGCTGCCTTCCCGCCCCTGATCGGCGCTGCCTTCGGCGGTGCTTCCGGGTTCGCCTTCCACGTAGTCCAGCAAGGGATTGCGCTCGATCTCGGCGTCGACGTGGGCGGCAAGCTCGAGGTGCGACAGTTGCAGCAGGCGGATGGCCTGCAGCAGCTGCGGCGTCATGGCCAGTGTCTGGCTCTGGCGCAACTCCAACCGGTGGGACAGTCCCATCTGCGATTCCCGCCTGATTCTGTGGCCGGCTGCCGGCATGCGTCCGGTCCGGCAACGGATCGCGGCGATGGCCCGTCGCGTTCTCGGGCCTCGGCGGTATCGCTTTTGCTGCGGGTATCGGTGGGCACAACGGCGAATGCCTGCCGGCACGTTTCTTGCTTGCAGGTGCTTCCACGCTTTTCTAGCGCCTTTGCGCGCTCACGTCAAAGCTGGAAATCCTCGCCGAGATAGAGCCGGCGGACATCGGGGCTGGCGATGATCTCGGCGGGCGTGCCTTCCATCAGCACCCGGCCGGAATGGATGATGTAGGCGCGGTCGATGAGGCCCAGCGTCTCGCGCACGTTGTGATCGGTGATGAGCACGCCGATGCCGCGCCGGGTGAGGTGGCGCACCAGGTTCTGGATGTCGCCGACCGCGATCGGGTCGATGCCGGCGAAGGGCTCGTCGAGCAGCATGAAGGTCGGGTCGCCGGCGAGCGCGCGCGCGATCTCGCAGCGCCGGCGCTCGCCGCCGGACAGGGCGATGGAGGGCGCCTTGCGCAGCCGCGCGATGTCGAATTCCTCCAGCAGCGCGTCGAGCTTCTTGTCGCGCTCCTTGCGGCTTGGCTCCACCACTTCCAGCACCGCGCGCAGGTTTTCCTCGACGGTGAGGCCGCGAAAGATCGACGCTTCCTGCGGCAGGTAGCCGATGCCCAGCCGCGCGCGCCGATACATGGGCAGGCGCGTGATGTCGTGGCCCTCGAGCGTGATGGTGCCGAGGTCGGCGGCCACGAGGCCGGTGATCATGTAAAAGATGGTGGTCTTGCCGGCGCCGTTGGGACCGAGCAGCCCCACCGCCTCGCCCTTGCGCACGTGAAGCCCCGCGCCCTGCACCACCGTGCGGCCGCGATAGCTCTTTTGCAGGCCGTCCACCGCGAGCACGCCCGCCTGCGAATGGCTCTGCGCCTGCGGCAGCCCGCCGGCGCGTGCGGCCGGGGACGGCGCGCGCCCGGTGAGGTCCGAGGCGTGCAGGCCGGCGTTGTCGTCGAGGGTGTCGAAGGGCTGCGCTGGCATGGTCAAGCTGTTCGGGTTGACGGCCGCGGGGCAGGGCGCCCGCGGAGCCGAGGAGAATAGGGCCGCGCGGAGCCTGGCCGCGCGGACAGGTGACCGGCCCGCATCAGCGTCCCGGCGGGTTGCCGCTGCCCGGCACGAACACGCCCTGCACCCGGCCGCCGGGGCGGGCGATGCAATTGGCGACGCTGGTGTCGAGGCTGTAGACGATCCGGTCGCACTGCTGGACGTTCTTTTCCTGGCTGAGCAGCACGTTGCCGGTGAGGGTCACGGTGTTGCTGACCCGGTCGAACACGGCGTGCTGGCCGGTGGCGGTCTGGGCGCCGGACACCACGGTGACCGGCCCCTGGCAATCGAGCTTGCGGATGTTGTTGTCGCCCTCGGCCTGCGCGCCCTGCCCCTTCGGCTGAGGCTTGGCTTCCGCCTTGGCCTCAGGCTTGGTCGTACCGGCGGCGCCGGCCGCGCTCTGCTCGTAGAACACGTTGAGCGACGAGCAGCGCAGCGTCGTCTCGCCCTGCACGGCGACGACGTTGCCGGTGAAGGTGGCGCGCTTTTCGGCGTCGAACACGTCGAGGCGGTCGGCATCGATCTTGATCGGGTCCTTGCCGGTGCCGAGCCCGCCGAGCGGCGAGCTCGGCGGCGCGGCGTTCTGCGCCCATGCGCCCACGCCGGGAAACAGCATCACGCCCGCCGCGATCAGCGCGGCGGCGACGGCGCCGCTAGCGGGCACGAGCCGCTCCACGATACGTTTGCCCGAGGTACCCGTATGTGGAGTACGCTGGCCCGAAGCCGTCTGCCGCATGATTCGCCCCATCCTGTATCGTCCGCGTGCCCGTGTCTCGCGCGTGCCCGTGTCGCGCGCGTGTCAGCGCTGCGCTTCCTCGGCGCCGTCGAGGACGGTGCGCACCCTGCCTTCAAAGACGATATGCTTGCCATTGTCCGAAATGTCGAGCCTGTCCGCTGAAATCGTGCCCTGGGAAATCGTCACGACGACCGGTTCGTCCGACACCACGCGCCCGCCCTTGAAGTCCACCGAGGCGGAGGAAAGCCGCGCGTCGTAGCCGTTGTCGGTGCGCACCCTCACGTCGCCGGTGAGCTTGAGGTGCTCGCTCTGCGAATCATACAGGCCGGTGGCGGCATTGATGTTGGCCTTGCCGCCGCCGTCGAGCTGCACGTGGCCGGAGATGTCGTTGAGCTCCACGATGGAGGGATTGCGCACGTCCTGGGTGGCGGAAGCCGCCGTGACCTCATATGGCTGGGTGCCGTCGCGAAAACCGGTCAGCCGGGGCGCGTCCATGGTGATCTTGGAGCCGGACAGCGATACCGGGCCGAGGCTGAGGCCGCCGATGCTGCTGAGCGGCTTGAGGAAAGCGATGCCCGCGACCACCAGCACAGCGACGAAGGCCGCCAGCGGAATGAGGCGTTTCAGCGTCCGCACACGCGCGGAATGGCGCATCGCGGCGCGGTAGGCGGCCGGCGAAACGCCGGCGACCTGCGGGCCCGCCGATGCCGGGGGCCGGGGCGCGAGAGGAGCGGGCGTATGGTCGGCGTCGGTCAACTGGCTTCCGTGCTCGGTTGGGGCGCGATACGTGAGGACGTAGATATAGTCTGCGCCGGCCCCGCTTCCAAGTAGAGAGTCTTCAGGTGGCTGGTCTCGATATGCCCGCCGGCCCAGATGTCTGGACGGATATGCTCACATGTGGGCGAAAATGTCGCTCTCCGGCCAGCCGGCGAGGTCGAGCCGCGCGCGGGTGGGCAGGAACTCGAAGCATGCGCGCGCGATGTCGGTGCGGTCCTCGCGGGCGAGCATCGTGTCGAGCTTCTGCTTGAGGGCGTGCAGGTGCAGCACGTCCGACGCCGCGTAGGCGAGCTGGGCGTCGGAGAGCGTTTCCGCCGCCCAGTCCGAGGACTGCTGCTGCTTGGAGATCTCGACGCCGAGAAGTTCCCGCAGGTTGTCCTTCAGGCCGTGGCGGTCGGTGTAGGTGCGGCTGAGCTTGGAGGCGATCTTGGTGCAATAGACCGGCCCGGGCATGACGCCGAAGGCGTGGAACAGCACCGCGAGATCGAAGCGGGCGAAGTGGAAGATCTTGAGCACGCGGTCGTCGCCGAGCAGGCGCATCAGGTTTTCCGGGCGCGGCCCGCCGCGCCGGATCTGCACCACGTCCGCCGAGCCGTCGCCGCCGGAAAGCTGCACCACGCACAGCCTGTCGCGATGGGGATTGAGCCCCAGCGTTTCGGTGTCTATGGCGACCGAATCACCATAGTCGAAATCGGCGGGCAGGTCGCCCCGGTGCAGCGTGATGGTCATGTCAGCGTCCTTGCTCGATCAAAATCCTGCTTCCGCGGGATTGTCCGATCGACGGCCGGTGGCGGCTCCATCGGGCGGCGCTCCGTGACGGGCGAGAACAATCGGCCTCGCTCGGGCAGGGCGCCGGTACAGGCAATGGCTGCGGGATAGCGTGTAACGACGAATACGTCCGCTGTAGCACCAGCGGCGGTTCCCGGCAAGGGAGACGGACAAGGGACGCGGACGGGCAGCCAGCGGCGGCGATTTCCCGCCCGGCACGGATTGAACAAGCCCGGTGGCGATGGTATCGGTCGTCTGCGGCGATCATCAAGATGTGTCGCATGTGTACGCGAATCAAATACGTGTGAATCCTGCGGCGAACATGAATGTGAACTGTTCCGTTCGTGCCGCATTTCGTGTCGTCGGGTTGCCACGGAGGAAACTTCGGGTATCCATATGCTGATCGCGGCGTCGGCCCACGGGTTTCGGCATTCTCCGCGCCGGCCCGGCGCGGCCGCAAGGCCGGACTGACACGTTCCAATCGCAGGGGAAGGCTTATTTCATTCCGATTGGCGATATTACGGCCTGCAGGATTTCTGTCCGCCTGATTTCCACCCGCCGGACTGCCGTTCGCGCGCCGGAATGCTTCCCATCCCTTCAACTTTTCGGCTTTCAGCGTTTGTGGGACATATGACGGATCAACTTCCCATTGACCAATTGCTCGTCAGGCTGCGGCGCGAGGCTGCGGCTTTCAATGTTCCGACGCTCGACGCGACGCCGCGCCGCGCCGACCTGGAGGATGCCGCGACGGCGGCGGACGGTGCCCGCACCAGCATCCGCGTCGAGGCGCTGGAGATGCAACTCGCGTCAATCAACGCTCTGCTGGAGGACCTGCGGTCCGCCCAGCGCGCGCAGGCCGCGGCCATCTCCTTGCAGCAGGACCGCGTCACCGCCATCGGGCGGATGGAGGTCGACATCCGCGTCCTGCGCGAGGGCGTGCGGACATCCGGCGCGGCGCTCGCCTCCCTGTCGTCGGAAGCGCGCGATGCTGAGCGGCGGGAGGCGGGGCTGCAGGAGGCTGGGGCGAACGGCGCTCCCGATCTCGATATTCCCCCCGTTCCGCTGGGAGATGTGAGCTACTGGCCCAGGCTCCTGCTGGAGCAGGGCGACGAATTCCTCAAGGCCGCCTACCGGGTGCTGCTCGACCGCGACATCGATTCCGGCGGTCTCGACGGCTATCGCGCCCAGCTCGCCGCCGGGCGGGGGGCGCTGGAAGTTCTGTGCGACATCACGCTGTCGGACGAGTTCCAGCGGCGTGAGGTGGACGATGCCGGCCTTCGCACCTATCGCGGCGTCTACAAGCGCGCGCGCAGGCTAGAGCGCATGCCGCTGCTGCGGTTCCTCGCCCGCCTGCCGCGTGGCCGGCTGCAGCGCGCGGAAAGCAGCATCCGTGCCTCCCTGGCCGCCGAAATCGCGCTTGCGGCGCGCGATCATGTGAACGCGCTCGCCCGCGAGGCGCGCTCCGGCAGGGCAATCGACGCTGCCGCCGAGCTGGCCGGAGATCCCTGCCTCGACGCTTTTTATCTTGCCTTTGAGGACGCCATGCGCGGCCCCGAGGACGACATCCGGGCAGGCCTGACGGTCTATCTCGACGCCGTCGCGGCGGCGACGCAGCGGGCCGGCGGGCCGGTTCTCGATCTCGGCTGCGGGCGCGGCGAGTGGCTGTCGTTGCTGCGTGACAGCGGCCACGCCGCGCGGGGTATCGATCTCAGCCCGACCATGGTGGAGCTTTGCTGCTCCCGCGGGCACGACGTCACCCTCAGCGATGCGCTCGCGGCGCTGCGGGCGCTGCCCGATAACAGCCTGTCGGTGGTGAGCGGCTTCCACATCATCGAGCATCTGCCGTTCCCGGTGCTGTTCGCGGTGTTCGCCGAGGCGCACCGCGTTCTGCAGCCGGGCGGGCTCGTGCTGTTCGAGACCCCCAATCCCGAGAACCTGCTGGTGGGGGCGCACACATTCTACCACGATCCCACCCATCGCCACCCGCTGACGCCCTCCAGCATGACTTTCCTGGCGAAGTTCCACGGGTTCGAGGATATCGAGATCGTCCGCCAGCGTCCCTACCCGCCGGAAGCGCTGGTCGAGCCCGGCACGCCCGCTGCCGACCGGCTCAACTGCCATCTCTACGGTCCGCAGGACTACGCCATCCTGGCGCGCAAGCGCGGCGGCGCGGATGAGGCTGCCGGATGAGGCTCATCGTCACCGCCAACGCCACGCCGTTCCTGACCGGTGGCGCGACCTACCATTTCGACGGGCTGGTCGCCGCGCTGCGCGAGCGGGGGCACGACGTGGAGACGCTGCGCTTTCCCTTCACATTCCACCCCGAGGAATCGATCCTCAGGCTGATGGACTGGTGCGAGACGCTCGATCTCGAGGCTCCCAACGGCCAGCGCGTCGACAAGGTCATCAGCCTGCAGTTTCCCGGCTACGGCGTGCGCCATCCCCGCCACGTGGTGTGGATCATGCACCAGCACCGCATCGTCTACGACCTCTATCCCGATGAGCCGGAAGAGGCGGTGCAGCGGCTGCACGAGCTGATTCCCCCCTTCGACAACCGTGTGCTGGCGCTGGCGGAGCGCCTCTTCGCCAACTCGCGCAACGTCAGCGCGCGGCTGTCGCGGTTCAACGGGCTGGCGGCGGAACCGCTGTACCACCCGCCGCCGCTCGCCGGGCACTTCAGGCAGGGCGAGGCCTTGAACTACGTATTCATGCCAAGCCGCATGGAGACGCTGAAGCGCCAAGGGCTGGTGCTGGAGGCGGCGCGGCTGTGGCGCGCGCCGGTCACCTGCGTGCTGGCGGGCCGCGGCGGCCTGCTGGAAACCAACAAACGCTTCATTGCCGAGCACGATCTCGGCGAGCGCGTCGTCATCCTCGAAGATTGCCCGGACGCCGAAAAGCTCGCCCTCTACGCCAACTGTCTGGGTGTGCTCTATCCGCCCCGCGACGAGGATTATGGATACGTCACGCTGGAGGCGCAGCTCGCCGGAAAGCCTGTCGTCACCTGCGACGATTCGGGCGGGCCGCTCGAACTGATCGAGGACGGCGCGACCGGCTTCGTCGTGGCGCCCACGGCCCAGGCCATCGCCGACGCCGTGGACCGGCTGTGGGACGACCGCGAAGGGGCGCGCGAGATGGGCCGGCTCGGGCTCGCCCGCTATCAGGAACGCGGCATCTCGTGGGACGACGTCGTCGACCGCCTGACCGAATGACAAGGGACGCGCGAAGATGAAGATTGCCGTGATCGCCCCGAGCCCGGTGCCGTTCGCCTTCGGCGGCGCCGAGCGTCTTTGGCTTGGCCTGACGAATCATTTCGTCAACGACACCCGCCACGTCTGCGAGCTGCTCAAGGTGCCGTCGCCCGAGCGCGATTTCTACGAGATCGTCGATTCCTACCGCCGTTTCTCTGCGCTCGACCTGTCGCAGTTCGACATGGTGATCTCGGGCAAGTATCCGGCCTGGATGGCGGCGCACCCCAACCACGTGGTTTACATGCTGCACCGGCTGCGCGGCCTCTACGACACCTGGCCGGGCGACATGACCACGGCCCTGCCGGACGATGCCCTGCTCGCGCCGCTCAGGCGGCTGCTCGAGCATTCTTCGGTCGAGCGGTCGCTGCTGCCCGATATTTTCGGCGCCATCGTTAATCTTCTGGCCGCCGCCCCCCCGCGCGAATGGCTGGCGCTGCCCGCCCCGCTCATCCGCGCCGTGGTGCACAAGCTCGACGCCATCGGCCTCGCGCCGGAGCGGATCGGCAAGTACGTCTCCATTTCGCATAACGTGCGCGCCCGCGACGGCTATTTCCCGCCCCATGTCGAAGTGGAGGTGGCGCACGTGCCCTCCGACCTCGGCCTTGCCTTGTTGCGCGGAGAGGGCGAGGGCGAAGACGCGGATGCCGTCACCGGCCTCGACGGCGTCGCGCCGACCTTCTTCACCGTCAGCCGCCTCGACCACGCCAAGCGGCTCGCGCTCGTCATCAACGCCTTCCGGCAAGTGGAGGGCGACGCCCGCCTCGTCATCGCCGGCGACGGCCCCCAGCGCCATGAACTCACCCTGCGGGCCAAGGGCGACAACCGCATCGTGTTTGCCGGCCGGCTCTCCGAGCAGGAGCTGGCGCGCCACTACCGCACGGCGCTGGCCGTTCCCTTCGTGCCCTACGACGAGGACTATGGCCTCGTCACGCTGGAAGCGCTGGCGGCGGGGCGGCCCGTGGTGACGGTGACGGACGCTGGCGGCGTGCTGGAATTCGTCGAGGACGGTGTCACCGGCCTGGTGGCCGAGCCCGACGCGGCCTCGCTCACCGGCGCTTTCGCGGCGCTGCTCGCCGAGCCCGCGCGGGCGCTGGCCATGGGGGCGGCGGGGCGCGAGCGCGTGCGGCGGGTGACATGGAGCCGGCTCGGCGCGGCGCTCGTCCTGCCTTCAGGCGCGCGGTCGCGCCGACGCATCGTGATGGCCAACACCTATCCGCTCTGGCCCGTGGATACCGGCGGCAAGCGGCGTCTGTGGGCGCTGGCGCGCGCACTTTCCGCCCGGGCGGACGTCACCATGGTGTCGCTGCTGCGCCACGACGACAAGGCCGAGACGATAACCTTCTCGCCATACCTGCGCGAGATCCGCATTCCGATCTCGCGCCCGCACATCGAGGCGGAGTGGGTGCTGACGAAGGCGCTCGACGAAACGTCGGTGTCCGACATATCGGCGACGCTCTACGGCCATCTGACGCCGGACCTTCCCCGCATCCTGCGCCGGCAGCTCGCGGGGGCTTCGCTGGCCATCGCGAGCCATCCCTATCTCTACCGCTTCCTGCGCGCCGCTTTCGACGGGCCGGTCTGGTACGACGCGCACAATGTCGAGACGCAGCTGAAGGACGCCATCCTGCCCCGGTCGCCCGCCGGACGCGCGGTGCTTGCGGAGGTGGCGGCGCTGGAGCGCGATTGCGTCGCCGGCAGTGCGCGCGTGCTCACCGTCAGCGAGGCGGAGCGGCAGGTGTTCCGCGACATGTTCGGCAAGGACGAGGACGCCATCGCGGTGGTGCCCAACGGCGCCGACCTGCCGGAAGATCCGCATCTGGAGCGGGACCGGCGGGAGGCGCTGAAGGCGCGACTCGGCGTCGAGGGGCCGCTGGCGCTCTTCGTCGGCAGTTGGCACGCGCCCAATGTCGAGGCGGCGCTGGCGCTCATCGACATCGCCCGCGAATGCCCGCAATGGACGTTCTGGCTCGTGGGCAAGATGAACGCCGCCGCCGAGCTGCAGGCGGTGACGCCGCCTGCGAACGTGCGCATTCTCGGGCCGGTCGGCGAGGCGGAAATGCAGACGATCTTCGCCGCCGCCGATGTCGGCATCAACCCGGTGGTGCAGGGCGCGGGCACCAACCTGAAGGTGATCGATTACGCCGCCAACGGGGCGCTGGTCATCACGACGCCGCAGGGGCTTGCCGGGCTTGGCGGCGCGGAGGTGCCTGGCGGCGGCCTTACCGACGGCGTGCACGTTCTCGTTCGCGAGCGCTGGCAAATGGCGGACGCGTTGCGGCACATCGCCAACGTGGGCATCGCGACCTGCGACCCCATCACCGCCGCCGCCTTCGCCTACGTGCGCGAGCACCTGACATGGCAGGCGATCGTGCAGCGGATCGGCTTCTGACAACGCGGGGCGGGAGATTTCACGCATCGGCCTTGCGCCGGGCGATTTTTTCCCCGATATAGGGCGCGGGAGGTTGGCGTTGGACGTTCCACTCGCCAACCGGGTCAGGTCCGGAAGGAAGCAGCCCTAACGAGACCGGGCGGGTCTTCGTCCAGCCTCCCACCTTTTGCGAGCCCGGATCGGGGCTGCGCTGTCATGTCGGATGGTGCCGTGACCGATTCGCCCAACGCCGCCCCCTATCGCGTTCTCGCCCGCAAATACCGCCCCCGCAGTTTCGATGACCTGATCGGCCAGGAGGCCATGGTCCGCACGCTCTCGAACGCGTTCGAGGCGGGGCGCATTCCGCAGGCCTGGATGCTGACCGGCGTGCGCGGCGTCGGCAAGACGACGACTGCCCGCATCCTCGCCCGCGCCCTCAATTACGCCCTGCCCGACGGCTCGGGCGCGCCCACCGTGAAGCTGGGCGAAGCGGGGGTGCACTGCGACGCTATCATGGAATCGCGCCACGTCGACGTGATGGAGATGGACGCCGCCTCCCACACCGGCATCGACGATGTGCGCCAGATCATCGACGGCATCCGCTACTCCCCGGTGAGCGCCCGCTACAAGGTGTACATCATCGATGAGGTGCACATGCTGTCGGAGAAGGCGTTCAACGCCTTCCTGAAGACGCTGGAGGAGCCGCCGCCGCACGCCAAGTTCGTGTTCGCGACGACGGAAATCCGCAAGGTGCCGGTGACGATTCTCTCCCGTTGCCAGCGTTTCGACCTGCGCCGCGTGGACGCCGCCGCCCTGCGCGCGCACCTTGCCGCGATCTGCGCGGCGGAGGCCGTCACTTTCGATGACGAGGCGCTGGCGCTGATCGCGCGCGCGGCCGAGGGGTCGGTGCGTGATTCGCTGTCGCTGCTCGACCAGGCCATCGCCCATGGTGCCGGCAATGTCGGCGTCGAGGAAGTAAAGGCCATGCTGGGCCTCGCCGACCGCGGCCGGGTGATCGATCTGTTCGAGGCGCTGATGCGCGGCGACATCGCCGCCGCGCTCGCCGAACTCGCCGCCCAGTACGATGCCGGGGCGGACCCGGCGGTGGTTCTGACCGACCTCGCGTCCTTCACCCATCTCGTGACCCGCCTCAAGCTGGTGCCGGAAGCGGCGAACGACGCCGCGCTCACCGATGTCGAGCGCACACGCGGCGCGCTGCTGGCGGGCGGGCTTTCCGTGCGCGTGCTGTCACGCACGTGGCAGATCCTGGTGCGCGGCCTGCCGGAAGTGCAGGCGGCGGCGCAACCGCTGGCCGCCGCCGAGATGGTGCTGGTGCGCCTCGCCTATGCCGCCGATCTGCCGTCGCCCGAAGAGGCGTTGCGCAGCCTGCGCGACGGTATTTCCGGCGCTCTCCCCGGGGCAAATAATGGCGCGGGAAGCACTGGCGGAGGCGGCAATGCGGGGGGAGGCGGCGCGCGGCTCGCTTTGGCGGCTTCCGGCGCGCCGGCGCGCTCCGTCGCAGCCCCGGCTATGTCGCCCGCTCCCGCCGCGCGCCCCGAGATGCGGCTGGCGCGTTTCGAGGACGTAGTGGCGCTCGCCGGCGAACGCCGCGACATCGCCCTGAAGGCGGCGCTGGAGCGCGACGTGCGCCTCGTTCGTTACGAACAGGGACTGATAGAGCTCGCCCTCGTGCCCGGCGCGAACGCGGCCATCGTCAACGATCTCGGCCGCCGCTTGCAGGAATGGACGGGCGGACGCTGGGTCGTGGCGCTCTCCTCCGACGAGGCGGCGCAGGCCGTGCCGACCCTGGCAGAGGTGGCGCAGGCGCGGGCGGCGGAGCGGCAGGCGGACGCGCGCGCGCATCCGCTGGTGCAGGCGGTGCTGGCGCGTTTCCCCGGAGCGATCATCACGCGCGTGCAGGATGTGGTCGATGCCGCGCCTGTCGAAAGCGGCGCCGTGGGCGACGTGTCCGACGATTTCGCACTCGCGGCGGACGATCCCGCTCCCTATATCGACGACTGACCGCCGGCGCGCTGGCGCCGGCCCGATTCGCCTGACAGGAGACATGCGATGCGCGACTTGATGGGACTGATGAAGCAGGCGCAGGGCCTGCAGCAGAAGATGGCCGACGTGCAGGCCGAGTTCGATTCGATCGAGGTCGAGGGCACGGCGGGCGGCGGCACGGTGACGGTCGTCGCCTCGGCCAAGGGGCAGGTGAAGTCGATCAGCATCGATCCCTCCATCCTTTCCCCCGAAGACAAGGAAATCGTCGAGGATCTCGTGGTGGCCGCGCTCAACGACGCCCGCGCCAAGGGCGAGCGTGTGATGCAGGACCGCATCGCCGATCTCACGAAGGGCCTGCCGATCCCCCCCGGCATGAAGCTGTTCTGAGGCCCGGCGCGTGGCCTCGTCTCCCGCCGGTCCCGAGATCGAACGCCTCATCCAGTTGCTGGCCCGCTTGCCGGGGCTCGGGCCGCGCTCGGCCCGGCGGGCGGCGCTGACGCTGGTGAAGCGGCGCGAATCGCTGCTCGCCCCCCTCGCCGACGCCATGGCGCAGGTGAGCGAGCGCGTGAAGGTGTGCAGCACCTGCGGCAACGTCGACACCGCCGATCCGTGCGCCATCTGCACGGACATGGCGCGCGACGCATCGACTCTCGTCATCGTCGCGGATGTCTCGGATCTGTGGGCGCTGGAGCGCTCGGGCGCGGTGCGCGGGCGCTACCACGTTCTGGGCGGCGTGATATCGGCGCTCGACGGCGTGCGCCCTGAGGATCTGAACCTCGGCGGACTGCATGCGCGCGTAGTCGAGGACGGCGTGAGCGAGGTGATCCTGGCGCTCAACGCCACGGTCGACGGGCAGACGACCGCCCATTACATCACCGCGATCCTGGCGGAGCTGCCGGTGCGGGTCACCCGCCTCGCCCACGGCGTGCCGATCGGCGGCGAGCTCGATTACCTCGACGACGGCACTTTGGCCGCCGCCATCAAGCAGCGCGGAGCGGTGTGAAGCGTTTTCAAGCAAAGTGGATGCCGCTTTGCTTGAAGAAATCGCGCCTCACCAGAAAGATTCAGCTGTCGTCGCCGTTCCAGAACGGCTTCGTCTGCTTGAAGGTCTCGAAGACTTTCTCGGCCTTCTCCAGCAACTCCTGTTCATGGGACGCGTGCTCCTCGCGCAGCGTCTCTTCTGCCTCCGAGACGGCCTCCCGCTCGCGCGCCACGGCGATGTCGTTCAGTTCGCCCAGCAGGTCCTGCAGCTTTGACATCGCGGACACTTCCTCCTTGAGAAGCTTGCGCGCGCGCGAATCGTCGAACAGGGCCGCGAAGAATTCCGCCGAATAGCGCAGTTTCTTCAGCTCGATGCGCACCTCGTGGCGGTCCTCCGGCGACAGCGCGACAATGTCTTGCGCCGAGAGGATGATCTTGTCGCGCCGCTTGCCAAGTTGTTTGCCGGCGAATTTTTCGATTGACTGCTCCCGCCGCTTTCGGATCTTGCTGGCGTCCGCGCGCGTCCATTCTCCCGCCTCGATCCAGGCGAGGGCTGCGACGAGCGCCTGCGCCAGCCTGCGGGAGGAGAGTGTGCGCTGCGCGATGTTGTAGGCGCGCTCGCGCTTGGCGTCGTAAGTGTCGATGAGTTCGGCGAAGGCCGGGTCGCCGGCATGCTCTTCCTGGCCGGGCACCAGCACGTTCTCGATGTAGACGTCGATGTCGCGCGCGTCGCCGAGGCGGCTTGCCATCCAGCGCAGCTCGCCGCTGATGAAGGCGCGCTCGCGGTCGTCGACAACCGTCTTGAAAACCGAGATGGCGGCTCGCAGCCGCCTCAGCGCCACGCGTGCCTGGTGCACGGCGCCGGATTCGCGCCGGCGGCGCAGGACGGCCTCGTTGGCGAGATATTGCGTCAGGCACGAGCGCGCGATGATGCGGAACGCCTCGCCGGCAGACGTGCCCGCCGCAATGTGCACGGGCTTCGATTTGGTCACTTCCGGTTCGCGTTCGTCGATGAGGTCGTAGCCGCGTTCGGCCTTGGTGAGGCTGCTCGGACGTACCGTCACGATTGCGGCGATGGCGCTTGCCAGCGAGAAGAGGTCGGCGGACTGGCCGGACTTGAGCTCGAGCTCAAGTTCCGCAAATCGGCGCCCCCTGCGCCCCGCCTTCACCCGGCCATGGTCCAGGGCCGCTTCAATGATGGACTGGTTGTAGGCGATGGTCACCGCCTCGCGATCGACATCGACCGCGAACACGGGCTTGAGGGCGGCGCGCTGCGCGGCGTCGGCGACGAACGGCGCCAGCGCCGTGCCCTCCGCCTGGGCGAAGTCGAGTTTGCCCCCCTCGACCGGGTTCTCCCACTCGTCGCGCTCGCTCAACAGGCCGCCTTGCGCGCGCGCGGACTTGATGGTCTGCACCGCCGCCTCGCCGTCGCGGCGGATGCGCAAGGCGATGCCGGCGTCGCGCAGGGTGCGGTCGGGCGTGTCGAAATAGGTGGCGCGCAGCCGGCTTGTCTTGCGGCCGGTGATCGGGAGGCGCTGAAAGTCAGGATGGGTGGACAGCCGCTGCAGCGCGGCAGGAGCCAGCGTCAGCTTCAGCTCTATTTCCTCGGACATTATGGCGCATTCCCTCTTGTTTGGCCTGCGGACGATCCTGCACGAACCATCAACGAATACAACGGTTCGAATGTTCTGCCCCGCTTCATTGTGAGCAAATACCACGACACTTTATTGGAAGCACAGATGTTAGGCGTTGTGGCGAAAATGACGCTTGACAAACGTCATAATTGTCGCAAATAGTGCAGTCATGTCAGGCGGTTCATGCATGACGTTATAGTGACATAGCACTCCCTCGCGAAGAGTTCCGTCCGCATCCGGAGCTCAAGCGAAATCCGCACGAGTGCTGGCTGAGCAAGGCGTATGCATGTTCTATCCTGTCGGGGGCGAATACAAAAAATAATAAGACGTCATGGGGAGGAAAGGACAAGGGTACCGATGCACAGTTAAAGTGGGGTGTGCTGTGAACGCTATATACGACGTAGGGTCTGCCACTGTTGTCGCGGTGGGAGAGAGGCTTTATCCGGGGCTGTCCGCAGAGGCGCGCCGGCTGATAGCCGAAGCGGCTGTTGATATTGCCGATGGCCGTGGGACGAGCCGTTCCACTATCGGCTGGAACAAGCAACGGGCGCTCGCGGAAAAGGTGTTGTCCCAGATTTACGTTGCAGGATGGAACGACGCTTCACGCTCCTCATGACAAACTATTCGTTACAGCGTGCCTCTTCAGATAACACGCGCGGTTTCCAGGTGTTTTGACGGGTGTTCTTGTTGGCGGTTTGCTCTCGCTCTCCAGAATTGTCTCGTTTCTGCAAGGTTATAAACGCATGACATCTTTGGCCGAAGTGCTGAAAAGCCCGTCGGTTTCGCTTCCGTGTATACGGTTCGCGATGCTTGGATGAAATTGCTGATATTGCCTGACTAACCTCGGGTGAGGATTTCAGCCTTGAAAGTTTTATTTTCTTACTGTTCTCGAGGCGGGAATGAATACACGGCGACCGTGAACTGAATTGTATGAACTTATCATTGTTGAATGTCGCTTCGACAGGCACGGACCTGTGGCGGCGGCGCGCAATGTCAACCTCTTTGCTGTCGATCCGGGCGCGATTGCCGGCCTGGACGACTAGAAATTAATCCAGTGGAGTGTTTAATTATGGTAGCGGCGGAACGTGAAGGTCTCACCACGGCGGAAATTACCCGCTCCGTGGTCAAGTCTTACGTATCTTTCAACAAGCTGTCCGCAGACGGGCTGGTCTCCATCGTCCAGGCTGTGCACACCACGCTCGACCGCCTGAGCCAGGGTGCGCCCGAGCCCGAGCCCAAGCCTGAGCCCGCGGTTCCGATCGAGTCCTCCGTCACCGACGAATACATCATCTGTCTCGAGGACGGAAAGAAGTACAAGTCGCTCAAGCGTCACCTTGCCGCCCATTACAAGATGACTCCGCAGCAATACCGCGACAAGTGGGGCCTGCCGGCTAACTATCCGATGGTCGCGCCCAACTACTCCGCCACCCGCGCCATGCTGGCGCGCCGCGCCGCCGGCGTCGCGGACTGAGGGGCGACAGCACTTCCCGCATGCCGGTTTTGCGAGTGGTCATCCCGCAGCGGGGCCGGCAAGCGGTGCGAAGTCGCGCAGTTCTTCCAGCAACTGAATGAAGCCGTGGACGCCTTGGGCGGCCGCGGCTTCGCCTTTCTCGCGCGAGGCGTTGGCGGCGTTGCCGATGGCTCCCGAAGGGTTGAGGTCCTGGCTCATCCAGCCGAGTCCGGCCGGCCTGTCGACTTGGAGATGGCGATGCTGCTGCGCCAGTGCAGCTCCGCGCGATACGAAGTTGCGTGATTCGTCTACCCGCACCAGATCCGGCCGGAAGGCCAGCATCAGCGACGTCTCGATGTCGCCGCCATGGATTCCGTGCCGGATTTCCGCCGCGTCGAAAAGCCCGTCGGGATAGCCGAACCGCTGCCATGAGACGGAGGCGGTGGTCAGGCCGAGCCGGACCCTGAGATCGCGCGCGACGATGTCGACAACGGGCGAGTTGCCGCCGTGCGAGCTGACGAACAGCAGCTTGCCGACGCCTGCCCGGTGCAGCCCCTCGCCGATGTCGGTCCAGGCGCGGATTGCCGTCTCAGGCCGCAGGCTGAGCGTGCCGGAGAAAGCAAGGTGTTCGTGCGACAGGCCGATCGACTGAACGGGCAGGATCAGCACCGGCAAGCTCTCGTCCAGCAGCGCGTGCACGCGTTCCAGATAACCTTCCATGATGAAGACATCAGTGCCGAGCGGCAGGTGCGGTCCGTGCTGCTCCACGGCGGCCACGGGCAGCACGGCGATGGCGTCGCGCAGCTTCCCGCCGTCGAAGTCGGTGGTTGCGAGATCCGCCCAGCGATGTGGGGAAGGCATATGGCTTGTCCTGTGGTTGTGGCCGCCCTGCCGGCGGGCATGGTTCGCTCGTTCCGGAATTGAGTCGCGACAGACGCTGCAGCGTGCAACGTGTTGACGAGCCTGTGCAAGCCTATTCGAGATCGGCCCGACCGTCATTTCGGCGTCATGAGAAAGGCTGCATTGTTTCGGCGGCAACCTATCGGCCCTGACGACGGCATACGTCGGGCGGGTGCGAGCGGCTGCCCGGATGGCGGAGATCGACGGCCTGTCCCGCCGACCTGCCGCCGCGACAACTGTTCTTCGATGCGAAGAGATGCTTGCGTCGGGAAACTATCTGGTTCAATCCTGACGTCGGCCCGTCGACGTGGTCGCGGATGACGCGGCCAGGGCCGGCCGGTGGGCGCCAAGCCCGAGTTCTGCCTTCAACGGGAGGGGACGATGAAGCACCCTGTTGCGAGAACTGTCGGTTGGGCGCTTGTCCATGCCGCGCGCCTTCACCGCACGCGTATCGGAGAACGTCTGACGGCGCTGGGGCTGTTCCCCGGCCAGGAACAGGTTCTGCACGCCCTGTCCACCGTGGACGCCATGACGATGGGCGAACTCGCCTACATCCTGCGCGTCAAGCCGCCCACGGCGTCGAAGACGGTGGCGCGCCTTGCGGCGCAAGGGCTCGTCGAGCGCATCGCCGAGCCGGGCGACGCCCGCATCGTCATCGTTCGGCTCACCCCCGAGGGGGCCAGCCGCGCGGCCGCCATCGACAAGCTTTGGGTCGAGGTCGAGAACGAGCTGCTCGAGGACTTCGACAACAAGGAACGCAAGCGTCTGCGCAAGCTGTTGCGCCGGGCCGCGACCAATCTCGCCGGCGCCCAGGCCCTCGACCAAAACGACGAGGACCCCGATGACGATGTCGACGACGCCGATGTCGCGGAGTGACGGTATGGCCAGCATCGACATTCTCCTGACCGGCGCCACGGTGCCGTCCGCCCGGGCAATGCTGGGCGAAAACTTTTCACTGCACAGCCTGCCGGACATTGCCGATCCCGATACGTGGCTGGCGCGCGAGGGCGCGCGCATCCGCGCCATCGCGGCGACCAATGGCGTGCCCGTGCCCGAGCGGCTGATCGACGCGCTGCCGGCGCTCGAGATCATCGCCGGTTTCGGTGTCGGCTACGACAACATCGACGTGGCCGCGGCGCGGCGGCGCGGCGTCGTCGTCACCAATACCCCCGATGTGCTCACCGACGAGGTGGCGGATCTCACGGTCGGCCTGCTGCTCGCCACCATCCGCCAGATCCCGCAGGCCGACCGCTACCTGCGCGCCGGCAAGTGGCTGGAGAAGCCGTTTCCGTTCTCGGCGACATTGCGCGGGCGCACCATCGGCATCTTCGGGCTCGGCCGCATCGGGCTCGCCATCGCGCACCGCCTGGCGGCCTTCGGCGTGACGATCGTCTACCACAACCGCAACCCGCGCGATGACGTGCCATACCGTTACATCGGCACGCTCAAGGAACTCGCGGCGCAGGCGGATGTGCTCATTGTCGCAACGCCCGGCGGCGCCGGCACGCATCACACTGTGAACGGCGAGGTGCTTGCGGCGCTCGGACGCGACGGTGTTCTCGTGAACATCGGGCGCGGCTCCATCGTCGATGAGGCGGCGCTGGTCGACGCGCTGGAGCGGGATGTCATTCTTTCCGCCGGGCTCGACGTGTTCGAGGACGAGCCGCGCGTGCCCGCTGCCTTGCAGGCAATAGAGCGCGCCGTGCTGCTGCCGCATGTCGGTTCGGCCTCGGTCCACACGCGCGACGCGATGGGGCAGCTGATGGTCGACAACCTGCGGTCATGGTTCGCCGGCAAAGGGCCGCTCACCCCGGTGCCGGAAACGCCGTGGACGCCGAAAGGCTGACGCCGGTCAGGGCAGCGTGAGGATGCCGGCGCCGCCGCTTTCGGTGCCGAAGGCGAGCCGCGCGCCCTTCGCATCCCATGCCAGCGCGGTAACGGGCGAATCGTCGGGTGCGCGCACGAAAAGCTCCGCCGCGTCTGTGAGGCGGATCATCAGCACCGCGCCGTCCGCGTAGCCTGCCGCCAGCACCAGCGCCGCCGGGTGAAAGGCGACACGGGTGACGATGGCCGGGCGCACGCCGCACTCGCGCGGCGCCTTGCCCATCGGCCCGCCCTTGGCGAAGGGCCAGACGATGGCCGCTTCCGCGCCAGACGTCGCCAGCCATTCACCCTCGCGCGACCAGCTCAGCGAGCGCGTCTTGGCCGGATACCCGGCCATCCGCATGTCCTTGCCGTCCTTGAGCCGCCAGCCGTGCAGGGTGTTTTCCTGCATGGAGGTCACGACATACTGGCCATCCGGCGAGATGGTGACGTCGATGTGCGAACCCTTCCAGGCGAGCGTCTCGACGCCGTTCTCGACAGCCGGATACCACAGGGTCGCGCCGTTGTAGTGGGCGATGGCGAGCCGGAAACCCTTGGCGGCGAAATCGAGGCTCTGTGCCGTGGTGGCGACGGTGAGCGCCGTTTCGCGGCCCTTGGCGTCGCGCGCCTTCACTTCCTTGCCGGTGCTCCACGCCAGCGCCCCGTCGGGGCGGGCGGCGAGCGCGGTGATCCAGCGGCCCTTTTCGTCGACCAGCGTCTCGACGGTGCCGTCGGCGCCGGTTGCGGCGATGCGCCCGTCGTCGCCGCCGGTGATCAGCCTGCCGCCGCCCGTGGTGGCGATGAGCGCGCCGGCGTCCTTGTGGGCCTCCACCCGCCGCCGCTCGCCGGCCGAATCGAGCCACACGCCGCCGTCGCCGAGAGCGAAAGCGGCGGTGCCGCCGAGCCAGCCGAGCCCCGTGACATGGGCCTGAGCCTCGAAGGAGGCGACATTGTCGAGCAGCGATACGGCGGACATGGGATCACGCCGCCGCGACGCAGGCGAGGAAGCCCTCGCGGATGGCCGCTTCGTCGAGATTGCGGCCGATGAACACGATGCGCGATTCGCGCTTTTCGTCCGGCTTCCAATCGCGCTGCAGGTCGCCTTCCATCACCATGTGCACGCCCTGGAACACGAAGCGGCGCGGCTCGTCGCGGAACGACAGGATGCCCTTCGAGCGCAGGATGCTCGGTCCCTCGCGCTGCACGAGGTCGTTGATCCACGGCAGGAACTTTTCCGGGATCACGTCGCCGGCGGCGATCGACACCGACTGCATGTCCTCGTCGTGATAGTGCTTCAGGCCGCCGTGGCGGTGGCCATCGTGGTGAGCGTGATCGTGGCCATGCTCGTGATGATGATGGCCGCAGCCGCAATCGGGGCCGTGCTCATGGTCGTGATCGTGGCCATGCTCATGGTGATGATCGTGGCCGTGATCGTCCTCCTCGAGGAAGGCGGGCTCGAGGGTCAGGATGCGGTCGAGGTCGAAGGCGTTGCGCTCCAGCACCTCGGTCAGCGGCACGGCGGCGCGCTGGGTCTTGTGCAGCTTCGCGTAGGGGTTGATGGCGCGGATGCGCCCGACCACTTCTTCCAGCTCCGGCGCGTTCACGAGATCGGTCTTGTTGAGCACGATGACGTCGGCGAAGGCGATCTGGTTCTTGGCCTCGGGCGCGTCCTTGAGGCGGTCCGACAGCCACTTGGCGTCGGCGACCGTCACCACGGCGTCGAGGCGTGTGCGCTCGGACACGTCCTTGTCGACGAAGAAGGTCTGCGCCACGGGGGCGGGGTCGGCGAGGCCGGTGGTCTCGACGATGATGGCGTCGAACTTGCCGCGCCGCTTCACGAGGCCCTCGATGATGCGGATGAGGTCCCCGCGCACGGTGCAGCAGATGCAGCCGTTGTTCATCTCGAACACTTCTTCGTCCGCGCCGACAATGAGGTCGTTGTCGATGCCGATCTCGCCGAACTCGTTGACGATGACGGCGTAGCGCCTGCCGTGCTCTTCGCTGAGGATGCGGTTGAGCAGGGTGGTCTTGCCCGCGCCGAGATAGCCGGTGAGAACCGTGACGGGAATCTTGTCGCTCATGAAATGCTCCGCGGGCGCGTGGTCGCGCGTTACGATGGCGTCGTTACTGGCGTTATATCGTCCGCGCCGCTCGAAATGGAAGGGGCGGCCTCGCCGTCAGGAATCGCGGTGCTCGCCTTCGAGCCGCCACGCCGAGCGCGCGAAGCGGACGGTCGCCCAGGCGGCGAGCACGCTGAAGGCGGCCATGAAGATGTATTCGAAGATGTCGCCAAGCTCCAGCAGGCCGGCTATGGCCCATCCGGCCGCGAGCGCCAGCGCGAAAAATTCCGTTGCCACGAGAACGATGGCGCTCACCACGGTAATCAGGCTTTTCGCGCCCAGCGGCGCTGCGGATTGAGCCAGCGATTTTTCGGCCAAGGGGTTTTCCCTCCGGTACATACCATTCGACAATTGCATGATGCTCTAACGCGGATCACCGCATTGACGCAAGACACCTTTACGGTATCTGCTGCGACCGCCGCCGAATGCCGGGGACCGGCAGAGGGCAAAGGCGCCGGTCACCGGCGGCGCGTCGGGAGAGATGCCGGGAGATAAGCCAGGAGATAAGCCATGCAACGCATCGTGGGTAGCAAGTCATGAGTTCCCAGGCGGACCGCTACGCGATCTATTACATGCCGCACCCCGACAGCGCGCTGTGGCGCTTCGGTTCAGCCGTGCTGGGCTATGACGCGGCGAGCGGCGACAGCGTTCCCCAGATCGCGCCGGATGGCTTCGATGTGGCGAGTTGGCGGCTGCTGACCGCCGATCCGCGCGCCTACGGCTTCCATGCCACCATCAAGGCCCCGTTCCGGCTGGCGCAAGGCGTGGACGAGCAGCAGCTGGTGGCCGAATTCGGCCGTTTCGCCGCCGCGCAGGCGTCCTTCGACCTGCCTCGGCTGGAGGCCGCCGCCATCGAGGCGCGCGCCGGGAAGGGGGCTTTCATCGCCCTCGTCGAGCCTGTGGCGAAGCCGGCCACGCCCGCCCTGCTGGCGCTGGAGCACGCGGCGGTGGAGGCTTTCGAGCCGCTGCGCGCCCCGCTGACCGACAAGGAATTCGCCCGCCGCCTGCCGGAAAGGCTGACGGAGCGCGAGCGCGGCAACCTCGATCGCTACGGCTACCCATTCGTGCACGAGGATTTTCGTTTTCACCTGACCCTCACGGGCCTCGTGCCTGCCACGCAGGTGGAGGCGGCGCTCACCGGGCTGACGGGGCTCCATGCCGGACAGGTCGGCGACGGGCCGGTGCCGGTCGACGGGCTCGCCCTGTTCCGGCAGGACGCGGGCGAGCCGAACTTCCGGGTGCTGACCCGCGTGCCTTTTGGCGGCATTAAAGAATAAAGCGGCTGAGATCGGTGTTCCGGGCGAGATCGCCGACGCCGTTCTGCACGAAGTCGCCGTCGATGGTCACCGTCTCGCCGGAGCGGTCGGGGGCGGTGAAGGAGATGTCGTCGAGCACCCGCTCGATCACCGTCTGCAGGCGGCGCGCGCCGATGTTCTCGACGGAGCCGTTCACCTCCACGGCCACGCGGGCGATGGCGTTGATGGCCTCGTCCGTGAACACGAGCGTGACGCCCTCCGTCCCCAGCAGCGCCACCGACTGCTTGATGAGGCTCGCCTCCGTCTCGGTGAGGATGCGGCGGAAGTCGTCCTCGTCGAGGGGCGACAGCTCCACCCGGATCGGCAGGCGGCCCTGCAACTCCGGCAGCAGGTCGGAAGGCTTCGCGACGTGGAACGCGCCGGAGGCGATGAAGAGGATGTGGTCCGTCTTCACCGTGCCGTGCTTGGTGGAGACCGTCGTGCCTTCGATGAGGGGCAGCAGGTCGCGCTGCACGCCCTCGCGCGACACGTCCGCGCCCGAGCGGCCCTCGCGGGCGCAGATCTTGTCGATTTCGTCGAGGAAGACGATGCCGTTTTCCTCGGTCTCGCGAATCGCTTCCTGAATGAGGCTGTCCTGATCGAGCAGCTTGTCGCTCTCCTCGGTGACCAGCGGCTCGTAGGCGTCGCGCACGGCGAGGCGGCGCGTGCGCGCCCGCCCGCCGCCGAGCTTGCCGAAGATGTCGCCGATCGAGATGGCGCCCACCGACGCGCCCGGCATGCCCGGCAGGTCGAACAGGGGCGCGCCCTGGCCCTGGGGTTGCAGCTCGATCTCGATTTCCTTGTCGTCGAGCTCGCCGGCCCGCAGCTTGCGGCGGAAGGCGTCGCGCGTGGTCTGGCTGGATGTCGCGCCCACGAGCGCGTCGAGCACGCGCTCTTCCGCCGCCACCTGCGCCTTGGCCTTGACATCCTTGCGTTTCGTCTCGCGCACGAGACCGATGGCGACCTCGACGAGATCGCGCACGATCTGCTCCACGTCGCGGCCGACATAGCCCACCTCGGTGAACTTCGTCGCCTCGACCTTGAGGAACGGCGCGTTGGCGAGCCGCGCCAGGCGGCGGGAAATCTCGGTCTTGCCGCAGCCGGTGGGGCCGATCATGAGGATGTTCTTGGGCAGCACCTCCTCGCGCAGCGGGCCGGTGAGCTGCTGGCGGCGCCAGCGGTTGCGCAGCGCGATCGCCACCGCGCGCTTGGCGTCGCGCTGGCCGACGATGTGGCGGTCGAGTTCGGAAACGATCTCGCGGGGGGAAAAATTGGTCATCGGGCCATCATGCTCTGGAAAGGACGGGTCGGGGAAGCCGGCGTGCGACGCCCTCGGGCAGCAGCCGCAGCAGGCCGTTGCGGAGCGGGCGCCACATGATGCTGATCGCCAGCACATAGGCGCCGAGCGCCAGGGCGCTCAGGCCGAACGTGCTCGGAATGAACGTGCCCGAGGCAAAGCCGGCCTTGTCTATCAACGCGTAGAAGGCGAACCCGGCGTAGATGAGGCCGGCGCTGAGGATCGCGCGCCGGTCGATGGCGAGCGCAACAAGGCTGAGGCCGGCGAGCGTCGCGAGGATCGCCACCGCCGCGCGGCTGTCGAGATCGTCGAGGCTCACCTCGCCCGCGACAGCCGTCACCACGGGATGGATGATCATCGACGCGGCGAGCAGGTGCAGCCAGAAGGCGATGTCCGTGCGCCGCGACGTGCGTCCGAGATCGCCGAGGTCGAAATGCATGGCGAGCGCGAACACGAGCAGGCCGCCCGTGAGCAGCAGGCCGGTGAGATTCGCGAAGCCCCAGTCGGGCGCGACGAGCAGCACCCCGCCCACTCCCGCGAGCGCCAGCGCGCCCGCACCCGCGGCGACCGTGATCGGCACGCGGAAACGCCAGTAGTGCAGCGCTGTGGCGGCGCAGGTCAGCAGCGCCGCAACGACGACGACCGCGGGTGTATCCTCGACGAACGGTTCGATCGACACGACGCCCGCCTGCGCCGCGTCGCCGATGAGCGGCGACAGCCACCACGCGAGGCCGAGGAGGGTGGAAATCGAAAACGCCGCGAGCAGCAGGATGCTGGGGAGCGCCATGCGCCGCCTGCGGCTGAAAAGCTCCGCCAGCGCCCATGCGGTCGCTGCCACGGCGGCGCAGGTGGCGGCTTCGCCGGCCCGCTCGCCGAAGAGCAGGATTACCGCGCCGATGAAGAGGGCGATGCCGATGCTGACGAAAATATCGTTGAAACCGCTGATGAATCGCAGTTTTTCGTCGTCGGGCGTGGGTTCGGCGTTCGCGGGCGCCGGCGCGCGGGCCAGTTCCTCCGCCAGCGCCGTCAGCGCCGTGACCTGATCCGGCTGCAGGATGCCGCGCGTCACGGCGGTCGAGAGGACATCCTGTCCGATCATTTCTGCTCCGCCGCGTCGAGCGCCTCGATCACGAGGCTTGTGTTGGTGTAGACGCAGATCTCGGCGGCGATGGCCATGGCGCGGCGCACGATGTCCTCGGCGCTCAGCGCCGAATCGGCCAGCGCGCGGGCGGCGGCGAGCGCATAGTTGCCGCCCGAACCGATGGCCATGATCGCCGCGCCGTCGTGCAGCTCCGGCTCCAGCACGTCGCCGGTGCCCGACAGCAGCAGCCCCACCTCGCTGTCGGCCACGAGCAGCATGGCTTCGAGCCGGCGCAGGTAGCGGTCGGTGCGCCAGTCCTTGGCGAGCTCGACGCAGGCGCGCGTCAACTGGCCCGGGTATTGCTCGAGCTTGGCCTCGAGGCGCTCGAACAGCGTGAAGGCATCGGCGGTGGCGCCGGCAAAGCCGCATATGACGCTGCCCTTGGCGAGGCGGCGAATCTTGCGCGCGTTGCCCTTCACCACGGTCTGCCCGAGGCTGACCTGTCCGTCGCCGCCCACGACGACGCGCCCGCCCTTGCGGACCATGAGGATCGTGGTGGCGTGGAACTGGCCGTCGCGATTGTCTTGCATGTACCCCTGCATGGTCTGGTGCACGAACCTTGTTGTCCGGAAGAGAAGACCAACATGTAAGCGGCTTTTGCGCCGATGCAAACCCGATTTGGACGCGGCGCTGGCGCGTGGCGCGAACTCTTGCTACAAGCGCCGAAACGATGGGAGTATGCTTACCATGCGCAGCGCCACGGTGGAACGACGCACCAAGGAAACGGATGTCGCCGTCAGCCTCGATCTCGACGGCACGGGACAGGCCGACATCGCGACCGGGGTGGGCTTCTTCGACCACATGCTCGACCTCTTCGCCCGCCACGCCCTGTTCGATCTCAAGGTGAAGGTGACCGGCGACCTGCACATCGACCAGCACCACACGGTGGAGGACACCGGCATCGCGCTCGGCGAGGCGTTCCGTAAAGCGCTCGGCGACAAGCGCGGCATCACGCGCTACGCCGATGTCCATCTGCCCATGGACGAGACGCTCACGCGCGTCGCCGTCGACATTTCCGGCCGGCCCTTCCTGGTGTTCCGCACCGAGTTCGCCCGCGAGAAGATCGGCAATTTCGATACCGAGCTGGTGCGCGAGTGGTTTCAGGCCTTCACCATCAACGCCGGGCTGACGCTGCACGTCGAAACGCTCTACGGCGACAACGCGCATCACATCGCCGAAAGCAGCTTCAAGGGGCTGGCGCGGGCGCTGCGCAAGGCGGTAAGCGTCGATCCGCGCGAAGGCGAGCGCATTCCCTCGACCAAAGGTTCGCTGTAATCAGGGGATCGCTTTAAACGGAATTTCCGTTATTCGGAAAGCGGGGAGCGGGAGGCCGGAATGGCTGTCTACACCTTTCATCTGCCGCGTGACGCCGCCCCCGGCGACGCGCGCGCGCTCGAGGACGCCGTGCTCGTGCGTGACGGCTTTTCGTGGGGCGCGTTCATTTTCCAGGTGCTGTGGTGCCTGTGGAACCGGCTGTGGCTCGTCGCCCTCGGCTTCGTGCTGGTGAGCGCCGCGCTGTCGTTCTCGCTGGAATGGGCCGGGCTGCCGCAGGCCGCGATCGTGGTAGCCGGCGTCCTGCTGGCGATCCTGTTCGCGCTCGAGGCCAACAATCTGCGGCGCCTGTCGCTGGAGCGGCGCGGGCTGGCGCTGCGCGGCGTCGTCGTCGCGCCCGATCTCCACGAGGCCGAGCGGCGGGCGTTCTCGCTGTGGCTCGACCCGCAAGCCGAGGCGGCTGCCCATGCGGCGGCGGAGGCCGCTCCGTCTCCGTCCGCGCCCGCGCGATCGAGGACCGCCCCGCACGGGCGCGACCCGTTCGTGGCGCAAGATCGTGAAATCATCGGCCTGTTTCCCGCAGCGGAGGAACCGCGTTGAGTACCGTCATCGTCGATTACGGATCGGGCAACCTGCACTCGGTGTCGAAGGCGTTCGAGCGCGCCGCGCGCGAGGCGGGCGTGGACGAGGCCGTGCTGGTCAGCGCCGATCCCGAGCGGGTGCGCGCGGCGTCGCGCGTCGTGCTGCCGGGCGTGGGCGCCTTCGCCGATTGCCGCCGAGGCCTCGACGCCGTCGACGGCCTCGTGCCGGCGCTGGAAGAGGCGGTGCGACGGCGCGGCGTGCCATTCCTCGGCATCTGCGTCGGCATGCAGCTTCTGGCCACGCGCGGCCTCGAATACGAGACCACGCCGGGGCTTGGCTGGATCGACGGCGACGTGTCGCTGATCGAGCCCGCCGACCCGTCGCTGAAGATCCCGCACATGGGCTGGAACACGCTTGACGTGGTCAACGACCACGCGCTTCTCGCCGGCATCCCCACCGGAAGCGAGGGGCTGCACGCCTATTTCGTCCATTCCTACGCGCTCCACCCCGGGCAGGCGTCCGACCTCGTCGCGACGACCGACTACGCCGGAGCGCTCACCGCCATCGTCGCCCGCGGCAACGTCGCCGGCGTGCAGTTCCATCCCGAAAAGAGCCAGGCGCTGGGCCTCGCTCTCATCGCCAATTTCCTGAGGTGGCGTCCGTGATCCTGTTTCCCGCCATCGACCTGAAGGAAGGCCGCTGCGTGCGCCTCGTTCAGGGCGACATGAACCGCGCCACCGTGTTCAACGACGAACCCGCCGACCAGGCCGCGACCTTCGCCGCGCAGGGCTTTTCGTGGCTGCACGTCGTCGATCTCGACGGCGCCTTCGCCGGCAAGCCGGTGAACGGCTCGGCGGTCGACACCATCCTGTCGCGCGTGGACATCCCGGTGCAGCTCGGCGGCGGCATCCGCAACCTCGCCACCGTCGAGGGCTGGCTCGCCAAGGGCATCGCCCGCGTCATCATCGGCACGGCGGCAGTGCGCGATCCGCAGTTCGTGCGCGAGGCGGCGCGCCGGTTTCCCGGCAAGGTCGCGGTGGGCATCGACGCGTGGGACAGCAAGGTCGCCGTGGAGGGCTGGGCGGAGACGTCCGAGCTGACGGCGGTCGAGCTGGGCCGGCGCTTCGAGGATGCGGGCGTTTCCGCCATCATCTACACCGACATCGCCCGCGACGGGCTGGTGCAGGGCCTCAACATCGCCAGCACGCTGGAGCTGGCGCGGGCTGTGAGTGTTCCGGTCATCGCCTCGGGCGGGCTCGGCTCCATCGCGGACGTGGAGCGGCTGCTCGAACCCGACTGCGCCATCCTCGAGGGCGCCATCACCGGCCGCGCGCTCTACGACGGGCGGCTCGACCCGCGCGCCGCCATCGCGCTCATCGAGGGCAGGCGCTGATGCTCAAGAACCGGATCATTCCCTGCCTGGACGTGAAGGACGGGCGCGTGGTCAAGGGCGTGCAGTTCGTGGCGCTGCGCGACGCCGGCGACCCCGTGGAGGCCGCGCGCGCCTATGACGCGGCGGGCGCCGACGAGCTGTGCTTCCTCGACATCACCGCGAGCCACGAGGACCGCGGTACGCTGCTCGACCTCGTGCGGCGCACGGCGGAGGCCTGCTTCATTCCGCTGACCGTCGGCGGCGGCGTGCGCCGGGTCGAGGACATCCGCGCGCTCTTGCTCGCGGGCGCCGACAAGGTGTCGATCAACACGGCGGCGGTTAACGACCGGCGTTTCGTGCGTCAGGCGGCGGAAAAATTCGGCAGCCAGTGCGTCGTCGTTGCCATCGACGCCAAGCGCGTTTCCGGTCCGGGCGAGGAACCCGCGTGGGAGATCTTCACCCACGGCGGGCGCAAGGCGACGGGCATCGACGCCGTGGCCTTCGCCGAGGAAGTGGTGGAGCTTGGCGCGGGCGAGCTGCTCGTCACCTCCATGGACCGCGACGGCACCAAGGCCGGCTACGACCTCGCGCTGACGCGCGCCATCGCCGATGCGGTGCCCGTCCCGGTGATCGCATCGGGCGGCGTCGGCACGCTGGAGCATCTGGTCGAGGGCATCCGCGACGGCCACGCCACGGCGGTGCTGGCGGCTTCCATCTTCCATTTCGGCGAGTTCACGGTGGGGCAGGCCAAGGACGCGCTGGCGGCGGCGGGCGTCGCCGTGCGCCGCGATCCGGCCGCGGGCGGAGCGAGATGAGATGAGCGATAGCGAAAAGCCTTTCACGCTCGCCGATCTCGAGGCCATCCTGGCCCTGCGCGCAGCCGAGAGCCCGGACGTGTCCTACACGGCCCGGCTCATCGCCGGCGGCGTCTCGCGTTCGGCCAAGAAGCTCGGCGAGGAGGCGGTCGAGGCGGTGATCGCGGCCGTCGAGGGCGACCGCGACGGGTTGGTGGCCGAGAGCGCGGATGTGCTCTACCACCTGCTCGTCGTGCTGCGGGCGCGAAATATTGCGTTGCAGGATGTGCTGAACGAGCTTAAACGGCGGACAGCCCAGTCGGGCCTCGCCGAAAAAGCCGCGCGGGGAACGTGAGCCCGGGCGTGACGCGAACCGCAATGCGGAGGCTGGCATGACGCCGCTGAACGGAGAATTGTCGCCCTACCGGGTTTTCACCCGCGACGAATGGGCGAGCCTGCGCGCCGACACGCCCATGACGCTCACCATCGACGAGCTGGTGCGCCTGCAGTCGCTCAACGACAGGCTGTCGCTGTCCGAGGTGGCGGAGATCTACCTGCCGCTGTCGCGCCTGTTGTCGCTCTATGTCGCGGCCATGCAGGGGCTCTACCGCGCTACCGAACGCTTTTTGGCGGTCGAGGACGGCAAGGTGCCCTACATCATCGGCATCGCGGGGTCGGTGGCGGCGGGCAAGTCCACCACGGCGCGCGTGCTGGAGGCGATGCTGGCGCGCTGGTCCAACACGCCCAAGGTGCAGCTTCTCACCACCGACGGCTTCCTGTTTCCCAACGCCGAGTTGCAGCGGCTGGGCATCATGAAGCGCAAGGGTTTTCCCGAGAGCTACGACACGCCGGCGCTGCTGCGCTTCCTGTCCGCGATCAAGGCGGGCGCGCGCAACGTGAGCGCGCCGGTCTATTCGCATCTCACCTACGACGTCGTACCCGGCGAGGAGGAGGTCGTCGACCGGCCGGACATCCTCATCGTCGAGGGGCTCAACGTGCTCCAGCCCGCGCGCCTGCCGCGCGACGGGCGCGCGATTCCGTTCGTGTCCGACTTCTTCGATTTCTCGATCTACGTCGATGCCGACGAGGACCGGCTGCATGAGTGGTATGTAAGCCGCTTCATGCAGCTGCGCGAGACGGCGTTTCGCGATCCGCAGTCCTACTTCCGCCGCTACGCCGAGGTGGCGGAGGGCGAGGCGCGCCAGACGGCGGAAGATTTGTGGCGCGGCACCAACCTCATCAACCTGCGGGACAACATCCTGCCGACCCGCCAGCGCGCCAGCCTCATCCTGCGCAAGGGCGACAGCCACCGCATCGAGGAAGTGGCGCTCAGGCGGCTGTGAGCGGCCCGCCTCGCGGCGAGACCGGCATCGGCGGCGTCAGATGTGATAGACGAACGAGTCCATCTCGTCCTTCGGCAGGTCGCGCATCTCGGCCAGGTTGCGGCGGTCGAGCACACGGGCGATCGATTCGCGCACTTCCAGCATCATCAGCCGCACCGAGCAGGCATCCTCGTTAGGGCAGTCCTCGCAGGGGCGATAGGCAGTCTTGCTGGCGCAGGGCAGGGGAGCGAGCGGCCCGTCGAGCACGCGCACGACATCGCCGACGATGATCGTCTCCGGCGGACGCGCCAGCATGTAGCCGCCGCCCTTGCCCTTCTTGCTGTGCAGAAAGCCGGCGTTGCGCAGCTCGCCGAGGATGGCGTCCAGAAACTTCTTCGGAATGTTGTTGGTCAGCGCGATGTCCGCCACCAGCGCCGAGGTGCCGGGGGGCAGGCGCGCGAGATGCACCGCAGCTTTGAGGCCGTATTTCCCCTTTTTCGTTAACATTTTGATTTTTCTCTTTTTCTGAAGCCTGAAACAGCAAGGGGCAGCGAAGCCGCGACGGCGCCCGGCACGATGGCGTCACTGGCGAGGCGCCGGGCACCGCACGCATCGGAAGCATTGCCTGGATGAAGCTTGTGGTGTCGCATCGTCTCTCCGCACGCCATGCAAGGCTGGAATGGCTTTAAAATATGTATACTTTTACCAAATCGCTATACTTTACAAAATGTATCGCATTGTTTTTTCTGTGCAAGATCGCGGCGTTAAGGAAAATACGGGGATTTTCAGGGATTGCGGGGCAAAAATCAGCTCTCCGCCGCCGCCTCGATCGCCCGCCAGACGCGAATCGCCTCAACGTGCGCGCGCACGTCGTGCACGCGCAGGATGGCGGCGCCGCGCGACAGCGCGAACAGATGCGCCGCCAGCGTGCCGTTGAGGCGCTCCGACGCGGGGCGATCGATCAGCCGCCCGATGAGCGATTTTCGCGAGGCCCCGACGAGGACCGGGTATCCCATCTGCCGTAGGCTGCCAAGCGCGTGAAAGGCCAGCAGGTTCTGCTCAGGCGTCTTGCCGAAGCCTATTCCCGGATCGAGCACGATGTGGGAATCGGGAATGCCCGCCCGGTGCGCGATGGCGATGGAGCGCTCGAAAAAGCGCCGCATCTCGTCGGCGATGTCGAGGGCCGCGTCGGCGGCTTCGCGGTTGTGCATCACGATCACCGGCGCGCCGAACGCCGCCGCCACGCTGGCGAGGTCGGGATCGCGCTGCAGGCCCCAAACGTCATTGACGATCGTCGCGCCGGCCTCGAGCGCCGCGCGCGCGGTGTCCGCTTTGTAGGTATCGATTGAGATCGGAACGGCGTGCGCCCGCGCCAGCGGCGCGATGGCCCGCAACACCGGCAGCACGCGCGCCTGCTCGGCGTCGGCGTCGACAGGGGCGTGGCCGGGGCGGGTCGATTCGCCCCCCACGTCGACGATGTCGGCTCCTTCGCCGATCATGGCCTGGGCCTGCGCCAGCGCGGCGGCGGGAGCGTCGAACAGCCCGCCGTCCGAGAACGAATCGGGCGTGACGTTGAGGATGCCCATGACGAGCGGCGCTCCGGCTGCGAGCCGTTCGACAAAGCTTGATGCCGTGCTCATCCTGCCTCTCCCGCCGCTTCCACGCCATCAATCCAGGTGGCGCGGACGCGGAGCTGCTCGTCGAGCAGCGCGAGGTCGGCGCGATGGCCCACGCGGATATGGCCACGTTCGTGGTCGAGCCCCAAAAAGGCTGCCGGATAGGCCGCCGCCATGCGCAGGGCGTCTTCCAGCGTCACGCCGAGATGCGCCACGGCGTTGCGCACCGCCGACGCCATGTCGAGATCGGAACCCGCCAGCGTGCCGTCTTCGGCGGTGAGGCGGCCACCGAGCGGGGTGTGCTCGCGGGTGATGGTGCGCCCGAGCAGCGGGAACGTGTCGGCGGCCATGCCCACCGAGGGCATGGCGTCCGTCACCAGCATCACGCGCGCCGGTCCGTGGGCGCGTATCGCCGCGCGCAGCGACACCCACGACACATGATGCCCGTCGGCGATGATGCCGATATAGGCGTCCGGATCCGTGATGGCGGCGCCCACGGGACCGGGATCGCGCCCGGCCAGTGGCGGCATGGCGTTGAAGAGATGGGTGAAGCCGGTGAGGCCGAGCGCCCGCGCTTCTGCGATGTCGTCGGCGCTCGCCGCCGTGTGGCCGGCGGAGAGCACGACGCCCGCCGCCGCGAGCCGCGCGATGGCGTGCGCCGGCACGCGCTCGGGCGCGAGCGTCACGTGCACGCGGTACGCGGGCGCGATGTCGTGCGCGAGTTCCGCAATCAGCGCGACATCGGCGTCGGTGATCGGGCGGATGAGCGCCGCGTCGTGCACGCCCTTGCGCGCCGGGTTGAGGAACGGCCCCTCCAGATGCACGCCGAGAAATCCCGGCGCGTTCGCCGCCGCCGCCGCGCGCGCGGCCTCGACAGCGCCGCGCATCCGGGCGGGGGTATCGGTGATGAAGGTCGGCAGAAATTCGGTGGTGCCGTGACGCCGGTGAGCGGCGCCGATTGCCGTTATGCCGGGGACATCGGCCGCGTCGTTGAACAGCACCCCGCCGCCGCCGTTGACCTGCACGTCGATGAAGCCCGGCACCAGCAGGCCGTCGACGCGCTGGCGCGCCAATCCCGGATCGAGCACTGCCTCCGGCACGATTGCGGCGATGCGGGCATCCGCGATGATGAGCGCGTGACCGTCGAGCCAGTCGCCGCCGTGGCCATCGTCCGCGAAGATGCGCGCGCCGACGAGCGCGCGGGGAGCCCCGTCCCGTTGCGGAATGCGGGTCATGGCGCGTCCGCGCCGGGCTGGCTGGCCCGGGCCAGCGCGATGGCGCCGTCGAGCGCATCCCCGTGCGGCGGCGCGAGGGCTTCGCGCACGGTTTCCGACAGCCATGGCCGCACGGTGTCCGCCAGCCCGCCTATGAGGTGGACGCGCGGCGCGCCGAGCGCCACGAGCCGACGCGCCAGCTCGTCGACGTATCCTGCGGCCTCGGTCGCGATGCGGCGCGCGAGCGCATCGCCCGCAGTGGCATGGGCGTAGACCAGCGGCGCGAATCGGGCGTAATCGGCGGGCGCGGCGCGGTCGGCCCAGTCCACCACCTCCACAGGGGTCGGCCCGATGTCGGCCAGAATAGCGTCGGTCAGCGTGCTGGCGGGGACGAGCCCGTCGTGCACCTTGAGTGCGAATCGCACCGCTTCCCGGCCCGTCACCGCGCCGCTGCCATCGTCGGAAACGGGAAAGCCCCAGCCGCCGATGACGACCGGTCCGCCGTCTTCGCGCCCGAGGAAGCCGCAGACGCCCGTGCCCACGATCAGGATCGCGCCGCGATCGCCCGGCGCGTCGCTGTGCGTCGCCCCGAGCCACGACGTATAGGCGTCGGTGGCGATCGTGATGCCGGCGAAGGGAAAGCCTTGCTGCAGCAGCCGTTCGCAGGCGCTCTTCTGGCTGGCGCCCGCGAGGCCGAACCCGGCGTGCGTGTCGCCCCAGATGGCGGGGTCGAGGCCCGCCTGACTGCGCGCGGCCTCGGCGGCGTCGAGGATGGATCGCCGGACGTTTGCCGGATCGAGGCGGACGTTTGCCGGCCCGCCCCGGCCTTCGCCGAGCAGTTGGCCCGCCGCATCGCGCAACCGCGCCCGGCAGCCGGTGCCGCCGCCGTCAACGCCCAGGAAATACCCGCCCGCCATCGTCCATCCGCCTGAAAGTGCCGCCAATCGCTTTACCGATATAGCATTTCGCATTCAATTCGATCCCCAAATCGAATGCAAGCAGTGGACGGGGGGAGGGAAGCGGCTCAGACTACGAGGTTCGGCTCGACGCCCGGCGCGCGTTCGAGCCATTCCGGCACGGGCAGGTCGCGCGCGCGCAGGAACTCGGGATTGAACAGCTTCGACTGGTAGCGGTTGCCGTAGTCGGCCAGCACGGTGACGATGGTCTTGCCGGGGCCGAGCTCCCGCGCCAGCTTCACCGCTCCCGCGATGTTGATGGCCGACGAGCCGCCGAGCACCAGCCCCTCCTGCAGCACGAGGTCGAAGATGTACGGCAGCGCCTCCGCGTCCGGAATCTGGTAGGCGAGGTCGATGGGCGCGTCCTCGAGGTTTTTCGTGATGCGGCCCTGGCCGATGCCTTCGGTGATCGAGGTGCCGGACGCCTTCAGCTCGCCCGTGGTGTAATAGGAATAGAGCGCCGCGCCCTGCGGATCGGCGAGGGCGATGCGGACGTCCTTGTTGCGCTCCTTGAGCGCGATGGCGGTGCCCGCCAGCGTGCCGCCGGTGCCGACCGCCGCGACGAAGCCGTCGATCTTGCCGCCGAGCTGCTCCCAGATCTCCGGGCCGGTGCCCTCGATGTGCGCCTGGCGGTTGGCGACGTTGTCGAACTGGTTGGCCCAGATGGCCCCGTTCGGATCGGATGCGGCCAGCGCCTCGGCGGTGCGGCCGGACACCTTCACGTAGTTGTTGGGGTTGGCGTAGGGCACGGCGGGCACTTCGAGCAGCTCCGCGCCGAGCAGGCGCAGCGCGTCCTTCTTTTCCTGCGACTGGGTGTCGGGAATGACGATCACCGTGCGGAAGCCGAGTGCGTTGCCGATGACCGCGAGGCCGATGCCCGTGTTGCCGGCGGTGCCTTCCACGATGGTGCCGCCGGGGCGCAGCGCGCCGCGCGCGATGGCGTCCTTGATGATGTAGAGCGCCGCGCGGTCCTTCACCGACTGGCCCGGATTGAGGAATTCGGCCTTGCCCCAGATTTCGGAGCCGGTGATTTCCGACGCCCGGTTGAGCCGGATGAGCGGCGTGTTGCCCACGGCCTCCACAACATTCCTCGCCACTGGCGCCGTGAACTTCGCTGCAATGCCCATGAAGGCCTCCCCGTTTCCAAAGTCGTCGGATACAGGCTAAAAGAGTCGGGGCGTATTGTCTATTTAGTTTGTAAAAATATGGGACATACGCAACGCCCGTGTAATTAGGTATGAAACCAGGTATGCCAATCGGCAGCCATATGCCGGGTAGCCCGGCCGCAGGAGACGGACATGAGCGCGACATCACACAATGGCGTCATCGACCTCGACATCGACGACGTGAAACGCGGACTGGCGGACGGCTCGCTGCTGCTGATCGACGTGCGCGAGACGGACGAATACCGCGCCGGCCACATTCCGGGTTCGGTATCGGTGCCGCTGTCCACCTTCGATCCCGACGCGCTGCCGGAAGCCGGCGAGCGGCGCGTGGTGTTTTCGTGCAACTCGGGCGGGCGCACCCTGCGCGCCATCGCGGCGGCCCAGGCGGCGGGGCTCGGCCTCAACGAGCATTACAAGGGAAGCTACAAGGACTGGGTCGCCCACGGCGAACCCGTCAACACCGGCGATGAGCCGTGACGCCGGTCATCCGGCTCAGTCCATCACCGCGGCCTTGAGGATGCAGACCATCACGGCCCGGCCCGGCGTGTCGCCGATGACGCGCAGCGTGTGCGGCCGGTCGCAGCGGTAGCGCAGGCTCTCGCCCGCGCGCGCCTCGTGCACCACGCCGCCGATCTCGACCTCGAACGCGCCCTCGATCACCGACACGCTCTCGACGGAGCCGCGCTGGTGAGCGTCGGAATCGAGCACGCCGCCCGGTTCCGAGTACACGTCGTACCATTGCAGCCACTCCACCGTCTTGATCCAGCCGATGATGGCGAGGCGCATGCGCCCGTCGTCCGACAGCAGAATCGGCGTGTCGGGGCGCGAGATTTTTTCGATGAACGGCTCGTCGGTGTCGGCGGCCAGCACCCGGTCGATGGAGATGTCGAGCGCCTGCGACAGCCGCCAGATGGTGGCGAGCGTGGGGTTGGTCTCGTTGCGCTCGATCTGGCTGATGATGGACTTGGCGACGCCCGACTGCTCGGCAAGCTCCGACAGCGACAGGTTATAGGCCTTGCGCAGCCGCTGCACCGTCTTGCCGAGCTGGCCCGACAGCAGCTGCGCCCCGGTCTCGATGTCGCGCGCGCGCTCGCGTCCGCCTTCCGTCTCGGTTGCCATCCGCACCCCTGAAGCCATGTCGGCTGAAGCCATGCCGGCTGAAACTATGTCGGCCCGCCGCCGAATTCCGCATAGCGGACGATCGTTTGATCCTAAGAACGACATGTGCGCATGACGCGCCGGGCGTCAATAGCCAATGCGCCGCCAATGAGCGGCGGGGATGCGAAAAACATGGGAAGGCGCCGCGTGTCCGCGTCGGCGCCGTGGTAGAGCGCCGGTCTCAGGCCTCGTGGCCTTCGAGCCGCGCCAGCGCGCGCTCGTGGCCGATGAGGGGAAGCAGGTTGACGAGTTCCGGCCCGTGTTCGCGCCCCGTGAGGGCGAGCCGCAGCGGACGGAACAGGTCGCGGCCCTTCTTGCGCGTCTCGGTGGAGATCGCCTGCGTCCACACCTGCCAGGCGAAGGGCGACCACACGCCAGCTCCCCAAGGTCCGGCGGGCAGCTTGCTCGCGGCCGCCTGCGGCACGAGCGGGTCGTCGATCACCGGCCGCAGCGGCCGGTTGACGATATCCCACCAGTCGCAGGCATCGACGAGGCGCACGATGTTGCCTCGGATGGCGAGCCAGAATTCCTCCCCGCCGCCGACCTTCAGCGCGGCCAGCCGCTCGCGCACCGCCTCGAACGGCAGCTCGTGCAGCAGGCGGGTGTTGAGCTGCGCCAGTTCCTTCTCGTCGAACTTGGCCGGCGCATGAGACAGCCGGGCGACGTCGACGATCTGCGACAGCTCTTCCAGCGATCCGACCGGCCGCACGGCCTCCGGCGAGCCGACGAGGGTGGCGAGCGAGGCCACCGCCATCGGCTCCATGCCGGCGGCGCGCAGCTCGCGCAGCGACAGGTGCCCGAGGCGCTTCGACAGCCCGTCGCCGGAGGCTGTGGTGAGCAGGTTGTGGTGTGCGAAGACAGGCACTGGCGCGCCCATCGCCTCGAAAAGCTGAATCTGCACGGCGGTGTTGGTGATGTGATCCTCGCCGCGAATCACATGCGTGACCTGCATGTCGATGTCGTCGATGACGGACGGCAGCGTGTAGAGGTAGGAGCCGTCCTCGCGGCGCAGGATCGGGTCGGAGAGCGAGGCGCAGTCGATGCTGATCTCGCCGCGCGACATGTCCTCCCAGACGACTTCGCGGTGGTCGAGCAGGAAGCGCCAGTGGGGCCGGCGGCCCTCCTCCTCCAGCCGGGCGCGCTCCGTGCCGGAAAGCTTCAGCGCGGCGCGGTCGTAAGTGGGCGGCAGACCGCGCGCGAGCTGCAGCTTGCGGCGGCGTTCCAGCTCCTCGGCGGTTTCGTAGCAGGGATAGAGCCGCCCGTCCTCGATGAGGCGGCGCACCGATTCGTCATAGAGCGAGAACCGCTCCGACTGGCGGTAGAACGCATCCGGCAGAATGCCGAGCCACGTCAGGTCCTCCACCGCCGCCTGGGCGTATTCCTCGGTGGAGCGCATGCCGTCGGTGTCGTCGAGCCGCAGGATGAAGCGTCCGTCGTGCCGCAGCCGGAAAAGCCAGTTCAGCAGCGCCGGCCGCGCGTTGCCGATGTGCAGGAAGCCCGTGGGCGAGGGCGCGAAGCGGACGGTCGGCGCGGGCGTGTCTCTCGAAGGCGTGTCTGTCATGGGGCTGCGGCCATTGAAAAGGCGTTACGCGAGCGTTTCGCGAAAACCGTTGGTGATGGGATAGCGCCGTTCGCGGCCAAAGCTGCGCCGGCTCACCTTCACGCCCGGCGCCGCTTGCCGGCGCTTGTATTCGGCGATGGCGAGCAGGCGGTCGACCTTGCGCACCGTCTCGGCCGCGTGGCCGCGCGCCACGAGATCGGCGGGCGAGAGCTGCCGCTCGACGAGCCCGTCGAGGATGTCGTCGAGGATGTCGTAGGGCGGCAGCGAATCCTGGTCGGTCTGGTTCTCGCGCAGTTCCGCCGTCGGCGGACGGGTGATGATGCGCTCCGGGATCACGATACCGTCGGGGCCGGCGCTGCCGGAGGGCTTCCAGCGGTTGCGCAGCCACGCCAGCCGGAAAACCTGCGTTTTATACAGGTCTTTCAGCGGATTGAAGCCGCCGTTCATGTCGCCGTACAGCGTGGCGTAGCCCACGGCCACTTCCGACTTGTTGCCGGTGGTCAGCACCATGGCGCCGAACTTGTTGGAGATCGCCATCAGGATGGTGCCGCGCGCGCGGCTCTGCAGATTTTCCTCCGCCACGTCGCGCGGCAGGTTGGCGAAGAGCGGCGCGAGCGACGCCTCCAGACCCTCGACGGCGGGCGCGATGGGCAGCACGTCGTGGCGCACGCCGAGCAGCGCGGCGCAGGCGGCGGCATCCTCGATGCTCTCGCTCGCCGTGAAGCGGTAGGGCAGCATGACGCAATGCACCCGGTCCGGTCCGAGCGCGTCGACGGCGATGGCGGCGGCGAGCGCGGAATCGATGCCGCCCGAAAGGCCGAGCACCACGCCCGGAAAGCGGTTCTTGCCGACATAATCGCGGAGGCCGAGCACGCAGGCGGTGTAATCCGCCTCGTCGCCGCGCGGAATGGCGGCCGGGGGCGTGTGGTCCAGCCGCCAGCCTTCCGGCGTGCGCCGCGCTTCGACGATGGCGATGGCCTCGGTGAAGGCGGGAAGCCCCGCCGCCTGCGCGCCATCGGCGTCGAGCGCGAAGGAGGCGCCGTCGAAGACCAGCTCGTCCTGTCCGCCGACCTGGTTGACGTAGACGAGCGGCAGGCCGGTCTCGCTCACCCGCGCGCCGGCAATGGCGGTTCGTTCCGCCTCGACTTCACGCCGGTAGGGGGAGCCGTTGGGCACGAGCAGCAGCTCGGCGCCGGCCGCCTTCAGCGTCGCGACGGGACCGGGCGTCCAGATATCCTCGCAGATCGGCACGCCGACCCGCACGCCGCGCACCACGAGCGGGGCGGGGGCGGGGCCTGGCTCGAACACCCGCTTCTCGTCGAACACGCCATAATTGGGCAGGTCGACCTTGAGCGTCTTGTCCACGATCCGCCCATCGTCGAGATGGGCGACGGCGTTATGGAGCCGCCCGGCGTCGGCCCACGGCAGGCCGACGAGCACGGCGGGGCCGCCGTCGGCGGTGTCGTGCGCCAAAGCCTCGCAGGCCTGCGCGCAGGCGGCCGTGAAGGCCGGCCGCAGCACCAGATCCTCGGGCGAATAACCGGCCAGGAAAAGCTCGGGAAACAGGATGACGTCCGCCCCCAGCCGGGCGGCCTCGCGCCGCGCTTCACGCGCGCGTGACAGATTGCCGTCGATGTTGCCGACAAGCGGGTTGAGTTGCGCCAGCGCAATGCGCAAACTGTGACGGAGGTCTGTCATGCGAATGGTTTAGACCATATGCGTGCAAAGGAAAAGACGGATTGGCGCCTGCATCTGCCGCTCGTGCGCAATGAAATTTATTTTTACTAATTCCAGAGACAATATAGACTTTATAACACGGCATCGGATGTGGCGATCTCCCGTGTCTTGCCGCATGATGGGAACCCTGAGGCTGGCGCTCATGTTGGTTTGTTTTCGCCTGATGTGTTGACCAACGGGGAACCTTCCCCGCAACGAGGAGCCGAATATGACGATCAAGACCCGCAATGACCTGGGACAGAACGTGCGTTCGAAGTCGATCGACCTGCTGAACGAGCACCTTGCCCAGTTCATCGACCTCGGCGCGCAGCTCAAGCACGCGCACTGGAACACCAAGGGGCCGCATTTCATCGCGCTGCACGAGCTGTTCGACAAGCTCTATGCCAACGTCCTCGAATACACCGACACCGTGGCCGAGCGGCTGACGGCCATCGGCGGCATCGCTCACGGCACGGTGCAGGCTTCCGCTGAAGGCACGAAGCTGAAGGCTTATCCGCTGCACATCACCGACGGGCTGGAGCACGTCGACTACCTGTCGCGCTCAGTCTCGGAGCTGGCCAAATCGACCCGCAAGGCGATCGCGGTGACCGAGGAAGCCGGCGACGCCGCCACCGCCGATGTCTTCACCGAGGTGACGCGTGCGCTCGACAAGGACCTGTGGTTCCTCGAGGCGCATATTCAGGAAGTCAGCAAGTAAGAGAAGTCAGCAAGTAAGAACGGGCATCGGTGAGGCGCCCCGCGCCTCACCATCGCCTGTGAAGAGGCGCGGCGCGGGCCGCTTCACCACCACGCATGGAAGTGGTGCACGGGACCGTGACCCTTGCCGATGGTCAGCGTATCCGATGCGGCGATGGCGCGGCTGATGTAGTCCTTCGCCGCCTGCACGGCCTCGCGCAACGGCGCGCCGCGCGCCAGTCCGGCTGCGATGGCCGACGACAGCGTGCAACCGGTGCCGTGCGTATTGCGGGTTGCGATGCGCGGTGCGGGAAGGCGCAGCACGCCGCTCGCATCCACCAGCAGATCGACGCTTTCCTCGCCGCTCGCGTGCCCGCCCTTGATCAGCACGGCGGCGGGGCCGAATGTCAGCAGCGCCCGCGCCTGCGCCAGCATGGCGGCTTCGTCCCCCGCGACAGCCGTATCGAGCAGCACGGCGGCCTCCGGCAGGTTGGGGGTGACGAGGCTTGCTCGCGGCAGCAGTTTGTCGCGCAACGTCGCGACGGCATCCTCGCTCAGGAGGCGGTCGCCGCTTGCCGCGACCATCACCGGGTCGAGCACCACGTCCCGCTGGTTCCAGCGCGCCAGGCCATCCGCCACCGCCGCGATGGTCGCCGGGCGCGACAGCATGCCGATCTTGACCGCGCCGACCGCGAGATCCGAAAACACCGCGTCGATCTGCGCGGTGATGAAATCGGCCGGGACGTCGTGAATGCCGGTGACGCCGAGCGTATTCTGGGCCGTGAGCGCGGCGATGACGCTGGCGCCGTACACGCCGAGCGCCGAAAAAGTCTTCAAATCCGCCTGGATGCCCGCGCCGCCGCCCGAATCCGAGCCGGCGATGGTGACCGCGATGGGAGTTGCGCCTGCCGCCATGGTTCAGCCCCGCGTTCCGTGCGCGGCGAGGCTCGCGTCGACGATGGCGCGCAGCCGCCTCGCGGCGTCCGCCACGTCATCGGCGGAAAAGATGGCGGAGATCAGCGCGATGCCGTCGCTGCCGGATGCGATGACCGCGGCGGCGTTGCTGTCGTCGATGCCGGAAATCGCGCCCACCGGCAGGCCGGGAACATGCTCGCGCGAGGCCGCGACGACCGCGGCCAGCCCGTCGAGCCCGATGGGAGGCTTGGCGTCGACCTTGCTCGCGGTGGCGAACACGCCGCCGATGCAGCCGTAATCGATGGGCTCTTGTGCCGCGGCCTTCGCCTCGTCCGCGTTGTTGAGGGTCAGGCCGATGATCGCGTCAGGCCCCAGCAGGCGGCGCGCGTCGGCGGGCGGCATGTCGTCCTGCCCCACGTGAACGCCATCCGCTTCGGCGGCCAGCGCCACGTCGATGCGGTCGTTGATGAGCAGCGGCACGCCCGTGCCCGCGATGGCCTCGCGGATGGCGCGCGCGTTGGCGACGAGGCGGCGCGTGTCGGCGTATTTGTCGCGGTACTGCAGCAGCGTCGCGCCGCCTTCGACCGCCGCGCGCGCGAGGTCGGGCAGGGGGCGCCCCCGGGCGCGTTCGGGATCGAGGATGGCGTAGAGGCGCAGGTCGACCGGGCGGCGGACGCGGGGGGCGGTCGGGTTCGTGGCGAAATTCGGCATCGACTGTCACTCGCTGGCGCCGCGATGGCGGCGTTCGTGCAGTCATGCGGATCGGAAGGCCGCGCGGCGACCGTGAGCGGACCTGTCTCGCTTCCCTCCGCCGGCATGACCCGGTTCAGGTTCGATGGGTTGGCGCACGCGCCTCTCAGCCCTCGCGGGCACCCCAAGGAGATACGCCAGAGCGCATTCCGGTCAAATGCAGTCACTTGACCCGGAGGTAATGCGCTCGAACTCGAAAAGTTACACCGTGCCGCAGCTTTCATTAAACGGCGGCACGGTTTCATATCGGTGGCGGCCGGGAGGGATGCAACCTCCCCGCCGCGAATCCCGCCATCACACGGTGCGCTGGGCCTCGATCTCCGCCAGCCCCTCGGCGTCGAGGTAGTGCTCGAGCCAGTGGATGTCGTAGAGGCCGTTCTGCACGTCCTGATTGCGCACCAGCGCGCGGAACAGCGGCAATGTGGTCTCGATGCCGTCGACGACGAACTCGTCGAGGGCGCGGCGCAGGCGCATCAGGCACTCGGTGCGGGTGCGCCCGTGCACGATGAGCTTGCCGACGAGCGAATCGTAATGCGGCGGAATGCGGTAGCCCTGATAGACCGCCGAATCGACGCGCACCCCGAGCCCGCCCGGCGGGTGATAATAGGTGATCGTGCCAGGCGATGGCCGGAACGACGACGGGTGCTCGGCGTTGATGCGGCACTCGATGGCATGGCCGTCGAAGACGATGTCCTCCTGGCGGATGGACAGCGGCGCGCCCGAGGCGACCCGGATCTGCTCGTTGACGAGGTCGATGCCGGTGATCATTTCCGTCACCGGATGTTCCACCTGGATGCGGGTGTTCATCTCGATGAAGTAGAACTCGCCGTTCTCGTAGAGGAACTCGACGGTGCCGGCGCCCAGGTACTGCAGCTTCTGCATGGCCTCGGCGACCACGGTGCCGATGCGCTCGCGCTCGGAGCGGTTGAGCGCCGGCGAGGTCGCTTCCTCCCACACCTTCTGGTGGCGGCGCTGCAGCGAGCAATCGCGCTCGCCCAGATGCACCGCCCCGCCGCGCCCGTCGCCCATCACCTGGATTTCGATGTGGCGCGGCTTTTCGAGGTATTTTTCGAGGTAGACGGAATCGTCGCCGAAGGCGGCCTTCGCCTCCAGGCGCGCGGTCGCCAAAGCGTCGCTGAGGCTTTCCGCGTCGCGCGCCACCTTCATGCCGCGTCCGCCGCCGCCCGCCGCCGCCTTGACCAGCACGGGGAAGCCGATGTCGGCCGCGACCCGGTGCGCCTCGTCATCGTCGCTGATGCCGCCCTCGGAGCCGGGCACGCAGGGAATGCCGAGCGAACGCGCGGTGCGCTTGGCCTCGATCTTGTCGCCCATCAGCCGGATGTGGTCGGCCTTGGGACCGATGAAGGCGATGCCGTGATCGGCCAGCACATCGGCGAAATGAGCGTTTTCCGACAGAAACCCGTAGCCCGGATGCACCGCGTCCGCCCCGGTGATCTCGCAGGCGGCGATGAGGGCCGGGATGTTGAGGTAGCTATCGCGCGCCGGCGGCGGGCCGATGCAGACGCTCTCGTCCGCGAGGCGCACGTGCATCGCGTTGGCGTCGGCGGTGGAATGGACGGCGACGGTCGCTATGCCGAGTTCCTTGCAGGCCCTCAGGATGCGCAGGGCGATCTCGCCCCGGTTGGCTATCAGGATCTTGTCGAACATCGATTACTCGATCACCAGCAGCGGCTCGCCGTACTCGACCGGCTGGCCGTCCTCCACCAGCACGGCGGTGACCGTGCCCGAACGCGGCGCGACGATGTCGTTGAAGGTCTTCATCGCCTCGACGAGCAGCAGCTTGTCGCCCGCCTGCACTTTCGATCCCACGTCGATGAACGGCTTGGTGTCCGGCGACGGGCGCCGGTAGGCGGTGCCGACCATAGGCGAGGTCACGGTGCCGGGGTTGTCCGCCAGCGACACGACGACGGGCGCCGGCGCTGCCGCCGCTGCCGAAAGCGCAACCGGAGCCGCCGCGACGGGGGCCGCAACCTGCGGCGCCACGATGGTCGCCGTGACGTTTCGGGCGACGCGGATGCGCAGATCGCCCTTGGCGACCTCGATTTCGGTCAGGTCGGTCTGGGCGATGAGCTCTGCGAGCTCACGGACGAGGTCTGGATCGATAGGGCTGATTCTTGCCATGCTTTCTTCAATTCAGTGGTTCGTTGCGCCGGCTGGCGCAGTGTTTTGTCCGCTTTGATCTTGCCGCTTGCGCAGGAGCGGAACGATGGCCTCCAGCGCAAGCTCGTAGCTCGCCGCGCCGAAACCGCTGATCACGCCGTGGGTGACGGCAGCAATCATGGAATGATGGCGAAATTGCTCCCGCGCATGCACGTTCGACAGATGCACCTCGATGGTGAGGGCCTCCGCCCCGGCGATGGCGTCGCGAAGCGCGATGGAGGTATGCGTGTACGCGCCCGCGTTCAGGATGACGCCCGCGCCCGCGATGCCCGCCTGCTGCACCAGTGTCACAAGCTCGCCCTCGATGTTGGTCTGGGCGAAGGTGAGGTCGATGCCGACGCCCGTCGCCTCCGCGAGTGCCCCGGCGCGCGCGCGCAGCCGCGCCTCGATGTCGGCCAACGTCGGGCTGCCGTAGACCGCCGGCTCCCGCCGCCCGAGCAGGTTGAGGTTGGGGCCGTTCAGGATGTGGACTGCGACCATTCGGCGACTGCCTGTCCTCGAGGGCGAACACGAAACGCGACCATGCGGACGCATGCGTGCACATGTTCCGACATTCAGGTCAATTTTTTCTCATAGCGCGATGCGCTGCGCAGGGGAAGTCTCGAAACGTGGTTTACAACGGGATAACGGCGGCACGCCACCGTTCCCCTCGCCATCTCCCGGGGCTCAGCAGTCGAGCTTGCCGCACTGGCGCACCGAGGCCACGACCTGCTTCAGCGTGTCGATGCCGACGGCGCCCGGCAGCACGCCGTCGCCCGCCACGAAGCTCGGCGTGCCGGAAATCCCCAGCTTCTCGCCAGCCTGCATGGTGCGCGCCAGCACCTGCCGCACGTCGCTGGAGGCGATGTCCTTCTCCAGCCGCGCCATGTCGACGCCGCTCGCCTTCGCCGCCGCCAGCGCCTGCTCCTTGCCGACCACGCCCGACTGCAGCAGCAGGTTGGAGTGGAAGCGGAAATACTTGTCGCCTTCGAGCTGCCGGCCGGCGGCGATGCTCACCAGCGCCGCATCGACCGATTCCTGACGCAGGATCGGGAAATCGACGATGACGAAGCGCAGGCGCGGTTCCGCCTTCACCAGCGCCTCGATGTCGCCCAGCGCCCGCTTGCAGTAGCCGCAGTTGTAATCGAAGAACTCGACCAGCGTGACGTCACCCTCGGGATTGCCGAGCACGATGCCGTCGACCGGGCCGGAGGTGATCTCGCGCACGGCGTCGGCCACGGTGGCGCGCTGCTCCTCTTCCTGATGCTTTTCGAGGGCTGCGATGGCTTCCTTGAGCACCTGCGGATTGTTCACCAGGTAGTCGCGCACCACGCCCTCGATCTGCGAGCGCTGCTCGGACGACAATTCAGCCGTGACGGCGGGCGCGGCGAGCGCGACAACGCCGACGGCGGCGAACAGCACGGAGCGGAGCGAGGGAAGTGAGCGCATAAAGGATATCCTGCAAATACGAAACGTGACGGCCGGAGCGGCGAACGGGCGCAGCCAATGTGGCCATCGCCGCGCGCCGGGTCAATGACACAACATGGTGAGCGTTTCAGTCCGCCGAAACGGCCAGTCCGTTGTCCAGGGCCTGCTGGCGCAGGTTGATCTGCGGCCTGGCGCCGATCTGCCGGATGACGTGCGCCGCCGCCAGCGCCCCGTGGTGGGCGGCGGTGCGCAGGTCGAGGTTCTGCGACAGGCCGAACAGGAAGCCGGCGGCGAACAGGTCGCCCGCGCCGGTGGAATCCACCACCGTTTCCACCGGATAGGCGGGCACGGCGAGCGTTTCCTCGCGGCTGACGACGAGCGCGCCCTTCTCGGAGCGGGTGACGACGCCCAGCACGCTCTCCTCGCGCAGCGCCTCGACGGCGGCGTCGAAGTCGGAGCTTTCATAGAGGCTCTTCAGCTCGGTCTCGTTGGCGAACACGATGTCCACCGTGCCGGTGCGCAGCAGGCCGATGAACTCCTCGCGGTAGCGCTCGACGCAGAAAGCGTCGGAGAGCGTCAGCGCCACCTGCCTGCCGGCACCGTGGGCGATGCGCGCCGCGGCGACGAAGGCGTCCTTGGCCTGCGGCGGGTCCCACAGGTAGCCTTCGAGATAGACGATGGACGACGCCTCGACCGTGTCGCGGTCGATGTCGGCGGGGGTGAGGTGCTGGCTGGCGCCGAGATAGGTGCTCATGGTGCGCTCGCCGTCCGGCGTCACGGCGATGAGGCACATGGCGGTCGCCGGCCCATCCTTGGCGGCGGCGGTGGGGAAGGCGACGTCGAGCGAGCGGATGTCGTGGGCGAAGCGCGCGCCCGCGTCGTCGTCCTTCACCTTGCCGATGAAGGCGGGCTTCGCGCCGAGCGACGCGAGCCCGGCGATGGTGTTGGCGGCGCTGCCGCCGGAGGTGTGCGTCACCGGCCCGAAAGCCGCGAACAGCGCCCGGGCGCGGTCCTCGTCGATGAGCTGCATGGAGCCCTTGACGAGGTTCTGCGCCACGAGGAAGTCATCCTCGGCGCGGGCGATCACGTCGACGATGGCGTTGCCGATTCCGAGCACATCGTAGCGGGCTGTCATTGGGCTGGCTGTCATGTCGTGTCCTGTTCCGTGGCCACATGGGAGGCGCCGCGCGTGCGCATCCCATGCGGGTAGGGCGAAACAGGGCGTGAAGTCAACCGTATAACGTGGCCCGCGACGCGGCGGCTCAGCCGATGATGTTGTAGCCGGCGTCGATGTAGATGAGCTGGCCGGTGATGTTGTGGGCGCGGTCAGAGGCGAGGAAGGCGGCCATGGCGCCCACGTCGTCCGGCGTGGCCAGGCGGCGCAGGGGCGCGCGCTCGATGGCGTGCTGCAGCAGCTCATCGAAATCGCCGATGCCGGAAGCGGCGCGGGTCAGCATCGGGCCGGGCGACAGCGTGTTCACCGTGATGTTCTTCTGGCCGAGCTCGGCGGCGAGCTGGCGGGTGGTGGCCTCGAGGGCGGCCTTCACCGGGCCCATCAGGTTGTAGTGCTCGACGACCTTCTCGGCGCCGTAGAAGCTCATGGTCATCACCGAACCGCCGTTCTTGAACAGCGGCTCCGAGTGGCGCACCAGGCGGATCAGCGAGTGCACCGAGATATCGACGGCGATCTGCATGCCTTCCAGCGAGGAATCCACCACGCGTCCGTGCAGGTCCTCGCCCGGAGCGAAGGCGATGGAGTGCACCAGCGTGTCGAGCACGCCCCAGCGCTCGGCGATGGTATGGAACAGCGCCTCGGTCTGCGCCTCGTCGCGCACGTCAAGCGGCAGGAAGATCGGCGCGTCGATCGATTCGGCCAGCGGCTCGACGTAGGGCCGGGCCTTTTCGTTGAGATAGGTCAGCGCGACGTGCGCTCCAGCCTCGTGCAGCGCCTTGGCAACGCCCCACGCGATGGAGTGCTCGTTGGCGACGCCAACGACGAGAGCATGCTTGTTGGACAGATCGGTCATATCGACGGCCCCTCGAAATTGTAGCGATGTCCGAGACTATTGCATGGCTTGCATCAACCATGATGACAGCGTTTCACTATATATTGCAACTGCGAAGAGAATGCCGTCGCCATTCCGCCCGCGCCATTTTCCGCGCCGGACGCGGCGGCAGAGGCCCGAAGGCCCTTTCCACGCGGCATAAACAGGCCCATATTCCCGCCATGGCCAGCACACCAAAAAATCCCCGCGGTTCTGCATCCGGCGCGGGCGGCTCCGGGCGCGCATCGCGGGCGAGCAAGCCGCCGGTGACGCCGCTCGACCCGTTCCTGGCCGACCTGCTCAACCCGGCGCTCAACGTGCGGCGCGGCGCGGCGCAGGACGGTATTGAGCAGGGCGGTTTCGAGCGGGGCGGTTTCGAGGAAGCGCCGCAGGCCGGCTACCGCATCGCGGGCGAGCCCGTTTCCGATCCCGAGCTCGCGGCGAAGCTCGGCCTCGCCGGGGACGAGCCGCCGCGCAAGCCCGTGCACAGGCGCAGCAAGGATGTCGCCGCCACCCAGGCCGCCTCGCTCGCCGCGCCGGGGTCGGGCGTGTCCGCCACCGTCGACGCGCTGACGCGGCTGCTGGAGGACGGCAATCCCTTCATCAAGAATGGCGAGGTGTGGACGCCGCACCGGCCCGAGCGGCCGGAAAAGTCGGAAGGCGGCATCCGCTTCCGCATGCAGGCGGATTTCGAGCCCGCCGGCGACCAGCCGACCGCCATCGCCGAGCTGGTGAAAGGCGTGCGCGAGGATGAACGCGACCAGGTGCTGCTCGGCGTCACCGGGTCGGGCAAGACGTTCACCATGGCGAAGATCATCGAGGAGACCCAGCGCCCGGCGCTCATCCTCGCGCCCAACAAGACGCTCGCCGCCCAGCTCTACGGCGAGTTCAGGAGCTTCTTTCCCGACAACGCGGTCGAGTACTTCGTCTCCTACTACGACTATTACCAGCCCGAAGCGTACGTGCCGCGTTCGGACACGTATATCGAGAAGGAATCGTCGATCAACGAGCAGATCGACCGCATGCGCCACGCCGCCACCCGCGCCTTGCTGGAGCGCGACGACGTCATCATCGTCGCTTCCGTCTCCTGCATCTACGGTATAGGCTCGGTCGAGACCTACACCGCCATGACCTTCTCGGTGAAGGTGGAGGAGCGCATCGAGCAGCGTCAGCTCATCGCCGATCTCGTGGCCCTGCAATACAAGCGCACCGGCGGCGACTTCACCCGCGGCACCTTCCGCGTGCGTGGCGACGTCATCGAGGTGTTCCCGGCTCACTACGAGGACCGGGCCTGGCGCATCTCGCTGTTCGGCGACGAGGTGGAGTCCATCGCCGAGTTCGATCCGCTCACCGGCGCCAAGACCGCCGATCTCGGCTTCGTTAAGCTCTACGCCAACTCGCATTACGTGACGCCGCGCCCCACGCTGCTCCAGTCCATCAAGGGCATGAAGGAGGAGATGCGCGTGCGCGTCGAGGAGCTCACCCGCATGGGCCGCCTGCTGGAGGCGCAGCGGCTGGAACAGCGCACCGTCTTCGACATGGAGATGATGGAGGCCACCGGCTCCTGCGCCGGCATCGAGAATTACTCGCGCTATCTCACCGGCCGCAAGCCGGGCGAGCCGCCGCCGACGCTGTTCGAATACCTGCCCGACAACGCCCTCGTGTTCACCGACGAAAGCCACGTCACCGTGCCGCAGATCGGCGGCATGTACCGGGGCGACTTTCGCCGCAAGGCGACGCTGGCCGAATACGGCTTCCGCCTGCCGTCCTGCATGGACAACCGCCCGCTGCGCTTCGAGGAATGGGACGCCATGCGCCCGCAGTCCGTCCATGTGTCGGCGACGCCGGGAAAGTGGGAGATGGAGCGCACCGGCGGCGTGTTCGTGGAGCAGGTCATCCGCCCCACCGGCCTCGTCGACCCGCCGGTGGAGATCCGGCCCGCCCGCGCGCAGGTCGACGACCTGCTGGGCGAGGTGCGCGACACGGCTGCGAAGGGCTACCGCACGCTGGTGACGGTGCTCACCAAGCGCATGGCCGAGGACCTCACCGAATACCTGCACGAGAACGGCGTGCGCGTGCGCTACATGCACTCGGATATCGACACGCTGGAGCGCATCGAGATCATCCGCGACCTCAGGCTTGGCGCTTTCGACGTGCTCGTGGGCATCAACCTGTTGCGCGAGGGCCTCGACATTCCCGAATGCGCGCTGGTCGCCATTCTCGATGCCGACAAGGAAGGCTTCCTGCGCTCCGAGACGTCGCTTGTGCAGACCATCGGCCGCGCGGCCCGCAACGCGGACGGGCGCGTCATCTGCTACGCGGACAAGGTGACGGGTTCGCTGGAGCGCGCGATGGCGGAAACCAACCGCCGCCGCGCCCGCCAGCTCGCCTACAATACGGAGCACGGCATCACGCCGCAGAGCGTGAAGAAGCGCATCGGCGACATTCTCGATTCGGTCTACGAGCGCGACCACGTCACCGTGGACACCGGGCTCGCCGGCAAGGTCGCGGTGGGGCACAACCTCAAGACCGTCCTTGCCGATCTCGACAAGCGCATGCGCGCGGCGGCGGCCGACCTCGAGTTCGAGACGGCGGCGCGGCTTCGCGACGAGATCAAGCGCCTGCAGGCGACCGAGCTTGCCATCGCCGACGATCCGTTGGCGCGCCAGGAGTCGGTCGAAGACCGGGCCGGCAGCTACGCCGGGGCGCGCAAGTATGGCGCGGCGGGCAATCTGCCGCCCGACGGGGCCGCCCGCGCCCGCAAGCCCACGCTGGACGAGATGGGACCGGGTAGGGAATCCACGCCGCTCGGCGCGCAGGACTTCAAGCCGCGCTCCACCGGCGGCTGGCCCGGCAAGACCACCGTCAAGAAGGGCGGCCGGCGCAAGACGAAACCGCAGTAGCAAAGCGCGGGGCCGCATCCGGGTTGGCGTGCGAACTGGCGACTTGTGGCGAGATGCGATCCCGCATGAAAGCGCGCTGACGTCAGTGATGTCGTTTTTTCGACAAAAACGCCCTTTATGTCCGAATGCGTCCGCTCATTGTTGAGCGTTCTCTGGCCTGCGGGTATCCGCGCGCCGGAAGTTGGACTTGCTCAAGTCGTTGATTTAACACTATTAAAATCGATTTTGAAGGCCGAACGATATGTCGTTGATTCCCGCTGGCGGCTATTCCGGCCATGGCACAAACTATCCGTTGATGGCGGTGTCCGCCATGGACCGCAACGGCGGCGGTAGCAGAACCGTTCGCTGGATGCAGAGTGGTGCGTGGGTCGGCGGCGTCGTGGGGTCCGTCCTCGGCGGCAAGCTGGCGGAAATCGGCGTTTCGCCCCTCACGATCTTCGTGCTGGCCAACGAAGGCAATCCGCGATCGCTGGTCGCGACCGCCTCCGGCGTGGGAGAACTCGCCGGCACGACGGTAGCCGGCACGGCAGGCGCTTTGATCGGCGCGACGGCCGCCGCGGCAGTCAACCTGACGGGGTATCTCGGCTGCCAGCTGGGCCGTCTGGCGTTCACCGCCTTCGAGTACGCCACAGGCCCCAAGCGTTCGTAAACTCCGTGCAGCAAAGGCGGGCGGCGCGGCGCTGCACCCGTGCAGTCCTGCCGGACCGCACGGGCATGAGCGTGAGATTACGCCTGCTGGATAGCCGACACGAGCCAGTCGCCACCGCGCATGCGGCGGAAAGTCCAGATTTCCGTCACCGTTACCGGGTTGGCCGGATCGCCGTCGACCAGCGCGTTCGTGGCGCGGTCGAAGGTGGCGTCGCGCAGCGAGAACTTCATCGACACGGTCGCGTAGTCGCTGTCGCTTTCACGCCATGATTCCGACAGGTCGCCCTGCAGGAAGTTGACGTCCGAGACGCGGTTCACCACGCCGTTGGAGGCATTGGCGGTCAGCTCCTCGCCGAGATAGGACGCGACCTCGGGCGTGGCATAACGGCGGAGCGCCGAAAAATCCTCGCGCGAGTAGGCGTCCTGCGTCTCGTGCAGCAGGCGCTCGAAGGCTGCATAGTCGGCGTCGACGATGTCCACCGGCTGCGCGGCAGCCGCCTGTCCGCGGCGTGCGCCTGCAGCAGCGCCCGCGCCGAGCCCCGACAGGCCGGAAGGCCCGCGTCCGCCGGCGCCGGGCGTTGCCTGACGCGCATAAGCATTGTCCTGCGGCCCGCCGGCGGTCGCCATCTGGCGGCGGCGGAACCAGTTGAGAGCGAAGCGCGCCAGCAGCACGATCAGGCCGATCTGCAGCAACAGGCCGAGCAGCGAGCCGAAGCCGGAGAAACCGCCGAACAGGCCTGAGCCCGACAGCAGCCCGAACAGGCCAGCGCCGAGCAGGCCGCCCATCAGCGCGCCGCCGAAACCGCCGCCGAAGAAGCCGGGACGCTGCGCCCCGGCCGCGTTCTGCTGACCGGCGCGGGGAGCGGCATTGGCGGCGGCGTTGGGCGCCTGCTGGGGCGTCGCCGAGCGCTGGATGGGCGCGGCCGTCGGCGCGGTGTTGGTGGGGGCGGGAGCGTTGTAGGTGCGTGTGCCACGGCTGCCGAAGCTGCCGCCGCGGCCCACGCGGGCCTCGGCGATTCCGGCCGTCAGGAACAGGGCGGCGGCTACAGCGGCCAAAACGCGGCCTCGGCGGGACAATGACATCAGGATCTCACCTCGTTGAATCGGTTGGATGTTCGGACGACGCCCGGTAGTGTCGCAGGCACCGCCTTTCGTATGAGCCGAATATGGTGTGAAATACATGACATTAAAAGCTTGGCGGCTGCGCGACGGCGCATTTTTGCCTCCAGCCAGCGAACTTTTGATCGCTGCCCGCCCTTGAAGGAGCCGGAATGACGAACCGCCTGCGCTCGTTGCTGCATGTCCCCATTGCCGATGTCCCGATTGTCGATGTCCTGCTGTTCGATGGACCGGATGCCGTGACCGCACGTGGCGATCTCGCGCGGACCGTGGCGGACGCCCTCGTCATCGACATCTCGGGCGGTATGCCGCATGCCGATGATTCGCGGGGGCGCGCGGTGGCGGATCTCGTGCGCACTCTTGTCCAGAATGCGCGTGCGCGGGTTTTCGTGCGCGTGAGCGGCGTCGCTTCCGGCAGGCTGGAAGCGGATCTCGCTCTGGTTCTGCCGTCGCGTCCCTTCGGCGTGATGCTTGCGGATGTCGCCGGCCCCATCGATGTCGAGGAACTCGGCGCCCGCCTGCGCGTCAGCGAGGCGGAGCTGGGCCGTGCCGATGGCGAAACGCGGATCATCCCTGTTCTCGGCACCCCAGCGGGCGTTCTCTCGCTCGCGGGGGGCGCGGCCTGGCCGTTGGCGCGCATCGCCGCTATGGCATGGGAACCGCCGCTCGCGCCGGAGATTACGCCCGCCGGATTGCCTGATTTCGCCTTCAACGGCGCAGCGCGGCTCGCCCGCAATCTGACGGCGCTTGCGGCGGCCCGCGCCGGCGTGCCCGCCATCGACCCGCTTCCCGAGACGGTTCAGGCGGACGATGCCTTCCGCCACGCGTGCCTCGCGGCGCGGCACGAGGGAATCGGCGGCCGGATGGTGCGCAACGCGGCGCAGGCGGTTATCGCCGACGCTGCCTTCGCTCGGGAGAACGGCGGGCAATGTAGCGAAAATGAGACGCACGTGCCGTAAAGTAAGGCCGTACAGGAGAATGGCGTCCGCGCGCCTTGCATTCACGCTTGAGTAAGGCAATCACTGTAGCAACGATTTCTGCCGGTGCTTCGCGCCGGCGGGGTGCCGTTGTGCCGCCCGCTTGCCGAGCGATGCGCGCAACCCACTCTCGTTTCTGTCATTTTCTGCAATTTGCGTTCAATCCGGTGCTCAAGCCAAACGCAAGCTGCTATAGTGCCGCGCGTCGGGAATTCGGTGGGTGGGCTGGCCTGTTTCAGCCGATCTGCGTCAGCCAAGCTGCTTCAGCATGGAGTGCGAGTCGATGGGAGCTGTCATGCGTTCGTTTATCGCCAGCGGTGCCGTGGCCGCAGCAGTGTTCGCCGCGTTCGTCGCCGGCGCGCCGGCTTCTGCTGCCGATTACGATCGCTACTCCGCGCCCAAGGCCCGAAAGGCCCGCACCCTGCCCGGCGACGTGCCGCGGGCCGAGGACCGGTTGCTGCCGTTCTCCGGCAACGTGCCCGCCTGTAACGATCCGGCGGTCCTGCGCCAGATCAGCAGCCGGTTCGCGCATCGTGAGGCGCATTTCTGGAACTCGCCGCTGACGATCCAGAATTTCGACGAAGTCCGCGACGTGGCGTTCCGGCCGTGGGGCGACTCGTTCATTCCGCGCCGTTTCTGCACCGCCCGAACCTATTTCTCAGACGGTTACCGCCGCACCGTCAACTATTCGGTGCGCGAGGCGCTGGGGCCGATCGGCATCGGCAGCAACGTGGAATGGTGCGTCGTCGGCCTCGACCGCAACTTCGCCTTCGCTCCGGCCTGCCGCGTCGCTCTGCCCTGAGCGATAGCGGGAGCAGCCCGGTGACGCCTTTCGCATCGCCAGCCGCGCGTCCGCGCCGCGATATTTCGTGGTGGCTGTTGCCCATACTGGCGGTGTTGCCGCTGGCCGGCCCCGCTCAGGCGCAGACGGCCCGGGGCGCCGCCCCCGGCGCGTTCGATTTCTACGTGCTGGCGTTGTCGTGGTCGCCCGGCTTCTGCGCCCTCGACGGGCGCGCGGACGATCGGGCGCAGTGTTCCGCCGGCCGGCGCCATGCCTTTGTCGTGCATGGGCTCTGGCCGCAATACGAGCGCGGCTATCCGCGCGATTGCTCTGCCGCAGACGATTCCATCCCGCGTAATCCCTCCCGCCGGGCCATGGGCTTCGCCGCCGGCGTCTTTCCCGAGCCCGGTCTCGCCCGCCACCAGTGGCGGATGCACGGCACCTGTTCCGGCCGCATGCCGGAGGATTATTTTCGCGATACCGCCCGCGCCCGTTCGCTGGTGACCGTGCCCCAGGCGCTGCAGGGCTTGCGCACCGAGCGGCGCGTATCGCCGGATGCCGTGGAACAGGCTTTCATCGCCGCCAATCCCGGCCTGCAACCCGACATGATCGCCACCGCCTGCCAGCGCGGGCGGCTGAAGGAAGTGCGCATCTGCATCAAACGCGATCTGTCGGGTTTTCGCGCCTGCCCCGAAGTCGACCGCAGCGGCTGCCGTGACCGCGACATCACCGTCGATGCGCCGCAATGAAGCGCTCTGTTGCGAGAAATAGAGCCGAATGATTTTCGTATCGGTCCCCGATTCAGCGATAATGCCGATCGCTTCCCCTGTCGCGCCGGTTGAGCAAGCGGTGAAACTCTGCCATTGATCGGCGACCATGAATTACCGTCACGCCTATCACGCCGGCAATTTCGCCGATTGCATGAAACACGCGCTTCTCGCGCGCATCCTGCTGCATCTGGGGCAGAAGGAGGCGGCGTTTCGCGTCATCGACACCCACGCCGGCATCGGCCTTTACGATCTGGGCGGTGTGGAGGCCGGCAAGACGCTCGAGTGGGAGGCCGGCATCGGCCGGCTGCAGACCCCGCTCGAGGGTGAAGCCGAGAACCTGCTCGCGCCTTACCGCGAGGTGCTTGCCGCCGTGCGCGCCCGGTTCGGTGACGCTTTCTACCCCGGCTCCCCCATGGTGGCGGACCACATGCTGCGCCGTCATGACCGGGCAATCTTCGTTGAAAAGCATCCGGCGGACGTGCGGACGCTCGAGGCGCGCTTCGAACGCGACAGGCGGATAAAAGTCATCGAACTCGATGGCTGGACGGCCCTCAAGGCCATGATTCCACCGGTGGAGCGGCGCGGCGTGGTGCTGATCGATCCGCCTTTCGAGGTGGAAGGGGAACTCGTGCACCTGGCGCAGGCCCTCGTCGAGGCGCGCCGCAAGTGGAACGGCGGCGTGTTCGCCGGCTGGTATCCGATCAAGGACCCGGCGGAGACGGAAGAGTTCGCGGACATCCTGCGCCGCGCGGAGGTGCCGAAGATCCTGCGCCTCGAACTGTTCGTGGACCGCACCGATGAGCCCAACCGCCTCAACGGCTGTGGCCTCGTGGTCATCAATCCGCCGTGGAAACTGGCGCAGGAAGCGGAAGTCCTGTTGCCGGCGCTGGCGGAGCGGCTGGCCCGCGGCACGCACGCGGGTTTCCGCTGCGACTGGCTGGCGGGTGAATAGGGCAGGGCGGTAACGCCTCGGCCACTCCGGACACGATTGCCGTTAGCAGGCTGAGAATGCCAGCCGGATATTCAAAGCGTTTCAACGTCGGGTTGAAACGCAAAGACGCTTTAACTTTCTGACTTAACGTGTCTTCTTTGCGCAAAGCGTTGTCGACTTTGCGTGAAAGCACTTTGGTACGTCGATCTTCGGGGGCACGATTCTGGCCCGCCGCTTTGGCCGACTTACCCTCACGAAATTCCCCCTCCTCACGCCCGTCTCACAAGGTGCTCATGGCTTCGTTGGTTGCAACGCGGTGATGGGCAAGCTTTGCCCGACAGCCTTCAGGCGCCGGTTTCCGCAAGACATGAAGAAAGCAGAGCACAAAAAAACCCGGTGGCTCGCGCCACCGGGTCGATCTCTGCCGGTCCCGAGGGATCGGCTTTGATATTAGAACGAGTCGAACTTGTAGTTCAGGCCAGCGCGGACGACGCCGAACTCGTTGTCCTTGCGGTTCCAGTTCACGAAGTTGGCGTGACCAACGGGCGTGATGTTGCCGGACTTGCCGAGGTTGACATACAGGCCTTCGACGCGAGCCGTGATGTTGTTGGTGAAGGCGTACTCGACACCACCACCGACCACCCAGCCGCCGAGCGTCTTGTCGTCAGCCTGGAAGAGGTAGGAGTTGTTGCCCGAAGCGACCGAGAACGTGCCGCTGTTGCCGCCGCCGCCGTAAGCGAAACCGCCCGTGGCGTAGACGAGAGCGCGGTCGATAGCGAAACCGAGGCGGGCGCGGACCGTGCCGAACCATTCAATGCCCGAGTGGCTGCCGCCGAGAGCGTTGACGCCGTTGAAGTAGCCAACCGGCACCGTGTACGAGATGCTCTTGCCCTTCAGGTCGGCGTAGTTGATGTCGGCTTCGATACCGGCAACGAACTGACCGAACTGGTAGTTGTAGCCGATCTGGCCACCGCCCGTGAAGCCGCCGTCGTCGTTGTTACCGCTGTGGTAAGAAACGCCGTTGCCCCACACCGTGGTGTCGTCGTTGCTGTTCCAAGCGTAACCAGCGTTGACACCGACGTAGAAGCCGGTCCAGCTGAAGATCGGAGCGACGACCGGAGCGATCGGCTCGATCTGGCGGCTGGGAAGGTCAGCAGCGATAGCGGCGCCCGAAGCGACCAGGCTGACAGCGGCAACCCCTGCGAGAAGAACCTTTTTCATAATCCACTCCTTAAAAGCTGTATCTTTCATCAAATGGCGAAAGCCATCCGTGAAGTTGACCAATACATACCTCAACTTCCGCGGGCCGTCTGTGCTTTTCCTGCCACAGCACCATCGCCAATGAAGGCGGGAATATGTCGCCGCCCCGCGGGTAAAAGGCCATGTAAGCTTACATGAACACTCAACGAGTCCGGACACTATATGTAACATGTTGGCATGGCAACGATTTTTTCGGCGCGGCCCGACTGCCGTCATGGCGGCCGATCCGTTGGCGGATTTTTTGCGCGCGGTGACGGCGCCGATTGACGCCGGGAGTTCGCAAGCTATGGATAACAATGAGTTAAGTGCTCCGGTTCCATGCCGGCCGGCGGCAGCCCGCTCCGGCGTGCATTCGGGCAGGAGCGGGGCGGTCAAAGGCGCCGGGGGGAGGCAAGTCCATGCGGGCGTTCACCTGTGTGCGCACGCGCACGCGGTTGGGGCGCGGGCTTGCGGCGAGCCGCGTGTCGTGTCAAAGCGAATGGATGCGATACCTTCGGCCAGGGTGTTCAATTCTTCTCGCAGTCTTCGCGATCCTGCTGTCCCCGGCCGTGGGCCTGCATGAGTGCGGTCGCGACCCCGGGCGGGCGAACCGGACCTCCCGGTTCTGGATGTGAGGTCCTCGGGTGCGAGGTTATGGATATGGATCGATGACGCAATCGCCGCTGCCGCTTTCCATCTTCATCATCACGCGCAACGAGGCGGATCGTATCGGCCGCTCCATGGCGGCGGTCGCCGATCTGAGCGACGACATCGTCGTGGTCGATTCCGGCTCCACCGACGGCACGCAGGATATCGCCGCGCGGATGGGCGCGCGCGTGATTCATAATGACTGGCCCGGATACGGCCCGCAGAAGCGCTTCGCCGAGGATCAGTGCCGGCACCTCTGGCTGCTTAATATAGACGCCGACGAACTGGTTCCGCCCGACCTCGCGCAGCAGATCAGAGCTTTGTTCGATAACGGCGAGCCGGATGCCGACGCCTACGAGATCCGCATCGCCGAAGTGTTTCCGGGCGAGCGCGCGCCTCATCCGCTGGCCTATGCGCTGGCCCCGGTGCGCCTCTATCGCCGCGACAAGGGGCGCTATGCGTCCTCCACCGTCCATGACCGGGTGCAACTCGCGCCGGGCAGCCGGGTGAAGCGACTCAAGGGTGTCATCCATCATTTCTCGGTGCGGTCGCTTGGCGACCAGCTCGCCAAGCTCAACAGCTATACCGACGCCCTTGCCCTCGATCTCGACAGGCGCGGGGCGCGGGTGTCGACCCTGCGCCTGTTCGTCGAGTTCCCGGCGTCCTTCATCAAGGCCTATATCGGCCGCCGGCATATCGTGCGCGGCGTCTACGGTTTCATGACGGCGATGAACTTCGCCTTCTTCCGCTATCTGCGCGTCGCCAAGCACATCGAGCGGCGCATGCTCGCCCGTCATAACGGGGCCACGGGCCCCGCGCCCGATGCAGCGCCCGCGCCGGTGACGCAGGAGGCCGCCGCGCGGGACGATGCAACAGGGGGAGAAGGGCAGGCATGACGAAGCCGGTCGCGCTGGTGACGGGGGGCGGGCAGCGCATCGGCCGTGCCATCGTCGAAGCCCTTGCCGAGGCTGGATTCGCCGTCGCCATTCATTATCGCTGCTCGCGGGAGCCGGCGGTGGCGCTCGCTGGGGCCATCGCGGATCGCGGCGGGCGGGCGATAACGCTCGACGCCGATCTCGCCGACGCGTCTGCGGTGGAAACGCTGGTGCCGAGGGCGGTTGCGGCGCTGGGGCCCGTCAGCCTGCTGGTCAACAGCGCCTCGATTTTCGAGCCAGACGACGTCGCCTCGTTCGGCATCAAGCTGTGGGAGGAGACGTTCGCCGTTAACCTGCGGGCGCCGATGCTGCTGGCGCGCGACGTCGCCGCCGCGCTGCCCGCAGGGACGGGGGGCGCGATCGTGAACATTCTCGATCAGCGCGTGCTGCGTCCCAATCCGCAATTTTTTTCCTACACACTGACGAAGTGCGCGCTTGCCAGTGCCACGCGCACCATGGCGCAGGCGCTGGCGCCGCGCATCCGTGTCAACGGCGTCGCGCCCGGCCCCACCTGCGCCGGCCGCCGCCAGACGGACGAGGACTTTGCGAGCCAGAGCGCGGGCACGCTTCTGGGGCATGGCCCTTCGCCGGCCGACATCGCCGAGGCAGTGCTTTACCTCGCGCGCGCGACGAGCGTCACCGGGCAGATTCTGGCGGTCGACGGCGGGCAAAGCTTGCAGTGGCGCACGGTCGACGTGGACGGAATCCCGGAATAAACGCCAAGGCGCGGCCCGCCCGAAAGGCGCTGCCGCTCACGGCGTCCGCCCCGACTCAGCGCGTGTTCAGCGCCGTCAGGAACGCCTGCGTTTCGTCCGACAGATTCTGCGCGTCGCCCGCGAGGCGTTGCGACACCGTGTCCACCTCCGTGCCGGCCTGCCGGGCGCGGTCTGAGGCCTCGATGACCTCGCCCATGTTGGCCGCGATGCGCCCCGTCTCGTCGGCGGCCTGCTGGATGGAGCGCGAGATGTCCGACGTCGCCGCGAGTTGCTCTTGCACCGCCGCCGCCACCGCGCCGGCGATGGCGCTGATCTCGCCGATCGTCGCGCCGACGCTGGTGATCGATGCGGCCGTGTCGGACGCTGCCTGCTGGATCTCGCCGATGCGGCCGGCGATTTCGGCCGTCGCCTGCTCGGTCTGGCTGGCGAGCGACTTCACCTCCGTCGCGACGACGGCGAAGCCGCGTCCCGCATCGCCGGCCCGCGCCGCCTCGATGGTGGCATTGAGGGCGAGAAGGCGCGTCTGCGCCGCCACCGCCTGGATGAGCCCCACGACCTCGCCGATGCGCCGCGCCACTTCGGACAGGCCCTCGACGGCCTTGTTGACCTCGGTCGCCTGATTGACCGCCTCGCGCGCCACGTCGGCCGAGCGCTCCACCTGGCGGCTGATCTCGGCGCTCGTCGCGGAGAGCTGCTCGGTGGCCGCGGCGACTGCCTGGGTGTTGGCGGAAGCGAGTTCCGCCGCGCTCGCGGAAGCCGCGGCGTGCTCGTGGGTCAGCGCCACCGTCTCCGTCACCGCCCGGGCGCTGTCGCCCAGCGCCGCGATCGATTGCGACACCGCGTCGACCACGTTCCTGACCGACAGATCGAAGCCGCTCGCGAGCTGTGTGTCATAGGTCTCGCGCGCCGCATCGAGATAGGTCGAGATGGCGATGTCCATGTCCAGCATGACGGCGCGGGAAACGGCGCTCATCATCACCAGCGCCTTTTCGCGCGCTGCGGTGGGCTGGAGGCGGCTTGCCGTGATGCGGGAGATCAGCGCGTTCAGGTGATCGAGCACGATGAGGTAGCCGCCGATATAGCGCGACGGCTCCAGCCCGATGCGGTTGTGCACCATGCCGATTTTCTGCACGGAGGCGACGTATTCCTGGTCGAATTTGCCGGAAAACAGCCGCTCCCAGTGGGCGATCTGCGCGCGGCGGGCATGCTGCACCGTCGCTTGCGCCCGCGTGGGCGTGTCCCCGAACAGCATCGCGATGTCGGGACGCAGCATGATGTGGGCATAGAAGATGTCGAGGATGCCGGGAATTTCCTGCTTGACCGTCGGATACAGCTCCTGGAGCGTCGCCGTCACGGTGGCGTCGATCCCCAGGAAGGCAATGCGGTCGGAAATATCGATCATGTCACCGGCCCTGTTCCCGAGCGCGTCACGATTCGGCGCAACCGCCTCATCGCTCGTTCGCTCAAAATAAATGCGCTGGAGAACCCCGGCGTTTTCGTGAAACGGCGAGAAGCCCCAGGGCAGTCTGCATGCGAGCGCGGCACTCTCCGAACCGGCTGGCTCGGACAATGGCGCGCAGGTTGTCTATCGCGAGCCGATTCCCGCCCGCTGGAGGATTCCATCCGCTCATCAACCGCTGCCGGCGGCGGCGGAATGCCATGCGCTGAACGGGATCGACGAGCAAATTAAGCCACAGAATAACAAATGACACAGAAAATTACATAATATTTTTTAAAAACCACAATCAAAAAATAGATAGTCCTAAGTAGTATCTATTAAATAATATTTTGAATTACGAGAAAAATTTACATGTTATTTTTATGTAAATATTTTATAGCCCCGCTCATTGATATTTTATTTCCGAAATAAATACTTTTATCTATGAATTTTTGATCCATTTCGTGCCGCTTCCGTGCGTTCCCCGCGTCCATGGGCGCGCCACCGCGCGCCGATGTCGGCGGCGGGTTCGCGGACGCGGTTGCGCACCGTGAAAAAATTCAGGTGAGGCAGATGGCGGCGATCAGGCGGCCGTAGTCGGGCTCTTCGCGATGGGTCGCGCGGCGGAAGCTGTAGAAGCGCTCCTCGTCGGCATAGGTGCACCGCCCGAGATCCTCGAAGCAGCCCGCGCCCGCCGCCCGCGCCCGCGCGCCGATATAAGCCGGCAAGTCGAAAAAGGCGTGGCCGTCACGGGGGGAGGGCGAGAAGAAGCGCGCCTGCGCGGAGTCCACCTCGACGAAGCGGGCGACGAACTCCGGCCCTACCTCGTAGGCGGCGCTGCTGATCGTCGGCCCCAGCGCCACCGTGACGCGCTCGCGCCGCGCGCCGAGTTGTTCCATGCGGTCGAGCGTTGCCTCCAGCACGCCGTGGAAGGCGCCCTTCCAGCCCGCATGCGCCGCGCCGATCACGCCCGCCTGCCGGTCCGCGAACAACAGCGGCCCGCAGTCCGCCGTGGCGATGCCGAGCAGGATGCCCGGACGATCCGTCACCATGGCGTCCGCCTTCGGACGGGCGTCGAGGGCGAACGGTTCCGCCACGGTGACGGCATCGGCCGAGTGCACCTGGTGCACGGTGGCCAGCCGCTCCGGCGCGAGGCCGAAATGGGCTGTCATGCGCCGGCGGTTCTCCATCACCGCCGCGCGCTCGTCCGCGGAGCCGACGCCGCCGTTGAGGCCGGCGTAGACGCCCGCGGAAACGCCGCCGCGCCGGGTGAAGAAGGCATGGCGCACGCCGCTGCCGGTTGCTGTGAGCGAGGCCGCCTCAAGCGCCTCGATGGTGTCGCGCGGTTCGCTCATGGTTGGTCATCCCGCTGGTGATCCGGTGTGCCGCCCTGCGGCAGGCGGTGGGTGTCGAAGCCGGGAAGCGGCGGCAGGCTGGGGTGGGAGACGGCCATGGCCTTGAACAGCCGGCCCATGCCGCGCCCCTGCGCGTCGGTGAGGCGCAGAAGCGCCGCCTCGATGGCGGAGGCGTGGGCGGGCGAGTGCTGCTGCAGCGCTTGCGCCCGTTCCCTGATGCCGAGACGCAGCAGGAACTCGCCCTGGAACGCGGGGCCGTGCACCGCCGCTCCCGCCATCAGCGCCGCCTGCGACAGCGCCGCGAAATCGACGTGGACGGTGATGTCGGATTCGCCCGGCGCATCGAGCACGCCGACATAGGCGTGGTTGCGCATGGCCTGCAGCGTTTCGCCATAGCCGGTGCGCAGGTGGCCGTAGTCGATGGCGAGCAGCGCCCCGCCGTGGCGCACCAGCCGCTCGGTGATCTGGCGCATGACGATGAGGTGGCTCGCGGGGAACTCCATCAGCACGCCGTCCGGCGCGTTGCGGGTGATGGCGCCCTCGGGCTGCGGCGAGAGGCCGAAGGTGAGGTTTTCGTGCGCGTCGAGGCCTATGAGGCGCTCGTGCCAGCCGCCGCTCGCGCGCACGTACTGGCGCACGGGCAGGCAGTCGAAGAACTCGTTGGCGATGACGATGACCGGCCCTTCCGGCACCTCGCCGAAGGCGTCATGCCATTGCGGCGTGAAGCCGCAGTCCGCCAACGTCGCGGCCTGCAGCTTGCGCAGCACCGGGCTCGTCTCGACGAGATGCAGGTCGATCGCGTCGTGGAAGGCGGGCACGGCGCGTGCGGCGCGCAGCAGATCGCGGGCGAGGGTGCCGCGTCCGGGGCCGAGCTCGACGAGGCGCACCTGCGCCGGCTCGCCCATGGTGCGCCACACTTCCGCCGCCCACAGGCCGATCAACTCGCCGAACATCTGCGAGATCTCGGGCGCGGTGATGAAATCGCCCGCGAGGCCCAGCGGATCGCGCGTCATGTAATAGCCGTGGCGCGGGTGGCCGAGGCACAGCGCCATGTAATGCTCCACGGTGACGGGGCCGCCGGCCGCGATGGCGGCTTTCAGCTCCAGCGCGAGCGGGGTGTCGTGGTCGCCGTTCTCGTTGGCCGGTGTCGTCACTGTGCGGGCGCCTCGGGTTCAGGGTTGCGGGAAAGCGCGCGGGCGATGAGCCAGAGGCCGGCGGCGAGCAGCGGCAGGCTCAGCACCATGCCCATGGTCACGCCGCCCTCCAGCGCCGACACGTCGGTGCCGAACAGGAAGCCGAGCTGGGCGTCAGGCTCGCGGAAGAACTCGCACACGCTGCGCGCCACCGCGTAGCCCGCCGCGAACACGCCCGTCACCAGCCCGGGGCGGCGGAAGCCTGCGACGCGCACCACGAGCGCGACCAGCGCGAACAGCAACAGCCCCTCGGCGAAGGCTTCGTAAAGCTGGCTCGGATGGCGCGGCAGCGGGCCGGCATGAGGAAACACGACGGCGAAGGAAAGGTCCGGCGCGGGCCGGCCCCAAAGCTCGCCGTTGATGAAATTGGCGATGCGGCCGAAGAAAAGGCCGATGGGCGCCACCGCCGCCGCGAGATCGAACAGCGACAGCACCCGGAGCCCGCGTGCCCGCGCGAGCAGCGCCATGCCGGCGGCCGCGCCCAAAAGCCCGCCGTGGAACGCCATGCCGCCTTCCCACACCGCGAAGATCGACAGCGGATCGGCGAGATACTGGCCGGGATTGTAGAACAGCACGTAGCCGAGCCGCCCGCCGAGGATGACGCCGAGCGCGACATAAACCAGCATGTCGTCGATGTCGGCGCCTGTGGGGCGTTTCAGCGCGCCCCACAGAGAGGGGCTGGCGGCGAGGCGGCGCGCATAAAGCCAGCCGCCGATGAGGCCGGCGATGTAGGCAAGCGCATACCAGCGAATCGCCAACGGCCCGATGGCGACGGCCACCGGATCGATGGCCGGAAAGGCAAGCGCCAGCGCGGGCAGGGGCATGATTGAGGCGGCAACGGACATGATCGCTCCGAACGTGATGCCGTCACTGTCCCGGTTGCGGGCGGCGCGTCAAGTGCGCAGTGCCGCCGGCAGGAGAACTTTGCCCTGGATCGCGCGCTTCAGCCGCGCTCGCTTCGTCCCTCCGGCTGCTCCAGGATGACCCCGGTCAGCGGCTCGACGAGGATGAGCTCGTCGCGCACCTCCCGCACGCCGGGCACGGTCTCGATGAGCACCTTCAGCGCCTCGCGCACGGTGGCGTCGAAGATCGTGCCGCGCAGGGTGACGATTCCGTCCTCCACGTCGGGCGCGGGGATGTAGGGCGGCGCCCACGGCTCGCGCGCGATCGCTGCGGTGATGGCGGCGCGGATGGCGTCGTCGCTGCCGAGCGTCGGGCGGTTGAGCTGGCGGCCCAGCGCCTTTAGCAGATCGACGCGGCTGACGATGCCCACGAGCTTGCCGTTGGCAGTGACCGGCACGCGCTTGATCTTGCGGGTCTCGAACAGTTCCACGATGTCGTTGAGCGGCGTGTATTCCGTCACGGTGTAGGGATTGGGCGTGTAGACGTCGCGCACGTGGCGGGCGTTTGCCTCGACGAAATCGGCCGCGGCCTTCGCCGGCCCGAGCACGAACTCCAGCCAGCGGGCGCGCTCGCGCTTGGTGTCGAGCTCTGTGCGGCGCAGGAAATCGCCCTCGGTGACGACGCCGAGGACGTTGCGCTCCGCATCGACCACCGGCAGGCCGCTGATCTTCTTCTCAAGCATGAGCGCGACGACGTCCGCGATACGGTCGTCGGGCGAGACGGTAATGACGTCGCGGGTCATGATGTCGGCGGCTTTCACGGTGCTTCTCCGGGTCATGCATGCTGGAAACGCGGTCAGTATAGGGGGCAAGACTGCACAGTCCCTTGATGCGGCGCAAGATGAAATGCGGACGCCGCGCTTTTCCGCCGGCGTGTTGTTGCGCGCGGGGGCGAATTGTTGCACCTTCCCGTGGCGGATCCTGAGGGCGGATGATCCCGACGGCGGCGGAATTTGGCGGGGGCGGCGTGATGATCGACAGGCGATCCTTTGGTGCTTGGCTGGCGGCGGCAGTCGCAGTGCTGGCGGGGGGCGCGCCTGCGCGCGCGGCCGATCCGATCCGGGTCGGCGAGATCAACAGCTATTCCGGCATCCCGGCCTTCACCGAGCCTTATCGCAAGGGCTGGCAGCTCGCGGTCGAGGAGATCAACGCGGCCGGCGGCGTGCTCGGGCGGCCCATCGAGGTCATCTCCCGCGACGACGCGGGGCGGCCGGCGGATGCCATCACGGCCGCGAACGAGCTCGTCTCCCGCGAAAAGGTCGATCTGCTCGCCGGCACGTTCTTCTCCAACATCGGCCTTGCGGTGTCCGATTTCGCCCGCCAGCGCAAGATCCTGTTCGTCGCCGCCGAGCCGCTCACCGACGCCATGGTGTGGGAGCAGGGCAGCCGCTACACGTTCCGGCTGCGGCCGCCCAACTGGGTGCAGGCGGCGATCCTCGCCGAGGAGGCGGCGAAGCTGCCGGCCAAGCGCTGGGCCACCATCGCGCCCAACTACGAATATGGCCAGTCGGCGGTGAAGGTGTTCAAGCAGATCCTGTCCGAGAAACGCCCCGACATCGAGTGGGTCGGCGAGCAATGGCCGCCACAGGGCAAGATCGACGCCGGAAGCGTGGTGCAGGCGACGCTGGCGACGAAACCCGACGCCATTCTCAACGTCACCTTCGGCCCCGATCTCGTCAAGCTCGTGCGCGAGGGCAACACGCGCGGCCTCTTCCGCGGTCGCGACGTGGTGAGCTTCATCACCGGCGAGCCCGAATACCTCGATCCCCTGAAGGAAGAGACGCCGGAGGGCTGGATCGTCACCGGCTATCCGTGGCAGGCGGTGGGCACGCCGGAACACCAGAAGTTCCTCGACGCCTATAAGGCGCGCTTCAACGATTATCCGCGCCTCGGCTCGGTCGTCGGCTACGCCACGTTCAAGACCATCGCGGCGATCGTCGAGCGGGCCGGCTCGCTCGACACCGAGAAGCTGATCGAAGCCGGACGCGGCGTCGAGGTCGACACGCCCTTCGGCCGCATCGCCTTCCGCGCCGCCGATCACCAGTCGACGCTCGGCGCCTTCGTCGGCAAGACGGCGGTGAAGGACGGGCGCGGCGTGATGGTCGATTTCGTCTACCGCAGCGGCGCCGATTACCTGCCCGACGAGGCCACCGCCACGAAGTTGCGGCGTCCCGACTGATGGAATTCCTGCTCGTGCAGGGCCTTACCGGCCTTGCCAGCGCCGCGTCGCTGTTCCTGGTCGCGTCGGGCCTGTCGATCATCTTCGGCGTCACGCGGGTGGTGAACTTCGCCCACGGCTCGTTTTACATGGTGGGCGCCTATCTCGCCTACACGCTGACGGAACGGCTGTCGGGCCCGCTCGGATTCTGGGGCGGCGTGCTGGCGGCGGCGGTGTTGGTGGGGCTTTTCGGAGCGCTCGTCGAAGCCGTGCTGCTGCGCCGCCTCGCCCGCGCGCCGGAGCTGTTCCAGCTTCTCGCCACCTTCGGCGTCACGCTGATCGTGCAGGATCTCGTGGTCATGGTGTGGGGGCCGGAGGATCTCGTCGGGCGGCGCGCGCCCGGCCTTTCCGGCGCTGTCGAGGTTTTCGGCCAGCTCGTGCCGCAATACGATCTCTTTCTCATCGCGCTCGGGCCACTGGTGCTGCTGGGGCTGCATCTGCTGTTCCGGCGCACGCGCTTCGGCGTGCTGGTGCGCGCCGCCACCCAGGACCGCGACATGACGGCGGCGCTGGGCATCGATCAGAAGCGGCTGTTCACCGGCGTGTTCGCGCTCGGCTCCTTCCTCGCCGGTCTCGGGGGGGCGCTGCAGCTGCCGCGCGATGCGGTGAACCACCTCATGGACATGCAGGTCATCGTCGAGGCCTTCGTGGTGGTGGTCATCGGCGGGCTCGGCTCGGTGCCGGGCGCGTTCGTGGCCGCCGCCGCCGTGTCGCTGCTCAACGCGTTCGGCATTCTGGTGTTTCCGGCGATTGCGATGGTGAGCATCTTCCTGGTGATGGCGGTGGTGCTGGTGGTGCGCCCGCACGGCCTGTTCGGCGCGCCGCCGCCCGTCGGCCATCCGCAACCCACTGTCGCGGGGGAACCGTGGCGCGCGCTCGACGGGCGTGAGCGCGCCGCCGCGACGGTTGCGGCGGCGGCAGCCGTGGCGCTGCCTTTTCTCGTGGGCGATTACGGGCTCACCGTGGCGAGCGAGATACTCATCATGATGCTGTTCGCCGCCAGCGTTCACTTGCTGATGGGCGCGGGCGGCCTCGCGCCTTTCGGCCATGCGGTGTTTTTCGGGCTCGGCGGCTATGGCGCGGCGCTCAGTGCGACCCATTGGGGCGCGTCCATGGCGTTCGGCCTCGCGGCGGGGCCGGTGCTGGCGGTGGCTGCGGCGTGCGTGGCCGGCTGGTTCTGCGTGCGCCTGTCCGGCGTTTACTTTGCCATGCTGACGCTGGCTTTCGCCCAGATCGTGTGGTCGGTTGCCTTCCAGTGGGTGGAGGTGACGGGCGGCGACAACGGTATCATCGGCGTCTGGCCGGAAGGTTTCGCGGCCTCGGCGCGCGGCTTTTACTGGCTGTCGCTCGCGCTGTGCCTTGGAGGCGCGCTCGCCCTGCGCGCGGTGGTGCTGTCGCCGTTCGGCTATGCGCTGCGGGCGGTGCGCGACGCGCCGGCGCGGGCCGAGAGCATCGGCGTCGGGCGTTTCGGGCAGCAATGGTTCGCGTTCGTGCTCGCCGGCGGCTTCGCGGGGCTTGCCGGGGCGCTGTTCGCCTATCTGAAAGGCAGCGTGTTTCCCGCCAACATGGGCGTCGGCATGTCGGTCGACGGACTCGTGATGGTGTTGCTGGGCGGGGTCGAGACGGTGTCCGGGGCGCTCGTCGGCGCCGTCGTCTACAAGGCGCTGTCCATCTGGCTGCTGAGCGCCACCGACATGTCGAAGCTCGTGCTCGGGGCGTTGATCGTGACGCTGGTGGCGGCATTTCCGGCCGGAATCGCGGGTTCGCTCGCCCTGTTGCGGCCGCGCGCCGAAGGCGCCAGATTGTAAATATACTACGGTGAATATTTTTTCGGCAAAAGTTGATCTTGGCCAAATTGTAATGTCGTCATCCAACTATGCGTATTGTCGGCGTTGGAATTCCGTGCGACTAAGCCGAAACTGGGCCGTTCATTCATTTAATTGCGGGGTACGCCGTGTCGACCTATTCCACAGTCCGGCGGGAGCCGGTTGCGCTGCGGCGGGCGTTTGCCCTGGCCGCGCTCGTCGCGATTCCACTGCTCGCAGCCTGCGATTCCGGACCCCAGACGGTCGAGCAGCCGCCGCGCTCGGTGCGCACGATCACGGTCGAGAAGCGCGAGGCCGGCGACACGGTCACGCTCACGGGTCACATCGAGGCGGCGGACGAGGCGTCGGCGGCGTTCCGCGTCGGCGGGCGGATGCTGGAGCGCCTCGTCAATGTCGGCGACCGGGTGAAGGCCGGACAGGTGCTGGCGCGGCTCGACGCGCAGAACGCGCGCAACAACCTGCGCTCGGCCGAGTCGGCGCTCAACGCGGCGAACGCCCTGCTCTCGCAGACGCGCAACACCTACGAGCGCCAGCGCCACCTGCTCGACCGCGGCTTCACCACGCGCGCGAACTACGACGCGGCCGAACAGGCGCATCTTTCGGCTCAGTCCCAGGTCGACAACGCCCAGGCGCAGCTCAAGATCGCGCGCGACAACGTCGATTACACCGAAATTCATGCCGATGCCGACGGCGTCGTGACCGCGCGCGGGGCGGAGCCCGGCGAAGTGGTGCAGGCCGGGCAGATGATCGTGCGCATCGCCCGCGAGAACGGCCGCGACGCGGTGTTCGACGTGCCCGCGAACGTGTTCCGCATCGCGCCCGCCGATCCCGTTATCAACGTCGCGCTGAGCGACACCCCGTCGGTGACGGCGGAAGGGCGGGTGCGGGAAGTCGCGCCGCAGGCCGACCCGGTGACACGCACCTTCCAGGTGAAGGTGGGGCTCAACAATCCGCCCGATGCGTTCCGTCTTGGGGCGACGGTGGTGGGCAGAATGCAGCTCGACGCGGGCACGGCCATCGAGCTGCCGGCGTCGGCGCTGACCGAATTCAACCGCGCGCCCGCCGTCTGGATCGTCGATCCGGCGACATCGACGGTGACGCTGCGCAACATCGAGGTCGAGCGCTTCCATCCCACCACGGTCGCGGTGTCTGGCGGGCTCGCGGAGGGTGAGATCGTTGTGACCGCCGGCGTGCAGGTGCTGCACGAGGGCATGCGCGTGCGCCTTCCGGGTGGCGCATCATGAGCGGCGCCACTCCTCCCAAGGGCCGTTTCAATCTGTCCCAGTGGTCGCTCAATCACCGCTCGCTGGTGATCTACTTCATGATCGTCGCCGTGGCGGCGGGCGTGCTGTCGTTCCAGCGGCTCGGGCGCAACGAAGACCCGACCTTCGTCATCAAGACCATGGTCGTCAACGCCGTATGGCCGGGCGCGACCATCGAGGACACGCTCTCGCAGGTGACGGAGCGCATCGAGCGCACCTTGCAGGAGACGCCGCGCCTCGACAACCTGCGCAGCTTCACCCGCGCCGGCGTGACGACGATCTTCGTCGATCTCGAGGGCGCGACGCCCGCCGGTGAGGTGCCGGATATCTGGTATCACGTGCGCAAGAGCGTCGGCGACATGGCCCACACGCTACCCTCCGGGGTGCGGGGGCCGTTCTTCAACGACGAGTTCGGCGACACGTTCGGCATCATCTACGGCTTCACCGCCGAGGGCTTCACCCACCGTGAGCTGCGCGACTACGTGGAGAGCGCGCGCTCGCGCCTGCTCAACGTGCCGGACGTGTCCAAGATCGAGATCATCGGCGCGCAGGACGAGGTGATCTTCCTCGAATTCTCCATGGCGGAACTGGCGCGGCTCGGCATCGACCGCCTCGCCGTGCTCTCGGCCCTGCAGGCGCAGAACGCGGTGCTGCCATCCGGCGTCATCGAGACCGGCGACGAGCGCATCTCGCTGCGCGTGTCGGGCGCGTTCGAGAGCGAACAGGACATCCTCGCCGTCAACATCGTGGTGGGCTCGCGCATCATCCGCCTGTCCGACATCGCCACCGTGCGCCGCGGCTTCGTCGATCCGCCCACGCCGCTCTTCCGCGTCAACGGCGAGCCGGCGATCGGCATCGGCATCGCCATGCGCGAGGGCGGCGACATCCTCGCCATGGGCGCCGAGATCACGCGCGTCGTGCAGCAGGAGATCATTCCGGAACTGCCCGTGGGCATCGAGGCGACGCTCGTCGCCGACCAGGCGGTCACGGTGGACGGCGCCATCGCCGAATTCATGGAATCGCTTTGGCAGGCGGTGGCGATCATCCTCGCCATCTCGTTCCTCAGTCTCGGCGTGCGGCCGGGCCTCGTCATCGCGCTCGCCATCCCGCTGACGCTCGCCATCGTGTTCGCGGTGATGCTCATCGTCGGCATCGACATGCAGCGCATCTCGCTCGGCGCGCTCATCATCGCGCTGGCGCTGCTCGTCGACGACGCCATGACCACGACCGACGCCATGATCACACGGCTCGGCAAGGGTGACAGCAAGGAAGTGGCGGCGGTCTTCGCCTACAAAACCTATGCCTTCGCGATGCTGGCCGGCACGCTCGTCACCATGGCGGGCTTCGTGCCGGTGGGCTTCGCGGCAAGCTCGGCCGGCGAGTACACGTTCTCGCTGTTCGCCGTGGTGTCGATCGCGCTCGTGGTGTCGTGGTTCGTGGCGGTGATCTTCACGCCGCTGATCGGCATGGCGCTCATCAAGCCGCCGAAGGACGGGGGCGAGCCCAAGGAAGGCGCGCTGGAGCGCGGCTACAAGGCGTTCCTGCGGCTGGCGCTGAAGGCCCGCTATGTCACGCTTGCGGTGACGCTCGGCGGCTTCGTGCTGTCGGTGCTGGCGCTGCCGCTCATCCCGAGCCAGTTCTTCCCGTCCTCCGACAGGCCGGAGCTGCTGGTGACGATGCGCATGCCGCAATCGGCCTCGATCCACGGCACCGAGAACATGGTGAAGCAGTTCGAGGCTCTCATCAAGGACGACGAGGACATCGACCGCTGGAGCAGCTACGTCGGCCAGGGCGCGATCCGCTTCTACCTGCCGCTCGATGTGCAGCTGCCCAACAGCTTCGTCGCCGAGTCTGTGGTGGTGGCCAAGGATGTGCCGGCGCGCGAGCGCCTGCGCGAGAAGTTCAACGCCATCTTCGAGGAACACTTCCCGCAGGTCGTGGCGCGGGTCTCGCCGCTCGAGCTCGGGCCGCCCGTGGGCTGGCCGGTGCAATACCGCGTCACCGGCCCCGACATAGCGGAAGTGCGCGAGATCGCGCTGAAGCTGTCGGGCATCGTCGCGTCCTATCCGGGGGTGGAGAAGGTCAATTTCGACTGGATCGAGCCCGCGCGCGAGATCCGGCTGCGCGTCGATCAGGATCAGGCGCGCCTGCTCGGCCTCTCGTCGCAGGCTGTGTCGGCCATTCTCAACACGGTCATCACGGGCTCGACCGTGTCCCAGGTTCGCGACGACATCTACCTCATCAACGTCGTCGCCCGCGCGGTGGACGAGGAGCGCGTGACGCCCGAGACCCTGCGCTCGCTGCAGGTGGCGATACCGGGCGGGCGCTCGGTGCCGCTGTCGCAGTTCGTGACGTTCGAGTACGATCAGCACTTCCCGCTGGTGTGGCGCCGCGACCGCGTGCCGACGCTCACCGTGCAGGCGGACATGGTGCAGGGCGAACTGCCGGAGACGGCGGTCAACGCGCTGAGGGACGACATCGCCAAGCTGTCGGCAACGCTTGCGCCGGGCTATGTCATCGAGATCGGCGGCACGGTGGAGGAAAGCGCCGCCTCGCAGGCGTCGGTGGTGGCGGTGGTGCCGCTGATGCTGCTCATCATGCTCACCGTGCTGATGTTCGAGCTGCAAAGCTTCCAGCGCCTGTTCATCGTGCTGGCGGTGGCGCCGCTGGGGCTCATCGGCGTCGTGGGGGCGCTGCTGCTGTCGGGCAGGCCGCTCGGCTTCGTGGCGATCCTCGGCATCCTGGCCCTGCTGGGCATGATCATCAAGAACGCGGTCATCCTGATCGGCCAGATCGAGGCCGAGCGCAAGGCGGGCAAGACCGTGCGCGAGGCGGTGATCGAGGCGAGCGGGCTGCGCTTCCGGCCCATCCTGCTCACGGCGATCTCGACCGTGCTCGGCATGATTCCCATCGCGCCGACCGTGTTCTGGGGGCCGATGGCGTTCGCGATCATGGGCGGCCTGTTCGTCGCCTCGGCGCTGACGCTGATCTTCCTGCCGGCGCTTTACGTCGTCTGGTTCGGGCCTGACGCCCGGCTCGAGGACGCGCCGGCCGCGCAGGTTCCGGCAGCATGAGCCCCGGCAGCATCGGCCCCGGCGGCGTAGCTGCCGGGCGCGGCATCGGCTTCCTCACCGGCGTGATCGCCGTCATCCTGGCGATGGCGGCGCTGTCGGTGGCGAGTTCCATCGTGGCGCCGATCTTCTTCGCGCTCTTCATCATCGCCATCGTCTGGCCGCTGCAGCGCGCGCTGCAGCAGCGCCTGCCGCAACTTCCGGCGCTCTTCGTCACCCTGGTGGTGACGATCGTCGTCATCGGCGCGGTGCTCAGCTTCTCGGTGTGGGGCTTTACCCGCGCCGGGCAGTGGATCATCGCCAACGCCGCGCGGTTTCAGGAGCTCTACGTCCAGAAGACCCAGTGGCTCGACGATCGCGGCATCGCGGTCGCCGGGCTGTTCGCCGACAGCTTCAACGTCAACTGGCTGGTGCGCATCTTCCAGGGCTTCGTGCTGTGGGCGAACAACCTCGCCGGCTTCTCGGTGATCGCCTTCATCTTCGTGCTGCTCGGCCTGCTGGAGGTCGACGTGCTGGCGCGCAAGCTCGTGCGCCAGGGCGAGTGGGGCGTGCGGCTCGCGGGGGCTTTCGGCGAGATCGCGGACAAGTTCCGCCGCTACATGGGCGTGCGCACGCTGATGAGCATCATCACCGGCGTCGTGCTGTGGGCGTTCGCGGCCGTCACCGGGCTGGAGCCCGCGGTGGCGTGGGGCATGATCGGCTTTTCGCTCAACTACATCCCGTTTCTCGGGCCGCTGATCGCCACCGTGCTGCCGACGCTGTTCGCGGTGGTGCAGTTCGACTCGTGGCAGTCCGCGGCGCTGGTGTTCGCGGGCATGAACCTGATCCAGTTCCTCATCGGCAGCTATCTGGAACCGCGCGTGGCGGGCAATGCGCTGGCAGTGTCACCGTTCATGGTCCTTTTCGCGGTATTCTTCTGGAGCTTCCTGTGGGGCATTCCCGGCGCCTTCATCGGCGTGCCGGTGCTCATCGCGGTTGTGACACTGTGCGAAACGTACCAGTCCAGCCGCTGGGTGGCTGATCTTCTATCGGGAAAGGATGAGGCATGACCAATCAAGGACCGGAATCAGCCCGCGAAGCCGCTGCACCGCGCGGCACTCTGGATGCTCCTTTGCCGATCGATCTCGCCTTTCAGGGCGGGGGGTCGCACGGTGCTTTCACGTGGGGTGTTGCGGAGCGCATCCTCGACGATCCGACTTTGAGGATCGAGAGCATCAGCGGCACGTCGGCTGGCGCGATGAATGCCGC
>CALMIK010000064.1 GCA_937863995.1 uncultured Chelatococcus sp.
TTGTGCGTCCATTGCACCTCGCGCAGCAGCAGCTCGGCGTAGCGCTCGGGATGCTTGCGCAGCAGGATGGCGTCGTTGTTGAAGAAGGCCGAGCGCACGGCGATCGACTCACGCTCGATCTCGCGTGAATGGGGCGGATGGTACACCCACGCATCGCGCGAAAACGGGATGTCGCCCAGGTCCTGCAACCGCCAGCCCAGATCGGTGTCCTCGCGGAAATGCGGCTTTTCCAGCTCGATGTCGAAACCGTCGAGCTTCTGGAACACGTCCGACCGCACGAACAGATTGGCGGTCATGAAGCCGATGCCCTCGAAGCCGTCGTTGGTCACCGGGCGCCAGTCCGGGTCCCCCACCCGGTCGGACCTGATGAGGCCCTCCAGCCCGACGATGTCGGCGCCGCTGAATGCCTTGTGCGCCCCCGCGAGCCATCCCTCGCTCGGTTCGCAATCGTCGTCGGTGAAGGCGATGACGTGGCCGCGCGCCAGCCCGGCGCCGGTGTTGCGGGCCGTCACGGCGCCCTTGCGGTCGGTGTGGACGTAGTGCAGCTCGAAGCCGAAATCGCGGTCGCGGTCCGGCCACGGCTGCGCGCTCTGGTCGATGACGATCACCTCGAAATCGCGCCACGTCTGCGCCGCGATGAAGCCCGCCAGCCGCGACAGCAGCGCGTGGCGCTCGTAGGTGGGCACCACGACCGAGAAATAGGGCCGCTTCCGGCCGGCGTTCTTGATCTGCGCCCAGCGCGCCAGCAGCGTGCCGAGATTGTCCGAGATGCGCTCCCACGAATAGAAGCGATCCGCCTGCGACCGCGCCCCGGCGGCAAGCCGGGTGCGCTCGTCGGCGTTCGCCAGCAGGTTGCGGACGGTATCGGCGAAGTTTTCGGCGTGCGCGACGACGAACGCGCGCTCCGACGTGACGATGCCGCGCGCGCCGACGCCGGTCGAGACGATGGGCAGGCCGGCGGCCATGAAGTCGAGCATCTTGATGTTGGTGCCGGAGCCGCCGAACATCGGGTTGACCGCGATGTCGGACGCGCGCAGCCACGTCAGCAGTTCCTCGTCGGACAGCCGGCCGGTAATGCGCACGTTGGAGCGCTGCTGGGTGTCGTCAAGCCCCTCGCCGACGCCGCCGCCGATCACGAACAGCACTTCCGGCAGAGCCGGCGCGAGCGCCTCGGCGATGAAGCGCGCCGCCTCGACGTTGGGGCCATAATTGCTGCCGAGGAAGAAGGCGACCGGCCGGTGCTCGACATCGAGCTTCTGCCGGGCGGCGTGCTTCTCGTCGTCGGACGGGGGCTTGATCTTGCTGGTGAAGGCGCCGTTGGGAATGACCCTGATACGGTCGAACGGCACACCGTAGATCGAGGCGAAGGCCCGGGCGTCGTCGTGCGAGCAGGCCAGCACCAGATCGGCGGCGGCGCAAACGGCCCTCTCCACCTCCACCACCCCGCGCGCCACCTCGGACCCGCCGGCGCCGTCGTCGAGAAGCTCGGTGCGCAGCACGCCTTCGACATTATGCGCGTCGTAGACGATGAGCTGGCGCTCGGGCCGCAGCACGTCGCGCACCAGCGGATAGATCCAGGGATGCGAGAACACGACCACGTCCGCGTCCTGCGCGGCCTTGCGCGCCGCCGCGACATAGTCGGGCGACAGGTGCGCCATGGTGTGGAAGGCCGTGTCGATCACGCCCTTGCCGCCCAGCTCCACGGTGCGGCGGTCGGACGCGGCGAAGTGCGCCTCTGAAAGCGGCACGATCTCCTCGAACAGCACCGGCGTGAGATGCTGCCGGCGCAAGCCGGGGCCGCGCCAGTCGTAGGTGCCGACATAATGAGCCGCGTGGCGCACGTCCGGCCCCTCGCCGCCCGTGCCGGCATCGTCCGCTGACAGGCCAAGACCGTGATAGAGGCCGAGCAGGCGAAGCCGCCCGCCGCCCACCGGCGGGTCGATGGGCTGCATGTCCAGAATGGTGGTACGCAACGTGACAGCCATGATCGCCTCGCAGATGACTTCGACACTCCAACAGCGCCGGTCGACGGACCGGAAAGCGCTCAAACCGTGTCATCGTTTCAAGGAAACAACGACACGCCCAACGTTCAGGTCCCCGTGCGGCGCGCCGATACGGTTTGCGCCTGCGCGGACGCCGTGAACGACAGGCCGAGCGCGCTGGCAAGCGCGACGGCGACCTTCTCCCAGGTCACCTCCGCCGCCGCCTGCGCGCCACGCTTGCCGAGCGCCACAGCCAGATCGCGGTCCTGCGCCAACTGATCGATACGCAGGGCGATGGCGACGGGATCGGGTTCGCACACGAAGCCCGTCACCCCGTCCTCGACGACACGCGCCGGCTCGCCCGCGTCGGTCACGGTGATGACCGGCTTGCCGGCCTCGAAGGCCTCGTAGGTGATGAGCCCGAGATCCTCCCGGCGCGGCACGAACAGAACCGCCAGTGCATCGCGGTAGTTCGCGCGCAAATCCTCGTCGCTGATCCAGCCGGTGAAGCGGATACGCTCGTCGTGGGCCGCGATCTCGCGGAAGCGGTCGGCGTCCTCGCCCGTGCCGGTGATGACGAGTTCCACCTCCGACTTGACGTGGCGCATCGCCTCGATGGCGAGATCGACCCGCTTCCAGCGATGCAGGCGGCCGGGCATGAACAGGTGGCGGAAAGCGCCCTCGCTCAACCCGGTGAGGTTGGTCGGATGACGCACGACCTCGGCGTCGAGGCCGTTGTACTGACGCAGGCGGCTCGCCACCTCCTCGCCGATGGCGAATACCTTGCGGGTGCGCGGCGCACGCAGGGCGGCTGTATCGAGCGCATGCACCAGCGCCCGCTGCTTCAGCAGGTCCTCCGATCCCGCGCCGAACTCCACCTCGAACATGTCGTAGAACACGCGCATCGTGTGCTGCAGGTAGCAGACGTGGTTGGGGTGACGCACGACATAGGACGGCGCCTTCGACGAGATCACACCGTCATAGGCGCTGAGGTCGAGATCGTAGAACCGCAGGTACGATTCCTTGATGTTGTCGAAGTCGGACTCATTGGAGGGAATGTGCAGCAATGTGACATCGAGATCGATGGCCCGCAGCGCATCGCGCAGGCCGGCGAAGAAGCGCTCCGCTCCTCCCGTCTCACCCGAGCCCGAACCCGCCGCGACGATGGCTACCTTCGGCTTCATACCTTCTCGAACTCCCGCCGGTCCATGCGCCCGCCCGCTCCGGTCGCGGAGGGAGGCGTCGCGCAGGGTGATGTTATCGCTCGCCGACACAATCGCCTGCCGGCACTCACTATTTGCTGCCCGGGACGGCTGCGTCGAGACGCGCCTCGAGCGCCTCGATGCGGCGCGACAGGGCCTGCGTGCTCGCCTCCAGCGCCTCGCGCGCCGACAGCGCCTCGGCGAGCTGGCCTTCGAGGTGCGCCACCTTGCGCTCGGTGGCGTCCACCCGCGTGATGACCTGCTTCATGTAGCTCGCCAGCCGGGGAATGTTGCGCGAGATGCGCGCCAGCGCGGCGATCTTGCGGCCAAGCAGCGAGCGGCGGATGCCCTCGAGGAAACGCTCCCGCTCCAGCCCCGTGAGGCGCGCGCCGCGTGCATGCGCCTCGTCGCTGGCGCGCAGCGCGTCGATGATATCGAGCCGGCTGACCTGCCCCAGCCGCAACTGCTGCAACAGCTTCGAGGCGCCCTCGCCCTGCGGCTCACGCCCGAGCACGGCAAGATGGGCCGCGCGCAGGAAGGTGACGTCGTAAAACCCGAGCAGCTCCACGGCGGCGTATTGCAGCCGCGCGCTGTCGACGGGAGGCGGCAGAGCCTGCGCGCCGGTGACACCGATCACCTGTGTGTCCGCTTTGGCCTTGCGGGCCTCGACGTCGGCGCGGATACGCCGCATCAAGACATCGAGATCATCCGGCTGCGCCTGTTCGCTCACGTTGCCCCACTCCAGTACTTCTCGAAAGGCGCCGGTCGGAACGCACCCACGCCCGGCATGAAACGTCATCGGCGTGGTCCGCAACCCGCCCCGGCCATTGCGCGGCATCATACCCTCGCCGGCCGACAAGCTAAGGTGATGCCGCAACCCGTTTTATGATTGCGCGTCATACCTTACATTATTGATCATAACAACAGCTCGATTCAACAATCCAGAAACTGGCAGCAATTATACACTCATTGCCACGAAATATTTGTCATTATCAAAAATTACCATTTGTTGTCAGAAATGCTCATGTCGCAATCCGCGGCGTCAGTGCAATATGCCGCGATCACGCCGCCATTGGCGGCGCGCGCCTCATCTGGAACGAATACAGGAAATGAAAGCCCGCCCGCCGACGCCGGCTGGGTGCGATTGCAGCCAAAGCGTCTTCAAGCAACACGGGCGCCGCCTTGCATGACGGAAGCGCGTCGTAAAGCATTTCGACGTTTCGTTGAAACGCAAAAATGCTTTAAATTTCTGATTTAACGCGTTTTCTTCACGCAAAGCGGTATCCACTTTGCTTGAAAACGCTTTAGCCGGACAGGGGGCTGCCGGCCAGCGCGCCGCGTGCCTCTTCCATGTGGCGCAAAAGCGCCGCGGCTTCCGCCTCGCTGAACCGCAGGCCGAGCTTCGTGCGCCGCCACAGGACATCCTCGGCGGTCACGGCCCATTCATTTTCCATCAGGTGGTTCACCTCGTTCTCGCCGAGGTCCGCGCCGAAAATGCGCCCCGGCGAGCCGCTGCGCAGGATCGAGAGAGCGAAGGTGCCGTAATGACGCGCAAGCCGCTCCAGCGTCGCCTCCGCCACATCGGGCGATTGCCGCCGCAGGCGCGCCACAAGGTCTCCGAACCCGTCCACGGGGAAGTCGCCGCCCGGCAGGCGGCTGTCGGCGGTCCAGGCGGGGCCGCGTTTCCCGAGCTTCAACTCAACCATGCCCATCACCGCCTCGCTCAGGCGGCGGTAAGTGGTGATCTTGCCGCCGAAGATGTTGATGGCGAGACTGCCGTCCGCGTCCGCGTCGTGCTCCAGCACGTAATCACGGGTGGCCTCCTGCGCGGCCGACGCCTTGTCATCGAAAAGCGGCCGGACGCCGGAATAGGCCCACACCACATCGGCCGGCGCGACACCGCGCTGGAAGTAGCCGCTCGCCGCCTCGCAGAGATAGGCGATCTCGTCACTGGAGATCGCGACAGCGGCGGGATCGCCGGTAAAATCGCGGTCGGTCGTGCCGATCAGCGTGAAGTCCTGCTCATAGGGAATCGCGAAAACGATGCGCCGGTCAGCATTCTGGAATACGTAACACCGGTCGTGATCGAAGAGCCGCGGCACGACGATGTGGCTGCCTTGCACCAGACGGACGCGCGAAGCGCAATCGCCCCCGTGCATCAGCCGGCGCACGTCATCGACCCACGGGCCGGCGGCGTTGACGACCAGCCGCGCCCGCCGTTGCATGCACCTGCCGGTCAGTTCGTCGCGCAGGTCGATGTGGAACAGGCCGTCCTCGCGGCGAATGCCCGTCACCGCCGTGCGCGTCAGGATCTGCGCGCCGCGATTGTAGGCATCGCGCGCGTTCAGCACCACGAGGCGGGAATCCTGCACCCAGCCGTCGGAATACTCGAATGCCTTGGTGAACCCCGGCTGCAGCGGCTGGCCCGCCGCATCCACGCGCAGGTCGAGCGTGCGCGTGGGCGGCAGCAGTTTGCGCCCGCCGACATGGTCGTACGCGAGCAGCGCCAGCCGCAGCATCCAGGCGGGGCGCCGCTGCCGGTGGCAGGGCAGCACGAAGCGCAGCGGCCAGATGATGTGCGGCGCCATGCGCCAAAGCACCTCGCGTTCGGCCAGCGCCTCCCGCACCAGCCGAAACTTGAAGTGCTCGAGATAGCGCAGTCCGCCATGGATCAGCTTCGTCGACGCAGACGAGGTGCCGCCGGCGAGATCGCCCTTTTCCGCCAGCACCACGGAAAAGCCGCGGCCGGCGGCATCGCGCGCAATGCCACAGCCGTTGATGCCGCCACCGACGACGAAGATATCGCAATCCATTGAAGACATGAGGTTTTTTATCTTGTTCAATCCCGGTACATCGGTCGTCGGCGCACATCGGCGGCAGCATCCACCCGATACGCAAAAGCAGCCAACGGCGCGTCCATCACCGCATCCCTTGCCGTCCGTCCGGACAGGGAATGCGGGAGCGCGCCCTTCGCATGCATGCTTCCCGGCGAGTCAAGGCCCCCGTAGATCGCGGGCGGCGCATGAGCTTCGGACAAAAACCCGCCGAACACGCTTGTCGTTGGCATGTATTGTGCCGGCGATAAAGTGATAAACCGCACAGATCGACGTAGATCCCGCGTATTTCTCCTTGGTCACGGCTCAAATCCCTCCATCCGGGGACGACGCGGAACTTCTTTCTTCCAGACAATACTTTGCCGTCGAGGCGAATGCCCTGCGCAGGTCGGTCCCGTCGGCATTGTCTCGTAACACGGCATGGCGGGGGCGCCCTATACCCACTCTCCCTGACGGAACACGGGCACGCGCCGGCCATCCTCATGGACGCCGTCGATGTCGACCTCGCCCGATCCGATCATCCAGTCGATATGGATGAAGCTCTTGTTGCCGCCGCGCGCGGCGATCTCATCCGCCGACAGGCTAGCCCCGTCCACGAAGCATTTCGAATAGCACTGACCGAGCGCGATGTGGCACGAGGCGTTCTCGTCGAACAGCGTATTGTAGAACAGGATACCGCTTTTCGAAATCGGCGAGGAATGGGGCACCAGCGCCACCTCCCCCAGCCGGCGCGCGCCCTCGTCGGTGTCGAGCACCTTGGTGAGCACCTCCTGCCCGCGCGTCGCCCGCGCCTCGACGATGCGGCCGGCCTCGAAGCGCACGGCGATGCCGTCGATCAGCGCGCCCTGGTGCGACAGCGGTTTCGTGCTGACAACATGCCCCTCCACGCGCGCGGCATGGGGGGTGGTGAACACCTCCTCGGTGGGGATGTTGGGGTTGCAGGTGATGCCGTTCTTGGCCGTCGAAGCGCCGCCGTGCCACTCATGCCCGTCCGCGAGGCCGACAACGAGGTCGGTGCCCGGCCCGGTGAAATGCAGCGCGTGGAAGCGCTGCCCGTTGAGCCACGCGGAGCGGCGCGCCAGCGCCGCGTTGTGCTGGGCCCATGCCGCCACCGGATCGTCGCCGTCCACCCGCGAGGCGGAGAAGATCGCATCGGCGAGCCTGGCCACCGCCACGTCATCGGGCTCGCCCGCGAACACCTGCCGCGCCCACGCCGTGCCCGGATAGGCGATGATGTTCCAGTTGATGTCGAAGCCGGCGATCTTTTCCAGCGCCGGCTGGTAGGCGACCGATGTCGCCTTGCCCGCGCGGGCCACCTTTGCCGGATCCTCGCCGGCCAGCAGCAGCGGATCGTCGCCGACGATGGCAAGGCGCGCCGTGTTTTGCGAAAACGCTTTCGCCATGCCCTCGTAGAGCCAACCCGCGGCCCTGTCGAAGCTGCTGTCGGGCGCGAGCCGGTAGCGGGAGAGCGTCAGTTCCTCATCGGAAAAGAACGGCATGACCAGGTTGGCGCCCGCCGCGTAGGCATGAGCGGCCACCCGCCGCACCAGCGGCAGCGACGCGAGCGGCGCGGTCAGCAGCAGATCCTGCCCCGGCTGAAGCCGCAGGCCGACCCGGACCGCAACCTCCGCCAGCCTGTCGAGCTTGACGGGATCGATCGCCGGAACGGCGGCGTCATTCAGTGTCGTCATGTCCTTCACCTGTCGTGACCGATACGATCGCGCCATCGTATGCGAGCATCGGTCGCGTTCAAGTGAAATCGCACCACTTCAATATGTTATGGTGCGCCCGAAAAATGGGCACTGTGATTATTTCATAATCAATGATGCGCCTCCGGGCCGACGCCATGGCGGCTGTGATGCTTGCTCACCTCGTCGCCGGCATCGGCGGGCAGCCGCGAGAACCCGATTGCCGAAGCCGCCGCGAGCAGCGCGATCACCACGATGCCCGTCCGCACGTCCGCGGTGGACAGCGCTTCCGCCCCGCGCGCGAAAACGCTGAGCTGAAGCGTGATTGCAGCAATGCCGACGCCGAGACTGAACGCCAGCTGCTGCATCATGCTCGACAGCGTCGTGGCGGCGCTCATGCGCTCGGGCGGAATATCCGCGAACGTCAGTGTGTTGACGCCGGTGAGCTGGGTCGAGCGCATGACACCGGCAACGAAGAGCACGGTCGCCATCACCAGCTGCGGCGTCGTGGGCGTGAACAGGCTGCTCGCCGAGATCGCGAAGCCCGAGGAGATGCCGTTCGCGACCAGCACCGCCCTGAAACCGAATTGCTGAAACAATGGGGCAATGAGGAACTTGGCGATGATGGCCCCCACAGCCCCCGCCGCCGTGATCACACCGGCCGCGACGGGCGAGAGCCCGAAGCCGACCTGAAGCAGCAGCGCCAGCAGGAACGGCGTGGCGCTGATGTCGAAGCGGCACAGGTTGCCGCTCAGCACCGACGCACGGAACGTCTTGATCCGCATGAGGCTGAAGTCGATCAACGGGTCCTGGGTGCGCCGCGCGTGCCACGCATAGAGCCACAGCACCGCGAAGCCTGCCGCCAGCACGCCGGCGCTGTCGCGCCACACCCCGCCGCTGTGGCTCAGCATGTCGAAGCCGAGCACCAGGCACGCCAGCCCCGTTCCCATGAGCAGAAAGCCGCGCCAGTCGAGCGGCGGCACCTGCTCCTCGCGCAGGTTCTTGATGAAGATCGCCGCCATGACGATGCCGACGATGCCCACCGGTATGTTCATCAGGAAGATCCAGCGCCAGGAGCCGAGCGTGGTGATGAGGCCGCCGATGGGCGGGCCGAGCACAGGCCCCATCAGCGCGGGAACGGTGAGAAAAGCGGTTGCCTGCATGAGGTCGGCCTTGCTCACCGACTTCAGCATGACGATGCGCCCCACCGGCACCATCATCGCGCCCGCCATGCCCTGCAGCAGGCGCGCGGCGACGAGTTCCGGCAGCGAGCGGGCGAGGCCGCAGAACACGGAACTGAGCGTGAAAAGCGCGATCGCGGCCACGAAGACGTTGCGCGCCCCGAACCGGTCGGCCACCCAGCCGCACACGGGAATGAACACCGACACGCTCAGCAAATACGACGTGATGACGATGTTCATCCGCACCGGGTCCTCGCCCAGCGAGCGCGCCATTTCCGGCAGCGCCATCGCGACCACCGTCGAATCGAGCAACTGCATGAACAGCGCGAAGCCGACGATGTACGACACGATGAACCGCGACGGCAGCAGCCGCTCCACGGTTTCCGATTTGTGAAATGTCGTCATGGTCCGGGAGGCTCGCTCAGTTTGATCAGCGGATCGATGGCGCGCAGGATGCTTTTGCGCTCCTCGCGCGACAGAAGGTCTATGCGGCCGGCCAGCCACTCGGTGCGCACGCGCTTCACCTCGTCGCGCACGCGCTCGCCCTCCGGCGTGATGCGCAATCCGACACGGCGCCGGTCCGCGTGCGCGCCGGCGACGCGCTCGACGAAACCCGCCTGCTCCAGCGCCTTGACGTGCGCGCTCATGCTCGGCGGCCGGATGCGCTCACGCGCGGCAAGTTCGTTGACTCCGATTCCGGGCTCCAGCTCGATGGTCGCCAGAATGAGCGTCTGAAACGGCGACAGGCCCGCCGCCGAGCGGATCTCGCGCCGCAGATCGCGGTTGAGCCGCAGGATCGCCGGGCGCAGCAGGTCGGCGATTGCCTCGGCTGTCTCCGGGCCGCCATTGTCCCCGCCGCCGCAATCCGGCGCGCGCCCTTCCGGTAAATGCTTTTCAGATAAGGAGTTTTCAGACATGCGCACCCACCCGCGCCCCCTTCCCCGGCCTGCGCGGACGCTGGCGGAAACGGCACGACAAATTAGTTAGGCTAACTATATGGGTGAATCGTAAAACTTCAATGGCAGCTCCATGCGCCGCGCTGTGTTTCCAACAAACGGCAAGGCCGGCGGCAATCCTTATGCCGGCGGCACCTTTGCCGCCGGCCTCATTCCTTATTCTCGGTTAAAGCGCTTTCAAGCAAAGTGCATACCGCTTTGCGTGAAGAAAATGCTTTAATTCCCTGGACTCGTCAGGCCACCAACGTCTTGCCGAGTTCGCTGACCTGCCGGTCGAACAGCGCCTTGTAAGCGCCGTCCGGCTTCGCGCGCAGCGCATCGTGGTTGCCCTCCTCCACCACGCGGCCACGGTCGAACACGAGGATGCGGTCCATCGCCCGCACCGTGGACAGGCGGTGCGCGACGACAATGGTGGTGCGTCCCTGCATCAGCCGCTCGATCGCCTGCTGGATCAGCGCCTCCGATTCCGAGTCGAGGCTCGACGTCGCCTCGTCCAGGATGAGGATCGGCGCATCGGCGAGGAAAGCGCGCGCCAGCGCAACACGTTGGCGCTCGCCGCCCGACAGCTTCACCCCGCGCTCGCCCACGAGCGTGCCGTAGCCTTTCGGCATGCGGATGATGAAGTCGTGCGCGTTGGCGAGTTTCGCCGCATGCTCGATCTCCGCCATCGACGCGCCCGGCCTCGCATAGGCGATATTTTCGGCCAGCGAGCGGTGAAACAGCACCGGCTCCTGCTGCACGATGGCGATATTCGCCCGCAGGCTCGCCTGCGTCACGCCGGCGATGTCGGTGCCGTCGATGGTGATGCGTCCGTCCGTGACATCGTAAAGGCGCTGGATCAGCTTGATGAACGTCGTCTTGCCGGACCCCGACCGCCCGACGAGCCCCACCTTTTCGCCCGCCTCGATGCGCAGCGAGAAATCGCGGTAGAGCGGCGTATCGTGACCGGCGTAATGGAAGGTGACGTCGTCGAAATCGATCTCGCCCCGCTCCACCCGCACCGCGTGCGCGCCTGCCCGGTCCGCGACGCCGAACGGCAACGCGTGCATGGCCACGAGTTCCTCCATGTCGTTGACCGAGCGCTGCAGGTTGTGAACGTACTGCCCCACTTCATAGAGGTAGCCATGCACCAGCGCGTAGCTGGTCAGCACGAAGGTCACGTCGCCGGGAGACGCCTCGCCCTGCGTCCACAGCCAGATGACGAAGCCGATCACCGCCGCGTGCAGCGCGATCAGCACGCCGTCCTCGGCGCAATGCGCAAAGGTGCCGCGAATCCAGGTGCGGCGGGTCCGGTGGCGCCACCTGGTCAGCACTTGCGCCAGGCGGCCGTCCTCGCGCGCCTCCGCGCCGAACGCCTTCACGACCGGGTTGCACGAGATCGCATCGGCCAGCGCGCCGCCCAGCCGCGTGTCCCACGCGTTGGCGAGCCGCGCGGCAGGCGCGACGAACCACAGCGTGAGCGCGAGCGTCAGCCCCACGTAAACGAGCGCGCCGATCAGCACGATCAGCCCCATCAGCGGCCAGCGCCACGCCAGCAGCACCGTGGTGCCGAACAGCACTACGAGCGAGGGCAGCAGCGCGATCAGCAGCGTGTCGGTCAGCAGGTCGATGGCCCACATGCCGCGGCTGATCTTGCGCACGGTGGAACCGGCGAAGTTGTTGGCGTGCCAGTCGGTGGAGAAGCGCTGCAGGCGCGCGAAGGATTCCTGCGCCACGTCGCGCATGGTGGCGAGCGTCAGGCGCGTAATCCAGAGATAGCCGCAAAGCCGAAACGCCACCGCGATCAGGCCGACCGCGACGATGGAGCCAAGCGCCTGCAACGCACCCGCAACGGCGTCCGGCCCGCCGAGCGCAATCGCGTCGACGAGATGGCCCGAAAACACCGGCACGAACAGGTTCGCGACCGTCATCAGCGTGACCGCGCCGACAATACCCGCCGATGTCGCCGGGCGGCGCGCCCAGTAACGAAAAACGAAGCCGAGAACGGCCCGGAACGGCTCCTGCCGTCCGTTAGATGAATGAATCGACATGAAAATCGCCCGGCGACATGCGGTCGCCGGCTCCAAAATGGTCAGGATGGCGCAAGCGCACGCATCCCGAGAGAATGATCGTGAATGAAGAAACCGGGATTACAGCTCCCGGAAGCGCGAGACGTCGACCCGACTAAAGCGCTTTCAAACCAAGCTGATACAGCCTTGCGTGAAGAAGACGCGTTAAGTCAAAAGGTTAAAGCACTTTTGCGTTTCAGCGAAACGTCGAAATGCTTTAAAACAGGGACATCCCGGGAGGGACGGCGACAATGGTGATTTTCATCTGGCCCCTCTCTCTGAAAAATGCACAGGCAGGGAAAATGCCATATCGACGCCGGTTTGGCAACTCCCTGCCCAACTGCGCCGACGCTCATACGTGCAGGAAGCGTTCCTTGATATCGGGCGTGCGGCGCAGTTCGTCGCTGCTGCCGCTCCATACCACGCGCCCTTTCTCGATGACCACGTGGCGGTCGGCGAAGCGGGTCAGCGCCTCGATGTTCTTGTCGATGACGAGGATCGCCTCGCCAGCATTGCGGATGGCGGCGAGGCAGGCCCAGATCTCCTCGCGGATCAGCGGCGCAAGTCCCTCGGTCGCTTCGTCGAGCACCACGAGACGCGGATTGGTCATCAGCGCGCGGCCGATGGCGAGCATCTGCTGCTCGCCGCCCGACAATTGGCTACCCGCGTTGCGCCGCCGTTCCCTCAGGCGCGGGAACAGGCCATAGACGGCCTCCAGCGTCCAGCGCGGCGCGCCGTCGCGGGGAATGCGGCGCGTGGCCACCAGGTTTTCCTCCACGGTGAGCGTCGGGAAAACGTGGCGCCCCTCCGGCACGAGCCCGAGGCCGCGCCGGGCGATCTCGAACGGCGCACGCCCGGCGACGTTCTCGCCATCGATCAGCACCCGCCCCGCTTTCGGCGGCAACAGGCCGAAGATCGACTTCACCGTCGTCGTCTTGCCCATGCCATTGCGCCCGAGCAAGGTCACCACCTCGCCCGCGCCGACATCGAAATCGACGCCGAACAGCACACGCTGGTCGCCATAGGCGTTTTCGAGCCCTTCGATCCGCAGCATGGCTCAGGCTCCCTCGTCGCCGAGATAGGCGGCGCGCACCTGGGCGTCGGCGCGCACGTCCTGCGGCCGGCCGGAGGCGATCAGCCTGCCGTAGACCAGCACGCTCACCCGGTCGGCGAGCGCGAAGACGGCGTCCATGTCGTGCTCGATCAACACCAGCGTATGCGTGCGCTTCAGCGAGCGCATCAGCGCGACGAGCGTCGCAGATTCCTCGTGGCTCGTCCCCGCGAGCGGCTCGTCGAGCAGCAGCGTGCGCGCGCCCGTGGCGAGCGCCACCGCGATCTCCAGTTGCCGCTTCTCGCCGTGCGACAGCGCCCCCGCCCGACGCTGCGCCCGGTCTTCGAGGCCGAGCCGCGTGAGGATCGCCAGCCCCTCCTCGTTGAGCGCCCGCTCGCTCGCGGCCGGCGCGATAAAGCGGAAGCTCGACCCCGAGCGCGCCTGCACGGCGAGCGCCACGTTCTCCAGCGCGGTGAAGCCGTCGAGCAGCGTCGTGATCTGGAACGAGCGCGCCAGCCCCCGGCGCACGCGCGCATGCATCGGCAGGCGCGTGATGTCCTCGCCGGCCAGCAGCACGCGCCCGCCGTCGCTCGCCAGCATGCCGGACAACTGGTGGATGAGCGTCGTCTTGCCGGCGCCGTTGGGGCCGATGATCGCGTGCAGCTCGCCCTGCGCGATGTCGAGGCTGACATCGTCGGTGACGACGAGCGCGCCGAAGCGCTTCGACAGGTTGCGCACGGACAGCAGCGCGCCGGCGGCCTCAGCCATGGGCCGCTCCCGCGCGGAAGGGCGTGAACAGGCGCTTGACCAGCCCGCCGACGCCATCCTTGCTGGCAAGCACGATGAGAAGCAGGATCAGGCCGAAGCCGAGCTTCCAGTGCTGCGAGAAGGCGGCGAGCCATTCCTCCAGCATGATGAACACGGCAGCGCCCGCAATCGGCCCCACCAGCGTGCCCATGCCGCCGAGCACCACCATGACGATGAGCTCGCCCGAGCGCTGCCAGCTCATGTAGGCGGGCGACACGAACTCCACCTGGTTGGCCAGCAGCACGCCCGCGAGCGCCGCGAGGCAACCCGCCACGACATAGGCGGTGAGCTGGTAAGGCAACGGCGAAAAGCCGATCGCCCGCATGCGCACCGCGTTGTCGCGCGTGCCGCGCAGCACGCGTCCGAAGCGCGACGCAACGAGCGTGCGCGCCAGCACGAACGCCGCCGCCAGCACGCCGAGCACCACATAGAACAGCACCGTGCCGTCCTCGAGCAACGGCAGACCGAACACGGTGGAGCGGCTGCGCAGCGTGTAACCGTCGTCGCCGCCGAAAGCCGACAGCGACACCATCAGGAAGTAAAGCATCTGCCCGAACGCGAGCGTTATCATGATGAAATACACGCCGCGCGTGCGCAGGCTGATCGCCCCGGTGACGAGCGCGAAGAGCGCCGCCGCCGCAACGGCCACTACCGCCTGCACCAAGAGATCGCCGACGCCATACGCGTTGAGGATCGCCACCGCATAGGCGCCGATGCCGACGAAGGCCGCGTGACCGAAGGAGACCAGCGCGCCATAACCGAGGATGAGGTCGAGCGACAGCGCCGCGAGCGCGAAGATCATGATGCGGGTGGCGATCACCAGCATGAAGGCGTTGCCCGTCATCGCGGATAAAAGCGGCAGCGACGCCAGCAGCGCGAAGATGGCCAGCGCCGCGAACCCGGCCCCGCGCGACGGCGCGCCGCGCTCCGCGATATGCGACGGCGCGACGTTGGAGGACGCCGCCGCTCCCGCCCCGCGCACCGGGAAAAGGCCACGCGGCCGGAAGAACAGCACCATCGCCATCAGGACGTAGATGAGCATGGGCGCCAGCGTGCGCCCGGTCTGCGAGGCGGCGGCGGGGTCGAGGACGGCGCGCAGCCAGATCGGCCCGAACACGCGCCCCACCGTGTCGACCACGCCGACGAGAATGGCGGCGATGAACGCCCCCCGCACGGAGCCCACGCCGCCGATGACGATGACCACGAAGGTGAGGATGAGCACGGAATCGCCCATGCCGGGCTCAACGGACAGGATCGGCGCGACCAGCGCCCCCGCGAGACCGGCGAGCATCGCCCCAAGCCCGAAAACGAGGGTGAAGAGACGCCGGATGTCGACGCCGAGCGCCGACACCATCGGCGCGTTCGACGCGCCAGCCCGCAGCAGCATGCCGACGCGGGTGAAGTTGACGAGGACATAAAGCCCCGCCGCCGTGGCGAGACCGGCGGCGATGATGACCACCCGGTAAAGCGGATAGCGGAAGTTGCCGAAAAGCTCGACCGATCCCGAAAGCGCCGCCGGCACCGGCACGCTGAGGGGCGCCGCGCCCCAGATCACCTTCACGCTCTCGTTGAGGATGAGAATGAGGCCGAACGTCGCCAGCACCTGATCGAGATGATCGCGGTCATAGAGCCTTCGAAACACCGCAAGCTCCAGCACGACACCGAGCAACAGCGCAGCCGGCAGCGCCAGCAGCAGGCCCAGCACGAAGGAACCGGTGAGTGCGACGAAGGTGGCGGCGAAATACGCCCCCACCATGTAAAGTACGCCGTGAGAAAGGTTGATCAGGTCCATGACGCCAAAGATGAGCGTCAGCCCGGCGGCGACCAGGAACAGCATGATGCCGAACTGGACGCCGTTGAGCGTCTGGAGCAGGAACAGGTTGAGCATGACCCCTCACCCGCCCCCGCGCGGGACCGCCAGCATCACAGCTTGCACTGGGAAGCGTAGTTGTCCTGATAATCCTCGAAGATCTTCTCGACGATCTCGGTAGCGAACTTGCCGTCGCCGCGCTTGACCGCCTTCACGAGATAGAAATCCTGAATCGGGAAATGGTTGTTGCCAAAACGGAACTTGCCGCGCAGCGACTCGAACTCGGCCTTCTTGAAGGCCTCGCGCAGCTTGTCCTTGTCGTCGAGCTTGCCGCCCGTCGCCTTCACCGCCGCGTCGATGGCGAGCGCCGCGTCATAGGCCTGAATGGCGTAGAGCGCCGGCACGTTCTTGTGCTTGGCCTCGAAAGCCTCGACGAAGGCACGCGACTGCGGGTTGTCGAGGTTCTGCGCCCAGTTGGCGCCGCCGAGGAAGCCGAGCGCGGCGTCCTGGGTGGCGGGCAGCGTGGTTTCGTCCACGGTGAAGGCGGACAGGAAGGGGATGTTGTCCAGCCCCGCCTGCCGGTACTGCTTGACCAGGTTCACGCCCATGCCGCCGGGCATGAAGGCGTAGACGGCGTCGGGCTGGTCGGCGGCGATCTGCGCCAGTTCGGCCGAAAAGTCGAGCTGGCCGAGCTGGGTGTAGATCTCGTTCGAGACCTCGCCCTTGTAGGAATGCTTGAAGCCTGCAAGCCCGTCCTTGCCCGCCTGGTAATTGGGGGCGAGCAGGAACACGCGCTTGAAGCCCTGGTTCTGGGCGTACTTGCCGAGCACCTCGTGCATCTGGTCGTTCTGGTAGGAGGTGACGAACAGGTTGGGGTTGCACTCCGCCCCGGCGAGGTTCGACGTGCCGGCGTTGGTGCTGACGAGGAACGCGCCCGCGCCCGTGACGGGCCGCACGATGGCATTGAGAACGTTCGAGAAAACGGGTCCGACGACGAAGTCGACCTTCTCCCGCTCCACCAGCTCGCGCACCTTGTTGACGGCGACGTCCGGCTTCAGCTCGTCATCGACGACGACGATCTCGGCATCGAGCCCGCCAAACTTGTTGCCGAGCTTCTCGGCCGCCAACAGGAACGCGTCGCGCGATTGCTCGCCGAGCACCGCCGACGGGCCGCTCAGCGTATAGACGAGGCCGATCTTGATCTTGCCGTCCGCCGCCTGCGCGGCCCCGGTTGCGGCGAGAGACGCCGCCAGCAATCCTGACGCGACACCGGCGGCCACGATCCGTTTCGACACCATTGAGAAGTTCCCCCCTGAATCAACGAGCGGTCCCGTCGCGCGGTCGGTGAGCGATGCCGCGACGTGCCGGAAGCCTTCTGCTGTCTTATAGTTTGCCGCATTTGCCGACAAGTGAGGAATCCCTGCCCGCCCCCTGCGCCGGCATGATGATTTCGCCAGAATAGTTCTAAATGAAACGAATATAAACAAAGGTACGGCAGAAGCACGCGCGCGCCGCCAAAGTGTCGACAAAATCCAGGCTGTGTAATTTTATGTTCACAATCAACGAGATCACAAGATTGTCAGTGGTGCTGGCGACAGCGGGATATATATTGCGGTCACTGTCCAGATCCACTCAATTGCCGGGAATTTCCGATGAATAAAAGCGCTATCCTTGCTGCAACGATGTTCGGCGCCCTTGCTGCCTTCGGCGGCGTTTCCGTTCTGTCGGTCGCGCCCGCGGCGGCGCAGTCGGCGACCGTGAAGGCCCCGGCCGGCGTCTACAAGCTCGACGCGACGCACGCCGCGCTGCTGTGGTCGGTGAAGCACTTCAACATCTCGAACTACACGGGCCGTTTCAGCAAGATCGACGCCACGCTGACGATCGACCCGGCCAACATCGAGGCCGCCTCGATCGAGGTCACCATCGATCCGCGCTCGGTGCAGACGTCCTATCCGGCCGACTACAAGGCGTTCCACGCCAAGTCGAACTACGCCAACTGGGACGAGGACGTGTCCCGCAACCCGAACTTCCTGAACAGCGACAACTTCCCGGCCATCACCTTCAAGTCGACGAAGGTCGAGAAGACCGGCGACAAGACCGCGAAGGTAACGGGCGACCTCACCTTCCTCGGCGTGACGAAGCCGGTGACGCTCGAGACCACGCTGAACGGCGAGCTGGAGAAGCACCCCTTCCTCGGCGTGCCCGCGCTGGGCTTCGCTGCGGAAGGCCACTTCAAGCGCTCGGACTTCGGCCAGAAGTTCGCCGGCCCGCTCGGCGACGACGTGACGATCCGCTTCGACGGCGAGTTCCTGCAGCAGGTCAAGCCTGCCGCCCAGTAATAGCCGGGTCATACGCATAACACCAAAACCGATGGGAGGGCGAAACTGCCTGTCCCATCGGCCGCTTTCAAGGTAAAAGCCATGTCGAGTGAGCGTTCCGCATCCCGCTACACCAGCGTGGCGATCGTCCTGCACTGGACCACCGCGCTGCTGGTCATCGCCATGGTGCCGATGGGCTGGTGGATGGTCGACGCCATCAACGAGCCCGAAAGCCAGCAGACCGCCTATCAGGCCTTCCAGCTTCACAAATCGATCGGCTTCGCCATTCTCGCGCTCACGCTGGCGCGGCTCGCGTGGCGCCTCACCCACCCCACGCCGGCGCTGCCTTCCGGCATGAAGTGGTGGGAAGTGTTTCTCGCCCGCGCGACCCATGTCTGCTTCTACGGCATCCTCGTCGCCCTGCCCCTGACAGGCTGGGTCTACGTATCCACCGGCTGGGCCGCGGCCCTCGACCGGCCGCTCAGCGTCGCGACCTCGTGGTTCGGCCTGTTCACCGTGCCGCATCTGCCGGGGATCGAGGGACAACGCGACGTGGCCTTCGGCGCCATCGGCGCTCACGAGCTTTTGGTGTGGGCGGGCATCGTCCTGCTGCTGCTGCATGTCGGCGCGGCCTTGAAGCATCAGTTCATCGACCGCGACGGCGTGCTGGCGCAGATGATCCCCGTGTTCGAACGCGGGAACAAGCCGCACGGCGGCGCTGTCTCCAGCAGTTGGCGGGCGTTCGCCACCGCCGCCGGCCTTGCCGCCGTCATCGTCGTGACCGCCACCGGCTGGTCGCGCAATCAACCAGCCCCGCTTGCCGAGGCAGCGCCCGCGCCGGCCGTATCCGCATCCGCCGAGCCCGCGTCGGGCACGCAGGCAACGACCGTCACCGATGCGCCCGCGCCTGCCGCCACGACGGGCACAGCCAAAGCATGGGCCATCGACAAATCGGCGTCGAGCATCGCATTCTCGGGCACGCACACCGGCAATGCGTTCGAGGGCCGCTTCGAGCAATGGGATGGCGATATCCGCTTCGACCCGACCGACCTTGCGAACTCGTCGGTCACCGTGCTCATCGACACCGCCTCCGCCCGCACGGGAGATGCGACGCAGGAAAACTCGCTGCAGACCGACGAATGGTTCAACCCGGCGAACTTCCCGCAGGCGCGCTTCGAGGCCGCGACGTTCCGCGCCCTCGGCGACGACCGCTACGAGGCCCAGGGAACGCTCACCATCAAGGACAAGCCGTTCCCGGTCGTGCTGCCCTTCCGGCTGACCATCGACGACACCGGCGCGAACATGGAGGGCGCGCTCGAACTGGACCGCACGGCGCTCGATCTCGGCATGTTCTCCGACCCCGCCGCGGGATGGGTGTCGCAGACGATCGCGGTCAAGGTCACGGTGCGCGCAACGCCGCGCTGACTAAGAGCGCCCAACAAAACCTCCGAGTTGAGGATGGCCTGGCTGAGCCAACACGTTTTCTGCAAGCACGCGCCGCGCGCTTGTCAGAGGTCGATGCGCCGGTGGAGCCAGGGGTTGCGCCCCTCCTTCAGCCAATGCAGCGTATCGGCCCAGAAGCCGTCCGCGTGGCTGTCGTGGAACAGGCTGAAATGGCCGATCGTCTCGCGCCCGTAGTCCTGCGGCGCGAGCATCACCGCCTCCCGCGCCGCGCCGCTGTAGTAGCGCAGCGTGCGGCGGATCGCCGGCAAGGTGCAGAATTCATCGTCGGTGACGGAAACCGCCAGGATCGGCGCCGTCACCGCCGCCATGCGCGCCACCGCCGATGCGCGCTCACGCCGTGGATGGCTGCGCTCGAAACGAGACCCGCGAAAAGTCCATTCATGGGCGACACCGGCCGGCAGATCCTCCAGCCAACCGAACCTGCGGCCGGGGAAATAGCCGTAGAGCGCCGTGGCCGCAGGCATGGCGACATGCCACTTCAGAAACAGGCCGAGCCTGCGGCGTGGCGCGTAATCCGGCCACCAGGCGTACTGCGCTCCTGCCGTCAGGATGCGGTCGACGTGGACCGCGCTCTCGGCCATCCCCGGCAGAAAGCCGCCGATGCTGTGGCCCACGACATTCAGTGGCCGTTGACGCGGTTCGTGCGCGGCGCGGGCGCGCATGAAGCGCACGGCGGCGTCGAAATCGCGCTCGCCCCAGTCGCGCCAACGATAGCCGCAGCCGCGCAGGCGCTCGGGACGCGACAGGCCGATGCCGCGATAGTCGTAAGTGAGCACATCGAAGCCATGCCCCGCCAGAAAGCGCGCATAGCGATGATAGTAGCGCGCCTGCACGCCGGTCGCCGGGTTGACGATCACGCTGCCGAGAACGGCGCCTTCGGCATGCCACAGGTGGCCGCGCAGCAGAACGCCGTCGCGGCAGGAAATGGTCACTTCCTGCCCGTGTTCCGTCGTTCTCTCACGTGTAACCGCGCTCATGCCACGAACGATAGCCGATGATCGCGGGTATGTACATTCATCCGTAACCAATTGCGCGGCTATGCTTTTCGGCGAATCAACCGCGAGCCGCGCCGTGCTCCCGGCGCAGATGCCGGACGAAGGCCGCGAACATGCCCGCCGCCACGGCCGCCATGGCGAACCACGTGAGCGCGTAGACGAGATGGCTGTTGGGAAATGTCAGCCGTGTCAGGCCACCGCGCGGATAGCCTGCAGGATCGGCACCGGCGTCCGCGTCGATGAAATAAGGCGCCGCCCCATCGAGACCGCGCGCTTGCGCGATTGCCGCGATGTCGCGCGAGTACCAGCGGTCGCCGTCCGGATCGTTGGAACGCAAGAACGCCCCGCCGGGCTCGCTCATGCGCATGAGGCCCGTGATCGTCACACGCCCCGCCACCTGCCCCGCCGCACGGGTCGCGGGCGTGCGCCGGTCTGTGGGCACGAAGCCCCGGTTGACGAGCGTCACCATCCCGTTGCCGTCATCGAGCGGGGTCAGCACCCAGTAACCCGCGCCAAGCTCGGTCACTGCCTGCACCAGCGTCTCGCGATCGTGCAGGAACGTGCCGCCCAGCGCGACACGCCGATACTCGTCGTCATCGCGGTTGACGGCGGGCCACTGCGCCCGCCCGGGCGCGGGCACCGGCGCGGCATGCACGCGCGCCTCGACGCGGGCGATGAGGTCCGTCTTCCACGCCAGGCGCTGCAATTGCCACACGCCCAGCGCCGCGAGGCCGCAGACGATGACGACCACGCCGATGCCCGCCGCGACCAGCGACCGGGAGGGAAAGGGCCTTGGCTGCATCGAAACCATGCTCCCCTCGCCCGCCTCACGGCAGCGCGCGGGCGTCCTCGGCGGTCATCTCGGGCATCATGTGGTCGTGCAGGTGGTTCATGACCCAGATCGAGCCAATCACCGCGATGAAGATGATGATGGCGGTGAAGACGAAGGCCATCAGCGTCCACCCTCCTTCCGAGCGGCGGCTCATGTGCAGGAAGTAGACCATCTGCACCACGATCTGCGCCACGCCGAGCCCCAGCACCGCGATGGCCGTGAGCGTGGTGCTGCCGAGCGCGCCGCTCATCACCAGCCAGAACGGAATGACGGTCAGGATCGCCGACAGCAGGAAGCCGGTCACATAGCCGCCGACCGTGCCGTGCGCCTCGCCGGATTCGTGCCGGTGCACCGCGGCGTCGTGCGAATGGGCGCTCATCACAGCACTCCTATCAGGTAGACGAAGGAAAACACCACGATCCAGACGAGGTCGAGGAAGTGCCAGAACATCGACAGGCACATCACCCGGCGCTGGTTGGCCTCGCCGATGCCCCGCTGGCTGATCTGCACCAGCAGCACGCCGAGCCAGATCACGCCGAACGTCACATGCAGCGCATGGGTGCCGACGAGCGTGAAGAACGACGACAGGAACGCGCTCACCTGCGGCGTCGCGCCGATATGGATCAGGTGGAGGAACTCGTAGAGCGACATGCCGATGAAGACGATGCCGAACACGCCCGTCGCCGCAAGCCACGCCAGCGTGCCCCGCTGGTTGCCCTGCTGCATCGCGATCACGGCGAAACCGTAGGTGATCGACGAGATCAGTAGCGCCGCCGTCGACACCAACACGAGGTCGAGATCGAAGAGGTCCACAGGCGCCGGCCCGCCCGCATAGCTGCCGCCGACCACCGCATGCACCGCGAAGAGCGACGCGAAAATGAGGCAGTCGCTCATCAGGTAGATCCAGAAACCGAGCATGGTGCCGGTTTCGTGGTGGCCGTGGGCGTCCTCCTCCTCCGTCAGGAAGAAAACGGGCGCGCCATCGGTGACGGGCAATTTGACGTGCTTGGTCATGATGCCACTTTCCCTGCGAGCAGCTGCGTGCGCGCGGCCTCCGTCGCCGCCACCTCACCAGCCGGGATGTAATAGTCGCGGTCGTAGTTGAACGTGTGCGCGATCGCGGCAACGATGATGGCGGCGAAGGACATGGCCGAGAGCCACCAGATGTGCCAGATCAGCGCGAAGCCGAGCACCAGAGAAAGCGCCGACAGGATGATCCCCGTGCCGGTGTAGTGCGGCATGTGGACCGGCCGAAAACCGGTGAGCGGGCGGGCATAGCCGCGCTCCTTCATGTCCCACCACGCGTCGAGATCGTGCACCACGGGCGTGAAGGCGAAGTTGTAGGCCGGCGGCGGCGACGACACCGCCCATTCCAGCGTGCGCCCGTTCCACGGATCGCCCGTCGCGTCGGCGTAGGCGGGCTGCTTGCGGCGCAGGTAGCCCACGGCGAACTGCGCCACGAAGGCCAGCGTGCCGAACAGGATGAGCAACGCGCCAAGCGCCGCCGTGACGAAGAAAATGTTGAGCGACGTATCCTCGAACTGGCTGATGCGGCGGGTAATGCCCATCAGGCCGAGGATGTAGATCGGCATGAACGCCACCCAGAAGCCGATCTGCCAGCACCAGAACGACACCTTGCCCCAGAACGGATCGGCCTTGAAGCCGAACGCTTTCGGGAACCAGTAGACGATGCCGGCGAAGAGCCCGAACACCACGCCGCCGATGATGGTGTTATGGAAATGCGCCACCAGGAACAGGCTGTTGTGCAGCACGAAGTCGGCCGGGGGCACGGCGAGCAGCACGCCGGTCATGCCGCCGATGACGAAGGTCAGCATGAAGCCCACGGTCCACATCATGGGCACGTCGAAGCGGATGCGCCCCCGGTACATGGTGAAGAGCCAGTTGAATATCTTCGCGCCCGTCGGGATCGAGATGATCATCGTCGTGATGCCGAAGAACGTGTTCACCGTCGCGCCCGACCCCATGGTGAAGAAGTGGTGCAGCCACACCAGGTAGGACAGGATCATGATGGCGGCGGTGGCGTAGACCATCGACTTGTAGCCGAAGAGGCGCTTGCCGGAGAAGGTCGAGACCACCTCGGAGAAGATGCCGAAGGCCGGCAGCACGAGGATGTAGACTTCCGGATGGCCCCAGATCCAGATGAGGTTGACGTACATCATCGGGTTGCCGCCGCCGTCGTTGGTGAAGAAGTGCGTCCCCACGTAACGGTCGAGCGCCAGCAGCGCGAGCACGGCGGTGAGCACCGGGAACGTCGCCACGATCAGGATGTTGGTGCACAGGCTGGTCCAGGTGAACACCGGCATGCGCATGTAGGTCATGCCGGGGCAGCGCATCTTGACGATGGTCACGATGAGGTTGATGCCCGACAGCGTCGTGCCCACGCCCGCGATCTGCAGCGACCACAGGTAGTAGTCGACGCCCACCCACGGGCTCGCGTCGATGCCAGACAGCGGCGGATAGGCCAGCCAGCCCGTCTGCGCGAACTCGCCCACGAACAGCGACATCATCACCAGCACGGCGCCCGACGTCGTCATCCAGAAGCTGAAGTTGTTGAGGAACGGAAACGCCACGTCGCGCGCGCCGATCTGCAGCGGCATGACGTAGTTCATGAGGCCCGTCACCAGCGGCATGGCGACGAAGAAGATCATGATGACGCCGTGCGCCGTGAAGATCTGGTCGTAGTGGTGAGGCGTGAGATAGCCCTCCCCGCCGCCCGACGCCATCGCCTGGTGCAGGCGCAGCATCAGCGCGTCCGCGAGGCCGCGCAGGAACATCACCAGCGCCAGGATGATGTACATGATGCCGATCTTCTTGTGATCCACGCTCGTGAACCACTCGTTCCAGAGATAGCCCCACAGCCGGTAGCGGGTGATGGCGGCAAGCACCGCCACGCCGATCAGCGCCACGACCGCGAAGGTCCCGACGAGAATGGGCTCGTGAATGGGGATGGCCTCGAAGGTAAGGCGCCCGAACACCAGTTGCTGGAGATTGCCGTCTAATGCCATGGCCACTTACTCGCTGAAAATACGCACGCCGTAAGGCGCGCCGCCAACCGCCGGCAGGCCGGCGAGCGTCGCCGGCCCCGTGCCCTGCGGGCTTTGCGGCGTGCACAGTGTGTCGCCCGCCAGCGCCTTTTCGAGGCGCGCCGAGGCGAGCGCCGCCGGGTTGCCCATGCGCCCGAGGCCGCTGATACGGTTCTCGTCGCTGCGCATGATGTCGCGCAGGCAGGCCTTGCCCTCGGGCACGCACATGTTGACGATGCGGAGGAAAAGCCCGGCATCGACGCTGCTGAAGTAGCGCACCGGATCGGCCTCGCTCGGGCGCTCCACGTCGAGGTAGACGGCGCGGGTGAGCGCGTCGTCGGAGGCGCGCGCCTTCGCCACCCATGCCTCGAACCCGTCCTGCGACAGCCCGTGGAACTTGAAGCGCATGTAGGAAAAGCCGTGGCCGGTGTAATTGGCCGAGAAGCCGTCGAAGACGCCTGCCTCGTTGACGACCGCGTGGAGCTGCGTCTGCATGCCCGCCATGGCATAGATCTGCCCGGCGAGCGCCGGCACGAAGAACGAGTTCATCAGGTTCGACGACGTGATTCGGAACGCGATCGGCCGATCGACCGGGGCGGCGAGCTCGTTGATGGTGGCGATGCCGTACTGCGGGTAGATGAAGAGCCACTTCCAGTCGAGCGACACCACCTCGACACGCAACGGCTCCACGTCCGCCGCCAACGGGCGGGCGGCGTCGATGCGCGCCAGCGGCGCGTAGGGATCAAGACGGTGGGTGGCGATCCAGGTGATGGTGCCGAGCACAAGGATGATCGCGACCGGAGCGCCCCAGATGGCGATCTCGAGCTTGGTCGAGTGATGGAAATCGGGATCGTAATCGGCCTTGCGGTTCGACTGCCGGTATTTCCAGGCAAACAGCACGGTGAGCACCATGACGGGCACGATGATCAGAAGCATCAGGCCGGTGGCGACAAGAATAAGATCTCTCTGCTGAACGGCTATATCGCCGGCCGGCGCCATGATGACCCATTGGCATCCTGCAAGCAGCGGCGACATCGCCAGCACGAGCAGGAGGGGAAGCGCTTTGACCCTCTGCATCCGTCTCGATCCATGTTTGTGCGATGGCGGAGGACGGCACACCTTCCCCCGCAATGTATTCGATTTCCATACAGACGCGAATACGAGTCAGCAATAGGCAGAAATGGGGGTGCGACAACATGAACACTAACTTTTTAAAGATTACAGTTTCATCCGATACTATTGCGTGAAGCAACGATGTCCCGCATGCGTCAATTTGCCCTCTTACATCCGCGCGAATATTCTATCCTGCCGCCAGGGCAACTGCCCGGATTCGAGGCACGCCGCGCCGGCGCGGGCCTTGCCGGCGACCGCCCCAGGGCAGGCAAGGCTGGGGCGGCGCCTGCCCGCGAGCGGCGCAGGCGCTGTCGCGCAAATGTCTTGACGGAATGCGGCGGGTGTCCGAAAACGATGATCCGAAAGAAACTTCGCGGCCCGCGCCGGCGGCGGCCTGCCTGAACCACGGCAGAAGCGTCCAGCGCCGCGCCACGGTTTCCACAATCATCTATAGGGAGAGTTCGATGCGGTTCATGAGATCGGCGATCGTCGCGCTTGCTGTGAGCGCCAGCGCGGTGGCATCGCAGGCGGCAGAGGTCAAGATCGGCGTCGCAGCGGCGCTGAGCGGCCTCGCGGCCCAGTATGGCGCGGCGATTCGCAACGGCTTCGAGCTCGCCGCCGAGGAAATCAACGCCGCAGGCGGCGTCAATGGCAACACCATCAAACTTGTGATCGAGGACGAGCAGGGCAAGAAGGAAGAGGCGATCAACGTCTTCAAGAAGCTCATCTTCCAGGACAAGGTTCTGCTGGTGTTCGGCCCCACGCTGTCGAATTCCGGCGCGGCCGCGCACCCGGTGGCCCAGGCGGCCAAGACGCCCGCCTTCGCCACCTCCAACACCGCAGACGGCATCACCGCGGTCGGCAACTACATCTTCCGCAACGCCGTCACCGAGGCCGACGTGCTGCCCGTCACGCTGAAAACCGTGGTGGACAAGGCCGGCGTCAAGAAAGTCGCGGTGCTCTACGGCAACGACGACGTGTTCACGAAGTCCGGCTACGACAACTTCGCCAAGGCGCTGAAGGACCAGAACATCGCCGTCACCACCACCGAGACCTTCGCCAAAGGCGACGTGGACTTCAAGGCGCAGCTCACCAAGATCAAGGCGAGCGAGCCGGACGCCATCGTGCTCTCGGCCTTGCAGGCGGAAGGCGGCCCGATCCTGGTGCAGGCGCGCCAGCTCGGCATCACGCAGCCCTTCGTCGGCGGCAACGGCGTGAACTCGCCGAAGATCCTCGAACTCGCCAAGGAAGCCTCCGACAACCTGTGGGTCGGCAGCCCGTGGTCGGCAAGCAACGACTCGCCCGAGAACACCCGCTTCATCGAGGCCTACAAGAAGAAGTTCGGCACCGCGCCGGACCAGTTCGCGGCCCAGACCTACGACGCGCTGCACATCGTGGCGGCGGCGCTCAAGAAGGTGGAGCTCACCGGCGACCTCGCCAAGGACCGCGCCGCCCTGCGCGACGCCCTGCCCGACATCGCCTGGACCGGCGCGACCGGCCCGTTCAAGTTCCGTCAGGCTCTCGACAAGAGCGGCAAGCCTGCCGGCTACGACGCCGACCAGCAGCCGATCGTGTCGGTGACGAAGGACGGCGCGTACCAGATCGTCAAGTGAGTTGCCGCGCCCGGCCTCGCGCCGGGCGCCCTTTGTTTCGGGGGTTCCCCCAGCCCTGGCGGCGGCCTGATCCGCCGCGGAAATGTTTTAGGCGATGCTTGCCCAACAATTGATCAACGCGCTGTCGCTCGGCAGCGTCTATGCGCTTTTCGCGCTTGGCTTCACGCTGATTTTCGGCGTGCTCCACGTCATCAATCTCTCCCACGGCGCGGTGTTCATGGTGGGCGCCTACGCGGCGCTGCAGGCCGCGGTGCTGGCGGACCTGCCGATAGGCGTCGCGCTGGTGGTGGCGTTCGTCATTAGCGGCATCGTCGGCCTCGCCATCGACATGCTGGTGCTGGCGCCCCTGCGCAAGCGCGATGCGCCCCACCTCATTCCCATGATCGCCACCATCGGCGTCGCCATCATGCTCAACAGCGCGGTTCAGGGCCTCTTCGGCGCCGACAACCTGCGCTTTCCGCAAGGCTTCGTGCCGGATGGCTCCATCGAGGCGGCGGGCGTGCACATGACGGTGGTCGAGATCGGCATCATCGTGGTCACGCTCATCATCACGGTGGCTATGCTCGTGGCGCTGCAGCGCACCTCGGCCGGCAAGGCTCTGCGGGCGGTGGCCGAGTCGCCCAAGGCGGCGGCGCTGCTGGGCATCAACGTCGAGGGCCTGCTGCGCAAGACGTCGTTCCTGGCGGCCGGAATCGGCGGCGTTTCGGGCGTTCTCATCAGCCTCTATTCCAACGCCGTGTTTCCGCTGATGGGCCAGCCGATGCTGCACAAGGGCATCGCGGTCATCATCCTGGGCGGCATGGGCGACATTCGCGGCGCGTTGATCGGCGGGCTGTTCCTCGGCTTCGCGGAGGTGTTCGCCGTGGCCTATATCGGCTCGACCATGCGTGACGCGGTGGCCTTCGGCCTGCTGTTCCTGATCCTGCTGGTGCGGCCGACCGGCCTCTTCGGCAAGGCAAGCGAGCGGAAGGCCTGACCATGGACGCATTTCTGGTGTGGTTCGACGACTTCTGGGCCGTCTATTCCAATCTCATCCTGACGCTCGGTATCAACGCGCTGCTGGCGCTCTCGATCTGGCTGACGCTCGCGTGCGGCGTGCTGGCGCTCGCCAACGCCGCCTTCATGGGCATCGGCGCCTACGCGGGGGCGCTGGCGACGATGAACTACGATTCGCCGTTCGCGCTGTCGCTCGCCGCCGCCATGGCGGCGCCGTCGCTCGTCGCGCTTGCCATCGGCCTGCCCGTGCTGCGGCTCGGAGGCGTCTACCTCGCCATGGCGACGCTTGGCTTTGGCGAGGTGGTGCGCATCGTCATCCTCAACACGGACAGCATCACCGGCGGCGCGCTGGGCCTGAACGGCATTCCGCAATACACCCAGTGGTGGCACGTGCTGCTGGCGCTCGCGATTGTCGTGTTCGTGCTGGCGCGGCTGCAGCGCTCGCGGACGGGCCGCGCCTTCGAGGCCATCAAGGTGGACGAGACCGCCGCCAGCTTGATGGGCGTCGACATCCGCGCCCACAAGCTCCTCGCCTTCGTGCTGGGCGCGGCCATCGCGGGGCTCGCGGGGGCGCTCAACGCGCACCTGACCTTCTTCATCGGCCCGCAGGAATACGGCTTCGACCGCGGCGTCGAAATCCTGACGATGGCGATCCTCGGCGGCATCGGCTCTTTGATCGGGCCGATCATCGGTGCGTTCTTCCTGACCCTGCTGCCGGAAGTGCTGCGCGGGCTCGCGGATTTCCGCCTCATCGTCAATGGCTTCATCCTGGTGGCCGTGGTCCTTTTCCTGCCTAACGGCCTGTGGGACCCCGCCCGTTTCCGTCACTGGTTCGGCCGCAGGAGGTCGTGATGCTCGAACTTGCCTCCATCTCGAAATCGTTCGGCGGCCTTCGTGTGCTCGACGACGTCAGCCTGAAGGTGCCGCAGGGCGCCATCTTCGGTCTCATCGGCCCCAACGGCGCCGGCAAGACGACGGTGTTCAACCTGGTGACGGGCCTCATCCCCGCGACTTCCGGCACCATCACCTTCGACGGCGCGAATCTGGCCGGGCTCGCCCCCCACCGCATCACGCGGCTGGGCATCGCGCGCACGTTCCAGAACATCCGTATTTTCAAAGAGATGACGCTGCTGGAGAACGTGCTCGTGGGCCGCCACCGGCATCTCGACTACGGCGTGGTGTCGATGCTATTCGCGCTGCCCGGTTTCCGCGCGCAGGAGACGGCGGCGCGCGCGCGGGCGCAGGAGCTGCTGGAATGGGTCGGGCTCGGCGGCAAGAGCGACGAGATCGCCGACACGCTGTCCTACGGCGAGCAGCGCCGGCTGGAGATCGCCCGCGCGCTCGCCACCGAGCCGCGCCTGCTGCTGCTCGACGAGCCGGTGGCGGGCATGAACCCGGCCGAGAAGGTCGATCTCATGAAAGCCGTGCGCACCATTCGCGAGCGCGGCTACACCGTGTTCCTGATCGAGCATGACATGCGCTTCGTAATGGGCCTGTGCGAGGAGATCGCGGTGCTGAACTTCGGCCGCATCATCACCAGCGACAGGCCGGAAGCGGTGCGCAACAATCCGGACGTCATAGAGGCCTATCTGGGGCGCGACGACGACGCCGACACGCGGGAGAAGGCCTGATGGGCGCGCTGCTGGACGTTTCCGGCCTCAAGGTCAACTTCGGTCACGTGGAGGCGGTCAAGGGCATCGACTTCGCGCTGAACGAGGGCGAGATAACGACGCTCGTGGGCGCGAACGGCGCCGGCAAGTCCACCACGCTGCTGGCCCTCTCCGGGCTGGTGCGCAAGGCGGGCGGCAAGGCCGTTTTCGCCGGGCACGACATCACCCGCCTGCCCTCGCACCGCATCGTGCAACTGGGGCTGTCGCAGGTGGCGGAGGGGCGCGCCATCCTCACGCGGCTCACGGTGCGCGAAAACCTAGAGCTCGGCGCATACCTTCGCAAGGATTCCACCGCCGTCGCGGCTGATTTCGCGCATGTGCTCGATCTCTTCCCGCGCCTCAGCGAACGCCTCGACGGGCTTGCCGGCAACCTCTCCGGCGGCGAGCAGCAGATGCTGGCCATCGGCCGCGCGCTGATGGCGAGGCCGCGCGTGCTGCTGCTCGACGAGCCGTCGATGGGCCTCGCGCCGCTCATCGTGCAGGAAATCTTCCGTATCCTGCGAACCCTGAACGAGGAAGGCCTGACGATCTTCCTGGTGGAGCAGAACGTGCGCCAGGCGCTCAGGATCGCCCATCGCGCCTATGTGATCGAAACCGGCGAGATCGTGCTGCAGGGCACGGGCGAGGAATTGCTCGACCACCCGCGTGTGCTGGAAGCCTATCTGGGCATCTGACGCGCCACTTTCTCAACCGCGCACGAAGCGTCCGCCGAGATGGACGGGGCCGGCTGCGGACACCTGTCCATCCTCGATCAGGCTTTCGATATGCGCCAGCACCGATAGCGAGGCGCCCCCCCACAGCTTGGGATCGACGCCGGCATAGAGCTTCTCGACGATCGCCGCGATCGTCTCGTCGCCGGCCTCGATGCGGGCGAGAATCGACGCCTCGCGCTGCCGGCGATGGCTCAGCAGGCCGCGCACGTAGCGGCGGGGGTCCTGCACGGGGCCGCCGTGTCCCGGCCAGTAGACGCGGTCGTCGCGCTCGCGCAGCTTCTCCAGCGACGCCATGTAGGCGGACATCGAGCCGTCCGGCGGCGCCACCAGCGTCGTCGACCACGCCATCACATGGTCGCCCGAGAACAGCACGCCGGTGTCCTCCAGCGCGAACGCCAGATGATTGGCGGTGTGGCCGGGCGTCGCGACCGCTGTGAGCGTCCAGCCCTCTCCTTCCAGGCGCTCGCCGTCGGCGAGCACGCGGTCGGGCGCATAGCCCAGATCGGCCGCCGCCTCGTTCTGCTCGAAGGCATTTGGCGGGCGGGCGGAAAAATGCGGCGCACAGCCGACGACCTGCGCCCCCGTGGCGGCGCGCAATGCATCGACACCCGCTGTATGATCGCGATGGGTGTGGGTGACGACGACGTGCGACACGCGCCCCTTCCCCACCGCTGCCAGCAGCGCCGCGAGGTGGCTGGCGTCGTCCGGTCCGGGATCGATTATCGCCACATTTTCGCCACCAATGACGTACGTGCACGTCCCCGTATACGTGTATGGGCCGGAATTGGGCGCGACAACTCGGCGCACCTGCGACTCAACCTGCACAACCTTGCCGGGTATGACCGTTTCGTCGCGCGAGAAGGATATGTCCGTCATGCGATCCCGTGCCTCGTCCCTCGAACCATGCTCGGGCAGCCGCGTGTGCTGCCTCTCAAACACCCGGCGCAGCAAGGCGGCGGGCCGCCGACCAAGCTTTAGCGTGGCCGATCAACATCTCCACCCAACATAGCACACTGCCGCGGCGCTCGGGCAATACCGTGCAAGGGTGCCCGCGAACGCTTTCCCCGGAACGCTTCACCACCCATGCGTGCATCGTGTGGCAGGTTGTGCAACCGACCACACACAATCACAGGTTGCATTTCAGGATAACATGTGTATCGTTCCAACGACGAAAATGACACATATCAGCTTTTTTTCGCCGTTCGACGCAATTTGTGCCTCTTTTGCGGCCAAGATAAGTATCGATCTAACACGTCACTCATCATGACAAGCAGTTTAAGACGATACGAGTCTCATATGCTTATCCCAATGAAAGTGTGTGGAAAATGATGGACATGAGCTTAAGTGAGAGACTGGACTACGTTCACGGCGACTACAATAACGTGTTGATAATAAACGATAACTGCCTTCTTCCCGCCGGCAGCCAGCTCGCCATGCGGAGCGCCGAGCCGGCGGTGTTCAACCGCGTTTTCGGGCCGCTGCTCGCGGCGACCGCCGCCCCCGACGACCGGACGTTTTCGACGCAGGTCAGCATCTCGGTCGAGATGGTGTCCGTTTCAGCGAGTTTTTCCCGGCACATCCGCCACATCGCGGCCCCTCATGAATCGCGCGATCCGTCGGCGATCCTGCTGTTCGCGCGGCACGGCGCCGTGTCGCTGGCGGTCGGGGGAATGCTGCACCCGCTCGGCATGGCTGTCGTCAGCTCGGACATGGATTTCACCATCCGCCCCGAGCGCCCGGGCGAGACGTGCACGGTGGGCTGGATCGCGCTGACTGCCGCGCCCGATCTCGCCTCCCGGATGCCGCGCCTGCCGGTCGTCACCGCTCCGGCGACGGAGAGGCCGTTCGCCGACGACGTCGAGAGGCTGCGCCTCCTGGGCGAGCAGATCATCGAATCGATCCCCCACTCCCGCAGCCGGGCACTCGGGGAAGGCGCGCGCGATGCGGGCGAACTCGGCCGCCTGATCGGCAAGCACCTCGGCGGCAGCCTCGCCGATCGCGCGCTGGTCGAGGCGCCGGGCGTCGCGATCGGCCTGGATGGCGGCAGCGACATCGTGGCGCGGGTGCAGCGCTTTCTGCGCCAGCACGCGAGCGACGCGGAACTGACGCCCGGCAGGCTCGCCCGCCACTGCGCCGTGTCGGTGCGCAAGCTCTACAACGCCTTCGCCGCCGCAGACATGTCGCTGCGCGCCACGGTGCTGAGCTACAGGCTGGAAGAGGCGCGTCGCCAACTGCACTCCCGAACGGTGAAGAAAGTCACGTCCATCGCCTATGACACGGGCTTCCGGGATGTGTCGACGTTCTATCGCAACTTCCGTCGCGAGTTCGGCTTCTCGCCACGCCACAACGGCGACGGGGGAATCAACGATGCGGCGGAGGCCAGCACACCCCTCTCTAGCAACGTGCAAGTCCTGCAGGCGCCGATTCCGCTGGCCGCCCCGCATGGTCTGGCCCTGCCCGAGGCATCGGCTTTCGAGAAGGCGCTCTACAAGCGCAAGATCGCCCAGGAAGGCATTGACCAGCAGGGCATCGACGGGAACGACGTAAATCGGGAACCGGCAGACGGGGCAAAAGGCCATGAATGGCCCCGCCCCGAAAAGGCCAGCCGCGATGCCATGAGCCGCGAGAAGGCGCTCTCCCGCATGCGCGAACCCACTGATGCGATGCGCGCCAGCGATCATTACGACGCTCATGTCGAAAACATCCGCCTGCCGCGCAGCACGCTGTTTCGACACCATCCGCCCCGCAGCAAGAGCATCAAGCTGCCGAGCACCGTTCAGGAGAGGCTTCGGCGCACCTGATACGCCGGCTTCTCGTAAAACGATAACACAATCCGGCAGACCGACGTGATAGGGAGTACGCACCCTCGACCGCCGGACGCGGCGGCGCGCGCATATTGCTCGCGCCGCTGCCGCCTCAGTCGCCCTTGAAGTCGATCATCCGCTGGCCGCGGAATTTGCACTCCACGTTCCAGTAGGCATATTCCGATCCAGGCTTGTCGATGGAGAACGACAACGTCGCCCGCGGCTCGCGCCCGGGAAACACGAACTTCGACGTCAACCGCTTGATGGGATAACTCGCGACAGCGCGCGCGTGCATCTCGCAGATAGAGAGCGCAAGGCCATCGCCGATTTTTTCCTCCTCAGGCGCCTGTGCCGGCGGCGTGCCGCGGCTCTCGTCCCGGCGTTCGCGATCGAGCGTGGCGCGGCATTCGAAGTAAGCGGCCGTTCCCGGCTCCGCTCCCCATTCCCGGCAGCGGCCATCCTCCCGTTCGCCACGGCGGCTGTCGGGCTGCGGATCGGATACGGGCGATTCTGAAACGCATGCTGACAAGATCAGGGCGCAAATTACTGAAGCAATAACTCTTTTAATCACTTACACACCAAATGAACTGCGGCGTCAGCCGGAAAACAGCTCACGTGTGAGAGGGAAATCGGGCGCAAGCATGGCAAAGCGGCCCGCATGACGCGAGCCGCTCCGTTTTCGGCATCATTTGCACGAAATGCGCCATGGCACGAAATGCGCCATCCCGCCTGCCGGCGAGCGCCCAGGACGCGTCACTTCTCCAGCGCGGTGGTGCGGCTGATGGTAATGCCGAAGCCCGACAAACCGACGTATCCGCGCGCCGCCGAGGCAATGTTGTCGATGGACGTCACGCCGAGATCGCGCAGGATCTGGGCGCCCAGACCCACCTCGTGCCACTGCCGGGCGCGCTCGGCCTCGGTGCCCTCGGGCGAGTCCGGACGCTTGACGGGAACGCCCGCCGTGCCGTCGCGCAGGTAGACGAGCACACCGCGTCCCTGCTCCTTGAAATATTGCAACACCCTGTGCAGCGACTTGCCGCCGAAGATATCGCCGATGACATCCGCCCGGTGCAGCCGCGCCGGCACATTCGCGCCGTCGCCGATGTCGCCGTAGACAAAGGCAAAATGCTGCACATCGTCGAACGGCGTGATGTAGGCGTAGCCAGTCAGCTCGCCGATGTCCGCCTGCACCGAAAACGTGCTGACCCGCTCGACGAGCCGCTCGCGTGCCTGCCGGTAGGCGATGAGATCGGCCACCGAAATGCGCTTCAGATTATGGGTGCGGGCGAACGCGTCGATCTGCGCGCCCTTCATCACCGTGCCGTCGTCGTTGGCGAGTTCGCAAATCGTGCCCACGGGCGGCAGGCCCGCGAGCCGGCACAGGTCGACGGCCGCCTCGGTATGGCCGGAGCGCATCAGCACGCCGCCGTCGCGCGCGATTAGCGGAAAGATATGGCCAGGGCGCACGAAATCGTTCGGCCCCATGTTGTTGTTGGCGAGAGCACGCACGGTGTTGGCGCGTTGCTCGGCCGAAATGCCGGTGGTCAGGCCGTGGCGCACGTCAACCGTCACGGTGAAAGCCGTGCCCAGCGGGGCGTCGTTGGAGGCCACCATCGGCTCGAGCCGCAGGCGGCGCGCCTCTTCGGCGGAGACAGGCGCGCAGACGATGCCGCAGGTGTGGCGGATGATGAACGCCATCTTTTCCGACGTGCACAGCGACGCGGCGCAGATCAGGTCGCCCTCATTCTCGCGATCGTCGTCATCGGTAACGATGACGATCTCGCCCCGGCCGAAGGCCTCGATGGTTTCCTTAACCGATTGGGTCATCATACTCTCCTGCAGGCCCGTTTCAGGCATCAGCGGCGCGCCCAGAAAATCGTTCGGCGTCACGGCGCCGCGCGTCTCGCGCAGCACGAGCTCGGCCGTCTCGCGCGACAGCCAGCCGGCGCTGTTGTTGCACAGGTGCGTCACCGCCGCTGGCGACACGCCGATGCGCCGCGCAAACTCCACACGGGATACACCGTTGATTTCAAGCCAATTTGCCAGTTTCATAAGACGACGCTAGCGCGCCGTCTATTTTAGTTCAACTAAAATAGATACGCCGCGCCCGCCGTGTGCGCTTAAGCACAATTTAATGAAACTTTATTGCCCGCTTTCCAGCGGCCAGGCAGGGGTCGTTCCCACCTGTCCGCGATGACGCAGGTAATGGTCGGCGATGGCGCACGCGACCATGGCCTCACCCACCGGGACGGCGCGAATGCCGACGCACGGGTCATGCCGGCCCTTGGTGAACACCTCGTTTTCCGCCCCCGAGCGATCGACGCTGCGGCGCGGAGTCAAAATTGAAGAGGTGGGCTTCACCGCGAAGCGCGCCACGATCGGCTGGCCGGTGGAGATGCCGCCAAGGATGCCGCCAGCGTGATTCGAGAGGAAAGTGGGCGCGCCGTCGTTACCGGCCCGCATCTCGTCGGCGTTTTCCTCGCCGGTGAGGGCGGCGGCGGCAAACCCCGCGCCGATCTCCACTCCCTTGACGGCGTTGATGCTCATCAGCAGCGCGGCGATGTCGGCGTCGAGCTTGCCGTAAAGCGGCGCTCCCAGGCCCACAGGCACGCCCTCGGCCACGATCTCGACGACCGCGCCTACCGATGAGCCGCTCTTGCGTATACCGTCGAGATAGCTGGCGAATGTCTCGACGGCGACCGGGTCCGGCGAGAAGAAGGGGTTGCGCGCCACCTCCTCCCAGTCGAACCGGCTGCGATCGATGGCGTGAGGACCGATCTGCACCAGCGCGCCCCGCACCCGCAGGCCCGGCACGATCTTTCGCGCGATGGCGCCGGCCGCAACCCGCATCGCCGTCTCGCGGGCGGAAGATCGCCCACCGCCGCGATAGTCGCGGATGCCGTACTTCGCCTCATATGTATAGTCCGCGTGGCCCGGCCGGTAGGTGCTGCGGATATCGCCATAGTCCTTGGACCGCTGATCGACGTTTTCGATCACGAGGCCGATGGGCGTGCCGGTGGTCACCTGTTCGCCCGTCACCGGGTCCGCGAACACGCCGGAGACGATGCGCACCCGGTCCGGCTCCTGCCGCTGGGTGGTGTAGCGCGACTGACCGGGGCGGCGGCGGTCGAGATCGGCCTGAATGTCGGCCTCGGACAACGGGATACGCGGCGGCACGCCATCCACCACGGCGCCGATCATGGGTCCGTGGCTCTCGCCGAATGTAGTGACGCGAAACAGATGCCCGAAAGTGTTATGCGACATGACGACCAACCCACAAGAGATCCGCAACCCGCCCAAGATCTTTCATTAGCTCAGACTTCTTTAATTAGCTCAGACTTCGCCCTCCGTAAACGATGCGGGCGGCCAGCGATAGAGCGCTGCCCGAATTTGTCGCAGCCGCCAGGACGGACGACGCCCCTGCCCATAAACCGCGCACCGTCGCCACAGGCGCGTAATCGGCGCGCAGGCGGCACAGCGGCCGGATTGGTGCAAATTGCGACACCCGCCACCGCTCCAGGGCCCTCCAAGCGCGTCAATCTGCCACCCTTGCAACCATCGTGGGCATGCCGTTGATGCATAATGCGGCAATTACGACAGGAATGATGTCCTATTTCAAAACTCAAGGCTTGCAACGATTTCGGCACGATCATGGCAGATACGGGCAACAAACGCGACTTTTTCGTCAGCCGGACGCAATCGAGGTATTCCGATTTTGCATGTTCAACCCCTTGCTATATTCCTCAATCCGGGTATTGTTGCATTGCGATATGGCTTTGCCTATCGCTGCCCTTCTTGGGCGTTTCCTCCCTAGACTTGGGCCGCATGCCTCGCATGCGGCCCCTTTTTTATGCCTGCTGCCCGGATGTTTCATCGAGGATCAGGGCCTCGATGATGACGAACGCCTGCGCCAGCGGCGGATCGTCGGTGAGCGACACGTGGACCACCGCACGATGTCCGGCCGGCAGCATCGCGGCGAGCCGCGCGGCGGCGCCGCCTGTCAGCCGCATGGTTGGCTTGCCGCCCGGCAGATTGACCACCTCCATGTCGCGCCAGAACACGCCATGCGCGATGCCGGTGCCAAGCGCCTTGGCGCAGGCTTCCTTGGCGGCGAAGCGGCGGGCATAGGAGGGCGCGCGCGCCGCGCGGCGGTCGGATCGCGCCCGTTCGCCCTCCGTGAACACCCGGTGGGTGAAGCGCTCGCCGAACCGCTCCAGCGTTCTGGCGATGCGGTCGATGTCACACAGGTCGGATCCGATACCGATGATCATGGGAGGCTCCTGCTCTTTACCGGTTCACTGGCCACGCCCTGGGCCGCGGGGCTTTCGCTCTGCATTATATATGGGGCGCGGTTGTACATCCGGCGCGCTCCGGCGAACACCCCCGGTCGCGACAACCCCGGTCAACGGCCGCAGGCCCGCCGGACGCGTGAACGGGCCGCTCTCTGTGCGAAAATGCCCGCGAGCAGGGCTTGCCACGGGTAGCCACCTCGTGTATGAGCCCCTCTTCGCGTTCTCTCCGGCTGGGGGCTGAACGGACGGTGCCATCCGGCATGAGGGCTTGCCCTTTTCGTCCCGTGTCTCCGCCTTCGACGCAACACCGCTCGGGCCTTGGTGACGGGGCTCGAAGGGCTTTGCGCCGGAGTGACGTTTGGTTTTAGATTGAAAGGCCACGAATGTCTCTTTATGAGCATATCTTTCTTGCGCGCCAGGATCTGACGGCGCAGCAGGTCGAGACGCTTGTCGAACAGTACAAGACCGTCATCGAAAGCAACGGCGGCAAGGTCGCCAAGATCGAGCCGTGGGGCATCAAGGCCCTCGCCTACCGGATCCGCAAGAACCGCAAGGCGCACTTCACTCTCCTCAACATCGACGCGCCGCCCGCAGCGGTGGCAGAGGTCGAGCGCCTGCAGCGCATCAACGAGGACGTGCTGCGCTCGCTCACGATTCGCGTCGAGGAGCTCGAGGAAGGTCCGTCCGTCGTGCTGCAGAAGCGCGACCGCGACGACCGCCGCGACCGTGAAGGCGGCGGCTTCGAGCGTGGCGGCGGCCGTTTCGACCGTGGTGATCGCGGCGACCGAGGCGATCGTGGTGATCGTGGCCCGCGCCGCGATTCGATTCGCGACGACGCCGACAACCACGATTCCGAGGAGAACTGAGCATGAGCACCGGAGCCGCACCGCGCCGCCCCTTCTTCCGCCGTCGCAAGACCTGCCCGTTCTCCGGCGCCAACGCACCGAAGATCGACTACAAGGACACGCGCCTGCTGTCCCGCTACATCTCGGAGCGCGGCAAGATCGTTCCTTCGCGCATCACGGCCGTCTCGGCCAAGAAGCAGCGCGAGCTGGCGAGCGCCATCAAGCGCGCGCGCTTCCTGGGCCTGCTGCCCTACGTGATCTCCTGATCACAGCATGATTGCGGCCGCGCCCCGGTGGCGCGGCCGTTTCGATTAAATAGTCGCCCTTCCGTGCAGGCGGATGCCGCCAAAGGCAGGAAGGGCTTGTTGAGGCGGTTCGCCGTCTCTAACCCTGCAATGGCAGCGGGACAGCTTGACGATGGCAATGATTTTCCTGATCGGCTCGGGGGCCGGCCTTGTTGCGGCCCTCCTGTTCGGCGCTGTGGCGACTGTGTCGCCGCTGGCATTGCTGCTGTCTTATCTCGCCCCCCTGCCCGTCCTGATCGCAGCACTCGGCTGGAACCACCGTTCCGGGCTCGCTGCCGCCGTTGCTGGCTCCCTCGCTTGTGCCCTCTTTCTGGCGCCCGCCGCCGGAGCGGTGTTCGCCATCGCGGTGGCATTGCCGGCGTGGTGGCTCGCCTATCTGGCGCTGCTTGGCCGCGCCGACGAGGCCGGGCGGCTGGAGTGGTATCCGCTCGGGCGTGTCCTGCTGTGGATCGGGGCCACCGCCGCGCTCATCACGCTCATCGGCGCGGTGGCGCTCGGTCCCTCCTACGGGGAGTACCGGGCGGCGCTCGAAGTCCTGATCCGCGCCATGATCGGAGCGGAGCTCACGCCGGCCCTGCCTCAGCAAGCGGAAGTCGAGCAGTTCGTCGGCCTCGTGGCGGGCGCTGTTCCGGCAGTTGCGGCAATGACCTTCGTCTACATGCTGACCATCAACCTGTGGATCGCCGCCTTCACCGTGCGCCTGTCGCAGCGGCTGCCGCGCACCTGGCCGTCGATCCCCGACACGATGATGCCGCGCCAGACGCTCGTGATCACGGGTTTCGCATGTGTTGGCGTGGCGGTGCTGCCCGCCTTTCCTGGCCTCGCGGCCACGGCCGTGCTCGGCGGCATGGCGGCGGCATTGTCGCTGCAGGGGCTTGCGGCCATCCACGTGGCGACGCGCGGCAACCGCGCCCGCCCCGCGCTGCTCGGCCTGCTCTATCTGTCGCTGCTGCTGCTGTCGGTGTGGGTGCTGGTGGTGCTGGCCATCGTGGGGGTGGTCGCCATCGCCATGCGCCGGCCGGCCAGTGCGCGGCCCGCGATCCCGAAAACCGATTGAAACCCGACGATACCTTTTAAACGCTGAAACAATACACCCAAAGGAGAAGAACAATGGAAGTCATCCTGCTCGAGCGTGTGGCCCGCCTTGGCCAGATCGGCGACACCGTCCGTGTCAAGAACGGTTACGCCCGCAATTTCCTGCTGCCGCGCGGCAAGGCGCTGCGCGCCACCGGCGGCAACAAGCAGCGCTTCGAGAACCAGCGCTCGCAGCTCGAGGCCCGCAACCTCGAACTGCGCAAGGAAGCCGAAGCCGTGGGCGAGAAGCTCAGCGGGCAGAGCTTCGTGCTCATCCGCCAGGCGGGCGAGTCGGGCGTGCTCTATGGTTCGGTGGCGCCGCGCGACGTGGCCGAGTCCCTGACGGCTGGCGGCTTCACCGTCAACCGCCAGCAGATCGTGCTGCACACGCCGATCAAGACGCTCGGCCTGCACTCGGTGCCGGTGGCGCTGCACCCCGAGGTCGAGGTTTCCGTGACGCTGAACGTCGCCCGCAGCCCCGAAGAGGCGGAGCGTCAGGGTCGTGGCGAGGACATCACCACCCGCGAAGAGCTTGACCTCGACGAACTCGGCCTCGAGGTCGGCGCGGCGCTCGCGGACGCGGCCGGCGACGACGAAGACTGAGCCGGCCCACGTTCGGTCAACACGACGGCACGAGGGGGCGCAACAGCGCCCCCTTTGTTTTTCCATCTCCCGACACTACCTTCATAAGACGGAAAAATGAAACGGGGCACCCGTCATCGCAGGCGCCCCGCATGGAGAAGCCGCTGAACAGATCGGAGTCGCCCCATGGACAAGTGGCTGCGGTTCGCTCTCAATCGTTTGATCAGACATGGATCCCTGACCGTCACGGTGGCTGACCAGCCGCCCTTCTCGGTGGGTGACGGCTCCGGCCAACCTCTCTCCCTCTACATTCGCACGCCGCAGGCCGCGCGTCGGCTGTTGCTGAACCCGGATCTCGCGCTGGGCGAACTCTATACCGACGGCGACGCCATAATGACGGACGGCGACATCGGCGATCTGCTGGCGCTCGCCCTCGGCAATGCCGGCATGGCGGACGCGATAGCCCCCGTCCGGCTGCGCCGGCTGTGGCGGCGCGTGTTTCGCGTCTTCGACCAGCTCAACGTCAAGGCGCGGGCGCGTAGCAACATCGCCCGCCACTACGACCTCGACGGGCGACTCTACCGGCTGTTCCTCGACCCCGATCTGCAGTATTCCTGCGCCTACTTCGAGCCCCCCACCGATGGCGGCAATCGCGAGGGCGTTCATGTGCTCACAAGCCGCGACGCCCCAACTCCGGCACCCGCCGCGTCGGCTGACGGGCTCGACGCGGCGCAACTCGCCAAGAAGCGCCACATCGCCGCAAAGCTCCTCGTCGAACCCGGTCAGAAAGTGCTCGACATCGGCAGCGGATGGGGCGGGCTCGGCCTGTACCTGGCGCAGACCTGCGGCGCGGATGTCACGGGCGTGACGCTGTCGCAGGAGCAGCTCGCCGTCTCCAGCGAACGGGCGGCCGCGCTTGGCCTGTCCGAGCGCGTGCGCTTTTCGCTCACCGATTACCGCAGCCTTTCCGGCCGCTTCGACCGCATCGTGTCGGTCGGCATGTTCGAGCATGTCGGCGTGCCCTACTTCCAGTCCTATTTCGACACGGCCGCGCGTCTGCTGACCGATGACGGCGTGATGCTGCTGCATGCAATCGGCCGCACGGACGGACCGGGCAGCACCAACGAATGGATCGCCAAATACATTTTCCCGGGCGGCTACGTCCCGGCCCTCTCGGAGGTGCTGCCGGCGATAGAGCGCGCCGGCCTTGTCGTCACCGACATCGAAATCCTGCGGCTGCACTACGCCGAGACGCTGAAGGCGTGGCGAGCGCGTTTCCACGCCAGGCGCGCGGAGGTGGAGGCGCTTTACGACGCACGCTTCTTCCGCATGTTCGATTTCTATCTGGCGGCGTCCGAAATGTCGTTCCGGCATGACGGGCTGATGGTGTTCCAGATCCAGCTCGCCCGCCAGCAGGACGCCGTGCCGTTGACGCGCGACTACATTCCCCGCCGCGAGGAAGCCCTGCGCCGGCGCGAGGCCGCTCCGTTCAGAACCGGCGGGCCGCCGGATCAGAGGGGCGGAAGCCGCTTCATCCACTGATGCAACCCGCGCGCGCAACGTGCAAGGCGTGGATAGACACTCCGCCGATCGCGAATCGCGTGCGGCATGGTAAGTAGGTATTGATTGAGGGATGGGAGGCATCGGCGGATTGCTGCCGGCGCTCGTTGAGGGATTCATGAGCATCGTCAACACGCTCGCCAACCGGCTTGAAGCCGCGTCCGAACCGCAATACCGGCAGGCGCCGCACAACATCGACGCCGAGCAGGCGCTGCTGGGCGCGATCCTCGTCAACAACGACGCCTATTTCCGCGTGTCGGACTTCCTCGAGGCCGCCCACTTCCAGGAAGACGTGCACCGGCGCATCTTCGAGGTCGCGTCCGCCCTCATCAAGGCCGGCAAGGTGGCGACGCCCATCACGCTGAAAACCTTCCTCGGCGAGCATGATCTCGGCGGCATCACCATTCCGCAATACCTCGCGCGCCTCGCCGCCGAGGCGACGACGGTCATCAACGCCGAGGATTACGGCCGCACCATCCACGATCTCGCCGTGCGCCGCGAACTCATCAACATCGGCGAGGACATCGTCAACACCGCCTACGACGCGCCGGTGGACGCCACCCCGCGCGACCAGATCGAGACGGCCGAGCAGCGCCTCTACAAGCTCGCCGAAACCGGCCGCTACGACGGCGGCTTCCTTCGCTTTTCGGACGCGCTCACGACCGCCATCGACGTTGCAGCCGCCGCCTACAAACGCGACGGAAAGCTGTCGGGCATCGCCACCGGCCTCACTGACATCGACCGCACCATGGGCGGGTTGCAGGGTTCGGATCTCATCATCCTCGCCGGGCGACCCGGCATGGGCAAAACGGCCCTCGCCACCAACATCGCCTTCAACGTGGCGCGCGCGTGGCGCGGCGAGAAGCAGCCGGACGGCTCGGTCAAGAGCGTCAACGGCGGCATCGTCGGCTTCTTCTCGCTGGAAATGTCGGCCGAGCAGCTCGCCACGCGTATCATCGCCGAGCAATCGGGCGTGCCCTCCTACAAGATCCGCCGCGGCGACATCGCCGAGGAGGAGTTCTACCGCGTCTCGGACGTGGCGCGCGAGATGCAGATGCTGCCCTTCTACATCGACCAGACCGGCGGCATCTCCATCGCCCAGCTCGCGGCGCGCGCGCGCCGCCTCAAGCGCCAGCGCGGGCTCGACTTCCTCGTCGTCGACTACCTGCAGCTGCTGTCGGGCTCGTCGAAGCGTGGCGAAAACCGCGTGCAGGAGCTGACCGAGATCACCACCGGCCTCAAGGCGCTGGCCAAGGAGCTCGCGGTGCCGATCATGGCGCTGTCGCAGCTCTCGCGTCAGGTCGAGAACCGCGACGACAAGCGCCCGCAGCTATCGGACCTGCGTGAATCGGGCTCCATCGAGCAGGACGCGGACGTGGTGCTGTTCGTCTTCCGCGAGGAATATTACCTCAAGAACAAGGAGCCCAAGATGGGGACCGAGGAATATTTCAAGTGGCAGACCGACATGGACCAGGCCCACGGCACCGCCGAGCTCATCATCGGCAAGCAGCGCCACGGCCCCACCGGCACGGTGCGCCTCGCCTTCCAGGCTGACGTGACCCGCTTCGGCAACCTCGCCAGCGACGACCACCTGCCCGACCACATGTAACGGACGGCGCGTAACGGACGATATAAGTTGGCGAAGTCTCCTTCCTTCATCTGTCAGAGCTGCGGCGCGGTGCACACGCGCTGGCAGGGCAAGTGCGAAGCCTGCGGCGGGTGGAACACGCTCGCGCAGGAAGCAGCCGCCGCGCCCGTCACCGGCGCGAAGGCGAGCCTACGCGGCAAGGGGCGCGTGTTCGCGCTCGAAGGGCTTGCGGGCGAAAGCCGCGAGACGCCGCGCATGGTCTCCGGCCTGGAGGAACTCGACCGCGTGACCGGCGGCGGCTTCGTCGCGGGATCGGTGATCCTGATCGGCGGCGATCCGGGCATCGGCAAGTCGACCCTGCTCACCCAGACGTGCGCGGCGCTGGCGGGGCGCGGTAACCGGGTGGTCTATATCTCGGGCGAAGAGGCGGTGGCGCAGGTGCGGCTGCGCGCCGAGCGCCTCGGACTGTCGCGCGCGCCCGTAGAACTCGCGGCGGAAACCAACGTCGAGGACATCATCGCCACGCTCTCGGCCGGCGCGCCGCCCGGGCTCGTCGTGATCGATTCGATCCAGACCATGTGGAGCAGCGCCATCGAGGCCGCGCCCGGCACGGTCACCCAGGTGCGCGGCAGCGCGCAGGCGCTCATCCGCTTCGCCAAGACCTCGGGCGCGACCGTGATTCTCGTAGGCCACGTCACCAAGGACGGCCAGATCGCGGGCCCGCGCGTGGTCGAGCACATGGTCGACGCCGTTGTGTCGTTCGAGGGCGACAGCGGCCATCACTTTCGCATCCTGCGCGCGGTCAAGAACCGCTTCGGCCCCACCGACGAGATCGGCGTGTTCGAGATGACGGGCCTCGGCCTGGCGGAAGTCGCCAATCCGTCAGCGCTGTTTCTCGCCGGGCGCGACGTTTCCGCGCCGGGCGCGGCCGTGTTCGCCGGCATGGAGGGCACGCGCCCTCTCCTCGTGGAGATCCAGGCGCTCGTCGCGCCCTCCTCGCTCGGCACGCCGCGCCGCGCGGTGGTGGGGTGGGACCCGGCGCGCCTGTCGATGGTGCTCGCAGTTCTGGAGGCGCGCGGCGGGCTGAAGCTCGGCAGCCACGACGTCTACCTCAACGTCGCCGGGGGCTTGCGGGTGAACGAGCCGGCGGCCGATCTCGCGGCGGCGGCAGCGCTCGTGTCGTCGCTCGCGGGCGCGCCGCTGTCGCCTGAAACGGTTTATTTCGGCGAGATCGGGCTCTCCGGCGCAGTGCGGCCGGTGGCGCAGGCGCCGGCGCGGCTGAAGGAAGCCGGCAAGCTCGGCTTCTCCCGCGCCGTGGTACCCGCCAACCTCAAGGACGCCACGGACGGCGCGCCGCTGGCGCTGTCCAGCATGAGCCACATCGCCGACCTCGTGGCCACGATTGCGGCGCAGCGTCCACAGGTGGCGCGCGAAAGGCGCGCACCCGCCCTGGAGAGGTGACGCGGGCCGATTATGCCGCTATACACACCTTCGTTTTCGGTTCAATCTTCGCCCCTCGGTTCACTTTCGCTCCAACGTGTCTCTTAAGGTGCCGGTCCATGCCTATCGCTCTGCTTGATCTGATCGTCATCGGCGTCGTGCTGATCTCGGCGCTGCTCGCTTCCGTCCGAGGAGTGACTCGCGAGGTGCTGGCGATCGCGTCATGGGTGGCCGCCGCCTTCGCGGCCTTCTACCTGCACCCGTTCGTGCTGCCGCACCTCGAGCCCTACATCAGCAACGCGACGGTCGCGCAGGTGGCCTCGATCGCGGCGGTGTTCGTTGTCGTGCTGGTGCTGGTATCGTTCGTCACGGTGCAGATTTCCGACCTCATCCTCGATTCGCGCATCGGCGCGGTCGACAGGTCGCTGGGCTTCGTGTTCGGGGCGTTTCGCGGCATCCTGATCTGCGCCATCGCCTTCCTGTTCTTCAACTGGCTGGTGAAGCCAGAGACGCAGCCCGAATGGGCGCGCGACGCCCGCTCCCGGCCGCTGCTGCAGAGCACGGGCAACCAGCTTCTCGCGCTGCTGCCGGCCGATTTCGGCGACAAGATCCTGCAGAAGGTCGCGCCCCAGCGCACCGGCGACGACGCAGCGCCCGCCGACACCGATCCCGGCCAGCGCGGCGCTGCCGGCGGCGACCAGATCCAGAACCTGCTCAACGCGCCTGCCCGCGCTCAATGATGGCACCGCGCGGGCGCGTGTCAGGCAAGCGCTCGCACGGGCCGTTTCTCGACTGTAAAATTATGTGTCGCCTGCCGGCCCGCGTGGCTGTATGACAATCCGGTGAAGCAAGGCTGGCGTGCGCGCAAGGGGCTGGCAATTTGGTGGCAGATGGCGCACATGAAGCCGGCGCACCTGAAAGTCGGCGCGCGGGGAACCGCGCGATCGCATATCAACGGGTAGTGGCTGCCGGGGGAAATGCAATGGTTGATCGTCGATCCACGGATCTGCTGGCCGATTACTGTTTCGATTTCGATGGGGATACGCTGCATGAGGAATGCGGCGTGTTCGGCATAACCGGCCATCCCGAGGCCGCCACCATCACGGCGCTCGGGCTGCACGCCCTGCAGCACCGCGGGCAGGAAGCCACGGGCATCGTCTCCTTCGACGGCGACCGCTTCCATTCCGAGCGCTACCTCGGACTGGTGGGAGACAGCTTTTCCGATCCCGACGTCATGGCCCGCCTCACCGGCAGCTCGGCCATCGGCCACGTGCGCTATGCCACCACCGGCGAGACCATGCTGCGCAACGTCCAGCCGCTGTTCGCGGAGCTGTCGGGCGGCGGGCTCGCGGTGGCCCACAACGGCAACCTCACCAACGGCCTCACCCTGCGCCGCGAACTGGTGAAACAGGGCGCCATCTGCCAGTCCACCAGCGACACCGAGGTCATCCTGCACCTCGTGGCCCGCAGCCGGCACGCCCGCTTTGTCGACCGCTTCATCGACGCGCTGCTGCAACTCGAAGGGGCGTATTCCTTCGTCGGCCTCACCAACAAGAAGCTCATCGGCGCGCGCGATGCGCTCGGCATCCGCCCGCTGGTGCTCGGCCAGCTCGACGGTCACTACATCCTCGCTTCCGAAACCTGCGCCCTCGACATCATCGGCGCTCAGTTCGTGCGCGACATCGAGAACGGTGAAGTCGTCATCATCGACGAGAACGGCATCGAATCGATCAAGCCGTTCGTGGCGCAGCCGATGCGCCCCTGCATCTTCGAGTACATCTATTTCGCGCGGCCCGATTCGATCGTGCATGGACGCAGCGTCTACGACGTGCGCAAGAAGATGGGCGCCCAGCTCGCCCTGGAAGCCCCGGCGGACGCGGACGTGGTAGTGCCGGTGCCCGATTCCGGCGTGCCGGCCGCCATCGGCTACGCGCGCACCTGCGACATTCCCTACGAGCTCGGCATCATCCGCAACCACTACGTCGGGCGCACCTTCATCCAGCCGACCCAGTCGGTGCGGGAGCTCGGCGTGCGCATGAAGCACTCCGCCAACCGCGGCGCGGTCGAAGGCAAGAGCATCGTGCTGGTGGACGATTCCATCGTGCGCGGCACCACCTCCAAGAAGATCGTGCAGATGATGCGCGACGCGGGCGCGCGCGAGGTGCACTTCCGCATCGCCAGCCCCCCGATCACCCACCCCGACTACTACGGCATCGACACGCCGGAGCGCGACAAGCTGCTCGCCGCCACCCACACCGTGGAGGAGATGCGCCAGATCATCGGCGCCGATTCGCTCGCGTTCCTGTCGGTGGACGGCATCTACCGCGCCTGCGGCTATCAGGGGCGCAACCCGATAACGCCACAATTCTCCGATCATTGCTTCACTGGCGACTATCCGACTCCCCTCACCGACATCGAGGGCGAGACGCCCCGCCGCGCATCCCTGCTGGCCGAGGCCGGCTGACCGCAGACCGTTCGGCGCAAGAGAGAATTCGACAAGGGTTTGAATGACGACATCGGCAGCTCCCGACACATCGCTCACCGGCCGCGTGGTGCTGGTCACCGGCGCCTCGCGCGGCATCGGCCGGGCTGCGGCACTCGCGCTCGCCGGCGCGGGGGCGCACGTGATCGCGCTGGCGCGCACCAGCGGCGCGCTTGAGGAGCTCGACGACGCCATCCAGGCGGCCGGCGGTTCTGCCACGCTCGTGCCGGCCGACGTGAAGGATTACGACGCGCTCGACCGCCTGGGCGCAGCGATCTTCGAGCGCTGGGGCCGCCTCGACGGCCTGCTGGCGAACGCGGGCGTGCTCGGCACCATGACGCCGCTCGCCCACCACGAGCCCAAACGCTGGGACGAGGTGATGGCGGTGAACGTCACCGCCAACTGGCGGCTGATCCGCTCGCTCGATCCGCTGCTGCGCGCCTCGGACGCCGGACGGGCGGTGTTCGTCAGCTCGGGAGCGGCGCACAAGTTCCGCGCCTTCTGGGGATCTTACGCGGTGTCGAAGGCGGCGCTCGAAGCGCTGGCGCTCACCTATGCCTCCGAAACGCAGACGACGCCCGTGCGCGTGACGCTGGTCAATCCCGGTCCGCTGCGCACGCGCATGCGCGCCACCGCCATGCCCGGCGAGGACCCGCTGACGCTGCGTACCCCCGAGGAACTCGCCCCGCATCTGGTGCGGCTGCTCTCGCCCGCATGGACGACGACCGGCGCGATCTACGACTTCCCGCAGGACAAGCTGTTGTGGCCGTCCCTGCCCTCCGACGCCCCGGCCCCGCTGCCGGCCTGAACCCGTTCAACCGACGAAGACCAGAGCCCCATGACCGAAGCATCCACCGAAGCATCCCACGACAAGATCCTCATCGTCGATTTCGGCAGCCAGGTGACGCAGCTCATCGCCCGTCGTGTGCGCGAGGAGCGGGTGTATTCGGAGGTCGTGCCCTACACGCGTGCAGCCGAGGCGTTCCGCGCACTACGCCCCAAGGGCGTGATCCTGTCGGGCGGCCCCTCCTCCGTCACGGAGGATGTCAGCCCGCGCGCGCCGCAGGAAATTTTCGACGCCGGCGTGCCGGTGCTCGGCATCTGCTACGGTCAGCAGACCATGGTGGCGCAGCTCGGCGGCGCGGTGGAGAGCGGGCATCACCGCGAGTTCGGCCGCGCCGAGGTCGACGTGAAGGCCGAAAGCCCTCTCTATGAGGACGTCTGGCGCGTGGACGAGGCCTATCCGGTGTGGATGAGCCACGGCGACCGCGTTACCCGCCTGCCCGAGGGCTTTTCGGTGGTCGCGACGTCCGAGAACGCGCCGTTCGCCGTCATCGCCGACGAGAAGCGGCGCTTTTACGGCGTGCAGTTCCACCCGGAGGTGGTGCACACGCCCCACGGCGCCGGCCTCATCCGCAATTTCGTGCGCCGCATCGCCGGCTGCACAGGCGACTGGACCATGGCGGCCTTCCGCTCCGAGGCGACGGCCCGCATCCGCGAGCAGGTGGGCGACGGCCGCGTGATCTGCGCGCTGTCGGGAGGCGTCGATTCGGCTGTGGCCGCGGTGCTGATCCACGAGGCGATCGGCGACCAGCTCACTTGTGTGTTCGTGGACCACGGCCTGCTGCGCCTCGGCGAGGCCGAGCGCGTGGTGCAGCTGTTCCGCGATGCGTACAACATCCCGCTGGTGCACGTCGAGGCGCAGGACCTCTTCCTCGGCGCGCTCAAGGGCGTCACCGATCCCGAGGTGAAGCGCAAGACCATCGGCAAGCTCTTCATCGACGTGTTCGACATCGAGGCGAACAAGCTGAAGGAGCGCGACGGCCGGGCAGTCGGCTTCCTCGCCCAGGGCACGCTCTACCCCGACGTCATCGAGAGCGTGAGCTTCACGGGCGGCCCGTCCGTGACCATCAAGAGCCATCACAACGTCGGCGGCCTGCCCGAGCGCATGAACATGAAGCTCGTCGAGCCGTTGCGCGAATTGTTCAAGGACGAGGTGCGCGATCTCGGGCGCGAGCTCGGCCTGCCGGAGGTATTCGTCGGCCGCCACCCCTTCCCCGGCCCCGGCCTCGCGATCCGCTGCCCCGGCGAGATCACGGCGGAGAAGCTCGACATCCTGCGCCATGCGGATGCGGTCTATCTGGAGGAAATCCGCCGCGCCGGCCTGTACAACGACATCTGGCAGGCGTTCGCGGTGCTGCTGCCCGTGCGCTCGGTCGGCGTGATGGGCGACGGGCGCACCTACGAGCACGTGCTGGCGCTGCGCGCGGTGACATCGGTGGACGGCATGACCGCCGACTTCTACCCCTTCGACATGGGCTTCCTCGGCCGTGTCGCGACCCGCATCATCAACGAGGTGAAGGGCATAAACCGCGTTACTTACGACATCACCTCAAAACCCCCCGGCACGATCGAGTGGGAATGATTTTGGCCTGTCCGAAACAGGATCGAGTCAAAAAGTGCTGAGAAACAACAAACCCTCGGCGTTTGCCGAGGGTTTGTATTTGATGCTTGAGTAACCGGATAATCCGTCAGCCGCGGATGAAGGCCAGGATATCGGCGTTGACCAGATCGGGATGGGTCGTGGCAACGCCGTGCGACAAGTTCTCGTAGACTTTCAACGTACCATTCTTCAGCAGATTCACCGCCTTGCGTGAGGAAATATCGATCGGCACGATCTGATCGTCGTCGCTGTGAAGCAGCAGCACTGGGATGTCGACGCTCTTCAGGTCATCGGTGAAGTCCGTCTCCGAGAAGGCCTTGATGCCGTCGTAATGGGGCTTTGCGCCGCCAGCGATGCCCTGCCGCCACCAGTTTTGGACGACGCCCTCAGAGGCTTGCGCGCCCGGTCGGTTGTAGCCATAGAAGGGGCCGCTGGCGACGTCGAGATAGAACTGTGCGCGGTTGTCGGCAAGGGCCTTGCGGAAACCGTCGAAGACCTGGATCGGCAAGCCGTCGGGATTGGCGTCTGTCTTGACCAGCAGCGGCGGGACCGCGCCTATCAGCACCAGCTTCGCCACGCGGTCGCCGCCATGACGGGCCACGTAGGCCAGCGCCTCGCCGCCGCCCGTGGAATGGCCGACGTGGACGGCGTTGCGCAGGTCGAGATGGGAGACGACAGCAGCAACATCGGCGGCGTAGTGCGCGATGTCGTGACCGTCCGATACCTGCGCCGAGCGTCCGTGACCGCGCCGATCATGGGCGACCACGCGAAAACCTTCAGCGACGAAGAACAGCAGTTGGGCGTCCCAGTCATCCGCGCTCAGTGGCCAGCCGTGATGGAACACGATCGGCTGCGCATCCTTCGGACCCCAGTCCTTGAAGAAAATGTCGACGCCATCCTTGGTGGTAATAATGGGCATGACTATCACTCCTTCAGTTCAGGTTGAACGCGGGGTGTATGTGGCATTGAGCAAAGCGGCGACCGGCAGCGCCGCTGGCCGCACACTGGGCCTGAACCAGCAGGATGCTGATCCCGGCGATCCGGCACGACAGCATCGCCGATCATCCATTGCTTGCAAATAGATATGATATGATTATTTTTTCATTTATACTAGCTAATTGGGATAATGTCTTCTTATTAACGAATATATACTGATGATTATAAGAAATTTTCTGGACATAAACTTCGTTGAATGACAGGATCGGCACGTTTTCGCACGCTGCCCACCGCGATGTTACCGGTAGAGGCTGACGCCTTTGTTGCCCTGCCGCCATAGACGTCGGAATGCCACGCGCGGGCCGCACGATGTTCGCCGCCGCACCTCTCGCGACCGCCCGCCACAACGCGCCAGACAGGAGTTGCAGATGCCGCACTCATACGCCGAGCACAAGGAGTGGATGCTCGGCAAGTATCTGGCCATTCGCCCGCGCGGTGTGCTCGACATCGGCGTCGGCGCGGGAACATATGCCCGGCTGATGCGTCCGCACTTTCGCTCGCACTGGACGGGTATCGAGGTGTGGGCGCCCTACATCGAGCAGTTCGATCTGCTGTCGAAGTACGACGCGGTGATCGTGGCGGATGTACTGCACCTCGACATCGACACCCTCTCGCCGCGCCCGACACTCGCCATCGCGGGCGACGTGCTGGAACACATGCCGAAGGCTGCTGCAATCGGCCAGATCGCCCGCCTCAAGGAATGGGTCGACGATATCCTGATCTCGATCCCGCTCGGGGAAATGCCGCAGGGCAGCGTGAACGGCAACCAGTACGAGAGCCACCTCGCGACATGGGAGCATGAGGAAATGCTCGAGGCGCTCGGCGGCAATGTCGTCGATGCGATCAAGGGCAAGGCGCTGGGCGCCTATCATTGGTCGGCCCGGAGCGCCTGAACCCCGCTGCCGCAGAAGCCGACCAGACAACAGGACAATGCCGAAGGCCGGCTTCGTCGATGTCATGACCTGCATCAGCAATGGCCGATAAACGGCTTTTGCCGAATGAATTTCCCGCCTTCCAGAATGTCGAGAATGAAGGCTGCCACCTCCGAGCGCTGAATGGATCGCAGTTGCAGGCCCGGCGGAATGTCTGTGACGACCTGCAACAGCCCCGTCCCCGCCCGGGCAGCGAATGGCGCCGGGCGCACGATCGTCCAGTCCAGATCGCTCTGCTGGATCATGGCCTCCTGCCTGTCTTTGTCGGCGTAGCGGTTGCGGGTGAACAGCGGGAAGATGACGTGATTGTAGAACCATCCGCCGTGGCCCCTGGTGTCGCCGGCGCCGATGCCGGTGATGGCGACGAGACGCGTGACCCCGTTCTCCCGCATGGCGGCAATCAATGCCCCAGTCGTATCGGAAAACAGCGTCGTCGTGCCGATCCCGCCGATGCCGATGCAAAGGACCGCAGCATCGTGTCCGGCCAGGTGACGGCGCAGGAACGCCTCATCGTCCGGCGATCCGGCGACGACATGCACTGCCGCCGTCTCACGGATCCTTGCCACCGTGCGCGTCTGCGCGGTGACGCGATGGCCACGGGCAACGGCCTGCTCGACGAGGCAGGAGCCCACGCCTCCCGATGCTCCGAGTACGAACAGCCGCGTGACCGATGACCTCCCAACCCTCTGACAGGTTCGCCGTGCGACGCGCCAAGGCGTCAGCCATAGCGCCACACACCCGCCTCACGACGAGGCCATCGTCTGGGCCCGTGCTTCAACGGCCCTGCCGCACTGCCCGTATTGTAGCAGCCAAACCGGAAGGCGGGACAGCAGAAGACGCGTCGCAAAGGCCGCAACCGCAAGGCTGCCGACAACGGCGAAGGCCATCGGCTACAAACCGCGTTTCTACCCACGCCCCCACGCGGGGAGCGACGACGCGAGTGCCATCGTCGACAGCCACCTGCGGGTTTCTACCCCCACTCCCACGCGGGGAGTGACCCTCTTTGCCTATCAGATTGTTACGGCAAAGGAATGATGGCTTGTTGTGCGAACGTGCGATTATTGAGGCGCCTGTTGACGGGGCACCGGTGATTAAATCGTAAAATATAAATTATTTCAGATGCTTATATTCCGCGCGAACGTCCCGGCGTTGTTCGGCACACTTGGGGTTCGCGCCGTGTCGGCGCTGGACAGGTGTGCCACCGGGCGCGCTGTCGTGCTTGAATGGATTGCAGAGCATTTCCCGGCCTCATGAAACCGGGAAATGCTCTGCCGAACACGTCTGCTTAGTCCGCACCGGATGTTTCGGCGTCAATGTCGGTGGGCATGCATCGCGGCGATGCAACGGCCCGCTCGTCGGCGCCCCCTGGTGCGTTTCACAGCGACTGGCCGGCGCTCAGACGCGCGCGAGGGCCGCGGCCAGCGGGGCGGGATCGATCCAGCTTGCGATATCGAGGCCGGGACGAATAATGCCGTGCGCCGCCAGGAACGCAGCGTGGTGCGCGAGCGCCTCGATGACATCGGTGTCGAGCGTGGGACGGTAGCGCAGCGTCGGTCCCGGGCCATAGGCCTTGCGCAGGCTCTCCAGGTCGTGATCGCCGCTGACGCCGAAGTAAGTCAGCACCGCATCCGGATTATCCGTGGCATAGTCGGAGGCCTTGATGAGCGCGACCAGATAGTCCACGACCACATCGGGACGGGCGTCCAGCAGTTCCTGATGCACCGTGATCGTCCGCGGCCCGATGGCGTTCGCCCGCACCAGCGGATCGGGATGGGAGCCGAAGGCCACCAGTTCGGCGATGCCGGCGTGCCGTTCCGACACCACACCGTGAATGCCGTGCACGTAGATCGCATCGACCGTGCCGTCGAGCAGCGGCGCGATGTCCGGCCCGTCGCTGACGATGGGAGAGGCGTCGATGTTCACCCGCTCCACGTCGCCCAGCGTCAGGCCCGCCAGCCCGAGGCCGCTCGCGAGGCCGCGCAGCGACAGCCCTTCCACGAAGTCGATCGGCAATTCCGGCCGCACGGGAACGCCGATGCGGCGGCCCTTCAGATCGGCGATGTCGCGAATGCCGGCGTCGGCCCGCACCAGAATTGCCTGATACTCGTCCACCCACGTGAGGCCGATGAGCCGGGTGGGCGTGCCTTCCGCGCGCGTCCACAGCGGCGGGATGTTGCCGCCCTCGCGGATCAGCGAGCCAAGCGCATGGTCCCAGTGCCGCACGCGGAAATCGTCGGTCAGGCGCGGGTCGCGGATATCGACGACCTCGACGCTGTTCTTGCGCCCGGCATCGTCGAGCAGGCCGAGGCGGCTTGCCACCGCCGAAGCGGCGGGAGTGCCGCAATTGCTGACATGCAGCGTGTTGTGCGAAACGAGAGGCGCATTCATGGCGGATATCTCCTGTCGATGATGGATCGTTCGTTAGATAGGGAGAGCGCGGCGCCGTCAGGCGCCGACGGCTTCCCGTATGTCGTCGAGAGGTGCGCCGTGCACGCGGCGCTTGTCGCGCTGGCCCGGCACCGCCGCCAGCAGCTCGCGGGTGTAGGCCGCGCGAGGCGCCTCGAAAATCTGCGCGACGGGGCCGGATTCGACGACGCGGCCGTGCTGCATCACGGCGACCGTGTGGGCGATCTCGCGCACCACGGCCAGATCGTGGGATATGAACAGGTAGCTCACGTTCATGCGGGACTGGATTTCCACAAGCAGCTCCAGAACCTGCGCCTGCACGGTCACGTCCAGGGCGGAGACGGCTTCGTCCAGCACCACCAACCGCGGCTCCAGCGCCAGCGCCCGGGCGATGGCCACGCGCTGCTGCTGGCCGCCGGAGAGTTCGCGTGGCCGGCGCGACAGCACCGAGGCCGGCAGCGCGACCGCATCCGCCAGTTCCCGGATGCGCGCCTCGCGCTCTCGCCGCGAGCCGCCGCCGAATGCCCGCAACGGCTCTCCGATGATCGTGGAGACGAGCATTTTCGGATCGAGCGACGCACCGGGATGCTGGTGCACGAATTGCGACTGGCGGCGCAATTCCTTTAACGCGCGGCCGGTGGCGTTGGTGATGTCCTTGCCGTCGAAGCGGATCGAGCCAGCGGCCGGTTCGATGAGGCGCAACGCCAGGCGCGCGGAGGTAGATTTGCCCGAGCCGGACTCCCCCACCAGCGCCAGCGTTTCCCCCTGCCCCACCGAGAAGCTTACGTCGTCCACGGCGCGGAAAGACCGGCGCTGCCCGCCGTTCTCGACCACGTCGAAATCCTTGGTGAGATGGCGCACGTCCAGCACCGGCGCGGCGGCGGCGATGGTAGCGGCGGCGTCCGCTGGCCGCTCCCGCACGCTGGCGCGCGGCCTGTGGCGGGCGAGCGAGGGAGCGGACGCGATCAGCCGCTGCGTGTACGGATCGGCCGGCGCGTCGATGATCTGCCAGGCCGGGCCTTCCTCCACGATCCTGCCCCGGTGCATGACGGCGATGCGGTCGGCCCTCTCCCGCGCCACGCCGAGATCGTGGGTGATGAGCAGCACGGACGTGCCATGCGTCTCCGTCAGCGCCTGCAGATGGTCGAGGATGCGCCGCTGCACGGTGACGTCCAGCGCGGACGTGGGCTCGTCGGCGATCAGCAGCCGCGGGCGGCATGCCATGGCGATGCCGATCAGCACCCGCTGCTTCATGCCGCCCGAGAGCTCATGCGGATATTGCCGCAGCCGTGTTTCCGGGTCGCTCAGGCCCGCCGTTTGCAAGATTTCGATCGCGCGCGGGCGCAATTCCTCCCGCGCGAGATCCGAGTGCATTTCCAGCATCTCGATGATCTGCCGTCCGATGGTCTCGACCGGGTTCAGGGACGATCCCGGGTCCTGCGGAACGTAGCCCACGTGCCGCCCGCGTATGCGCGTCATCAGCCGCTCGTCGGCGGCCAGCACATCATGCCCCACGACGCGCAGCGCGCCGCCGCCGATGCGCGCCTGCGGCGGCAACAGCCGCAGGATGGCATCGGCGGTGGTCGATTTGCCCGAGCCGGATTCGCCCACGAGCGCAAGCACCTCGCCCGCCGCCACGCTGAGCGACACGCCCTTCACCGCCGCCTCGGCGCTGTTGCCGTAGCGCACGGTCAGGCCTTCGATCCGAAGGACCGTGTCGCCCTGCCCCGCTCCCTCGCCGGCAGCCGATACTGTCGAAGGCCCGAAGCGGAACGGCCGGCGAAGGAACAGGGGCTTCATGGCATGCGTCCTCAGTTCGCCAGCCAGGCGTCGCGCAGATAGAGCTCCTGACCCGAGCCGCCGAACTGCCACCCGTGCAGCTTCGCGACCGCCGCGTAGCCCTCCGAATACGGATAGAGCGGTATCACGTAGCCTTCATCCAGCAGCAGCGACTGGAAATCGCGCGAAATCGCGAGCGCGGCCTCGTCCGTGGGCGCGGCGGTTAGGGCCGCGGCCAACCGGTCGACCTCGACGAGCTTGTCGGCGCTGAGCCCGGGCCGGCCGCCGCCGATATAATTGGCGTAATGGGACGAGAACGCCTGATTGAGCGCCGAACGCTCCAGAAGATGGTTGCGGGCATGGAAGTAGTACGAATAGTCGCCCGCCGTCGTGATGGCGACGCGCTCGGACTGCGCCACCTTGCGCAGCTTCACGCCGATGCCCACCGCGTGCAGCTGCTGCTGGAGCAGCAGCACCACCTGTTCCTCGCGCGCATACGGATAGTCCACCTCCAGCCGCTTGCCGTCGCGCACCCGAATTCCATCCGGGCCGGGCACCCAGCCGGCCTCGTCGAGCAGCTTGCGCGCGCGGTCGGGATCGTGGACCAGCCGCTGCGAGAAATCGACGAAGCCGGGCGTGTTTTCGGTCAGCACGCCCTTGGCGATCCGCTGCCAGCTGCCGAACAGCGCGCCCTGCTTGAGCTCGTTCAGATTGACCGCGTAGAGGGCCGCGAGGCGCACGGCCTTTTCATCGAGCGGCGGCTTGTTGATGTTGGCGGTCAGGGTCCAGACCGTGCCGTAGGATTCGGCGCCGAACACCTGCGCCTTCTGGGCCAGCAGCAAGGGCTCGTGGTCCGGGTTGAGGTGCGTGATCACCTGGAACTGGCCGGCGATCAGCCCGTTGAGCCGCACGCCCACTTCCGGGATCAGCCGGTATTGCAGGCTGTCGAGGAAGGGGCCGGGCTCGACGCCGCTGCGAACCGACGGCCAGCCGTAATCCTTGCGCCGCACGAACTTCCAGCCGCTCTCGCGCGACAGCGATTCAAGGATGAACGGCCCGGAACCGATGATCGTGTTGCAACGCGTGGGCTCGTCCGACGCGAGCCACGCCGGCGCGTAGATCGACACGTCGCTGTGGCCCGCCGCGCGCAGAAAGTCCGAGCGCGGGTTGGTGAAGGT
>CALMIK010000065.1 GCA_937863995.1 uncultured Chelatococcus sp.
GCCAGAAACTTCCTCTCAGCCGTCAGTCTCGCAGCCGCAATCATATGGTGGACCTGATTGAGTCCGGACCTTAAAGCGTTTTCAAGCAAAGTGGATACCGCTTTGCGTGCAGAAAGGGCGTTAAATCAGAAACTTAAAGAATTTTTGCGTTTCAACGAAACGTCGAAATGCTTTAATACGTTTCGACATTTTGCTGACACGCGAAATCGATTTAACTATCTGATTTTATAATATTTTCTGCACAAAAAGCGGCATTCGCCTTGCCTGAAAGCGCTTCAGCGCGGCACACCGCGTTCCATGCCTCCACTTCATCGTCCCGGAGCCCAAGGTGCGCTTCGGAGATGCACGGGACGCCCGAATGCGAACGCGCCCAGCCACTTATCCGCGACATTGCGCATAGAGCTGTCAATAACCCTCCATAACCTGTTGGCCGACTCTGAATAGGATGATAATCCTATATTCGCGAACCGACCTGCATTAGTAGGTATGATTTCCTTTTCAAGACAGATGTGGAGGCTAAGATGTCCTGGAACGATTCCGTTCAAGGCGGTGGTGGCCGCTTGCTGTATGAGACCATGATATGCCGCCAGTGCGAGGCTGGAGCCGCCTCGGCGTTCCGCGCGCCCCTGACCCGCATGCGCGGCGCGCGCCGGGACGACGCGTCCATCGCGCTTGCACGCGCCGGAGCGATCTATCTCGCAACTGGCTTTGGCCTGTCCGCCAGCGCGGCGGGCCGCGCGTTCGGCCGCCACCGTTCGACCGTCGATCACGCATGCCGGCGGATCGAGGAGCGGTGCGACGCGCAGCCGGATTTCGGCATCGCGATCGACTGCATGAGCCACGCGCTCGCCCTCCGCATCGCCGCTGTCGCACGGGAAGCGATGCGATGCGCGGACAATTCATCTGCGTGGCGCGAGGGGCATGCGTCGCCAACATTCGGCCGGCCCGCCAGCTTCATGCACCTGCATGCGCAAACACCAGCGTGCCAAGGATTAGGAGGCGCGCAATGATCCGCGACAACGCCCCTGATCACGACGAAACCGGACCCAGCATGCGCGACACCATTGCCGAGGCAGGGCGCCTGCTGCGCCACCTGTACGATCCCGGACACACAGCCGTCATCGGCAGTCTCGCCCCGGACAGGGTCATCCTGTCGAGCACGCGCAACGGCGTGTCGCTCGGCCGGGGAACGGTAGCGGTTTCCGCCGCCGATCTCCTGCTGCAACGCGGCTTGGTGCGCGAGGCATCGCGCGGCGCTTTTGCCGTCACCGATGCAGGGCGTGCGATGGCTGGACGATTCGCCGACAACCTGGAGGAGCGCGCCGTCGATGTCGTCCCGGTTGCGCCGATGCCGAGCCGCAAGGGCCGGCCCGCCAACCCGCGCCGCACGGCAAAAGCGAAAGCCGCCCCGGTGGAGAGGGCCGTCGCGCCGCCGGGCCGCATCATCGGCGAAGCCACGCTGCAGCATGAGGGCGAAGCCGTCACGGTGCAGGTAAACGAGGCCGAGAGCCCGCTCGCGTGGCTGCACCGGCGCCGCGACCGCACCGGCGTGCCCTTCATCGACGCCACCTGCTTCGAGGCAGGAGAACGGCTGCGCCGCGACATGACGATGGCCCGCATCATGCCGCGCATCACCAGCAGATGGTCGCCGTCCACGGGAGGCGGCAGCGGCCCCGCCGCCGCCACCGACGCCATGGTTTCCGCCCGCCAGCGGCTCGACCGGGCGCTCGACGCTGTCGATGGCGACTATGCCGGCATCCTGCTCGACGTATGCGGCTTCCTGAAGCGCATCGAAGACGTGGAACGCGAGCGTCACTGGCCGCCGCGCTCGGGAAAGGTGGTGCTGAAACTCGCCCTGCAGCGTCTCGCGACGCATTACGGCATTGCCCGCGAGGCGCGGGGGCCGGACAAGGCCGGGCACATCAGAAGCTGGCTGGCAGGCTGAGGCTGCCACGGTAACTGCAAGTCGAGAGCGCCAAATAAAAAGAAATCCGGCCGAAAGGCCGGATTTCATGCTCTTCAGCTCATGCCGCCAGGGCGCAAAAGTCTGCCTCAGCGCGTGGGCACCGGCTTCTCGCCGCGATAATCGTAGAAGCCGCGGCGGGTCTTGCGTCCGAGCCAGCCGGCTTCGACGTACTTCACCAGCAGCGGGCACGGACGGTACTTGGAATCAGCCAGCCCTTCGTAGAGCACCTGCATGATCGACAGGCAGGTGTCGAGACCGATGAAATCGGCAAGCTGCAGCGGCCCCATGGGGTGGTTGGCGCCAAGCTTGAGCGCCGTGTCGATGGACTCGACCGAACCCACGCCCTCGTAAAGCGTGTAGATCGCCTCGTTGATCATCGGCAGCAGGATGCGGTTGACGATGAAGCCGGGGAAATCTTCGGCCACGGTGATCGTCTTGCCAAGCCGCTCCACCAGCACGCGGGTCGCCTGATAGGTATCTTCCCCGGTGGCAATGCCGCGGATGACCTCGACGAGCTGCATCACCGGCACCGGGTTCATGAAGTGGATGCCGATGAACTGCTCGGGGCGATCGGTGGTCGACGCAAGGCGCGTGACCGAGATCGACGACGTGTTCGTGCCGATGATAGCGGAAGGCTTCAGGGCCGGGCACAGCGCCTGGAAGATCTTGCGCTTGATTTCCTCGCTCTCGACCGCGGCCTCGATGACGATGTCGCTGTCGCCGAAGTCCGCGTAGGTAGCGGCTGGCACGATGCGCGACAGGATAAGCCCACGCTCGTCCTCGCTCAGCGTGCCCTTCGACACCTGCCGCGACAGGTTGCCGTTGATGGTGGCGAGGCCGGCGTTGATGCGTTCCTCGTTGATGTCGTTGAGCGCGACCTCGTAGCCGGCCGCCGCAGCGACCTGCACGATGCCGCTACCCATCTGGCCCGCCCCGATGACGCCCACCTTGCGAATTTCGATCGACATGTCGTCCGTCCGTTCTAAGGTTGCTGAATGGTATCAAGCGCGGGAACATCCCGTCGCCGCCCTTCGTCGCCGGGCACCTTATAGATACATTTTGACGTATTTTCTTCAGGCGGACGATCAAATCCGCCTGAAGCAATTATCGTGAGGCGCAATGGGCTTAATCTCAGCCCAGCGCCTTCTCCAGCTCGGGAACGACCTTGAAAAGGTCGCCGACGACGCCGTAATCGGCCACCTGGAAAATCGGCGCCTCTTCGTCCTTGTTGATGGCGACGATCACCTTGCTGTCCTTCATGCCGGCAAGATGCTGGATGGCGCCGGAAATGCCGACCGCGACGTAGAGATCGGGCGCGACGACCTTGCCGGTCTGGCCCACCTGCAGGTCGTTGGCCGCATAGCCTGCATCGACTGCCGCGCGGCTCGCGCCGATCGCGGCGCCGAGCTTGTCGGCAAGCGGCGCGATGACCGCCTGGAACTGCTCAGACGAGCCAAGCGCGCGACCGCCCGAAACGATCACCTTCGCAGCCGTCAACTCGGGCCGTTCGGACTTCGCCACTTCTTCGCCCTTGAACTGCGACACAGCCGGATCGGCCGCCACCGCCACCGCCTCGACCGGAGCCGAACCGCCGGCGCCCGCCGCCTTGAAGCCCGTGGTGCGGATGGTCAGGATGACCTTGGCATCCGTCGTCTGCACGGTCTCGATGGCGTTGCCGGCATAGATCGGATGCTCGAACGTGTCGGGCGAGATCACCTTGGTCACGTCCGAAACCTGCGCCACGTCGAGCAGCGCGGAGATGCGCGGCAGCACGTTCTTGCCGTTCGAGGAAGAGGGCGCGACCAGCGCCTTGTAGCCATCGGCAAGGCCGGCGACCAGCGCGGCCAGCGGCTCGGCCAGCCCGTGGGCGTAGATGGCGTCATCGGCCAGCAGCACCTTCTCGACGCCCTCGAGCGCCGCAGCCGCATCGGCGGCAGCACGCGCATTGTGGCCGGCAACCAGCACATGCACCGGCTGGCCGAGCTCGCGCGCCGCCGTGAGCGCCTTCGCGGTGCCGTCCTTGAGCGCGGTATTGTCGTGATCGGCAATGAGCAACGTCGTCATGATCAGAGAACTCCCGCTTCCTTGAGCTTCGACACCAGCTCCGCGGCGTCGGCCACCTTGACGCCCGCCTGGCGCTTGGCCGGCTCGGTCGTGTTGAGCACCTTGAGGCGCGGCGCGACATCGACGCCGAGTTCCTCGGGCGTGGTCTCGGCGATCGGCTTCTTCTTCGCCTTCATGATGTTGGGCAGCGAAGCGTAGCGCGGCTCGTTGAGGCGCAGGTCCGTGGTGATAATGGCGGGAAGCTTCAGCGACACGGTCTGCAGGCCGCCGTCGACCTCACGCGTCACATCGACGCTGTCCGCGCCGAGCTCGACCTTGGAAGCGAAAGTGCCCTGCCCCCAGCCCAGCAGCGCGGCGAGGATCTGGCCCGTCTGGTTGGAATCGTCGTCGATCGCCTGCTTGCCGAGAATGACGAGGTCGGGCTTCTCCTGCTCGACGATCTTGGCCAGCACCTTGGCGACGGCAAGCGGCTCCACACGGCCTTCCGCCTTCACCAGGATGCCGCGGTCGGCGCCGACCGCGAGGCCCGAGCGCAGCGTCTCGGTTGCCTGCGCCGGGCCGATGGAGACGACGATCACCTCGGTCACCTTGCCGGCTTCCTTGAGGCGCAGCGCCTCCTCGACGGCGATCTCGTCGAAGGGGTTGATCGACTGCTTGACGTTGGCGAGATCAACGCCCGTGCCATCCGGCTTGACCCGGATCTTGACGTTATAGTCCACCACCCGCTTGACGGGCACCAGTACTTTCATTGACGGTCTCCTTGGCGTATTCCTGAATCCGTATTCGCTTGAAATCGCTTACGATTATTTCCGGACGATCATGACCTCCGCGTGCATGCCCGCAATGCGGCCCCGCCCCGCGATCGTCAACGACCAACCCCTGCTCCCCTGCTTCTTTAGAAGCGGCCTAACACCTGTTTGATCCGGCTGGGCAGACCGTAACGAGGCAGGATCGGGCTTGTCAATCTCCGTTGCGGAAGTTCCCGCGCGCAGGCGGCCGCGCGCGCCTCAGCGATCGGCGCCGGGCCGCCACAGCACATCGCGCGAGCCGTTGTCGTTGGCGGCGCGCGCAAGCACGAAAAGCAGGTCGGAGAGCCGGTTGAGATAGCGCAGCAACTCATCCGACACCTGGCCCGGCTCATGCGCGGCAAGCGCGAAGGCGGTCCGTTCGGCGCGGCGGCAGACGGTGCGCGCGAGGTGCAGCGCGGCGGAAGCGGGCGTGCCGCCCGGCAGCACGAAGGAGCGCAGCGGCGCAAGCGAACCGTTGAAAGCGTCTATGTCGGTCTCGAGCCGCTCGACCTGTGACGCGACGATGCGCAGCGCCTCGAACTGCTGCGGCTCACCGCTCGGCGGGGTGGAAAGATCCGCGCCGAGATCGAACAGGTCGTTCTGGACGCGGGCGAGGCTGGCGTCGATCTCGCCAGACGTATGGAGCCGCGCCAGCCCGATCGCGGCGTTGGCCTCGTCGACGTCGCCGAGCGCCGCGACGCGCAGGTCGTGCTTGCCGCGCCGCTCGCCGCCGGTCAGGCCGGTGGTGCCGTCGTCGCCGGTGCGGGTGTAGATGCGGTTGAGTCGAACCATGCCTGCCGCTCCTCAGCGCGCGCCGAGCCACAGCACCAGCAGCACCACCACGATGGCGGCGAACTGGAAAAGCACGCGAAGCTGCATGAGCTTCTGCGACCGCTCCGGGCTGCCGCCGCGCATCATGTTGATGAGGCCGAGCACGAGCACGACGACGACCGCCCCGGCCGTCAGCGGCACAAGCACGTAGCCGATTGGTCCCATGATCGTCCCTCCGATTCTTGTTGTTTGCGTTCTTGTCGTTTTCGCCCGTCAGTCGCGGCGCAGCAGCCGCTCCAGATAGTCGCGCTCCTCGTTCGGGCGCGTCGGGTCGCCAAGGCGCCGACGCAGCTCCTCCAGGATGCGCCTTGCGCGCACCACGGCCGATTCGTCCGCGCCCGGCACGCGCGTGTCGCCGTCGGACCAGCGGCGGTTGCCTGTCGTGCGGCCCAGCGGGTCACGCCCGCCCGGCTCCTGCGCGTTCTGGTCGCCGGGCTCGCCGTTCTCGCCCTGCTGGGCCTGTTGCATCTGCTGCGCGAGGCCCTGCGCGCCGTTGAGCAGCGCCTGCAGCGCCCGGCCCTGCGCGTCGACGGCTCCGTCGCCGTCGCCCTCCGCGAGGCGCTCCTCGGCGTCACGCATGGCGCGTTCGGCGGCGTCGAAACCGGGCTCCGCGGCCAATCCCTGATCCGCTAGTCCCTGTTGCAGGCGTTCGAGCTGCCGGCGTAGCGCCTGCTGGCGACCGGGCAGGTTGCCGCTGCCTTCGCCCGCTCCCTGGCCCGTACCTTGGCCAGTGCCCTGACCTTGACCTGTTCCTTGGCCCTGTCCGGGCTGCTCCCCGCCTTGCTGTGCCTCGCCGCCTTCCGCCAGTTCGTTGTTCTGGCGGAACGTGTCGTCGCGCAGCCGCTGCTGGTTGCGGATCATGCCGTCGAGGGAGCGCAACGCGCGGCCTGCCTCGCCGGCCTGCGAGCCGCCCTCGTTGCCCTGCGCCATCTGCATGTTATCGAGAATGTCGCGCAATTGCTCCATGAGTTGCTGAGCGCCCGCGACATCGCCCTCGCGCGCGAGGCGCTCCATGCGATCGATCATCGCCGCGAGTTCCTCGGGCGTGATGGTGCGGCTGGGCTGGCCGCTGTTCTGCGCGCTTTGGTCGCGGTTGCGCGACTGGTTGCGCGCCATCTCGGACAGGTGCCGGTTGAGCGCTTCGCGCAGCTCCTGCGCGAGGCGGGCGACTTCCTCGGGCGGCGCGTTGCGGTCGATGGCTTCCTGCAGCGCCTGCTGGGCAGCGCGCAGCGCCTTTTCGGTGTCGGATGCGTCGCCGTCCTCGATCACGACCGCCATGTTCCAGAGGAACTCGGCCGCATCGACGAGATCCTGCTGATCGCGCGCGTTCGACAGCAGCTTCTCCGCCGTCACCAGCCCGAGATAAACCGACGCTTCCGGCGTGAACCGCTCGGGCGCGATCCTGAGCGCCCGGAGCGCCATGCGCACGTCGCGCCAGTCGTGCGGGCGGAACACAAGGTTGCGCCGCTGCTCGACCAGCGCCCGCGCCACCGGATTGATGAACGCGCGCTGCGGCAGCGTCAACGAAAGCGTCTCGCTGCGCCCTTCCTGTCCGGCGGCGTCGCGCGCAACGAGCGTCAGCCGCACGTCCGCCCCCGCCCACGGATGAGCGGCGAGATCGGCGGTGGTGCGCAGTTCCTGCGGCTCCTCGCCGCCGCGCGGCAGCGGCAGCGCGATGACGGGCGCCGGCACCAGCGCCTGCTCAGCCGCGTCTCCCGGCAGAGAAACGATGCCCTGCGCCTGCGTCACGCCGTAATCGTCGCCGGCGCGGTAAACGATGGTGAGGCCGCCACGGCGCGTGGCCTCGGGCTTGTCGACGAAATCGATGGCCGGCGGATCGTCGGGAATGGCGGCGATGGCCAGCGTGGCACGGTCGCCGTCGGCGGCGACGCTGACACGCGCCATTCCCGCCACTTCGTAGCGCCGCTCGGCGATGCCGTCGCCCGACTGCGCCGCCGCAACCGGATGCAACCCGCCCTCGGTTTCGACATTGCCGGCCAGATGCTCGCCGTCCTGCCCCGCGAAGCGCAGCACCAGCACGCTGCCCACCGGCACCGAAACATCGCGCGCCCCGGCCCTGGCGAGATCGAGCATCACCGGCGGCAGGCGCGTGTATGCGGGCGGATCGATCCAGCCGTCGACGCGTTGCGCCACCTGGTCGGCGGGCTGTGCGGATCGCCAGTCGAAGGCGAGCGACAGCCGCCGCCCGCGTTCGCCGCCCGCGACGAACGCCGCCGCCACCAGCCCCACGATGAGCGCGCCACGCAGGCCGTAATAATCGTATGAGGCGGTTTCGGGCCGGGGCGCGGGTGCGCGCAGGCTCTCCACCGCATTCTCGGCGCGGCGGCGGTGCAGCGCCCACAGCGCCCGGCTCGCGGGATCGTCGAGGCCCAGCGCCTGTGTGTCGTCGAGCAGGCTGGCGGGATCGGGCAACCGGGCGGAACCCGCGCCGGCGTCGAGCACGCGCAACGCCTCCTGCCGCGACGGATAGCGCCGCGCAATGGCGGGAACGCAGGCGGCGATGAACACGGCCGCGAACAGCAGCGTGCCCGCCATGCGACCCGCCGCCGGCAGCAGCGACCAGAAGCCAAGCCACGACAGCACGACGAACACGCCCGCGACGCCCAACGGCAGCCACAGGCGCGGCCATACGTCGCCGATATAGAGCGAGGCGCGGGAAATACGCACGGCGCGTTCCAGCCGCGCCCTCGCGGCGTGGTCCGGCGCCCGTCCGTCGGGAGCGCGTCGCTCCCGGCCTGTCCCGCTCACGTCATCCGTCCTTGCATTGCCATAGCGGTTGAAACGTTAGCATGCCGGATCGACGATCGCACGCCCCCATAATAATCGGACCGTTCACAACCCCGGATTCGCCCCCACGCCGAAGCCGCCAAGCTGTCTCAAGGCTTCGCCGACCATGAGCGCGGCCGTGACCGCCACGTTGATCGACCGCATGCCGAGGCGGATCGGCACGACGACGCGCGCATCCGCCGCCCTGTGCACGTCCTCGGGGACGCCGGCCGATTCGCGCCCGACCATGATGATGTCACCGGGCCGGAAGGCGAAATCGACATGCGCCACGGCGCCGCGCGTTGTCGCCAGCACGAGGCGCGCAGGCGCAGGCGAATCCGCCTCCGCGCGCCACGCCTCGAAACGGCTCCACGAATCGTGCCGGTTGATGACGACGTCGTCGAGATAGTCCATGCCCGCACGGCGGAACGCCCGGTCGGAGACCGGAAAGCCCGCCGGCTCGATGATCTCCGCCGCGACGCCGAGACAGGCGCACATGCGCAGCATCGTACCGGTGTTCTGCGGAATGTCCGGCTGGTAGAGCGCAAGCCGTAGCAACGGCGCGGGCACGCTCATTCGCCAGCCAGCGACAGGCTGGGCTTCTGCTCCTCGGCAGGTTTTTCCTCGATGCCGAGGAACCCGCCCGACTGGCGCCGCCACAAGCCGGCATAGATGCCGCCCCGGCGCAGCAGTTCCTCGTGCGTGCCCGTCTCCAGAATGCTCCCCTTGTCCATCACGACGAGGCGATCCATGCGCGCGATCGTCGACAGCCGGTGCGCGATGGCGATCACGGTCTTGCCGGCCATGATGGTGTCGAGTTCGTCCTGAATGGCGGCCTCGACCTCGGAATCGAGCGCCGAAGTCGCCTCGTCGAGCACCAGGATGGGCGCGTTCTTCAGCAGCACGCGCGCGATGGCGATGCGCTGGCGTTGGCCGCCGGAGAGCTTCACGCCGCGCTCGCCGACATGGGCATCGAGCCCGCGCCGCCCGGCCGGATCGACGAGATCCGGGATGAAGCTGTCGGCGTGCACTTGCGCCGCGGCGGCCCAGATTTCCTCATCGGTGGCGTCGGGCTTGCCGTAGCGGATGTTGTCGCGCACCGAGCGGTGCAGCAGCGACGTGTCCTGCGTCACCATGCCGATGGAGGCGCGCAGGCTCTCCTGCGTCATGTCGGCGATGTTCTGCCCGTCGATGAGGATCCTGCCGCCCTGCAGATCGTAGAAGCGCAGCAGCAGGTTGACCAGCGTCGACTTGCCAGCGCCCGAGCGCCCGACAAGCCCCACCCGCTCGCCCGGCTTGATGTCGAGTTTCAGGTTCTCGATCACGCCAGACTCGCGTCCATAATGGAAGCGGATAGCGTCGAAATCGACCCCGCCGCGCGTCACCTTGAGCGTCCTGGCGTCGGGCTTGTCGGCGACGGCGTAGGCGCGCGACAGCGTCTCCATGCCCTCCTGAACCACGCCGACGTTTTCGAAGATGCCGGTCACGACCCACATGATCCAGCCGGACATGTTGTAGATGCGGATCGCGAGGCCGGTGGAAAGCGCGATCGCCCCCACCGTCACGTTGCCGGTGCTCCACAGCCACACCGCCAGCGCCGTGGTGGCGCCGATCAGGAAGCAGTTGAGCGTGGTGACGGCCGCCGACATCGCCGTGATCAGCCGCGTCTGCGCCTGCGTGGCGGAAACGTTGTCGGCGATCGATTCGCGCACGTAGGCGTCCTCGCGCTCGGCGTGGGAGAAGAGCTTCACCGTGGTGATGTTGGTGTAGCCGTCCACCACGCGCCCCGTGAGGGTGGAGCGGGCATACGACACCTGCCGCGCGCTGTCGCGTATGCGCGGCACGAACCACGACAGCGTGACGATGTAGAGCGCGATCCATATCAGCAGCGGCACGGCCAGCCAGAAATCGGCGTCAGCGAACAGCAGCACCGCGCCGCCGGCGTAGATGATGACGAACCACAGCGAGCCGAACACTTCGACCACAGATTCGCGCAGTGCCATGCCGGTCTGGATGACGCGGGTCGCCAGCCGTCCGGCGAAGTCGTTCTGAAAGAACTCAAGGCTCTGGCGCACGAGGTATCGATGCCCCTGCCAGCGCACCAGCGCCGGGAACGACGGCAGCAGCACCTGACGCGTGATCACGTCCTGCAGCACGGAGCTGACAGGGCGCGCCACCAGCACGACGAGCGCCATGACCAGAAAAGTGGAGCCATATTCCGCGAACACCCGCGACGGATCGGTCTTGCCGACGATGTCGATGATTTCGGCGATGTATCGGAACATCATCACCTCGAGCGCGGCCGTGGCGCCGCCGGCAACGATGAGCGCGATGAAAACAGGCCATATCTGGCGGACATAATGCCAGTAGAAGGCCATCAGCGTTGCGGGCGGACGCTCGATGGGCCTTTCCTGAAAGGGATCGATGCGCGTCTCGAACCAGCGTAACATGCGATTCTCCTTAGTCGTGGGCCCGATAGAGCCGGCGCCACCCGATCGCGCTGCTCGCCCCGCACACGCATATAGTACGTTTCGACGTTTTTTGAGTGTCCAATTGACGGGTGCGCGTCATGAGCCTATGCGCTTGACGAACGACTGCCCGCCACGCCGTGCGCCCGCGCACGTCAAGACCGGGCCATAACCACTGACGCAACCGGAACCCGCACGGAACCCGCACTCATGGCTTTGCCCGACGATCTGGACGACCTCAAGGCACGAGCCAGCACGTGGTTTTCGACGCTGCGCGACCGCATCATCGCCGATTACGAGGCGCTCGAGGACGAGGCGACGGGTCCCTTCTTTCCCGGCGCGGACACTCCCGGCCGCTTCGTGCGCGAGCCCTGGAGCCGCACGGGCGCGGATGGCAGCATGGGCGGCGGCGGCGTGATGTCGCTGATGAAGGGCCGCGTGTTCGAAAAGGTCGGCGTTCATGTGTCGACCGTGTTCGGCGAGTTCTCGCCCGAGTTCCGCAACCAGATCCCGGGCGCCGCGGAAGATCCGCGATTCTGGGCCTCCGGCATCTCGCTCATCGCCCATCCGTGGAACCCGAATGCGCCGACCGCGCACATGAACACGCGCCTCGTCGTGACGACGAAAGCATGGTTCGGCGGCGGCGGCGACCTCACGCCGGTGCTCGACCGCAGGCGCGGGCAGACAGACCCGGACGCCCTCGCCTTCCACGCCGCCATGCGTGGCGCTTGCGAAGCGCACGCGGCGGTCGCGCCGTATCAGAAATACAAGGAATGGTGCGACACCTACTTCCATCTGCCCCACCGCAACGAGCCGCGCGGCATCGGCGGCATCTTTTACGACCACCACTGGTCGGGCGACGCGGAAGCGGATTTCGCCTTCACGCAGGCGGTGGGCGAGGCGTTCCGCACGGTCTATCCGCGGATCGTGCGCGCGAATCTATCCACGCCGTGGACGGACGCCGACGTGATCGAGCAGGAAGTGCGCCGCGGCCGCTACGCCGAGTTCAATCTGCTGCATGATCGCGGCACGATTTTCGGCCTCAAGACGGGCGGCAACGTGAAATCGATCCTGTCGTCGCTGCCGCCGCGCGCTCGTTGGCCGTGAGAAACGGCCGTGAGCTTTTGCCGATAAGTCAGGCCGTCAGCCATTCCGGCACCCTGTCCAGTCCGATGAGATCGTCGTAGCTGGGGCGCGGGCGCACCACCGCCGCCTGCGCGCCGTTCACCAGCACTTCCGGCACCAGCAAACGGCTGTTGTAGGTGCTCGCTTGCGTCGCGCCATAGGCGCCCGCGGTCATCACCGCCAGCAGATCGCCCGCCGCCACCTGCGGCAACGAGCGCTGCAAGGCCAGATAATCGCCCGTCTCGCACACCGGCCCCACCACATCGGCGACGATGCGCGGCGTATCGGCAGGCGTTTCGCGCACCGGCTTCACCGCATGATACGCCTCGTAGAGCGTCGGGCGGATGAGATCGTTCATGCCCGCATCCACGATCACGAACGTGCGCCCCTCGCCCTGCTTCACGTAGACGACCTTCGTCACGAGGATGCCGGCGTTGCCGACGATCATGCGGCCGACCTCGAACACGAGCTTCAGCCCCAGCCCGCGCGTGTGTCCCTTGACGATGTCGGCATAGGCCGATGGCAGCGGCGGCGGCTCAGCGTCCTCGTGGTAAGGAATGCCGAGCCCGCCGCCGAGATCGATATGGTCGAGCCGGTGCCCCTGCGCCAACAGGTCGCGCGCCAGCTCGACGATCAGCGCGGTGGCGTTGTCGAAGGGCGCGAGATCCGTGATCTGGCTGCCGATGTGCATGTCGACACCGGTGATCGCAATCCCCGGCAGCGCGGCCGCGCGCGCATAGACGTCGCGCGCATGCGACAGCGGAATGCCAAACTTGTTCTCGGATTTACCGGTCGAGATCTTGGCGTGCGTGCGTGCGTCGACGTCCGGGTTGACGCGCACCGAGATCGGCGCTTTCACGCCCAGCGACACTGCCACTTCCGAGAGCGCGTCGAGCTCCGGCTCGGATTCGACGTTGAAGCACAGGATGCGCGCCTTCAAGGCCGCCGCCATCTCGTCGCGCGTCTTGGCGACGCCGGAAAAGACGATGCGCTCGCCCGGCACGCCGGCGGCCAGCGCCCGGCGCAACTCGCCCTCGGACACGATGTCGACGCCCGCGCCCTGCCTCGCCAGCGTCGCGATCACCGCCTGGTTGGAATTGGCCTTCACCGCGAAGCACACCAGCGACGGCACGTCCGCGAAGGCCTCCGAAAACACCCGGTAGTGGCGCTCGATGGTAGCTGAGGAATAGCAGTAGAACGGCGTGCCGACCTCCTGCGCAAGGCGGGCGACATCGACGCCCTCGGCATGCAGGACGCCATCGGAATAGGAAAAATGATGCATGTATTTACCCGCGCGGAACGGTCTGGATCAAAGCAGCGGATCGAGCACGAACTTGCTCTCCGGCGTCACATAGCCCCGGATCACCTTCTGGCCGTCGCGACCGGTCGAGTGGACGCGCGCGCCCGATTCGACGATGCGCGGATCGTTCGGGTCGACAGGATATTCGAGCGCGCCCCGCCGTCCGCAGCCTGCGGCCAGGGCACAGACGGCCGCCACCAGGCAGAATCGGATGAGCGCGCGCGGCTGACGCCGGCTGGATCGTGAACGTGACAAGGCTGGACCTCCAAAGATCGCCGGCACTATAACGAATTGCCGCGACATTTCTAACCCCTCAATCGCACATGATGAACGCGCTTCCGGAGTACGCACGTTTGTGAACGCATATCGGCCCCAATCATGCGCCACAAGCAGCCCGCGCCCGTTTGAGATCGGCCTGCAATCGCCTATCCTGCACCCCGTCAACGACTTTACCCGGAACATTAGCCGCCATGCCTATCTCCACGCGCCGACTTGCCATTTTAGCCGTTGCTGCCCTCGCTATCGCGGGTGGCGCCGCCGCCTATCATTATGGCTTCAGGTCCGGCGGTGAAACGGCCAGCGCTTGCCGGGCCTCGCCGGAACTGCTCGCGCGCCTCAAGCCGCTCGCCGTTGGCGAGGTTGCCGCCGTGCAGATCGAGAATCGCGCAGCCCCGCTGTCGGAGCTCGCCTTCCTGTCGCCGGACGGCGCGCCCCTGACGTTGAGCGATTTCCGCGGCCGCACCGTACTGCTGAACCTGTGGGCGACATGGTGCGTGCCCTGCCGCGCCGAGATGCCGGCGCTGAACGCCCTGCAGGAAAAACTCGGCGGTGACAGCTTCGAGGTGGTGGCGGTCAACATCGACACCCGCGATCCGGAGAAGGCGACCAAATGGCTCGCCGACAACGGCATCGACCGTCTCGCCCCCTACAGCGACCCGAAGGCAAAAATCTTTCAGACGCTGAGATCGCAGGGGAAGGCGTTCGGCATGCCCACGACCATCATCGTGGACGCGGACGGCTGCGCGCTGGGCCATCTCGCCGGCGCGGCGGAATGGGCGTCGGACGACGCTGTCGCGCTCGTGCGCGCGGCGATTGGCGGCTGATTGACACAGCCGCCGTCTCCCGGATCGTATCCCGGCTTCATTGAAACGAGGACACGATCTAACATATTGATTTTGAGCGAATTCTTATCGATTAAATGATTCATTCAATCGGAAAGCGCTCTGAGCGCCTGAAGGCGGATCAGTCGGCTGCCGTCACCGGAATACCGTTGTCGGCAATGATCTTCTGCAGCTCGCCTTCCTGGAAAAGCTCGCGCACGATATCGGCGCCGCCGACGAACTCACCCTTGATGTAGAGCTGCGGGATCGTCGGCCAGTTGGTGTATTCCTTGATGCCCTGGCGCAGGTCGTCGCTCTCGAGCACGTTGATGCTCTTGTAGTCGACGCCGACGTAGTCGAGGATCTTCACCACCTGCCCGGAAAAGCCGCACATCGGAAAGTCCGGCGTGCCTTTCAGGAAGAGCACGACATCGTTGGACTTCACCTCGTTGTCGATGAATGCGAGCACGTCAGACATAGTCGGGTCCTTTCATGGCGCGGCCGCCAGCAATTTCTTCGATGATCAATCTTGCGTCGCCGCAGTCGTCAGCGCAAGGGCGTGAAGCTCGCCACCCATGCGTCCCTGCAGCGCGGCATAGACGATCTGGTGCTGCTGCACACGCGACTTGCCCGCGAACGAAGGCGAAATGACGGTGGCCGCGTAATGATCGCCGTCGCCGGCAAGATCGCTTATCTCGACAACGGCATCCGGGATCGCCGCCTTGATCAGAGCCTCAATCTCAGCCGCTTCCATGGCCATGTCGCTATAACCCCTTATTTTTCAATATATTACGACGATTTTTGCATGTAGCCCGGCAGCCAGCCCTCGTGGGCGCGCGCCAGCTCTTCCACCGATATGGTCTCGCCGCCGTTCAGACGCAACGTGTCGCCGCCCGTCGTTCCCAGCCGCGTCAACGGCACGCCCGCCGCGCGCGCATCGGCCTCGATAGCCTCGGCCTGATCACGCGAGACCGTGAGCAAGTAGCGCGCCTGATCTTCGCCGAACCAGAAGGCGTGCGCGGGAACACCCGCCGGCGCAACGTCAAGATCTGCGCCGATGCCGGACGCGATCGCCATCTCGGCAAGCCCGACCAGCAGGCCGCCATCGGACAGATCATGCACGGCGCTGACGCGCTTGTCGAGAATGAGGGAGCGCACGAAATCGCCATTGCGCCGCTCCGCCGCGAGATCCACCGGAGGTGGCGCGCCCTCTTCCCGCCCCGCGATCTCGCGCAGGTAGATCGACTGGCCGAGCCATCCCGCCGTGTCGCCGACGAGCAGGATCGCCTCGTCCGCGCGCTTGAAGGCAAGCGTCGCATGCACCGTCACGTCCGCGACGACGCCGACGCCACCGATGGTGGGAGTGGGCAGGATCGAGCGGCCCTGCGTCTCGTTATAAAGCGACACATTACCCGACACGATGGGGAAATCCAGCGCGACGCAGGCTTCCGAGATGCCGCGCAGGCAACCGACGAACTGGCCCATGATCTCGGGCTTTTCCGGATTGCCAAAATTAAGATTATCCGTGACCGCCAAGGGCTTGCCGCCCACCGCGGTGATGTTGCGCCACGTCTCGGCCACCGCCTGCCGGCCGCCTTCGACCGGATCGGCCTCGCAATAGCGCGGCGTCACGTCGGTGGTGAGCGCCAGCCCCTTGGGGCCGTCGCCAACGCGCACGATCGCCGCGTCGCCGCCCGGCGTCTGCACCGTGTTGCCGAGGATGAGGTGATCGTACTGCTCCCACACCCAGCGCTTCGACGAGAGATCCGGCGTGCCCAGAAGCTGCTTCAGCGCCGCCAGCGCCGGCACCGGCGCGGACACACTCGCCGGGTCGAGCACGGCCGGACGCACCGGCTCGTTCCACGGGCGATCGTAAAGCGGCGCCTCGTCGCCGAGTTCCCGGATCGGCAAATCGGCCTTCACCTCGCCCTGATGCTTCACGACGAAGCGAAGCGTGTCCGTGGTGTGGCCAACAACCGCGAAGTCGAGACCCCACTTGCGGAAAATGGCCTCAGCCTCCGCCTGGCGGGCGGGATCGAGCACCATCAGCATGCGCTCCTGGCTCTCGGAGAGCATCATTTCGTAAGCGGTCATGCCCTCCTCGCGGCAGGGCACGGCATCGAGGTCGAGCTCGACGCCGAGTCCGCCCTTGGCGCCCATCTCCACCGCCGAGCAAGTGAGGCCGGCAGCGCCCATGTCCTGAATCGCGATGACGGAGCCGGTCTGCATGAGTTCGAGGCAGGCTTCGAGCAGCAGCTTTTCCGCGAAGGGATCGCCGACCTGAACCGTGGGGCGCTTTTCCTCGGAATTGGCGTCGAACTCGGCAGAGGCCATGGTAGCGCCGTGGATGCCGTCACGGCCTGTCTTGGAGCCGAGATAGACGATCGGATTGCCCACGCCAGCCGCGGCCGCGTAGAAAATACCGTCGGTGCGGGCGATACCCACCGCCATGGCGTTGACGAGGATGTTGCCGTCATAGCGCGTGTGAAAACCCACGGAGCCCGCGACGGTCGGCACGCCGAACGAGTTGCCATAGCCGCCGATGCCGGCCACGACGCCCGCGACGAGATGGCGCGTGCGCGGATGCTCGGGCGCGCCGAAGCGCAGCGCGTTAAGCGCCGCGATCGGGCGCGCGCCCATGGTGAACACGTCGCGCAGGATGCCGCCCACGCCCGTCGTCGCGCCCTGATAGGGCTCGATGAAGGACGGGTGGTTGTGGCTCTCCATCTTGAAGACGCACGCGAGGCCGTCGCCGATATCGATGACGCCGGCGTTCTCGCCCGGCCCCTGAATAACCCAAGGCGCCTTGGTCGGCAGGCCCTTGAGGTGAAGGCGCGACGACTTGTAGGAGCAGTGCTCGTTCCACATCGCGGAGACGATGCCAAGCTCCGTGAAGGTCGGCTCGCGGCCGATAAGCGCCTTGAACCGCGCGTACTCGTCCGGCGTCAGGCCGTGGCTCGCGACGAGTTCGGTGGTGATGGCAGGCTCTTTTACGGTCATCGGATGGCTCACCGGCTATGGCATCAGGCCCGGAACGGATTCCGGGCGAAGTCGATGCGGGAACAAAAGGTTGACGGGCGGCGGAGGTCGTTACGCCGCCAGCAGGCTCTCGAACAGGCCGCGACCGTCGGTGCCGCCGACGAGATCGTCGATCAGGTTCTCGGGGTGCGGCATGAGGCCGAGGACGTTCAGCCGTTCCGAATAGATTCCGGCGATGTTGTTCAGCGAGCCGTTCGGGTTCGCCTCCGCCGTCACCGCGCCGTGGCGGTCGGCATAGCGGAAGGCCACGCGCCCGTCGCCCTCGAGCCGCGCGAGCGTCTCGGCATCGGCGACGTAATTGCCCTCACCGTGAGCGATGGCGACATCGATCGCCTGCCCCGGCGCGTAGCGGCGCGTGAAGGCGGTGTCGGTGCGCTCGACGCGCAGGAACTGCCGGCGGCAGATGAAATGCAGACCGGCGTTGCGCATCAGCACGCCGGGCAGCAGGCCGGATTCGCACAGGATCTGGAAGCCGTTGCAGATACCGAGAACCAGTCCGCCACGCGCGGCGTGTGCCCGCACGGCATCCATCACCGGGGCGCGCGCAGCGATCGCGCCGCAACGCAGGTAATCGCCATAGGAAAAGCCGCCCGGCAGCACGGCAAGATCGGTGCCCGCAGGCAGCGCGTGGTCGGCGTGCCAGGCGGCGGCGACTTCCGCGCCGGCCTGTTCGAGCGCGCGCACCACGTCGCCCTCGCGGTTGGAGCCCGGAAAGACGATGACGGCAGCCTTCATCTCAGTCCTCCACCAGCTCGATCCGGTAATTCTCGATGACCGTGTTGGCGAGCAGCTTTTCACTGGCAGCCGCCAGAAGCTCCCGCGCGCGGGCGGGATCGGCCGCAGCGACCTCGATGTCGAACACCTTGCCCTGACGCACACCCGTGACGCCCTCGACACCGAGCGAGACAAGCGCCGATTCGATGGCCTTGCCTTGCGGATCGAGAACACCGTTCTTGAGAGTGACCGTCACACGGGCCCTGGTTGTGGTGGGATTCGTCACGCTGCTACTCCCTGCGGCAAGGCGAGCTCCCGCGCCTGCCGGTCATGCCTGTCAGATAGAGATGCAAGCGGGGGCTCACCAGCCCCCGCTTCGCGGAACCTCGTCGATCGGCGTTTATTCCACGAGGCGCGGCGTTTCGCCGCGTACGGGGTTCTCGCTCTCGCCCAGGATGCCGAGGCGGCGCGCCACTTCCGAATAGGCCTCGACCAGCCCGCCCATGTCGCGGCGGAAGCGGTCCTTGTCGAGCTTGTCGTTGGACTTCACGTCCCACAGCCGGCAGGAATCGGGCGAGATCTCGTCGGCGACGACGATGCGCATCAGATCGCCTTCCCACAGGCGCCCGGTCTCCATCTTGAAATCGACGAGACGGATGCCGATGCCCAGGAACAGCCCGGTGAGGAAATCGTTGACGCGGATGGCGAGCGCCATGATGTCGTCGATTTCCTGGGGCGTCGCCCAGCCGAAGGCGGTGATGTGCTCTTCCGACACCATCGGGTCGTTGAGCGCGTCGTTCTTGTAGTAGAACTCGATGATCGAGCGCGGCAGCTGCGTGCCTTCCTCGATGCCAAGACGCGTCGACAGCGAGCCCGCGGCGATGTTACGCACCACCACCTCGAGCGGAATGATCTCCACCTCGCGGATGAGCTGCTCGCGCATGTTGAGACGCCTGATGAAGTGCGTCGGCACGCCGATGTCGTTGAGGTTCTGGAAGACGTATTCGGAAATGCGGTTGTTAAGCACTCCCTTGCCATCGATCACTTCATGCTTTTTGGCATTGAAAGCGGTCGCGTCGTCCTTGAAATGCTGAATCAGGGTTCCGGGCTCCGGTCCTTCATAGAGGACCTTGGCCTTACCCTCGTAAATACGACGGCGGCGGTTCATCGGCGTATACCGTGTCTTGAGGAAATCCATGTAAGATGCCGTGGCTCCGTAACTGAACGATCCGCGGCTCAAGCGTGACTTGGCAACGACATCCGCAGATTGACGATACGACGCCGCTTCACCTCGCGCTCAACCTATCCGATCGCACACCAAAGCACAACGACGGCCGGCTGGTGTCAATCGCGCATGCCGCGTGACGCCGATGGCCGTCCGTGCCCGGTGCATCCAAAGCGTATCCATATAACTTATATCGCCCAACGGCAAGCGTCGGCTGGTGCGCGAAAATCACGCGGGACGGAGGGTCTGTCATATGCAATGCGCATCTGGTGTGGTCTTCTGCCGGACATGTGAGCGATTGCATTTGCCCGGGCGCTACATAGGCACTAGCCTTCGCTTTCGCCGGGCACTATATCGACATATCAGTCCAGCCGCATTTGCACGGAGAGCACGACCGATGTCTTCATTTAACGATCGTCAGAAAGCGGAAGAAGCCAAGTTCGCCATCGACGAGGAACTGCGCTTCAAGGCTGTCGCCCGCCGCAACAAGCTGCTCGGACTGTGGGCCGCGGACAAGCTTGGCAAGACCGGCGCCGAAGCCGAGGAATACGCCCGTTCCGTCGTTCTCTCGGATTTCGAGGAGCCGGGTGACGACGACGTGTTCCGCAAGGTCCGCGCCGATTTCGACGCTGCCGGTATCGACCAGTCCGACCACCAGATCCGCCGCGAGATGGACGAGTTCCTGGTGCGCGCTGCCGCCGAAGTCCGCAGCGGCACGTAAGAGCTTTTCGTCGGCACGCACAGCGCGCCCGGCAACTTCGAGAGCGATGGGCCGGGCGCAATGCCCGGCCTTTTTCTTGTCAGGCCGTTGCGGGAAAATGCTTCCGGCTCAGGCAGACGCCGGGAAAGGCAGCCCGAAAGCCGACGCCAGAAAAAGGCCGCCATGACGCAGGCCGCCGCGATCGATACCGTGCCCGACCCGGAGCGACAGGTGCCACTGGCTTGCGATTCCGGCCGCCGCCAGCGTCTCCCCTGAATAAAGCAGCCCGTCGACTGGGATGACCTCATCGGCCTCGCCGTGCACGAGCAGCACCGGCGGCGCGCCCGGCGCCGACAGACCCGAAGGGTCCTCGACCCCCGCGGGCGGCGTCACCAGAATGCCGGAATAGCCCACGATCGCGGCCGGCCGCGCGTTGCGCCGCAGGCCCACATGCAGCGCCATCATCGTGCCCTGGCTGAAGCCTACCAGCGCCAGCCGGTCGGCGCCGAGCCCGTGACGCTCGAGTTCCGCATCCAGGAAGTCGTCGAGCGAGGGGGCCGCGTGATTGACGCCCCGCCAGCGCTCGCCCGGATCGCGGAACGTCAGCGCGAACCATTGCCGACCGAAGCCCGACGCCTGACATGCTTCCGGCGCATGCGGGGCGACGAAGGCCGTATCCGGCAGCCAGTCCTGCCATTCGCGGCCGATCTCGATGAGATCGTCGCCGTTGGCGCCGTAACCGTGCAGAAAAACGACGAGCTGGCGCACCTTGCCCGAGCGCGGCAACAGACGTGGTCCATCGATCCTGGTCATTGTGTCTCCCGCCAGAAAGCCGGCGGGCATCGTATGTCCCGCCGCGATAGGTTTCAATCAGGCGATGATGTCGGGCGTGAGCTGATCGTCGAGGTAGGTGATGCGATCCTTGAGCGCCAGCTTGCGCTTCTTCAGGCGCTGCACCCGAAGCTGGACCACGCCGCCCTCGGCCTCCAGGTCGGCCACCTGCGCATCGAGATCGCGATGTTCCCGCCGCAATTGCTCCAGCTCGGCCACAAGAGCCGCTGCCTGTTCCCTGTCGAGATCGAATTCCATCATCACTCCGGCACCACCCGGAAGCCGACAGGCGCACGGGCGGTTCCCGTCATGGAAAACCCCGCCCTCATTGAGCCCTGCCCTGCATCGCCGGTTGAAAACGCGCTGGCCGCCGAGCACGCAAGCAGACGCCGGGGAACGCGCCGGCACACTATGCCGATGCCTCCCCGCGCCCGCAAGCTTTCTCTTGGCCGTTGGATCAAGAAAGCTTCCCATGTGTCAACATGATGGCGGCGCGGGGGCGGCTTGCATCGCTGCGACCGCGGGAGCGGCACACCCGGTCGCGGCAAAATTTCTTCGTCTTTCGTCGGATTAGGGTTTGACGTCGCCGGGATATATGTCAGGATCAAGACGTAGGCCATCGACACGGAGGTTTATCGATGTCCATTGAAGGTCATATCGTTGAATTGGAACGTCGGCGTGAGGCTCTCGAAAAAGAAATAAAGGTGCACCTTACAAGGCCAGCCGTCAGCAATGAGAAAGTAAGCGAACTCAAGCGACGGAAACTTCAACTCAAGGATGAGATTGATCGCATCAACCGTCATCGGTCTGATCACAAGCTTAACTGATCCCTTTTTATATTTCCTGTCGACCCTTCCGCCGTGGTGGCCTATCGCGGCGGCAAGGGCTTTGGCTACAGTATAAACCGGTCGCCGGAACAGCCTATTCCGTTCCATTTATTGCGTTCAAAGTGCCATAATCAACGAAAGTCGTAAACGCAGAGGCCTTGCGCGATAATTTTCATGCTTCTAATTTCCGCTTAACGAGACAAGCCATTCGCAGGGATGGCCATGCGGGGGAAGCGTCATGACCGAATTCATAGCCAATGAAGGGGCCGCCGCGAACGCTGCCGCCGCATCGTCCACCTACCACGACGTCTACGAGCAATGGCGCGCGGACCCTGAAGGCTTCTGGAGCAAGGCAGCGCAGGCCATCGGCTGGGTGACGCCTCCCGAGACGACTTTCGACCCGCAGGCGGGCGTTTACGGACACTGGTTTCCGGATGGCATCCTGAACGCCGCATACAATGCCGTCGACCGCCACATCGAGGCCGGACGCGGCCCCCAGCCAGCAATCATCTACGACAGCCCGGTCGCGGACACGAAGCGCATCATTTCCTATGACGAGCTGCTGGCGGAAGTGCAGGCGCTGGCTGCCGTCATTGCTGATCTGGGCGTCGGCAAGGGCGACCGCGTGGTCGTGTACATGCCGATGATTCCCGAGGCAGTGATCGGCATGCTGGCGGTGGCGCGGCTCGGCGCCATCCATTCGGTGGTGTTCGGCGGCTTTGCCGCGCCCGAGCTCGCCACCCGCATCGAGGACACGCAGCCCAAGCTCATCCTGACCGCTTCGTGCGGCATCGAGCCCTCGCGCGTCGTGGCCTACAAGCCGCTGCTCGACGAAGCGCTGCGCCTTGCCGGCTCGGATGCCGCGACCCTCGTGCTGCAACGTCCGCAGGCAACCGCATCTCTCATCGACGGCCGCGACCACGACTGGGCCGAGGCGGCCACGAAGGCGCGCGAGGCGGGCCGCACGGTGGCGCCGGTGCCGGTCAAGGCGACGGACCCGCTTTATATTCTCTATACGTCCGGCACCACGGGCAAGCCCAAGGGCGTCGTGCGCGACACAGCCGGCTACCTTGTGGCGCTGGCATGGACGATGAAGAATTTCTACGGCGTGAAGCCCGGCGAAGTTTTCTGGGCAGCGTCCGACATCGGCTGGGTCGTCGGCCACAGCTACATCGTCTACGGCCCGCTGATCCACGGCGCGACCACGGTCATCTACGAAGGCAAGCCTGTCGGCACACCTGACGCCGGCGCGTTCTGGCGGGTGATCGAGGAATACGGCGTGTCGAGCCTCTTCACCGCGCCCACCGCCCTGCGCGCCATCCGCAAGGAAGATCCGCAGAGCACCCTCCTGCCGCGCTACGACATTTCCCGCCTGCGCACGCTGTTCCTGGCCGGCGAACGGGCAGACCCCGACACGGTGAAGTGGGCGCAGGAAACGCTCGCGATCCCGGTCATCGACCACTGGTGGCAGACGGAAACCGGCTGGGCCATCGCCGGCAACCCGGTGGGGCTCGGCGTGCTGCCGGTGAAGCCGGGCTCATCCACCGTGCCGATGCCGGGCTATGACGTGCGCATCGTCGACGAAGGCAACAACGATCTGCCTGCGGAAACCATGGGCTCGATCATCATCAAGCTACCCCTCCCCCCCGGCTGCCTTCCGACGCTGTGGAACAACGACGAACGGTTCCGCGACGGCTACCTCACCGAGTTCCCCGGCGCCTACAAGACCTCCGACGCCGGCTTCAAGGACAAAGACGGCTACATCTTCATCATGGGCCGCACCGACGACATCATCAATGTCGCCGGCCACCGCCTGTCGACGGGCGGAATGGAAGAGGTGCTGGCGGGCCATCCGGCCGTGGCCGAGTGCGCCGTCATCGGCATCGCGGATGCGCTCAAGGGCGAGGTGCCCTGCGGCTTCGTGGTGCTGAAGAGCGGTGTCACGGACAATCCCGCCGACATCGAGAAGGAACTCATCGCCCGCGTGCGCGACCAGATCGGCCCCGTCGCCGCGTTCCGCCTCGCAATCACGGTGGGACGCCTGCCGAAGACGCGTTCGGGAAAAATCCTGCGCGGCACCATGAAGAAGATCGCCGACAGGGAGCCCTGGTCGCTACCCGCCACCATCGAAGATCCGCGTTCGCTCGACGAAATCGCAGAGGCGCTGAAAACCTACGGCCTTTGAGGCCCGGCGCGACTTGCGTTCAAGTCGATACGTCGCATTGAACGCAAGTTGCGGTAGAGCGTGGCCGTCAGAGCGGGCGGCCTTCCACAAGCAGGCGAAGCCGGTCGCGCGCCTTGCGCGCGCCTTCCAGGTGCGGATTGATCGCCAGCGCCCGCTCATAAAGAGTTAGCGCCCCCTCGCGCGCACCGGCGCGCTCGAAAATAGCGGCAAGAGTAGCCATCACAACGAAATGCTGCCGGTTCTGAGCCAGCGCCTGATTGAAATCCGCCGCTGCCCGTTCATCGTCTCCGGCGGCAGCGAAGATCTGTCCACGCCGAGCATAGGCCTCGGCCCAGTCGGGAGCCAACGCGATCGCCCGGTCTAGCAACTCGATCGCCAGTGGCAGATCATCGATACCAAGGGCGGCATGGGCGCGTGTCGCGAGTAAATCGGCCGTGGGACTGCCGGAACGCAGCCATGTCCGTGTGATGGCCGCCTCGATTCGCCGCGCCTCGCGTTCATCCTGCGCCGCCGCCAGGCGCTCGTAGAGGCTGTCGGCAACACTCGCCGGCGCGTCCCCCTGCGCGGACGCAGCATGTGCGGCGAGCGGCAGAGTCGCGAAAGAAACTCCCGTCAGAGCGAGCGCAAGCCCGATAGCCGCAGGCCGTGAACAAGCGCTCCCTCGCGCCGGTACACGCGAAGCCGCATCCGTTGCGAACCTGTCCCACCATCTTCTCATGGGCCGACGATACCGCTATTCACGTATGTTCGCACGCTGAATCTATGTCGCGCTGCAAGGCCGGACAACATAGCCGCACGCCCTCTTTTGACGCAACACCTGCAGTATCACTGCCCATCCACCGTCTGAATATTTTTGTGAAAAAACTCAGGTACCCCGCTGTAATTAAACATATATTTCATGCTTCGAGGGCGGCGCCGTGCGCTGTACAAAAAATCCACAGAAAAAGTCAAGTGGGAAAGTTTTCCGGGCGCCCCAAGCAATCTCCAGACAAGATTAACATGCGAAATTGCTTAACACGTTCGAGAGTCGCCATCATGCGGGCGTTCGGCGGGGGGCTGTGCCTCCGCGGATGAGTTGTCGGCATTTGATGGCGTGTGAGTACGTATCGTGAGTATGGGTTGGCGATGACGGGCCGAGAGCACGCAGAGAAATTATGGGGCAACATCCGGGATCTCGGTGCGCGCCGTCTTGCTGCGCTGGCCGTGGTCGGCCTGACCGTATTCTTCGCGGTGGCGCTCGGGGCCTACTATCTGAGCCGCCCGGAAATGGAGGTTCTCTACACGGGCCTCAACCGTGATGACGTGACGCGTATCGGCGCGGCGCTGCGCGACGGGGATATTCCCTTCGATGTGAGCGCGGACGGCACCAGCGTGTTCGTCTCGCACGGCAACACCGCCAATGCCCGCATGCTGCTCGCGAGCAAGGGCCTGCCGCAGAGCGCGAGCTCGGGCTATGAGCTTTTCAACGACCTCGGCTCGCTCGGCCTCACCTCCTTCATGCAGGAAGTCACGCGGGTGCGGGCGATCGAGGGCGAAATCGCCCGCACGATCCAGTCCATCAAAGGAGTGAAGGCCGCGCGCGTTCACATCGTGCTGCCTGACAGGGGATCGTTCCGCCGCGACCAGCAGCCCGCCTCGGCCTCCGTCGTCATTCGCACCGAACCGGCGGACGACACGAGCTCCGCCCAGGCGATCCGGCAATTGGTGGCTTCGGCCATCCCCGGCATGAGCGTCGAGCGCGTGTCGGTGCTCAACACGGACGGCGTGCTCCTCGCGTCGGGCGACAGCCGCACGGGCGTGGTCTCCGGCCAGGCCAACGCGCTGGAACGCGCCATCGCCCGCGACCTGCAGGAGAATGTCCGGCGCTCGCTGACGCCCTTCCTCGGTCTCGACAACTTCGAGGTGAGCATCGCGGTGCGTCTCAACACCGACAAGATGAGCACCCAGGAGACGACCTACGATCCCGACTCCCGCGTGGAGCGCTCGACACGGGCGGTGCGCGAGACGGAAACGTCACAAAACACCAATCAGCAGACGCCGACCACGGTTCAGCAGAACATTCCGCAGCAAGCGCCCAACGCCACCGGCGGCGATTCGTCGAGCACCGATGCCAACCGGCGCGAGGAAATCACCAATTACGAAATCTCGACCAAAACCGTCCAGACGGTCCGCGACGGCTACGCGGTCGAGAACATGTCGGTCGCGGTGCTCATCAACCGGGCGCGCATCCGCCAGCTCATCGGCGAGGATGCGCCCGCCGACGCGGTCGAGCGCCAGGTCGCCGAGATCGAAGAGCTGACGCGCAGCGCCGCCGGCTATTCCGAGACCCGGGGCGACAGCATCAAGGTGCTGGCCGTCGACTTCCCCGAGGACGGGCGCCTGCTCGAGCCCGTGCCGCCGCTGTCCATCATGGAACTGCTGCTGCGCCAGATGGGCAACGTGATCAACGCCGCAACCATTCTCATCGTGTCGCTGCTGCTCATCTGGTTCGGCCTGCGGCCCGCCGTCAACGCCATTCTCGCCCGGTCCGAGGAATCCGCCGGTGATTCGGTTCTGGCGCTCGAAGGTGCAGCCCCCCCTGCCGAAGGCCTGCTGACCGCCGATCTGTCGGCGCTCGGCATTTCGGAAGCCGATAGCGAGCCGAACCTGATCGGCGATCTCTCAGGAAAAATCGGGCACACCGCCCAGAAACGCCTCGAACAGGTTATCGCCCTGGACGAGGAAAGAGCCGCCGCCATTCTGCGCGAATGGCTGAACCGTGAAAGCGCCCCGTCATGAATATGCCTCTTGCCGCATGCCTTCCGGACTTCGGCTCAGGCGACATGCCGAAAGCCATCGAGGATCATTCCCCGGCCAAGCCGGCCGGAATCCAGGCTTTTCCGAGCGCTGCCGACGCAAAGCCCGCTCAGAAGAAGGTCAAGGACGGCACGCTGAAATCGGCGGGGAGCACGCTGAAGTCGGTTGTCCGGCACATCAAACTCGTCGATCAGCCGGAGATCTCGCCTCTCGTCGAGCCGACGCCTCCGGTGGACATAGACGCGCTTCTCAAGGAAAGCGCCGACAAGGTACGCGCGGAAGAGGCGCAGAAGGCAAGGACCGCCCTCGCCGCGGCCATCGCCGCCGAACGCGAGGCTCATGAGGAGCAGCGCCGCAAGGAACGGGCGGAATGGGTCGCGGGCGAATCGTCACGGCTCGCGGAGCGGATCGTCGACACTTTCTCCGACCTCGAGGACGGATTATCCGATTCGATGGTGCGCATCTTCACGCCGTTCCTCAAGGCAGCCGTGCGCGACAAGGCGCTGGGCGAGCTGCAGGGCACCGTCCTCTCGCTGCTGGGCGAGGCAGAGACGGCGCAGATAGAGGTCTCGGGACCGGCGGACCTGATCGAAAAGATCAGCAGCGCCATCGCCGAAACCGCGCCCGAGCGCGTCCCGCAAATCGTTTTCACAGTCTCCGACAGCACGGACGTGCGCGTGGTCGCCGGCAACACCGTCTGCGCCACCCAGCTCGGAATCTGGAATCAGCGCATCGAAGCAGCCCTTGGCCTGCAGTAACGCGACGGTATGCGGTATCGGGAGTGAAGGTGCGGAATGGACAAGATCGAGCAGGAACTGATCCTTATCCAGCGACGCAATCAGGAGCCCGAGGAGCACGGGGCTCACGGCATATGGAAAATCGCCTATGCCGACTTCATGACCGCGCTGATGGCCTTCTTTCTCATCATGTGGCTGCTCAATGTCGCCGACAAGGAACAGCGTGTGTCGGTGGCCAACTACTTCAACCCCATCAAGCTGGCCGATATCTCGCCCACCCGCAAGGGCGTTGAAGAGCCTGAGGAAACCATCGCGACCGACAAAAGCGAGGGATCGAAGTCGGTCACGCCGACGCCGAGTGAAAGCGCCAACGCCGGATCGAGCCTGAAAATGACGGGCGATGCCGCGCACGCGGCAAAACCGCGTTTTCCCGAAAGCGTGCTGTTCATGGACCCCTACGCCATTCTCGCCAAGCTCGCGGATGACGACAAGCCCAAGGACAAGGCGCCACCCAGCGCGACCGAAACCGATGCGGAGAGCGGCGCGCCGCGCACTTCAACTGTCCGCGATCCTTTCGATCCGGCCTATTGGCGGCTGGCACCGGAGGGGCAGCCTTCCGCCGTGTCGCAGGACGGCCAGCCCCAGGCGGGCACGGGAGGCGGTTCCGACACCCTGCCGGCCGACGCCGGCCAGCCGCTCGCCGAACTCCTAAATGCGGCGGACCAGGAGCAGGCGCGCGAGGTTTCGGCGTTACGCCAGGGCGTCGCCGACGCACTCAAACAGGAAAGCTCGTCACCCGGCGCACCGGAGGTGGACGTGGAGCGCACCGGCGAAGGCATCCTGATCAGCCTCACAGACGCCGATGCCTTCAGCATGTTCTCGATCGGATCGGCCGAGCCCAAGCCCGAAGTGGTGCGCGCGCTTGCCCGCATTGGCAAGATACTCGCCGAACGCAAGGGCTCCGTCATCATTCGCGGACACACGGACTCCCTGCCCTTCAAGTCCGAAAATTACGACAACTGGCGGCTGTCGTCGGCGCGTGCGCACATGGCGTCCTACATGCTGATGCGTGGCGGCCTCGATCAGAGCCGGATCGAACGCATCGAAGGACACGCCGACAGACTGCCGCGCAACGCGCAGAACACGCGCGCCGCCGAGAACCGGCGCATCGAGATCCTGTTGCGGGAGAAGAGCGGATGAAGCCACTCTCCCAGCAACCGACAGCTTCCGCAGGTGTTTTCAGCGCGTCCGTTTTTCGCGCCGGCGCAGGCATTGTGCTTTGCGCCGCGCTCTTGCTGGTATCCGGCGAGCTTCCCGTCCACGCGCAGGAGGAGCCCCCGCCGGTGGCGGCCCCCGCGCCGAGCGAGGGCGCGAACAGCGGCCCCGCATGGCGCACGGCGAACGAGCCCTATCGGCTCGTCCGCACGCTGCAGGCCATTCAGGACCGCACGGCCCATGGCTCGCGCGAGGCGCTCGCGTTGCAATCGCCGCTGCTGTCGCAAATCGAGCAACAGCTCATGGTGGCGCCAGCCGAGGTGTGGCAGGACCCGCGCAACGCCCGGGCGGCCGTTTCGTTCTCCCTCAGCGGCGGATCGCCCGCGATCCTGCGCAAGCTGGTGCGCATGGACCCCGCGCCAGCGATCGAGAACGAGGTTCTGAAAGGCGTGCTCGCTTACGTCGAGGGCGACGAGGAAGACGCGCGTCACTATCTTGGCGACATCGACGCCCGCTCCCTTGCCCCAGGAATCAACGGGCGCATCGCCCTCGTGCAATCGGCGCTTTTCGCGCGCTCCGCGCCCGAGAAAGCGCTTGGCCTGCTTGACGTCGCGCGTTTGCTGCTGCCTGGCACGCTGGTCGACGAGGGAGCGTTGCGCCGTGAGGTGTTTCTCGCCGGCCAGCTCGGCCTCAACGACAAATTCAAGCGTCTCGCCAAGCACTACCTGCAGCGCTATCCCAAGTCTGTATATGCAGGCGATTTTCACCAGCGATTCTCGGCCGCCCTCGTCCGCCTCGACATGTCCGGCACGCCGGAAGAGGAAAAATGGCTCAGCGACCTGCTGCGGGCGCTGGACGAGCCCACCCAGGCCAACATCAACCTCATTCTCGCCAAGCAAGCGATCACTCAGGGCAAGACCCGCATGGCGGTGCTCGGCGCCAAGCGCGCGATGGAGATCGCCCCTCGCAACAGCGTCGCGCTTGAACGGGCGAAGCTTTACTACGCCGCAGCCATCGTCATCAACGAGAAGGATTTCGTCGAGGGGCAGAGCATCCTCAAGACGATCAACCGCCAGCGGCTGCCGGCCGACGATATCGGCCTGCTCGATTCCGCCCTCTACCTCGCCACGCGCATCCGCGAGCTTCCGGTTACCGCCAGCGCTTCCGAGGCCGTCGCGAGCGCACCAGCCCCCACGCCTGCGCCCGCACCTGCCGCGAGCAAGCCGCTAGAACCGGGGTTCGAGGCAACGCCGACGCTGAGCGCGACCGTGTCGCGCGTCAGGCAACTGATCGGCGATTCAGATACATTGATCGATAAGGAAACAGGTTCATGAGCGCGATCGACGTCGCTTCCACCCCGAATGGCGCCGCGCCTGCAGGCGCACGGTCGAAGGCGACCGATGCCGGCAGGGGCAACGGTGGTGGCGACGGCGCGTTCTCGCAGGTTTTCGAATCGGTTGCGCGTAATCCCGCAGACGCCCGAGCTGCCACGCGCGATCCCGCAGCCGGCGCGGCGGCTGAAGACAAGGCCGCGACGGAGAAGACCGCAGACGAGAAGGCGGGTGGCATCGATGCGCGACGCGACGGCATCCTCTCCCGCGCGCGCGGATCGATCGGCGCGCCTGTAGCGGACAGTAAAGACGCGGTCGCGGACGAAAAGACGACGGCGCGCGAAGAGACGGATGCGTCCGACGACAAGCAGGCGAAGGACGACACGCGCCCCGAGGATGCATCGCGCGGCCGGGCGCATGATGCGGAGGGAGATCTGACGCTGCTTCTCGGCATCGGCGTGGACGCCGCGCCGCATGCGGCCGATACGCCCGAGCGCAAATCGTCGGCACCGCTTCGGCGCGATGTCCTGCCGCAATTGCCGAATGCCGATGCTGTCGACGGGGATGCCGGCGAGCGGCCGCAGACCGCGCGCATCACCATCATCGGTCGCGAGACGCATTTCGCGCCGGTAAACGTACCGGCGCAGGATAATCGTCAACAGCAGGCAGTGGCAATCGGCGCTGAGACCAAGCCTGTGGCTGACCGGCTGCCCGGCATGCCGGCGGTCGCCTCCGAAAAGCGCGCCGAGACTGCGCGGCCTGGGGAGTTCAGTAACACGGCCGGCCCCGCAGAAGCTGCGCGCCCCGTGACCCCGAACGCGCTCGCGCCGCGCACGGCGCGCGCCTTGTCCGCCATTGGGCTGGCGCGTGAGGAAACGCGCAGCGCGCAGCAGCCGGCGGTTGCGGCCAACACCGACACGGCGGCTGTTTCCAGCGTCGGCGTAGTTCCCGAAGCGGGCGCGCTCGTTCGTGTCGCCGATCAGATCATCAGCCAGGCGCGGGAGCTGACCACGGCGGCGGGCAACCCGGCTCCGGCCCACGGCACGGCTCAGCCATCTCAACATCTGCATGACGGCGGCCCCGTCCGCATCCTGCGTCTGCAACTGCAGCCCGAGGAACTCGGCCTCGTGACGGCGCGGCTGCGCATCGTCGGCGGCGTGCTCGAGCTGCGTATCACCGCTGACAGGCCGCAGTCCGTCGAGGTGCTGCAACAGGACCGCGAGGGCCTGATCGAGACACTGCAGCGCGCCGGCTACAAGGCGGAGATTGCGTCCATCGAGTTCGCCCGGTCCCCGACGCCCGCGCCCGCGCAGGCATCCGGAAGCGGGTCCGGCCAGCAGGCGCTTTCACAAGGCTTTTCCGGGCAGGATGGCGGCAGCGCCTTTAGCGGCTCGGACCGCTCGCCGCAAGGAGGCAATGCCGGTAACGGGCGGCAGCAGGATGAGCACTCCGCTGGCGGCAACGGCGACAACACGATCCGGCGTTCCGATGATCCGCAGGCCATCTATCTGTAACGGGCGTGCGTGGGGCGCGATCACCGGCGTAATCCTGACGCTGGCGCTCGCCGGCGAGGCGGCGGCGGTGACATCCCGCAGGCAGGATGCCCGGACGGCAGGGCCGGCCCTCAACGTCTGCGAACGGGAAATGATCCGCGCCGCGCGCGAGTTTCGCGTGCCCGTCAATATCCTCTATGCGGTCGGCCTCACGGAAACGGGACGGCGCGGATCGTTGCAGCCCTATGCCATGAACATCGCCGGCGCGGCCTATTTCGCGCCGAGCAAGCAGGATGCGATACGCCGCCTCGACGAGGAGCGCGCCAGGGGCGTGCGGTTGATCGACTTGGGCTGCATGCAGATCAACCATCACTATCACCACAAGAATTTTTCCTCGTCGTCGGAAATGCTCGATCCGCGCAGCAACGTGAATTACGCGGCGAAGTTTCTCAAGGAGCTGCGCCAGCGCGAAGGCAACTGGACGATGGCGGTCGCGCGCTATCACGCTGGCCCCAACAACAATCCGGCGCAGAAGCGTTACATCTGCCGTGTCATCACCAACATGGTGGCCACCGGCTTCGGCAACTGGACGCCGAAGGCGAAACAGTTCTGCGAATAGGCTCGACCGGGGCCTATGCCGAAAGCTATGGTTGCCTGCGGAATTGAAGGAGGCAGCATGAGCGACGGCATCCACCACATCACGGCGATCACCCGCAAGGTGCAGGACAACGTCGATTTCTACGCGGGCTTTCTCGGGCTGCGCCTCGTCAAGCAGACCGGCGGATTCGAGGATGCACGGCAGCTGCACCTGCTTTACGGCGATGCCGTTGGTTCACCCGGTTCGCTGGTGACGTTCCTTGTGTGGGAGGACGGATCGGGCGGGCGCGTCGGCCATGGGCAGGCGAGCGAGATCGCGTTCGCCATCGCGCCCGCGAGCATCGGATTCTGGCTGACGCGGGCGCTGGCGTTCAACCTGCGCCCGGAAGGCCCGTCGCGCGCCTTCGACGAACCGGTGCTGCGCCTGCGCGACCCCGATGGCATCGTCGTGAAGCTCGTCGGCAGCGACCTGAAGTCCGCGCGACCGTGGCATGCGCCCGACATTCCGGCCGAACACGCCATCGCCCGTGTGCGCGGCGCGACCCTGCTGAGCGAGACGCCGCACGAAACGGCGGCGTTCCTGCAAGCGCATTTCGGTTACCGGCCCGGCTCCACCAATGCGGAAGGGACCACGTTGCGGCTGGTGTCGCATGCCGGCGACGCGATCGACATCGTGAACGCCCACGGTTTCTGGGAACAGGCGCCGGGCACGGGCACCATCGACCACATCGCCATGCGCGCGCCCGATATCGATCATGTCGCGCGCGTCGAGGCGGCGTTGCGGCGCGTGAGCGGCACGGTCACGAACCTGCACGACCGGCGCTACTTCACGTCGCTCTATGTCCGCGAGCCGGGCGGCGCGCTGCTCGAACTCGCCACCGACGGCCCCGGCTTCACCATCGACGAGCCGGAGGCGGAACTCGGCACGACGCTGTTCACGCCGCCGGGCGGGGACAGCGAGACACGCCTCGTATTGCCGCAATTCGCCCGACCGGGAGAGCCCCGCATGCGCTATCACGACCTGCCCTTCATCCACCGTTTCCACATTCCCGACGACGCCGACGACACCACCATCGTACTGCTGCACGGCACGGGCGGCGACGAGGCGGACCTGTTCCCCCTCGCTCACCGCATCGCGCCGCGCGCGCGGCTGCTGGGCGTACGGGGGCGAAGCCACGAGGAAGGCGTGCAGCGCTGGTTCCGCCGCACGTCCGCGACCACGTTCGACCAGACGGATCTGCGCGCCGAGGCCGAGGCCTTCGCCGAATTCACCGAGGCGGCGAACGCGGCCTATGGCCTCGATCCGGCGCGCACGGTCTATCTCGGCTATTCCAACGGCGCGAACCTGCTCGGCGCGCTGCTGTCGGTGCGTCCGCACACGGTGCGCCGCGCCATCCTGCTGCGCGGCATCGCGGTGCTGAACGATCCGCCGGCCGCCGATTTGTCCGACGCGGCCGTACTGCTGGTCACCGGCAGCCGCGATCCCTACGGCCGGCTGGCGCCCGCGCTGGAGGAGGCGCTGCGCGCGGGCAAGGCCGATCTCGACGCACACTCCATCGATGCCGGACATGAACTGTCCGGCATCGACATCGAGCTGTCGCGCGCGTGGCTCGCCGCCAGAGCGCTTATCGATTAAATGCAATCATTTAATCGATAAGGATACGATCTAAACCAGAGGCTTGAGCCCCGCTTCGATCGACGCGCGCCGCCCTTCGAGGAAGGGCGGCAGCGACAGCCGTTCGCCAAGGGTTTCCAGCGGTTCGTCGACGGCGAAGCCGGGACCGTCCGTGGCGATCTCGAACAGGTTGCCGCCCGGCTCGCGGAAGTAGAGCGAGCGGAAGTAGTAGCGCTCGACCTCGCCGCTCGACCGCAGCCCGGCATCGGTCAGCCGGCGCGTCCAGGCGTGCAGCTGCTCGACATCGGGCGCGCGGAACGCGACATGGTGCACCGCGCCGGCGCCCTGCCGCGCCACCGGCAGCCCCGGCTGCACGGCGACATGCAGCTCCGCATCCGCGCCGCCTTCGCCGATCGCGAACACATGGACATGGCCCGCGCCATCGGGCGAGGCGTAGTCGCGCACCTTGCGGAAGTTGAGCACTTCCGTCAGCACGCGTTCGGTGTTGCGAATGTCGGGCACGCTGATGACGACGGGCCCCAGGCCGCGAATCTGGTGCTCGGCGGCGACGGGGCTCGCTTCCCATGGATGCGCCGCGCCCGCGCCCCCATCGTCGACGAGCCGGAAACGCTGGCCCTCCGGGTCCTCGAACAGGAGCGAGGCGCGCCCGTCGATCTCGGCGATATCGCCGACGACCAGGCCGCCGACGGCCGTGAGCCTGTCGCGCCAGAAGGCGAGGCTGTCCGCGCCCGCGACCCGCAGGCCCGTGCTGGAAATGGAATGCGTGCCGCGCCGCTCGCGCTCGACGGGCCAGTCGAAGAAGGTAAGGTCGGTGCCGGGCGAGGCCAGCGCATCGGCGTAGAACAGGTGATAGGCGCTGGTGTCGTCCTGGTTGACGGTCTTCTTGACAAGACGAAGCCCGAGCGTGCCCGTGTAGAACCGAAGATTACCCGGCGCATCTGCCGTAATGGCGGTAACGTGATGAATTCCCGTCAGGTTGAGAGACATCGAACCCTCCATGCCGCATGAATTTCCGCACCGGTGACTCGGGTGGATACATCTGGACGTCCGGCGCGTGCGCGACGATGCCGCCAGATATCGGGCACGCACACGCGCCGTTCAAGGGCCGCCACTGGCCCCCCGCCTCATCCCTTCGGAGCGGCAATGGCCGCGCCGATGCGCTCCATCATCAGCGGAAAGAACGGGTTTGACTGCATGCGCGACGTCATGCGCAGGATCGGATCGAGGGTGAGCACGAACGTGTCCACCTCGCCCAGCGTGTTCACGATGCCGGTGCGGATGCCGAAATCGTCCGCAGGATCGGGCGTCAGGCCATAGAGACCGTCGGTCAGCGGAAACGGCACCGCGACATGCGACAGGGAATAGACATCCGATGGATAGACGAGGCCTGTCTCGATGTCGGCGCCCTCGCCCGCCCCGGCCTCGACGACGCGCGCCACGACATCGCTGCTGCGGTCGTTGCGGTTCGTTACGAGAACCGTGCGGAAGGAGCGCGGCGCGGCCGGCAATTGCGCGAGCACCGCGTCACGCGCGTCGTCGTTCACCTGCGCGCCGAAGCGGTTGTTGACGTTGAGATTGGCGTCGAACAGCACCAGCTCGGAGCCGTTCGCCGGAAGCCGGCCGTAGACTTCCGTCAGGGTGGCGGACGCGCTCACCGTGAAATCGAACACCGACTGGAAGGTGAGGATCGGCGGCAGCCTGTCGAGACGCCCCTCCTCCGCCAGCCGGCGCAGGCCGCCCTGCACCTTCTGCGTCATGTCGAAGGACTGCTGGCCAGCGTTCACCGGCATGGAATTATACTTGAACGGATTGAACTCCGGCAGCACCGACAGCCACGCCGACTGGCCGAAACCCGGCACGAGCGCCGGCAGTCCCGCCAGCCACGTGAAGCGGGCGGCAGGGGTGATGCCCACCATCGGCGACAGCAGCACGAGCCTGTCGGGACGCGCCAGCCCCTCCCCGGACACCGCCGCGATGGCGTAATCGAGCGCCAGCGCGCCGCCGTTGGAATAGCCGACGACATGCAGCGGCGCATCGCCGGGCGCCAGCCGGCGCGCCTCGCGCACGGCAAGGCGCGCGGCCGCCTGCCACTGCTCGAGCCGCGTGACCTTGAGCGAACCCGGCACCGTGCCGTGTCCCGGCAGGCGGATGGAAACGACCGCGAAGCCACGGTCGCGATAGAACTTGCCGACGTGGCGCAGGCTGTAGGGCGCATCTGTAAGGCCGTGCAGCAGCACCACCGCGCCCACGGGCTGGCCTTCTGGCAACAACACGGACGAGCGGTTCCAGTTCGTGGCGAAGCGCCACGGATAGACGGGGCTCGTGCTCGAATAGCGGTTGAAATGCGTGCGGTCGTCAGGCCGGATGGCGGTGGCGATGTCGCGCTCTACCCGGCTGAAAAGCGCATCTTCCACCCGCAGATATTGCGCCCAGTCGGCGCGATCGATCTCGTCCGCGCCGGGTTCCGCGAGTTCCGCGGTGTGCCACGGCTCAAGCGGCAGGCCGCGGCGCATGTCCCAGCCGCGCCAGATGAAGGCCACCGCGAACAGGACGACGAGAAGCAGGAGAACCCGCCGGATCAACCGGTGAAAGAAGGAAAGCATGATCGCCCCTTTACGCTCGACGCATCAATTGTTGCCGTTGCGGCCGCCGCCGTTGCGATCGCGCCCGCCTTTGCCGGCATCGGCGGAGACGCCCGCGCGGCGCAGGGCATCGGCCAGCGCCGAGCCGGAATCTGCCGCCCCGCCGGCGCTGCCCCCGCGCCCGCCATGGGGCCAGTCGCGCCGTTCCTCTCGTCTTTCCTCGCGCCGTTCCTCGCGGCGCGGAGCACGCGCCTGCCCGCCGCCGCGATCAGCGCCGACGGCGTCGTCGAGCCGCATGGTGAGCGCGATGCGCTTGCGCGCCGCATCGACCTCCAGCACCTTGACGCGCACTACGTCGCCGGGCTTCGCCACGTCGCGCGGGTCCTTCACGAACGTGTTCGACATGGCCGAGATGTGAACGAGGCCGTCCTGATGCACGCCGATGTCCACGAAAGCGCCGAAGGCGGCGACGTTGGTGACCACGCCCTCCATCAGCATGCCGGGTTCGAGATCTCCGATCTTCTCGACGCCTTCCTTGAAAGTCGCGGTCTTGAAGGCGGGACGCGGATCGCGGCCGGGCTTTTCCAGCTCGCGCAGGATATCGGTGACGGTGGGCACGCCGAACCTGTCGTCGGTGAAGCGCGCCGGATCGAGGCCGCGCAGCGTCGTGGCGTCGCCGATGAGCGCCCTGATGTTGCTCTTCGCCGCCGCCAGAATGCGCCGCACCACCGGATAGGCCTCCGGATGGACGCCGGATGCGTCGAGCGGATCGTCGCCCTCGCGGATGCGCAGGAAGCCGGCGCACTGCTCAAACGCCTTCGGCCCGAGGCGCGCCACCTTCTTCAACGCCGCGCGGTTGGCGAAGGGGCCGTTTTCATCGCGATGCGCCACGATGTTGCGCGCCAATCCTTCGCCCACGCCCGACACCCGCGCCAGCAGCGGTGCGGAAGCGGTGTTGACGTCGACGCCCACGCCGTTCACGCAATCCTCGACCACCGCATCGAGCGAGCGCGACAGCTTGCCCTCGGCGAGATCGTGCTGATACTGGCCGACGCCGATGGACTTCGGGTCGATCTTGACCAGTTCCGCCAGCGGGTCCTGCAGCCGGCGGGCGATGGAGACCGCGCCGCGCAGCGTCACGTCCAGCTCGGGCAGCTCCTGCGAGGCATAGGCGGAAGCGGAATAGATGGAAGCCCCCGCCTCCGACACCACGATCTTCGTGAGGCCGAGCTGCGGGTGGCGCTTCATGAGTTCGGCAGCGAGCCTGTCGGTCTCGCGCGAGGCGGTGCCGTTGCCGATGGCCACGAGCTCCACCTTATGGCGGGCGGCGAGCGCGGCCAGCGCCGCCACCGCCTCGTCCCACCGGCGCTGGGGCTCGTGGGGGAAGATCGCCGTCGTCGCCACAACCTTGCCGGTGCCGTCGACCACCGCAACCTTCACGCCCGTGCGAAAGCCCGGATCGAGGCCCATGGTGGCGCGCATGCCGGCGGGCGCTGCAAGCAGCAGATCACGCAGGTTGCCGGCGAACACGCGCACGCCCTCGTCTTCCGCCTGCTGCCACAACCGGCCGCGCAAATCGAGCGATAGCGACACCAGAATGCGCGTGCGCCACGCCCAGCGAACGCTCTCTCGCAGCCACGCGTCACCGGGCCGGCCGCGGTCGGCGATGCCGAATCGGTGCGCGATCCGCAATTCGTAAGGCCCCGGCGTGCCGGCGGGCGCGGGCGAGGCGCTCTCCACCTCGGGCTCGAACGAGAGGTTGAGCACCTCCTCCTTCTCGCCGCGAAACAGCGCCAGGATACGGTGCGACGGCAGCTTGGCGAACGGCTCGCTGAAGTCGAAATAATCGGCGAACTTGGCGCCCTCCGTCGCCTTGCCCTCGCGCATGGAAGACACGAGCCGGCCCTGTTTCCACATCTCCTCGCGCAGGCCGCCAATGAGATTCGCGTCCTCCGAAAAATGCTCGACCAGAATCGCGCGCGCGCCTTCGAGCGCGGCCTGCACGGTGGCCACGCCTTTCGCCTCATCGACGAAGGCCCCGGCGCGCTCCTCCGGCGGGCGCGAGGGATCGGCGAGCAGCGTCTCCGCCAACGGCGCGAGCCCGGCCTCGCGGGCGATCTGCGCCTTGGTGCGCCGTTTCGGCTTGTACGGCAGATAGATATCCTCGATACGCGCCTTCGAGTCGGCGGCGAGGATGTCGGCCTTCAGCGCGTCGGTGAGCTTGCCCTGCTCCTCGATGCTGGCGAGCACTGCGGCGCGCCGCTCCTCCAGCTCGCGCAGGTAGCGCAGGCGCTCTTCCAGTGTGCGCAGCTGGGCGTCGTCGAGCGCACCGGTGATTTCCTTGCGATAGCGAGCGATAAAAGGAACGGTCGCGCCTTCATCGAGCAGCGTCACCGCCGCCTCGACCTGCTGCCCCCTGACACCGAGTTCCCCGGCGATTTTCTGAACTATGGAAGTCATTTGCCCTGCCGCAAAGAATGAAAGCCCGATTCCCGATGGTTCTTTTTCAACCTCGAACCGCGAATTGCAATCGATAAAACGGAAGCGAAAGGCTTGCCATATGCTTTCGTTTTGGTTAACAGGCATATGTCGCTCAAGTAGCGGCGGAACACGAGAGGCTACTGCATGAACCTCGTCCGGCGTTGCCGTCCCTCACTGGCAGCCACCACGGTACTGACCGCGCTCCTCCTCGGGGCATGCAGCTACTCCCCAGAACGCTCGCTGACGGTGTCGGACGCCGCAAAGCCTGCCGGTGGGAAACAGACCGCAACGGCAGAGGCCGCCAAGCCCGGTACGGCATCCAAGCCCCGACAGGTAGCCAGATCCGGCGACAGCCGGACAGCGGAACCAAGCCGGCGGATCGCAACTGCCGACACGAAGAAGCAGACGTCGTCTCCCCAGTATTCTCCCCGCCGTCAGTTGGTCGCAAGCAACAGCGAGCGCGAATGCCTGATGCGGGCCATGTATTTCGAATCGCACCGCTCCAGCCGTGAAGGCTTGGTCGCAGTCGGCACCGTGGTTATGAACCGCGTGAACTCCCCGAGCTATCCCGACACGATTTGCGGCGTCGTTGGACAGCGCAACCAGTTTGCGCCCGGCGTTCTGTCCCGCTCGATGTCGCCGCGCGACCGTCACCATGCCGAGGCAGCCGCTGACGAAGTTCTGGCCGGCAAGCGCCACGAAGGCATCGGCGATGCAATGTTCTTCCATGTCGCGACGCGGCGTTACAAGTATCCCAACATGCGCTATCTGCAGGTTGCGGGCGGCAACATCTTCTACAGCAAAGTCGGTCGCAACGCCCCGCGCGTGATCGACGGACCGGTTCTGGCTTACGCTGCACCCGCGCCGGAAGCCCCGGCAGCAGCGGCCGCGCCCGAAGCAGCTGTCGCGACCGCGACGCAGGAAGCCGCCACGGTCGTCGCGGCAGCCGCACCGGCAAAACGTCCGTCCGTCGCTCCCGCACCAACCGTGGTCGCATCCGTTCCGCTACCGCCGCCGCGGATCGCGCTCACTGTCTCCCCGCCAGCCGCGAAGGCTGAAACCGCCGCAGCCACGGATGCTGCGCCTGCAGCTCCTGTGTCGCTTGCAGCGTCTACCCCGCAGGAAAAGCCTGCGGCGGAAGCCATCCTCCGTTCGCTGCCCATCGACGCGAGGCTCACGTCTTATCCGACGTTCAGCATGGAACCGTCGACACGGCTTTCCTACCGCTCCGTCAGCGCGCCCAGGCAACCAGAATAAGAGCGGCAACGCATTTATAGCGATAGGCCAGCGCACGCCGTATCGCGAATGGCATTTTGGATAACGGCGGTTTGATTTTTTTATTGAATAGCCGGTGAATTATCCCAAAACAGCGCTTGCCACGGGCGCTGTTTGTGGGCTAGAAGCCCATGGTCGCCGGGGTAGCCAGCAACGAAAAATGCGTCGAAACCACATCCCTTCTAGGATGGCGGCAGCATGATTCGACAGGCTTTTGCGCAATTGGTTGTCTCCTACAAAGACATCCGTTCGCACCGCTGATCGGTGATTTGGAGAGGTGGCCGAGTGGTTGAAGGCGCACGCCTGGAACGCGTGTATACGGGCAACCGTATCGAGGGTTCGAATCCCTCTCTCTCCGCCATTTCTGTCGCCAAGCAGTTGAAATTGTTGAGAAATTCGACTTAACGATTTTCAAGCCCGCCAAAACCCCCCCATAAAGTTCCGCACGAGATATCCACATGGTGCGACAGGATGGCACAGGCAACCCGAAATCCCGCCGGTACTGGCGAACCGCCTGCATCCTTTGGGCTGGTCTGTTCGGCGGATTGGCTATGGTTCCTGCCGCCGTGTTCGGCATGACCGGATGGGCGCGCTTTGCTGCCAGCACCGCCATCTTGGGCGTCGGCTTGAAGTGGTTCATCATGCCCAGCTTCCTCAACTATACCCAATTCATCATCCGCGACCGTGAGGATGCGGGGCGCGACAGATAGGCCCGTGCCGGGCCAGCGCGGGCCGCTGGCGGGCTTCATAGCTTTGTCAGTGTCGGGCGGTACTCCGCCTTGAGGCGGGCTTCCAGCCGCAATGCGGCGGCGGCGCTGTCGCACACGATCCAAGCGATTGCACAGCCGTCCAGCCATGCCCGCACCGCCGCCAGTTGATCGGGCGTCGGGATGTATCGCGCCGCGAGGATGTCGGCAGATGACGCGATACCGAGCCGTTCCGCGACGTTCCTTCGCAGCGCCGATTTTCTGATGGATGCGAGAGTGCGGCGGGCATGGTTGCCCCAAACCCGACGCACCAGTGATGCCGCTGTGCCGACGTAGACGCGCTCCCCGCCTCGATAGAGCGCGTAGACGCCCGCCGACGCGGGAACGTCCGCCCGTGTGAGCGTGGCGAATGACAGGCGCGGGCAGGCGTCCATATGCGCCCACGTCGCCCCGTCGTCATAAGCCGATTGCAGGGCAAGCCAAAAATCGACGCCGTTCCCGAAATAGCGGGCAAGCCGTGCCGCCACGTCCGGGGTGATCGCGCCGCGCCCGGCGATGATGCCGGTGACGATTGCGGGCGACAGGTCAAGCGCAGCGGCGAACGCCTCGGGGGACAGGTCGCGGGCTTCAAGCTCGTATCGCAGGGTTTGGCCGGGATGGACGATGAAGGCGAGCACGATGATAATTTCCACAGGGGGCAGGCCAGCGGGGGAAATACGGCGCAAGCCGTTCCATCTGCGCGTCTGTCAGCCAATACAGGTTGCTCATGTCCAGTCTCATCAGGGAGCCTGAACACATCAAAATCCCTGAATCAATGGGTCCTGAACCTAAACAGCTACGGTGAGGACTCAATCATATCCAGGCGATGATGATTGATACCAGTGCTATTGCGGACAGGTAATTTGTCGCGAG
>CALMIK010000066.1 GCA_937863995.1 uncultured Chelatococcus sp.
TTGGTGTAGTTGATGCCGATTTCCTTGTTGATGCTGGTCTCTGCCTTCAGCTGCGCGTTACCGGCAACGTAGCAGGGACCGCCGTAGAGGAAGGGGCAGCCGTTACCATTCGAGTTGTAGAGGTAGTTGGGGTTGGTCTGGAACAGGTTGGGCGCCTTGAATGCGCGCGCGATACCGGCCTTCAGCGTGATCTCGTCGGTCAGCGCATAGGACGCGTTGAAGCTCGGGCTCCAGTTGTTGCCCGACTGCGAATGATGGTCGAAGCGCAGGCCAGGCGTCAGGATGAGCTTGTCGGTGACGAGAATGTTGTCCTCGAGGTAAGCGCCGAACAGGAGCGCCTGGCTCTTGGGATTGCGCAGCGCCGGGTTGGGCTGCGTGCCAGTGATGCTTCCGCTGGTGAAGGTCTGGCCGCTGGCCATGTTCTCGTCGTCCATCCATTCGCCGCGGAACTCGGTTCCGAGGGTCAGGGTCTGGGGCACGACGACGGTGATCGGGAAGTTCCACTCGCTCTTGGCCGTCACGTTGTCGAGCGTGATGGTCCTGCGATCCTTCGCGTATTGCGAGCTGATCTGGCCCTCGCCCGAGCCGGCGTTACCCTCGCCCAGACGCTTGTTCTTCGAGTTTTCCCACTGGATGTAGGTGTTCGACGTGCCGAAATCCCACTTGCCGCGATGGGTGGCGGAAAGCGTGGTGCGCGTCACGCGGTTCGTCTCGCGTCCATCGCGCGCCAGTTCCGAGTTGAGGGCGGTGCCGAACACATCCTGGAACAGCGCATCGCCAGCGTAGATGTTGCGCTGCTGGCTCCAGGCGCTCTCGAAGTCGACCACGTGACGTTCGTCGATCTTCCACGAGAGCAGGCCACGGAAATCGGTGTTGATCACGCCCTCGCGGCCGGCGGCCACGCTCTGCCCTGCGGGCGTCGCGTCGCGGTTGATGTCCGGATCGTCGGCGCCGGTGTGGTTGTAGTTGCCGGTGATGCGGTATGTGAAGCGCTCGTCGATCGGTCCGCCCGCGACCACGGTCGAGCGGAAGGTGCGCCCTTCCTTGTCGCTTTCGGGAACGTTGGCGAAACTCGTCGCACTGAAGGAGTGCTTGTCGGGACGCTTGGTGATGATGTTGACCACGCCGCCCGAGGCGCCCGAGCCGTAGCGCGCGGCAGCAGGGCCGCGCAGCACCTCGATGCGCTCGACCGCTTCCGCCGGCACCCAGTTGGAATCGCCGCGCGTGTCGCGCTCGCCGCCACGGCGCATGCGCACGGAGTTGCGCGAGAACACCGGCTTGCCGTCGATGAGGATGAGCGTGTTCTCAGGCCCCATGCCGCGGATGTCGATCTGGCGGTTGTTGCCGCGCTGGCCGTTGGACGAGTTGCCGGTGAGGTTGACGCCCGGCTGGCGGCGGATGATCTCGGCGAGATCGCCGCGCGCGGGAGGACTGCGTTCGATTTCCTCGCGGCTGATGATCGACACGCCCGGCGCCTGGTTGAGCTGCTCGCGGGCGGAAACGACCACCACCTCGTCGAGCAGCAGCTCATCGCCCGTCAATGGCAGGTCGGCATCGGCCTCGGCCCGTTGCGCACGCGTCTCCTGCGCCAGGGCAAGGCCGCCCGAAGCAACCAGCAACGCAACCATCGCGGTCGCTGTCGCGACCCGCTTTCCACCCGGTGTCATTCTCATTTCCTTTCAGCCCGGTCCCTTCGGACCCAATCCCAGCAGTCCCGTCCCGTTCGGGCTCGCGACCCGTTCTGCCCCCATCCGATCGATCCGACACACCCGTCCGCTGCACCCGCCGCATGGCGCGAGGATGCGGGACAGCCTGTCACGCATAAAAGTGTATTCGAATAGAAATCGTCTATTTAAAACTCTTCAAAAGTGCGCAGACGACATGATTTCATGTCTATTTCAGCCATCGTCTGCGCTTGGCGCTAGCTTCATTCATTTAAATCTCTATATAGACTTCCTGTTTAAGCCAGAAGCATAATTTCCCATGAAATATCAATATATGTTTTCCTGTTGCACATAATCATCAAATTCAAATTTGAATACTTATAATCTTGCGGAGGCCGAACGCACGCGCTTCTCAGGTCCTGCGCCGGTTGCGTATGCGCCGCTTCCATGCGCGCCGCCAAGTATACGGACAGATACGCCGCAGAATAGACGCGCAACACGCCCACGCCGAAGGCAGGCATGGCAATGCCACAAGCCGTTAACGCGAAAAGCGTTGTTTTTTATTTCTCGGGTATAGATTTCACAAAGATTTCGCGATAAACAAATTCACAGGGCATCAATTAGTGGACGACAAAAAATTAAATGACAATCGTCGGCGAATTTATTTCATTCACAGTGGCAATCTTGCTGCTCATGTCCGGAAAATTATTTACTATAAATTTTTATATTCTGCGAAAATACAGCATACCAGAACCCGTTATCGGCGGTCTTCTTTGTTCCGGATTCATATCCGTCATTTACTTCACATCCGGACACAAGGTTTCGTTCGATCTCGACGTGCGGGATTTCCTGCTGTTGCTGTTTTTTTCCGGCATCGGCCTGAAGGCGGACATCCGCACGCTGCGCCAGGGCGGCAAGCCGCTGCTGGTGCTGCTGGGGCTGGCGGCCATCTTCATGATCGGCCAGAACTTCGCGGGCATGGGGATCGCGGCGCTGTTCGGGCTCGACCCTCTGGCGGGGCTGATGGTCGGGTCCATCTCGCTCACCGGCGGCCTCGGCACCACGATGGCGTGGGCGCCGATCTTCAAGGAAGATCTCGGGATCGCCAACGCGGCGGAGCTTGGCATCGCCGCCAACACGGTGGGCCTGATCGCGGCGTGCGTCATCGGCGGGCCGGTCGCCACGTGGCTGATGCGCCGCCACGCCATCACCCCCTCCGGCATCGCCGATCTCGACATCGGCGCCTCCCATGAACGCCAGAGCACCAACCTCGATTACTTCTGCGTGCTTTGGGCCATCTTCATTCTCAACATCACGGTGCTGCTCGGCACCGGTCTCGACGCGCTGATCGACGAAACCGGCCTGACGTTGCCGACATTCGTCGCCTGCCTCATCGCAGGGATAGCGGTGCGCAACCTGACGCCCCTCGCCGCCGGCAAGACGGTGATGCGCTACTGGCCCGCCACCCGGCAGGGCCTGTCGCTGATATCGGACATGTCGCTGGGCCTGTTTCTCATCATGGCGCTGATGAACCTGCAATTGTGGGAGCTCGCGGGCGTATTCGGCTTCATCATCACGGCGCTGGCGGTGCAGATCCTGCTCAGCCTCGTATACATCCTGTACGTCGTGTTCCCGGTCATGGGGCGCGACTACGAGGCGACGGTGATCGCCGCCGGCTTCGGCGGCATCACGCTCGGCTCCACCGCGACGGCCATCGCCAACATGACGGCCGTCACCCAGCAATACGGCGCCGCCCACCGCGCCTTCATCATCGTGCCCCTCGTCTGCGGCTTCTTCATCGATCTCGTCAACGCGCTGGTCATCGCCGCCTTCGTGGGATAGGAACGGGCGTTCCCGACAATCCGGAGGCGTCAGATGTCCGAAATTCCCCGCACATATGCGTGCGGCCGCTTCGTCGTCACCGAACTCCCGTTCGAGGACGGGGCGGAACAATTTCGCGCACCGGTTGCGCCGCCCGCCAGACCCGCCATCGATCCGCGCTCGCCCGAGGCCCTGAAGCAGCTCTACTTCGCCTTCCGCCGCCGGAAGCGCGCGACGGAACTGGCGGCGCGCCGCGTGGCGTATGGCGCGTCGGCGCCTGGCGCACTGCCGCTCACCCTCCCGCAACCGATGGCAGCCCGGCTCGCGCAAAACACCGGACCGGCGGCAGGTAGCGCGATCCTCGCGCCTGTCGTCCGTTGCGTCGTCCCCGCCGACATCCTGCAAAGACTTGCGGCCGCGAACGCGCTGGACAATGAAACGGACGACGCCTGACACATAAAAACTCATTCAAGCAAAGAAAAAGGGAAGGCGTTTCCGCCTTCCCTTCACTATTGAACCCGCCTGTGCGTTCAGCCTTCGGCCACGCGCCAGCGCCCGGCCGCGTCATGGGCGAAATCGAGCGACCGGTCGTCCTCGCCCTCGCGGATGCGCGACGGCATGCCGATACGGTTCAGCAGGTCGAGGAAGGGATGGGGCGGCAGTTCCTCGACATTGGCCTGGCGACCGATGTCCCACTCGCCGGTGGCGACGAGCATCGCCGCTGCGATAGCCGGCACGCCGGCGGTGTAGGAAATCGCCTGGCTGCCGACTTCCTCATATGCCTGCTTGTGGTCGCTGATCTGGTAGATGAAGATCTCGCGCGGCTGCCCGTCCTTGGTGCCCTTCACCAGGTTGCCGATGCAGGTCGTGCCGACGTAATCGGGCGCGAGCGAGGCCGGATCGGGCAGCACGGCCTTCACCACCTTGAGCGGCACGACCTCGAGCCCCTCGGCCGTGGTCACGGGCTGCTCGGACAGCAGGCCGAGGTTTTTCAGCACGTTGAACACGTTGATGTAATGCTCGCCGAACCCCATCCAGAAACGGATGTTCTTCACCGGCAGGTTGCGCGACAGCGAGTGGATCTCGTCGTGGCCGGAGAGATAGGTTGTCTGCGGACCCACGACCGGCAGGTCGTCGGTGCGGCTGATCTCGAACATGCTGTTCGTCTGCCACGCGCCGTCCTGCCACGAATAGACCTGGCCGGTGAACTCGCGAAAGTTGATCTCGGGATCGAAATTCGTCGCGAAGTAGCGGCCGTGATCGCCTTCGTTGATGTCGATGATGTCGATCGAGTCGACGTGATCGAAGTAATCGGAGACCGCGAGCGCGGCATAGGCGTTGACGACGCCCGGATCGAAGCCCGCGCCGTGGATGACGGTCACGCCCTTTTGCGCGATCTCGTCGGCGTGCTTCCACTCATAATTGCCGTACCACGGCGGCGTCTCGCAGACTTTGGCCGGGTCCTCGTGTATGGCGGTGTCGATATAGGCGACACCCGTGTCGATGGTCGCGCGCAGCACCGACATATTGATGAAGGCCGAACCGACATTGAGCACGATCTGCGCGCCCGTGTCGCGGATCAGCGCCTTCGTCGCCTCGATATCGAGCGCGTCGAGCGCATGCGCCCGCAACACGCCGGGTTGCTTCAGCGCTCCCTTTTCCAGCACGCTGGCAATGATATCCTGCGCCTTGCCCACGCTGCGCGATGCAATGTGGATGTCGCCGAGAATATCGTTGTTCTGCGCAGCCTTGTGGGCAACGACCTGTGCTACACCGCCAGCACCAATAATGAGGATGTTCTTTTTCATTTCACGCGGAACGCTCCATGTATGAGGTAAGGTTTGATTAAAGAGTATCAGGAGAGGCTGGCGACGAAATCGCCGTAGGTGAACTCCTTCACGAGCTCGACCTCGCCATTCAGCTGGCGCACGGCGATCGACGGCATCTTGACGCCGTTGAACCAGTTCTTCTTGACCATCGTGTAGCCGGCGGCATCCTCGAACGACAGCCGGTCGCCGACCTTCAGCGGCGCCTCGAACGGGAACTCGCCGAAAATATCGCCCGCAAGGCACGACTTGCCGCACACCATGAACTGGTGCGCGCCGCCGTTCGGTTTCATCTTCGCGTTGAGGCGATAGATCAGCAGGTCGAGCATGTGCGCCTCCACCGAGCTGTCGACGATGGCGAGATGCTTGCCGTTGTAGAGCGTGTCGAGCACCGTCACTTCCAGCGTGGTGCTGTTGGTGATCGCCGCCTCGCCGGGCTCGAGATAGACCTGCACGCCGAACCTGTCCGCGAACGCCTTGAGGCGGTCGGCAAGCTTGTCGAGGGGATAGCCCTCGCCGGTGAAATGGATGCCGCCGCCGAGGCTTACCCAGTCGAGCCGCTGCAGGAACCGGCCGAAGCGCGTCTCGACCTGCGTCAACAGGCTGTCGAAAAGCGCGAAGTCGCCGTTCTCGCAGTTGTTGTGGATCATGAAGCCGGAAACGTCGCCGATCACCGCGTCGATGCGCTCGTCGTCCCACTCGCCGAGCCGGCTGAAGGGGCGGGCGGGGTCGGCCAGCGCGAAATCGGAGCTGCTGACGCCCGGGTTGACGCGCAATCCCCGCACCACGCCGCGTTGCTGCGCCCGCGCGCCGAAGCGCGCCAGTTGGCCGGCGGAGTTGAAGATGATCTTGTCGGCCTGCGCCAGCACATCGTCGATCTCGTCATCGGCATAGGCGACGCTGTAGGCATGGGTCTCGCCGCCGAATTTCTCCCGCCCGAGCTTCACTTCGTAGAGCGAGGAGGACGTCGTGCCATCCATGTATTGGCGCATCAGATCGAACACCGACCAGGTCGCAAAGCATTTCAAAGCCAGCAAAGCTTTGGCGCCGGAGCGCTCGCGAACATTAGCTATAAGCTCCATGTTGCGAAGAAGTTTGGCCTTGTCTATCAGGTAATAGGGCGTTGCAAGATCCGATTGTCTATCCAATTCAGTTCCCTTGGAGGCTGTAAGTTCATGGGGCGTCAGGCGCGCCGCCGCGATGTTCTGGACACCGTCCAGAATGTCTATAGCCTCTTTTATATTCCCCGTGTGAAAATCTCAAGAAAAATCAGACACACGAAAAAGCGCGCGGCCCGGGCGGGGGTCGCGCGCCTGCTTTTTGTCAGGCATCCGTTCCATGCCGGCGCGGGGAAAGCGAACCGCTTCCCGCGCCGCGCCGCCGTCAACTGCGGGCGAGATCGCCGACGAGATTGGCCGCGACGATGGTCTTGGCGAGAGTGAGGCCCGAGGCGCGGATGGCGTCGACGGCCTTGCGGATGCGGTCGACGTCGTCGGCGCGGGCGTTGGCCCATGCCGCGACGGCAGCCGCGCCCTTGCCCGTGCCCGCGGTCACGACTTCCGCCGTCAACCGGCTGTGGGCGTCGTCGAGCGCGGTGATGGCGCGGTCGAGGGCGAGGCGATCGTAATAATCGCCGGGCACGACGCCGCGCGCCGCTTCCGCCAGGTCCTGGAAGCCGAAGACGTCGGCGAGCGCGAAGTGCACCGCCGCGACCTCGCCCACCGGCTGCCCGGTGCGGGCGGCGGCGCGCACGATGTCGGGCGTCTCCACCAGCGCGGAGAGGCGCGCGAGATCGCTCGCCACGCTGTCGGGAACGTTGAGCGCGCGCAGCGCTTCCACCCGCCCGTCGCGCACCGCGCTCGCGGCCGAGCGGCCGATGGCGCCGCTCACGTCGCGCACGCCGGCGCGGTAACGCTCGACGACCGCCTCCAGCCCCTCCGCCGTGAAGTCGATGTTGCGGCTGAACCACGTCACCAGGTTGATGAGCTGGTCCTGCAGCTCGGCGTAGAGCGACAGCTGCGTCGCACCACTCACCTGCCCGGCGTGCTGGCCGATGCGCGTATCGAGCGCGTCGATGCCGGCGACGAGCGCCTCGAGGCCGAAGGCCGACCACACGGCGATGAACGCGGCCGTCAGCGTCTGCACGCCCGCGCCCGTCTGGTCGGCGATGCGGGTCGCGATGCTCGGCCCCGCCAGGTTGACGATGGTGTTGGAGAGCCGCGTGGCGATGATCTCGCGCCGCAGCCGGTGGTGGGCGATGGCGTCGGGGAAGCGCTCGGACAGCTCCAGCGGGAAGTAGCGCACGAGCTCGCGCGCCACGAAGGGATCGTCCGGCACCGGCGAATCGAGGATGGCGTCGTAGAGCGCGAGCTTGGCATAGGCCAGCAGCACCGCGATCTCAGGCCGAGACAGCCCCTCGCCCCGCTTCTCGCGCGCGGCGAGTTCGGCGTCGTCGGGCAGGTACTCGATGCCCCGGTCGAGGCGCCCTGCCCCCTCCAGCACGTTGAGGAGCCGGCGGGCGAAACCGATCTCCTCCGCCCCGCGCAGCTCGATGAGCGAGATCGCCCGCGGCTGCTCGTAGTTGGTGGCGAGCACGAGGCGCGCCACGTCCGGCGTCAGCTTCTTGAGCAGCGCGTTGCGGTCGTCCTCGGACAGCCGCCCGTCCTGCTGGGGAATGGAGAGCGCGATCTTGAGGTTGACCTCGATGTCCGACGTGTTGACGCCGGCCGAGTTGTCGATGGCGTCCGTGTTGAGGCGCACGCCCTTGCGCGCCGCCTCGATGCGGCCGAGCTGGGTGACGCCGAGGTTCGCGCCCTCGCCGATCACGCGAGCCCGCACGTTGCCGCCGCTGATGCGGATGGCATCGTTGGCACGGTCGCCGACGCGCTCGTCCGCCTCGTCATGGCTGCGGATGTAAGTGCCGATGCCGCCGAACCACAAGAGATCGACCGGCGCCTTCAGGATGGCCGAGATCAGCTCGTTGGGCGTCAGCTCCGCCTTGCTGATGCCGAGCCGCACCCGCACCTGCTCGGAAAGCGCGATGGTCTTGGCCGAGCGGGAGAACACGCCGCCGCCGGTCGAGATCAGCGCCCGGTCGTAATCTTGCCAGCTCGAGCGCGGCAGGTCGAACAGGCGCTGGCGCTCCGCCCACGAAAGCGCCGGATCGGGATCGGGATCGAGGAAGACGTCGCGGTGGTCGAAGGCGGCGACGAGCTTGACCGCTTTCGAGAGCAGCAAGCCGTTGCCGAACACGTCGCCGGACATGTCGCCCACGCCCGCCACCGTCACCGGCGTGGTCTGGATGTCGATGTCGACCTCGCGGAAGTGGCGCTTCACCGCCTCCCACGCGCCGCGCGCGGTGATGCCCATGCCCTTGTGGTCGTAGCCGTGGCCGCCGCCCGAGGCAAACGCATCGCCGAGCCAGTGGCCGTGCTCCAGCGAGATGGCGTTGGCGAGATCCGAAAAAGTCGCCGTGCCCTTGTCAGCCGCGACGACGAGATAGGGATCGTCGCCATCGTGGCGCACCGTGCGCGGAGGCGGCACGACATCCGTGCCCACCCGGTTGTCGGTGAGGTCGAGCAGGCTGGCGATGAACACCCGGTAGGCGCCCTTGCCCTCTTCCAGCCAGGCGGCACGGTCGGAGGCCGGCGGCAGGCGCTTGGGCACGAAACCGCCCTTGGCGCCCACCGGCACGATGACCGCGTTCTTCACCTGCTGCGCCTTCACCAGCCCCAGAACCTCCGTGCGGAAATCCTGCGGTCTGTCCGACCAGCGCAGGCCGCCGCGCGCCACCTTGCCGAAGCGCAGGTGCACGCCCTCGACACGCGGCGAGTAGACGAAGATTTCATACAGCGGCGCGGGCTTGGGCAGGCCATCGACTCTGGCGCACTCGAACTTGAAGGAGATGGTGGCGCGCGGCTGGCCGGCCTCGTCCTGCTGGTAGATGTTGGTGCGCAGCGTCGCCTCGATCAGGTTGACGAAGCGGCGCAGGATGCGATCCTCGTCGAGGCTCGACACGCCCTGCAGGCGCTCCTCGATCTCGTCCTTGATCGCCTTCTCGCGCGCCACGCGGTCGCCCTCGGCGGCAGGGTCGAAGCGCGCGCCGATGAGCGCCACCAGCCGGGTGGCGATGTCGGGATGGTTGGCCAGCGTCTGCGCCAGATACCCTTGCGCGAACGGCACGCCGATCTGCTGCAGGTAACGGCCATAAGCGCGCAGGATCGCGGCCTCGCGCCAGTTGAGTCCGGCCTCGAGCACGAGGGCGTTGAAGCCGTCGGACTCCGCCTGCCCCTCGAACAGCGCCGTCAGCGCCGCCTCGAGATCGGGCCTGGCGCGCTCGACGTTGATGACGCCGCCGCCCGCGCGCTCCAGCGTCATGTCGTGCAGCCACACGCGCGCCTCTTCCGGCACGCCCGCGGGCGCGACCCGGTAAGTACGCTCGTTGACCACGCGGAAGCCGAGCTTTTCCAACAGCGGCACGCGCTCGGAGAGCGACGTCGGCGCGGAGCGCGAAAACACCTTCAGCGCCGCGCGGCTTTCCGGGTCCGCCGCCCGTCGGTAGAGCTTGACCGCACGCGGATGCTCGGGACCGAGATCCTCGATCACCGCGATGTCGGCAATGACTTCCTCGCCCGAGAAAGCCTCGCGATAAGCGCCGCCGAAGGCCCCGGCGTAGGCGGCGGCGAGCTGGCGCCCCTTTTCGCCGCCCAGGTGGCGGGCGAAGGCCTCGCTGAGCGTGTCGCCCCAGGTGCGCACGCGCTCGCGGATGCCGGTCTCCAGCGTCGAGCGGTCGACACTCGGCGTGTCGCCGTCGTCGCGGCCCACGATGTAATGAATGCGCGCCAGCGGCCCTTCGGGGAACGACGGATAGGTCGCCGACAGCCGCCCCTGGTAGATGCGGGTCAGGAAGGCGCCGATGTCGGTCTGCACGTCGGTGTCGTAGCGGTCCTTCGGCAGGTAGACGAGCACGGAGACGAAGCGGCCGAACTCGTCGGGGCGCGCGAGGGCGCGCACGCGCGGGCGCTCGGTGAGGCGCAGGATGTCCTGCACGAAGCCGAACAGCGTGTCGACGTCGATCTGGAACAGCTCGTCGCGCGGATAGTCGTCGAGCACGTGCAGCAGCGAGCGGCCGGAATAGCTCGCCGGGTCGAACTCGGCCCGCTCCACGATCTGCGCCACCTTCTGGCGCAGGTAGGGGATCGTCGTCGTCGAGCGCGTATAGGCGTTGCCGGTGAAGAGCCCGGCGATGCGCAGCTCGCCCACCACCTCGCCGGCCTCGTCGAACAGCTTGACGCCGATGTAGTCGAGATGGGTGCGCCGGTGCACGCGCGATTTCACGTTGGCCTTGGTGATAATGAGCGCCACCGGCCGCTGCAGGAAGGCCCGGATCTCGGGCGAGATCACCACCAGCTCGCGCCCGCGCCGCAGGATGCGCGCCGCCGGGTCGGTCAGGATGCCGAGCCCGGTTCCCTCGACCGGATCGGCGACGCTGTCCTCGCGGAAGCGGTATTCGCGGATGCCGAGCAGGGTGAAGTTATCGTCGGCCAGCCATTGCAGGAAGGCGGCCGCCTCGCTCACCGTCTTGGCGTCGAGCGGCGACGGCGTGTCGCGCAGGCTCGCCACCGCCTCGATGAGCCGCGCGCGCATCGCCGGCCAGTCGGCGACGGCGCTGGCCACGTCGTCATAGACGCGCGCCAGTTCATCGACGAGGCGCGCGCGCCGGTCGGCGTCGTGGATGCGCGGCAGATGCAGGTGAATGAGGCTCTCGCGGCTCACGCCGGCAGCCGGCGCATCCGCCCCCGCCTCGCCGACACCGGCGACAACGGCGCCGGACGCGTCACGTTCGACATCGAGGATGGGGTGGGCGATCAGCAGCGTCTCGAAACCGAGATCGATGACGGCAGCGAGGGTCGAATCGAGCAGGAACGGCATGTTGTCGTTCACGACCTCGACGATGGTCACCGGCGGCGCACCGTCCCCATCCCCTTCGGGGGGATCGATGAGACGGATGCTCGGCTCGCCCCGGCGACGCGGCGCGTTCAGATGCGCGAACGCCTCCTCGACGCGCGCGGCGAGAAACGCATCGGAGTGCGCAGCAAGATCCTCCGCCGCAACCTGCCCCAGCAACGCCTCCACAAACCAGCCCGGAACGGCCGCTCCGCGCCCTGCAAGCACCGAATCGATCCGCCCTGTCAAATCCTCAACCGCCACGACATCCTCCCGGTCATTACACGCGACCTGCCGCCTGACGCCGACCATTTCAACGCCCGGATAACAGGTCATTTTTTTACAGCCTAGAGCGCTTTCCGATTAAATGAAATCATTTAATCGATAAGAATTCGCTCAAAATCAAGATGTTAGATCGCCTCCCCGTTTCAACGAAACCGGGATGCGATCTAGCACGATACCGACAGTATTGGAGCCGACATCATGCATCGCGCACGCCGAAATGCCCGCAATTCAACATTCCACCACCGTCCATTGCGCGGATTTCGGCCCGCGCGGACGATGGTCGGCAAACGATGTGATACTAAAATGAAGATGCAGAGGGAAAATGCGCGCATCCACAGCATTATCGATCGCGTCTGGAAAGCAGGCCCGAAAGTCTGGAAAAGTTTAAAACGCGAATCGGACGCCAGAAATGGCGCCGAAAACTTTTCTTTTACTTGTGGGAGGCTGCCAGGGCCGCTTCTGCGGGCGCCAGGGCTTCGATTGGACATGCGCTTTGATTGGACATGCCAAGCCCCGACCCGGAGTACCGGGCCGGGCTCGCGGCATGCTACGCAACCGAACAACGAACACTTGGGGAAAGCATCCGGAAATACGCAAAAAACACCCGGGAAAACGTCATGCGCCGCACGGAAATCCCGGGCCTTCACCGCATCTGGACAGCCCGACGTCCAAAACACCGATGGGGCTGGGGGGCTATGAAATTCGGCGCCCTGAGCCGCCGGACCATCCAGATGACCATTGCAATTTCGCCGAGGATTGCGGCCACATAACGGCGCTTCAGCGTCTGCCGAATGGTATTCTCAAGACATTTACCACGCGATAATTCCGCGAAATCACCCTTGAACTACTCAAGCCGTGGACGGGGACTTGCATACAGCCCGCATGACGGCCATCATGACAATGCTGCGACGATGGCGCCACTAGATCGTATCCGGTTTCGTTGAAACGGGGATACGATCTAACATTTTGATTTTGAGCGAATTCTTATCGATTAAATGATTCCATTTAATCGGAAAGCGCTCCAATGGGGGAGAGCGGATTGAGCGAGGCCGGAAACGGAGATCCCGAGCAGAGCGCGCCATTTTTCGGCGCATCGTCCTCCGGCCCCGGGTCTGTCCACAAAGGTTCGCCGGGCGCTGCCGTCATTCCCCTCGATGCCCGCGTCGTGGCCCAGCGCCCTCCAGCCCAGCCGCTGCCGGCGCAATCGCCGCCACCGCATGCGCATGCCGGCCCCGTCACCTTCACCCAGGGCGAGTTGCGGATCATCTTCGGACTTTACGGGCGCAAGGTCGCCGCCGGCGAGTGGCGCGACTACGCCATGGATTTCCTGCGCGATCAGGCGATCTTCTCGGTGTATCGCCGATCGTCCGAGGTGCCGCTCTACCGTATCGAGAAGACGCCGCGCCTCGCCCGCAAGCAGGGTGAATACGCGGCCGTGGCGGCGTCCGGCCTCATCCTCAAGCGTGGCGGCGACCTCGCCCGCGTGCTCGCCGTTCTCGACAAGCCGCTGAAGCTGGTCCGCTGAAGCCGCAAAAGAAAAACCCCGACGTCGCCGCCGGGGTCCATCTGATTACGAGTAAAGCGCGTCAGTTGCGCTGCTGGCCGAAGAGCTGCAGCAGGAACATGAACATGTTGATGAAGTTCAGGTAGAGGCTGAGCGCCCCCAGCACCGACTTCTTCGCCGCGATCTCGCCGCCGTCGAGCGCGTAGTACATCGACTTGATGCGCTGCGTGTCCCATGCGGTGAGGCCCGCGAAGATCAGCACGCCCAGGATCGAGATCACGAACTGGAAGCCGCTCGACTGCAGGAACAGGTTGACAAGCGAGGCGATGATCAGCCCGAAGAGACCCATCACCAGGAACGAGCCGATCGCCGACAGATCGCGCTTCGCCGTGTAGCCGTAGAGGCTCAGCGCGCCGAAGGCGGCTGCGGTGATGAAGAACACCTGCACGATCGAGGCTTGCGTATAGACGAGGAAGATCGACGAGATCGACACGCCCATCAACGCGGCATAGACGAGGAACATGAGCCGCGCGGTGCTGGCCTGCATCCGCTCGATGCGGAAGCTGATGAAGAACACCATGGCCAGCGGCGCGAGCATCGCGACCCACTTCAGCGGCGTGGCGAACAGCGCGTAGCCGAACTGGGTAAGGAACAGCCCCCCGGCCACGCTGGCCACGGCGCTCGCCTGATCTGTGGTGACGGCCGCCAGGAACACGCCGAGCGAGGCGAGACCGGTGATGGCGAGGCCGAGCACCATGTTGTTGTACACGCCGAGCATGAACGCGCGCAGGCCCTGATCGACCTCTGCGGTGCCAGCCCGGGCTGCGCCTTGCCCGTAGGCCGGCGCATTGCGGTTCCAATCCGACATGACATCTCTCCCGAGAGTAAACGTTGTCCGCCAGTGCGGACGTCTCGCGTAATATGGTCCGCATCCGCGAGCGATACAAGCGGCTTGAGGTTACAAGCGCTTCATCCGGCCACGTTCGCGCTGTGCTGGAGGCTGTTAGCGCTCGCGCAGGTAGGGGGCGGGCCGCTGGGCGAGCACCCGCCACGTCCCGGCAAGCGCCAGGGCCACGGCCACCAGCACAGCAATGAGCGCGCCCGCCAGCGCCGGCCCCGGCACGAAACCGGCCGGCAGGCGCATCACCTGTGTCATGATAACTACCGCCGCCGCCGATCCGGCCAGGAAGCCGAACACGGCGGACACGAGCGCCAGCAGCCCGTATTCCAGCGCGTAGGCCCGCAGCAGCGTGGCGCGCGTGGCGCCGAGCGTCTTCAGGATCACCGCGTCATAGAGCCTCGCCCGGTGCGAGGCCGCGAGCGCGCCCCCGAGCACCAGCGCGCTGGCGCAGAGCGCGACGGCGCTGGCCGCCGCGATCGCCACGGCAAGCTGCCCCGCCATGTCGTTGACCGCCGTCAGCACATCGCGCACGCGGACGCTGGTGACGGCGGGAAAGCGCGCCGCGATCTCGCGGATCAGCGTGGCATTGCGCGCCGGCTCCGCGCCCGCCGGCTCCGTCAGCGTGGCCAGCACGGTGTAGGGCGCGCCGGCGAACGTGTTGGGCGAGAAAACCATGACGAAATTGATGCCGAGCGTGCGCCATTCCACCGAGCGCAGGTTGGCGACGGTCGCCGCGATCTCGCGTCCGAGCACGTTGACGACCACGGCGTCGCCCACGCCAAGCCCCAGCTGGCGCGCGATCTCGGCATCGAACGACACCAGCGGCGCGCCGCCATAGTCCGCGGGCCACCAGTCGCCGGCGACGAGCGCGCTGCCCTCGGGCGGGGTTTCGGCGAAGGTGATGCCGCGATCGCCCTCCAGCACCCACGCAACCTCCTCCGGCGCCGGATAATCCTGCACGCGGATGCCCTTCAGCGAAACGATGCGCCCCCGCATCATCGGCACGCGCTCGACCGCGCCGCCGGGCACGGTCTGACGCAGGAACGTCTCGAAAGTATCCGCCTCGTTCGCCTGAACGTCGAGAAAGAAGAACGCCGGCGCGCGCTCGGGCAGCGAGCGCGTCAGCTCGCGCCGCAGTCCGGCGTCGATGAGGCCGAGCGTCACCACCAGCGTCACGCCGAGGCCGAGCGAGAGCACCAGCGCCGGCGTGAGCGCGCCCGGCCGGTGCAGGTTGGCGATGGCGAGTCGCCATGTCGGGTTGCGCAAATGCGGCAGCGCCCGCGCCGCCCGCATCAGTCCGAATGCGACGAGCCGCAGCAGCAGGAACGCCGCCCCCGCCGCCACGAGGAACACCGCCGCCACGCGCGTGTTGTGCGCCAGCGCCAGCGCGGTCACCACGAGCAGCACGCCGGTGACGGCGGCGGCGATGCGGTAACGCCGCCGCGAGCGGGTTTCGGCGGCATCCACATGATCGCGAAACAGCGCCGCGACCGGCACGTCATGCACGCGCCCCACCGGCCCCAGCGAGAAAGCAAGCGCGGTAAGCAGCCCGTAACCCGCCGCCGCCAGCAGTTCAAGCGGCGCAATCCGGGCGGCGAAGGGCAGCGGCAGCAGGTCCTGCGCCAGCCAGCCGACGAGGAACGGCATCAGCGCGCCGACCACGAGGCCGCCGACGATGCCGAGCAAGGCGATCAGCATCACCTCCGTGAGCGCCACCGCGACGGCGACGCCGCCCGACGCGCCCACCGCCTTGAGGATCGCCATGGTGGTGCGTCGCCGGTCGACGAAGCCGCGCACGGCGTTGGCCACGCCGACGCCGCCGACGAGCAGCGCCGTCATGCCCACCAGCGTGAGGTATTGGGTGAATTGCTCGATGCGCCGCTGCAACTGCGGCGCGGCGTCCGTGCGGTCGCGGATGCGCCAGCCTTCGTCCGGAAACGCCGCCGCCGCGCGGGCGGCAAAGCGCGCCAGCGCCGCCTCGTCCGCGCCGCCGTCGGGCAGCGCGAGCCGGTAGGAGTGCTGCACGATGCTGCCTGGCTGCAGCAGCCCAGTCCGCGCCAGCGCCTCGCGCGACACCATGAGCCGTGGCCCGAAGCCGATGCCCGCCGCCACCTTGTCGGGTTCCGACACGAGTTCGGCGCGGATCGTGAGATCGAGCCCCCCGAGCCGCAACGTGTCGCCCACGCCGACACCGAGCCGCGCCAGCAGCGCCGGGTCCGCCGCCGCGCCGAACCGCCCCGCCTGCTCCGCGAACAGCACGGCGCGGTCGAGCGGTGGCTCGGTTGCAAGCGTTCCCACCAGCGGATACGCGCCGTCGACCGCCTTCAGCTCCACGAGCGCGGCCTCGCCGTCGCGCGCGACCGCCATGGCGCGCATGTCCGTGACATGGGCGAGCGCTCCGGCAGCGCGCAGGAAGGCCAACTCGTCCGGGCGCGCCTCGCGCTGGGTGAGCGACACGGCGATGTCGCCGCCGAGAATGACCCGCCCCTCGCGCGCCAGCCCTTCGCCCAGCGAGCGGGCGACCGAGCCGACGCCCGCGATGGCCGCGACGCCGAGCACGATGCAGGCGAGGAAAATGCCGAAACCGCGCAACCCGCCGCGCAGATCGCGCAGCGCCAGCCGCAGTACGAGACGCACGCGCCCATTCGCGCCGCCCGTCATGCCGGCTGCCCCAAGGGCGCCGCCGCATTATCAATAAGCCCGGAGCGCAAGCGCACCGTGCGGTCGCAGCGCGCGGCAAGTCCGGCGTCGTGGGTCACGAGCACCAGCGTCGCCCCCTCGTCGCGCCGCAGCGCAAACAGCAGGTCGACGATCGCCGCGCCGGTGTCCTCGTCGAGGTTGCCGGTGGGCTCGTCGGCGACGATGAGCGGCGGCTTGCCGACGACCGCGCGCGCGATGGCCACGCGCTGCTGCTCGCCGCCGGAAAGCTGCGCCGGATAATGGCCGGCGCGGCCCTTCAGCCCCACGCGCTCCAGCGCCCGCGCGGCGCGGTCGAACGGGTCGGACGCGCCCGCAAGCTCCAGCGGCAATGCCACGTTCTCCAGCGCCGTCATGGTCGGCACGAGGTGAAACGACTGGAAGACGATGCCGATGTACTTGCCGCGAAACCGCGCCAGCCGATCCTCGTCGAGATCGGTGATGTCGAATCCGTTGATGCAGACCTTGCCCGCATCGACGCGTTCGAGTCCGGCGAGCGTCATCAACAGGCTCGACTTGCCCGATCCCGACGGGCCGACGAGCCCTACCGCCTCACCGCGCGCGACGGTGAGCGACACACCCTTCAGCGCCTCCACCCGAGCGGCGCCGCGGCCGAGGCCAAGGCGCACGGAATGCAGCTTCACCATGGGCACGCCATCGCCGGGCACGCCGTCGCCGCGAGAAGCCAGCGGCAGGTCGTCCCCGAGAGCGAGCGTTTCGGCCGGAGGCAGGGATGTCATGGGCGTACTTCAACTTTCAGGCTGGATGCGAAAACCGGGTGCGGCATCGCCGAAGGTAGCGCGGTTGCGCCGTCATGCCTATGTTGGCGATACAACGCGCCCGCAGCAAGGAGGCAGACTTGGCTTCACCGGTGTTTACACGGCCTGCACGAAAACATCATCGTGAGCAGCCTATCGTCGCTGGCTTGCGCGCCGCTATCGCCAGGCGCGCCAAACCCCTGATCGCCCTGCTGTTCCCGGCCCTGCTGGCAGGATTTGTCGCCATGACGCTCGCCCCCGCCACCGCCTCGGCCCAGCCGCTGCGCATCGTCGCGCTCGGCGACAGCCTCACCGCCGGCTACTCCCTGCCGCAGGCGTCCGCCTTCCCCGTGCTGCTGGAGGCGGCGCTGAAGGCACGCGGGCACGATGTCGCGATCGCCAACGCGGGCGTGTCCGGCGACACGGCGTCCGGCGGCCTCGCGCGCCTCGACTGGTCTGTGCCGGAGGGCACGCAGGCCGTCATCCTGGAGCTCGGCGCCAACGACATGCTGCGCGGCGTCGATCCCGCCGTCACCGAAAAAGCGCTCGATGCGATCATCACCCGCCTCAAGGCGCGCGGCATCGCCGTGCTGCTCGCGGGCATGCGCGCGGCGCCCAATCTGGGCGAGGATTACGCGCGCCGCTTCGAGGGAATCTACACCGCTCTTGCCAGCAGGCACGATCTCGTGCTTTATCCCTTCTTTCTCGATGGAATTACTGGAGTAAGCGCTCATGTGTTGCCCGACGGCCTGCATCCGAACGAAGCGGGCGTGCGGATCATCGTCGAGCGCATCCTGCCAACCGTCGAGCGCTTCATCTCAAGCCTCCCGCCCGCCCGCTGACCGCCATCAATCCCGGAGTTAACATGTCGATCTCCTACCGCAAGCTCGGCCGCACGGACCTGACGATCCCGAGCCTCACCCTCGGCACCATGACCTGGGGCGACCAGAACACCGAGGCCGAGGGACACGCCCAGCTCGACTACGCGCTGGAGCGCGGCATCAACTTCCTCGACACGGCGGAAATGTATTCCGTGCCGCCCAAGCCCGAAACCCAGGGCAGCACCGAGCGCATCATCGGCAACTGGCTGAAGGACAGGGGCAACCGCGACAAGGTGCTCATCGCCACCAAGGTGTCCGGGCGCTCGCCCAACAACTGGCTGCGCGACGACGGATCGTCGACCACCCTCACCCGCAAGCAGATTCACGAAGCCATCGACAAGAGCCTGGCGCGCCTGCAGACGGACTACGTCGACCTCTACCAGATCCACTACCCCGACCGGGCTTTCGCCAACTTCGGCTCCAACCACACCATCTTCCGCGACCGGCGCGGCACCGTCGACGAGGTTCCGATCGAGGAGACGCTGTCCGCTCTCGACGAAGTGGTGAAGGCGGGCAAGGTGCGTTACATCGGCCTCTCCAACGAGACGCCGTGGGGCGTGTCGCGCTATCTGCACCTTGCCGAGACGCGCGGGCAGCCGCGCGTTCAGTCGATCCAGAACGCCTATTCGCTGACCAACCGCACCTTCGAGCTCGGCCTCGCCGAGATCGCGCTGCGCGAGGACGTGCCGCTGCTGGCCTATTCGGCGCTGGCGCAGGGCTATCTCTCCGGCAAGTACCGCGACGGCGCGCTGCCCGAAGGCTCGCGCAAGCGTCTCTACGACCGCCTGCAGCGCTACCAGACGCCCGGCGCGGACGCGGCCTTCAACGCCTATTTCGATCTGGCGCGCGATCTGGGGATCGAGCCGGCGCAACTCGCCATCGCCTTTGCCCACACGCGGCCGTTCCTGGCGTCGGTGATCATCGGCGCCTCCACCATCGCCCAGCTCAAGGCCGACATCGACGCGGCCGAGATCGCGATCACGCCCGAGATCGAGGAGCGCATCAACGCCATCCACCTGCTGAACAGCAACCCGACGCCGTAAAGCGCTTTCCGATTCAATGGAATCATTTAATCGATAAGAATTCGCTCAAAATCGAAATGTTAGATCGTATACCCGTTTCAACGAAACCGGGATACGATCTAAAGCGTCCTCCCGTCCATCTGGACCGGCAGGCGCTCGAAAGCCCGGCCCAAGCTTGTTCCCCGCGCGGCGGGCACCATATCACCCCGGTGACGGCATCCGCCGCGAAGGAGACAAGCAATTATGGTCGAGGTTCTGGCCCGGCTTCTCACCAGGGACGAGATGGACGCCATGCGCCGCGCGGCGCGTGACGAGGCAAGCGTCTCGAAAAAATTCTGGCGGGCGCTGAAGCGGGTGGTCAACAACCTGCCGTTCGCGGAAGATCTCGTGGCGGCCTTCCTGTGCGCGAAGGACCCCTTCACGCCGCCCAAGGTGCGCTACGTGCTGCTCGCCGGTCTCGGCTACTTCATCCTGCCGATCGACGCCCTGCCGGACATCCTGCCGCTGATCGGCTTCTCCGACGACATCGCGGTGCTCGCCGCCGTGTTCGGCACCGTGGCGGGGGCGATCACGCCCGACCATCGCAAGCAGGCGCGCGCCGTCCTCGCCAAACTGAAATGAGCGGGGGCCGTCCACGAACGGCCCCCGCCCCTCATTCCGCTTGAGAATGTATCACTCGGCCGCGCGGGCAGCCGCGCCGTCCTTGGAGAACGCCTGGATCTCGGGCGAAGCGAGGCCGAGCAGCGTCAGCGTGTGCTCGGCGATCATCAGGCCCTCGTTGGTGCGCACGATGTAGACGCGCACCCGCGACAGCCGCGACGAAATCACGCGGGCGTTGTTGTGGTTGGCTTCCTCGTCGAGGTCGATGCCGATCCACTGCAGGCCCTGCAGCACGCGCTCGCGCACGCGCCAGGAGTTCTCGCCGATGCCGCCGCAGAACACCACGGCGTCGAGGCCGTCGAGCGCCGCCGACAGCGCGCCCACTTCGCGGCGCACGCGGTTGACGAAGTAGTCGATAGCCTCGCGCGCCTCGCGCTTGTCGGAGGCCTCCAGTTCGCGCATGTCCTGCGAGATACCGGAGAGGCCGAGCAGACCCGACTTCGAGTAGAGGATCTCGCGGATTTCAGCCGAGTTCAGGCCCTTCTGGTCGAGCAGATAGAGCAGCACGCCGGCGTCGACGTTGCCGCAGCGGGTGCCCATCGGCAGGCCGTCGAGGGCGGAGAAGCCCATGGTCGAGGCGATCGAGTGGCCGTAGCGCACGGCGCACATCGAGGCGCCGTTGCCCAGATGCGCGATGATGACGCGGCCTTCCGCGTCGAGCGGCGCGATCTGCTTCAGGCGGCGGGTGACGTATTCATACGACACGCCGTGGAAGCCGTAACGGCGAACGCCCTCGTTGTAGTATTCGCGCGGGATGGCGAACGAGTCGTTGACGAAGGCATGGCCGCGGTGGAACGAGGTGTCGAACACCGCCACCTGCGGCACGCCCGGGAAGGCGGCCTGTGCGGCGCGGATGCCGGCGACGTTGTGCGGCTGGTGCAGCGGAGCGAGCGGCGTCAGCGCCTCGAGCTCGGCGACGATGTCGTTGGTGACCAGCACCGGCTTGGTGAAGCGCACGCCGCCGTGCACGACGCGATGGCCAACGGCCACCACCTCGGTGCCGGGGAAGGTTTCCTCGATCCAGTTGAGGATGAGATCGACAGCCTGATCGTGCGACGTCAGCGCGCCGGAGGCCTTGTCGAAATCGCGCTCGCCGATCACCTGCCCCTCGCCGTCCTTGGCGGAGAAGCGGGTCACGGTGGCGCCCAGGCCCTCGATCTGCCCGTTGGCCAGATTGACCGGCTTGCCTTCGGTGACGTCGAACACCACGAACTTGATGGAGGAAGAACCCGCGTTCAGCACGATAAGGGTCTTGGACATGAAGTCGTTCCTTCGGGAAAGCCGGACGGCAGACAAAAAAGGCCGGCTTGGAGGAAGCCGGCCTTCAAGGGTTGGTTTTTACTCGGCCGCTTCGGCCAGCTCGCCAGCGGCCGGCACGAAGGCGCGGCCGTTGTTGCGCCAGTAGTAGTAGAGCTGGGCGAGCGCGGCGGAAGCGAGGCGCGCGCGATCGTTGTCGGCGCGGCTCGTGAGCATGACCGGCGCCTTGGCGCCGAGCACGAGGCCGGCGGCCTCGGCGCGGCCGACGAACGTCAGCTCCTTGGCCAGCATGTTGCCGGCTTCGAGGTTCGGCACGATCAGGACGTCGGCCTGGCCGGCGACCAGCGAGGTGATGCCCTTGGTGCGCGCCGCCTCGGTGTCCATGGCGTTGTCCATGGCGAGCGGCCCGTCGACGATGCCGCCCGTGATCTGGCCGCGATCGGCCATCTTGGACAGGATCGCGGCGTCCATCGTGGACGGGATGTTGACGTTGACCGTCTCCACCGCCGACAGCACGCCGACGCGCGGCTGCTTCAGGCCGCAGGCGATGGCGAGGTCGATGGCGTTCTGGGTGATGTCGACCTTGGTCACCAGATCGGGCGCGATGTTGATGGCCGCGTCCGAGATGAACAGCAGGTGATCGAGGGTCGGCACGTCGAGCACGAAGGTGTGGCTGAGACGGCGCGGACCGCGCAGGCCGCCATCGCGCTTCACCACCTGGCCGAGCAGCTCGTCAGAGTGGATGTTGCCCTTCATGATGGCCCCGGCTTCGCCAGCGTTCACCAGCGCCACCGCCTTGGCGGCGGCCGCGTGATGGCCGTCCACCTCGATGAGCTGGTAGCCGCTGATGTCGGCGCCGAGTTCCTCGGCCGCCTTTTCGATGGCGGCGCGCTCGCCGATCAGGATCGGAACGATGAGGCCCTTCTTGGCCGACAGCACCGCGCCGCCCAGCGAGTTGTGGTCGTCGGGCGACACCACGGCGGTGGGCAGCGGCGGCAGCTGCGCCGCGATGTCCACGAGTTTGCCGAAGTGGTCGTGCTCGTCGATAATGAGTTCCGGCAGTTGGCGCGCGTCCGCCTCGATGGTCGCGATCGGCACCTCGACTTCCGCCACGCCCTGGGCGACGAGCGTGCCGTCGGCCCTGCTCACGCGGGTCTCGAACGTCGCCAGCGGCTTCTCGCCCTTCTCGACCACGCGGGCATGGGCGACGAGCTTGTCGCCGATGCGCACGCGCTCATGGAACGTGAGGTTCTGCACGCGGTAGAGCGTGCCCGGGCCCGGCAGGCGGTTGCCGAGCACGGCCGAGATCAGCGAACCGATCCACATCGAGGGGGCCAGCGCCTCGGCCTCCTCGCTGCCCGGCAGGTTGGCCGGGTTGATGTTGCCCGTCACGTGGGCGAACAGGTAGAAGTCCTGCGCGGAAGCGGTGCGCTCCACGGAGGCTTCGTCGCCGACCTTCAGCTCATCCCAGGTCGTGTTGCGAACGGTAGTGCGAGCCGTTGCGTTGTTCGACATCGTTCATCTCCTCGGGAAAGCGGATCACTCGGCGGCGGCGACGGCCACCGGCTTGGCGGGCTTCGCCGAGGCGAAAGCCGCCTCGATCGCCTCGAGCTTGACGAGCGCGTTCGGGTCGATTTCCGCACGCGTCGGGCCGGCGATCTCGATCGCGAGGTCGATGGCGCGCTTGCGCTCGGCCGGATCGCGAATGAGGTCCGGCAGGGTGGCGAGCGCTTCTTCCGGCTCGAGCTCGACGATGACGCTCTGCTCGTGGATGAGGCGGGCGCGGGCCTGCTCGCTCAGCGTGTCGAAGGGCGCCGAACGGGTCAGCACCTGGGCCGAGCGGGCGAGACGCGTGCGCCGCACGGTGCCGCGGGCCTGCGCCAGGATGATGAGGATGCGCACGACGCCTTCGGCGAAGCCGCCCTCGTCCACACGGGCGAGGATGTGCTGCACTTCGGCGCGGGCGCGCAGTTCCGCTTCCGTGTTGTCGCTGAGCGCGGCGCGGCGGCGCAGTTCCTCATGGCCGATGGCCTGCATCCACGGCGTGGTGTAGATCGACACGAACGCCAGTTCCTGCATCGCGTCGCGCACGTCGCGATAGGCGTCGAGCGTGTTCTCGAGCGTGTCGGCCCAGATGTTCTGCAGGGCGAAGAACGGGTTTTCCGCGCCCACGGCGTGGCGGTTCTGGCGCACCTTCTCAGCAAGGCCGGCAACGGGAGCGACCAACGGGTTCTCGTCGGAGAAGGTGACGCGCTGCACGCGCGGCGAGGCCGACTTGAAGTAGCGGTCGGCGCTCTCGGGCGTGACGGCGAGGCGCACGAGCGGGCGCACGGCCAGTTCGTAGAAGGCCGCGCCGAGTTCCGAATAACGCGCCACGGCGGCGAACGCCGCGCTGTCGTCCGGACCGGGATCGATCGCCTTGATGTCGTTGATGGTGCGCGGCTCGAGGCTCACGTGCAGACGGTCCTGGCCGTCCTCCAGCACCATCTCGTACAGGCCCGGTGCCAGGGCCTCGATGGCCTCGATGGTGCCGGCGATGGCGCCGTGCTCACGGCCGGCGATCTTCGCGGACACGAAGATGCCGAGATGGCCGATGCTCTGATGCACGATGTAGATGATGCGCTGGCCGCGCGCCTTGATGTTCTCGGTCGAGCCGTAGAGGTCGACGATCCAGTTCAGCGCCTGCTGGGGCGGGGTGATGTTGTCGCCGACGGAGGCGAACACGATCACCGGGCAGGCGATGTCGCGCAGGTCGATGTTCTTGTGGCCGAGCTTGGAGATGCCCTGGCCGAGCTTGTTGCCGATGAACAGGTCCTCGACGATCCAGCGGATCTCGGCCTCGTTCATGAAGAAGAAGCCGGACCACCAGCGTTCGAACTCAAGGAAGCGCGGGCCTTCGGTGTCGACCTTGGCGTAGACGTTATAATACTTCTTCCACCAGGTGTTGCCGGGGCTCAGGCTTTCGAAGTTCGTCACCAGCGCCGAACCGTCGAACACGCCGTTGCCGAGATCGGACGAGAACAGCGCCGGGACGACGCCGCCGTTGAGGCCGCCCGAATAGCGCATCGGGCTGCGGCCCTCGGGGCCGGACCAGTACGACAGCGGCGCGCCGGAGATGGCGACCGCGCCGGTCTTCTCAGGGTTCGAGGAGGCGAGCAGCATGCTGGCCCAGCCGCCCTGGCAGTTGCCGATCACGACGGGACGCGGCGCCTTGGGGTGACGCTCGGAGATCTCGTTCAGGAACAGGCCTTCGGCCTCGGTCACGTCGGCGATGGTCTGGCCGGGCTCGGGCTTCGGACGGAAAACGACGAAGTAGCAGGGATGGCCTGCCTGCAGCGCAACGCCCACCTGGCTGACCGGCTTCATGCCGCCGATGCCGGCGCCGTGGCCGGCGCGCGGGTCGATGACCACGAAGGGACGCTTCTCGTCGTCCACGGTGACGCCCGCCGGCGGCAGGATGCGCAGCAGCGAGTAGTTCACCGGGCGCGCCAGGGTGCGGCCGTCGATGATGGTCTCGTATTCGAAGTCCAGCACGGGCGGCAGGCCGGCGGCCTCATGCTCGAGATAGTTGTTGCCGCGCTGGCGCAGGATGTCGAGGTAAAGCACCGAACGCTCGGCGGCGTCGACGAGATAATCGCCCCAGTTCTTGGCCAGCTCCAGCGGGTTCAGCCCCGTGAGCGTCTCCTGGCGGCGGGTCAGGCGGTCGATGGCCTCGTTGGTGTGCACGGAAGCGATGGTCTGGCTCGCCTCCGACAGGAGGGTGCCGACGCGCTGGGTCGCGGCAAGCTGCTCTTCAACGATCTTCGCCGTCAGCGCGATCCGGTCATTCAGGGGGTCATTTGCCTGCGTCATGTCATGCACTCCGTCCATCGTTGCGGGTTACAGGCCTGCGCGGGGCAGCCCCGCGGGTGCCCTTTCACGCCAAACCGCACCCCGGCGCGGGGGAGCGGCAAGATCTGGATACAGGCGGTACAGTATACGGAAAGCGCCCTTGCACACCATACCGGAGCCCCGTCCTCGGGCCTTGAGTCAGATCATCTCGCCGGCAGTGAAACCATGCGTGGCAATACTGGCTCATCCATGGGGCGAGTCTTTGCCACAGCCCAATAACGAAGACATGACAACGCGCCCGGGCGCGGCGATTTCACGCAATGTGACGCCGATAAACCAGTAAAAGCCTCAAAATAGCGCGGCTTAGAACCCCTGACAAAACCTCAGGGTTAGGGATAGCCGTGGGATTTTTGTCATCCTGCAAGGCGCCGCGCGCAATCGATGCCTGTTGCATCGGCGAGGATGGCAACGCAGGAGCGGGCCAAAAGCCCCGGCCAGCCGCCCCCGCGAGGTTTTGTCAGGGCTCAGAGAACTAATTTCGATCCGATCATATCACACGATCGATCGGAATGCGCTCAAAACTAAGGAATCGCGGCAGCTGCTCCGCTCCAGCAAGACAAAAAAATTATTTGAATAGAACAACTTGAATAGGAACACCTGGATAAAAAATATCGCATCCGCCACGTCGCGCCAACCCGGCGCTGGCAATCGACAAAGTTGGCGCGGCCTCAGGGCAGCTCCGTGGCCTCCGCCTTGCCGAACCACCAGCGCAAGCCGACGCGCAGGTCGTGGGAGCCGCTCTCGCGCAGGGCAAGCGCGGGCGAGCGCGCGGCGCCCGTGTGCAGGTAGCGGTAGCCGAGATCGATGCTCACCTGCGGCGTTACCTCGATGGCGAAGCCGCCGGTGAGCGCCCAGACGAAATCCGCCCTGTCGCTGCCGCCGAACGGGCCGGAAAACCTGTTCCAGGCAACACCCGCGCCGGCGCCGACATACGGCGTGACGCCATACCACGTGCCGATATCGGCATAGAGATTGGCCAGCGCGGTCACGCCCGAGACACGGGCGCGCTGACCGTCGGCAGTGCCGATGTCGGCGCGGCCACGGTATTCGGCCGTGACATCGGCGCGCAGGAGATAGCCAAACCGGTAGCCGACGCCCGCCCCGACGATGGCCGGGCCGGAAAGAACGGGATTGAAGCGCCCGTTTGCCGTCAGCGCCGACCCGACGACCGGAGCGCCGAACCCGGCATCGGCCCGCACGTAGAAAGCATTGTCGCCGGCGGCGAAGAAAGGAATGGCGTCGAGATCGGGCGCCTCCGGCAACGCATCGACCGTAGCTGACGCTGCGGTCCCAGCCGGCGCGCGCCAAGAGCTATGCAAATTTGTGCCATGCAGCTTTGAGCCATGTAAACTTGCGCCGTGCAGGCTGAGCGGGGCATCGTTCGCCATGGCCGGCCCCGCCATCAACAGGGTCGCAAGCGCAATCGCCGGCCGGCCGGCCATGCGGCCACAGAAATCCCCGAATGCCATCCGCCCCTGCCCCCAAGCACGTTCGCCGCGCCACAGGCGCGAACTCGGGGGCCACTTTCTCCCAACAGGGTTAACAACGCATTAACCCTGTTTGCTGATCCGCTCCGTGCCAACTGAGGACATGGACGTCACGCCAGCATTGCAGCGCATTTCAAGTGCCTGGCGGCCTTGGTCAAATCATGCTTGCGATGCCCGGATCGAACACCAGGCGTGAATCAGCCCCGCCTGATAGAAAAGCACAGACCGATCGAATCCGGCGGAACGGATGATGGAGGTCACCTGCGCTGGGGGCAGGATTGCGACATCGCGGGCATAGGCTTCGCGCATTTGTTCGAGCGCCGCGGGGGACATGTCCGCCCCCGCCATCATGTCGAACCAGGCGGTAAGCAGGATCTCGTATTCGCTCGAACCGACGTCCGACGCCAGATCGGAGCTCGCCAAAAGACCACCCGGCCGCAGCCGCGCCGCGATCGCCCGGTAGAATGCCGAGCGCGCATCCTGCTCAAGGATGAACTGGGACACGAGGAAACATGTCGCCGCATCGAACGTTTCCTCGTCAGGCAGCGTCTCGACGTAGCCTTCGTGGAAACGGCAACGGGCGGCGAAGCCTCCGGCCTCCGCTTTATTGCGGCAAATATCCAGCATGGCGCGGGATGGATCGATGGCAACGAAAGTCCATCCGGTAAAGCGCTTCGCGAGGTAATCGATTTCCTCACCGGTGCCGGCGCCGACGCACAGAATGCGCGCATCCACGGGAAGCCTGCCGAACATCGCCTCCAGCACGAAATGCAATCCCGCGCGGATTGGCGCCGTCCTGGCCCATCGGGTGTCGTAACTTGCCGCCTGCTGGTCGAATAAGGCCGTGATTTCGTCGCTTCGCACGATGCCCTCCTGCGGCTGATTGCTTTGCACACTGCATTCAGCAGCGCCACAACCCTGCCTGAACCTGGCCGGCGGGATGCAGGGGAAGCTCAGGCGACGGCCTTCGACAGCTCCTCGACGATGTCGTCGACCACCGCATGCACCAGCGCGCCGTCATCCCCCTCGCCCATCACGCGGATGACGGGCTCGGTGCCGGAGGGGCGCACCAGCAGCCGCCCGCCCTTGCCAAGCCGCTCGCGCCCGCGCTCGACCACCGGCGAGATCACCTCGTCCGGCGGCGCGCCCTTGGCGAAACGCACGTTGCGCAGCACCTGCGGCAGCGGCTGGAACAGGTGGCAGACCTCGCTCACCGGCCGGTTGCGGCGGCGCACCACGGCCAGCAGCTGCAGCGCGGCGATCAGGCCATCGCCCGTGGTGCCGTAATCGGCCATGATGACGTGCCCGGACTGCTCGCCGCCCAGGTTGTAGCCTTCGTTGCGCATGCGCTCCAGCACGTAGCGGTCGCCCACCGACGTGCGGGCCAGCTCTACGCCAATGCCGGCGAGATAGCGCTCGAGTCCGAGGTTCGACATGACGGTGGCGACGATGCCGGGGCGCGACAGCCGCCCGTCTTCCTTCCACAGCGTGGCGATGGCGGCCATCAACTGGTCGCCGTCGACCACGTTGCCCTTCTCGTCGACGACGATGACCCGGTCGGCGTCGCCGTCGAGGGCGATGCCGATGTCGGCGCGCGTCTCGTGCACCTTGGCGATGAGCGCGGCCGGCGCGGTCGATCCCACGTCGCGGTTGATGTTGAAGCCGTCCGGCTCCACGCCGATGGCGATGACTTCGGCGCCGAGCTCCCACAGCGCATCGGGCGCGACGCGATAGCCTGCGCCGTTGGCGCAGTCCACCACGATGCGCAGGCCGTCCAGGCTGAGCGCCTTTTCCGGCGCGCCGCCGTTTTGCGACAATGTCCGCTTGGCGAATTCGATATAGCGCGCATGCGCCCCCTCGATGCGCCTGGCGCGGCCCATGCGCTCGGGAGACGTCAACCGCAGGCGAAGATCCGCGCCGATGAGCGACTCGATCTCGCCCTCCACCTCGTCGGACAGCTTGTAGGCGTCGGGGCCGAAAAGCTTGATGCCGTTGTCCTCATAGGGATTGTGCGAGGCGGAGATCATGACGCCGAGATCGCAGCGCATGGAGCGCGTCAGCATCGCCACGGCGGGGGTGGGCATCGGTCCGAGCAGCAGCACGTCCATGCCGACCGAGGTGAAACCGGCAACGAGCGCATTCTCGATCATGTAGCCGGAAAGCCGCGTGTCCTTGCCGATCACGACGCGGTTCCTGTAATCGCCCCGGCGGAAGGTAAGGCCCGCGGCCTGTCCGACCTTGAGCGCCAGCTCCGGCGTAATCACGGTGTTGGCGCGGCCACGAATGCCGTCGGTTCCAAAATAGCTGCGCGTCATGTGTCGTTCCACTGGCTTACGCTGACCCGTCGGGCATCCGGCTGGCGCGGCGGTTGGCACGCGGCGCGCGAGGCAAGATACGGGCAACAGCTTTCCAAATCCTGATGCCTGCCGGCCTGCGGGATCAACTCAAGAAATATGGCCAAATATATCTGCGGATAAGGAAACGGCCGGATCGCTCCGGCCGTCTCGATGGTCACGCCCCAGCCGTCACGACTGCGGCTGCGGCTCCAGGCCCTGCCCGGGCTCGTCCTTGGGCTTGTTGCGCCCCGCAGAGGGAACAGGCGAGCCGCGCGAGGGCGTGGGATCACCGGAATCGCGCACCGGGGGCTTGCCGTTGAGCAGGTTGATAATCTCGTCACCCGACAGCGTCTCGTATTCGAGCAGGCCGCGTGCGAGCTTTTCGAGATCCTCGCCCTTCTCCGTCAGGATACGGCGCGCCTCCACCAGGCCCGCCTCGACGAAGCGGCGGATCTCGGCGTCGATTTTCTGCGAGGTCGCCTCGGAGACGTTCTGCTGCCGGCCGACCGACATGCCGAGGAACACTTCGTCCTGGTTCTCGCCGTACATGACGGTGCCGAGCTCCCGCGAGAAGCCCCACTGGGTCACCATGGCGCGCGCGAGCCGCGTCGCCTGCTGGATGTCGGAAGCGGCGCCCGAGGTCACCTTGTCGTGACCGAAGACGAGTTCCTCCGCCACGCGCCCGCCCATCATGATGGCGAGACGCGACGTCATCTGCTCGTAGCTCATGGAGAGCTTGTCGCGTTCGGGCAACTGCATGACCATGCCGAGCGCGCGTCCGCGCGGAATGATGGTGGCCTTGTGCACGGGGTCCGTGGCCGGCACGTTGAGCGCCACCACCGCATGCCCCGCTTCGTGATAGGCGGTGAGGCGCTTTTCCTCCTCGCTCATCACCAGCGTGCGCCGCTCGGCGCCCATCATGACCTTGTCCTTGGCGTCCTCGAACTCGGCCATGGTGACGATGCGCTTGCCGCGTCTCGCGGCGAGCAGCGCCGCCTCGTTGACGAGGTTCATCAGGTCGGCGCCCGAGAAGCCGGGCGTACCGCGCGCGATGGTCTTGAGATCGACGTCGGGAGCCAGCGGCACCTTGCGCACGTGCACGCGCAGGATGCGCTCGCGGCCCATCACGTCCGGGTTCGGCACCACGATCTGGCGGTCGAAGCGGCCGGGGCGCAGCAGCGCGGGGTCGAGCACGTCGGGCCGGTTGGTGGCGGCGATGATGATGACGCCCTCGTTGGCCTCGAAGCCGTCCATCTCGACGAGGAGCTGGTTCAGCGTCTGCTCGCGCTCGTCGTTGCCGCCGCCGAGGCCCGCGCCACGATGCCGGCCGACCGCGTCGATCTCGTCGATGAAGATGATGCAGGGCGCGTTCTTCTTCGCCTGCTCGAACATGTCACGCACACGCGACGCGCCGACGCCAACGAACATCTCGACGAAGTCCGATCCCGAAATCGTGAAGAACGGCACGTTGGCCTCGCCCGCGACCGCGCGGGCGATCAGCGTCTTGCCGGTGCCGGGAGGGCCGACGAGCAGCACGCCGCGCGGGATGCGTCCGCCGAGGCGCTGGAACTTCTGCGGATCGCGCAGGAACTCGACGATCTCCTGCAGGTCTTCCTTGGCTTCCTCCACGCCGGCGACGTCGTCGAAGGTGATGCGCCCGTGCGCCTCGTTCAGCAGCTTGGCCTTGGACTTGCCGAAGCCCATCGCGCGCCCGGCGCCGTTCTGCATTTGCCGCGACAGGAAGATCCACGCGCCGATGAAGACGATGAGCGGCAGCCAGTTGACCAGCAGCGCCACGAACCACGGCGTCGAATCATTCGGCGGACGCGCGGTGATCTGCACACCCTTTTCGGACAGGGTGGAAATCAGGTTCGGATCATAGGGCGCGTAGGTGCGGAAGGTGCCGCCCGTGCGGTACGTACCCGTGATCTCCTGGCCGGAGATGGTGACGGCGGAAACGCCGCCCGACTCAGCGTCGTTCAGGAGCTGGGAATAGGGAATTTCATTGCTGCTGCCGCGCTGTCCGGGGTTCTGGAACAGGCTCACGAGGGCAAGCACCAGCAGGAATATGATGACCCACAGGGCGAAATTCCGAAAATTGGGGTTCATCTTGTGTCTGTCATCCCGCAAGGTTGAGAGGCCGCGATAGTCGAAAGCGCTCATGTCGAGAACGGCCTGGCACCGGCCCCGTGTCGCGCCCGCAAACCCTTGTCTGCAAGCGCACGCGCGGTCCGGTGTTACGGCGTATCCTCGCGTAATTTAGGCGTCCAGCCAGCACTTGCCAAGATGCCGAGCAGCCGTATGGCTATAATTCTGGTCCCGGTCCTCGTCCACGCCGGCGCGGCGGCTCGCGAACGACGTGGATTTCGCCCGCCGGATCGAGCCGCACCGCCGCGCCGTGCAGGGTGCGGCGCAAGCCGGTAGCGGACGCGGCGGCCCGGGCTAGTTCCCGCTCCAATCGTTCCAGCCGTTCCAGCGGCACGGGCGTGTCGCTCGCCCTCGTCACCCGCAGAACCGCAAGCGCCAGCACGCGCAGCACGATGTCGTCGGGCTCTCGCCACAGGCCGGCGCAAAGCACCAGCCGCTCGCCATCAAGGCGCGCAAGCGCTGCGAAACGGGCAGCGGCAATCGTCGCGAGCGCGTCCTCGGCCCGGGCGCAGCGCTCCGCGAGGCGCGCCAGCCGCTCGTCCGTCAGCCCCAGCGCCGCGCGTTCGTGCGCCAGCTCACGCAAACGTGCACGCAGGAAGCGCGTGTCGCCGTTCGCCGGATCGTCGACCGCGACCGCGCCGGCCTCCAGCGTCACCGCAACGAGCCGCTCCTTGGTGAGGCCGAGCATCGGCCGCGCCAGCAGCACGGCGGTGCGCGGCAGCGGCGCGACGGGCCGCATGGCCGCCAGTCCGCCGACACCGCTGCCGCCGGCAAGGCGCATCAGCACCGTTTCCGCCTGATCGGCCCGGTGATGGGCGGTGACGACATGGCTCGCGCCCATATCTTGAGCGGCTTCCGCCAGCAGCCGGTAGCGCGCCGCCCGCGCCGCCTCCTGCACGCCGCGCTGCGGCTTTTCGCCTTCCCACACCAGCACGCGGGCGGCGATCCCCAGGCCTTCCGCCAGCGCCGCGACGACGCGCGCCTCCTCCGCGGCTGCGGCGCGCAGGCCATGATCGACGCTGGCGACCAGCAACGCCGGCGCATTGCCACCGCGCAGCGCACGCCAACGCGCAGCCAGCAGCAGCAGCGCCAGCGAGTCGGGGCCGCCGGACACCGCCAGCACCAACCCCGGCACATGGGCGAGGGACGCGAAAAGCGCATCGACCTCGCCATCGCTGATCGCATCGAAGGGCGACAAGCGCGGATCAATCACGCGGGAGGAAACGTCTTGCGGCGATGAAGCATCTTGGGAAGCGGTCATGATGCCGGCTCGAAAAGGCGGCGACGGCCCGGCGCGCGGCGCTTCGGGGCGATCGCGCCAACGGGCTCACGAGCATTGCGCGTGGGCGCGCGCACGGGCGATGCCTTCCCGCACATCGGAACCGGCCTCGGGAAACTTGCGGATCGTCTCGGCGAGGGTGGCGCAGGCCTGGTCGCGAGCGCCGAGCGCATCGAGCGACATTCCAAGCTTCAGCATGCCCTGGGGAGCGAAAGGACTGGCGGCGTGGGTGGTGGTCAGCCGCAAATATTGCTCGGCAGCCTCGCGGTAGCGCCCGCGAAAATAATAGCTTTCGCCGAGATAGAACGTCGCGTCCGGCACCAGCCGGTCACGCGGGTGGCTTTGGAGAAACTCGCGAAACGCCATTTCCGCCGCCCAGTAGTCCTGCCGGCGCAACGATGCTTCGGCGTTGCGGTAGCCGACCTGCGGATCGCCCGGCGCGGTCGCGGCGACGGAGGGAATGCCGGCAGCGGCCGCATTGCCCTGCGCGGAAGCGGAAACTGGGGCTGCCGTCGCTGCCCCGGCCGTGGCGGTCCGCCCGGCGCCGGCGACGGCGCCCAGATCGAGCGGCCTCCCGGCCCCAACCGGCTCCACGGGCAAGCTCACCGCCGGAGTATCGATGCGCGGCATCGCCAGCAGTGGCGCGCCCGAATCCGGCACGCCGGCCGCGATCACGGCAGGCGGCGCGGCGGGAACCGCTCCTGCCGAATCCGCCCCTGCCGAAATGGACGACGCCGGCAGTGCCGGCGTCGATGTTTGCGGGATCTCTTGTCTCTGGGAGAACTCCCGGGACATCTCTTGCCGCATTTCTGCGCCGCCTGTCTGCGGGACGCCCGGCACGAGGTCGGAGCGTTTCTGCTTGGCCGGCGGCTGGGCTGGCGCCCCCTGTCCACCGCCCCCCGATTCCTGGAAGCGGAACTCGACGTCTTCCTGGAATCGCTGAAGCTGTTCCTGCAGGCGGCGATTTTCGAACTGCAGCTTCTCGACGGTGCCGGCCAGCTCGCGCACCTGGTTTTCCAGCCGGTTGAGGCGCAGGAAAAACTCGGACGTGTCCTGGGCGGCGGCGGGCGTCAGCGCGGCCGCCGTCAGAAGCGCCGGCAGCAAAAGCGCGGCGAGCGCCAGTCCGGCGCGGGAAAAAAATAAACGGCGTGCGGTCATCAGCAAAGAACCTCGTCCTTTCCAACGGGATGATGAGTCAAATGTCAAAGATACTCTTACCCGAAACCATTCACCGCGTCAGTTTAGAGGCTGTTAGCGACCATGGTCACTGACAGCCTCTAAAACATTTTATGGCATTGCAGCCCGCAAGACCATCCCGCGCACGGCATGGAGCGCTTATCGATTAAATGGGATCATTTAATCGATAAAAATTCGCTCAAAATCAATGTGTTAAATCGTATCCCCGTTTCAACGAAACCGGGATACGATCTAGAGCCGCGCGCGGGATGCGTGCTCACGAACCGGCAGGACGGTCGAGGACCGTGACGGCGCGGCGGTTCTGCGACCAGCAGGAGATGTCGTTGCACACGGCCACCGGGCGCTCCTTGCCGTAGGACACGACGCGGATGCGGTTCGACGGGATGCCGCGCGACACGAGGTAGTCGTACACGGTCTGGGCGCGGCGAGCGCCGAGCGCGTAGTTGTATTCGCGCGTGCCGCGCTCGTCGGCGTGGCCCTCGATCAGGAAGGTATAGTGCGGGAAGCGCTGCAGCCAGGCAGACTGCTTGTCGAGGGTCGACACGGCGGTTGCCGTCAGGGTGGTGCTGTCGGTTTCGAAGAACACGCGGTCGCCGACGTTCACGACGAAGTCCTGCGCGGAGCCGGGCGTCGAGGCGCCGGCGCCGTAGAGACCAGCCGCGCCGCCGCCGGCCCCCGCCTGGTCGGTCTTGGAGGCGCAGGCGCCCAGCGCCAGCGTCGCCGCAAGGATGGCAGCCGCCTTGAAACCGGCAGAAACCTGAAGGCCAAACATCGTAACTTCTCCTGAAAACAAAAAACCGGAACCAGATAGCATTTTTCGTGCGAAATCGCACGCGTCGTCGATTGAGCCGATCAGCGCAGGTCGCTCACCAGCGGCGACCAGGCGGGATCGGAGGCATAGGAAGGCGTCGGCACCTGCACGCGCACGCGGCCCGTGACATCGGCCATGTAGAGCCGCCCGCCGCCCTCGCCGCCCGGATCGCTGAAGAACATCAGGAACTGGCCGTTGGGCGCCCAGGTCGGGCTTTCGTTGTGATACCCTTCGGTAAGAATGCGCTCGCCGGAGCCGTCCGGCTTCATGATGCCGATGGCGAACTGGCCGGCGCGCGAGCGCGTGAAGGCGATGAAGTCACCGCGCGGCGACCACACCGGCTGGCTGTAGCGCCCCTCGCCGAAGGAAATGCGCTGCTGGTTGGAGCCGTCGGCGTTCATGACGTAGATCTGCGGCCCGCCGCCGCGGTCGGACTCGAACACGATCCGGCTGCCGTCGGGCGAGAACGAGGGCGACGTATCGATGGCGTTGGTCGAGGTGACACGCGTCGTGGTGCGGGCGCGCAGCGCGATGGCATAGATGTTGGCGTTGCCGCCCTGCTGCAGGCTCAGCACCACCCGCTGCCCGTCGGGCGCGAATTGCGGGCTCGACGTCATCTCGGGAAAGCTGCCGACGACCTCGCGCTGGCCGGTCTCGATGTTGAGGAGCTGCACGCGCGTGGCCTGGTTGAGGCGCTGCGACATGAACGCGACCTCCTGCGACACCGGCGAGAAGCGCGGCGACACCACAAGTTCCTCGCCGCGCGTCAGGTAGCGCAGGTTGGCGCCGTCCTGATCCATCACGGCGAGGCGCTTGCGGCGGTTTTCCTTCGTGCCGGTCTCGTCGACGAACACGACGCGCGTATCGAACATGCCCTTGAGGCCGGTGACGCGGGTGAGCACGGCGTCCGACACGATATGGCCGATGCGCCGCCAGTTCACCGGGTCGGTGTAGTACTGCTGGCCGGTGAGCTGCTGGCCGGCGAACACATCCCACAGGCGGAATTCCACCCGGATGCGCCCGCCCGCCTCGCGCACGGCCCGGCCGGTCACGAGGCCCTGGGCATTGATCGCCTGCCACGCGGCGAAGTCGGGCACGGCGTCGAAGTTCGGCGCCCTGTCAGGGAAGGTCGCGGGATCGATCGGCGCGAAATAGCCGATGCGGCGCAGGTTATTGGTGATCAGCTCGGTAATGCCGGCGGCCACCTCCGGGTCGCCGCCGAAATCGGCGACCGCGATGGGCAGCGGGGCAAAGGAAGGGCTGTTGAGCGTGATCGATATTTCGGCGCGCGCGGCGGGCGCCGCTAGCGCGAACCACGCCAGCGCCAGCGCGGCGGCGATGCGGGGCAGCAAGGCGATCGTCTTCATCGTCGGGCATCTCTCGGTCGAGAACCGCAGGAACTGCGGGAAGGAACGGCGCGGCAGCGCGTGGGGGATGGAGGCTCGTGTCGTCATCATGTTCCCCTCAGCCGAGAAAATCGCCGGGCGGGGCGTTGATGCGCCAGTCGCGCCAGTCGTTGTAATAGGGCGCGTACTGCGCCGGGAAGTTATAGGGCGCGCAGCGGCGGATGGCGCGCATCAGGCTTTCAGCATAGGAGCGCGAGGCCGCGTCGTCGGCGCCGCCAACCAGCTGCGGCGGACTGGCGAGCGTGCCGTCCTCGTTGAGCGACACCTTGATGATGGGCGAACTCGTGACGTCCGCCATGCCGGGCGGGGCCGAGAAGCAGCGGCCGATCTGCTCCTTCATCAGGTTGCCGATGGCGTCGCGCTGCGACAGCGACAGCTTGGGCGCGTTGCCGGTGCGCGTGCCGGCGGACGCCGCCTGCCGTTCACGCCCGGTCGAGCCCGACGCTTGCGGCCGGTCGCGGCTCGCGAGCAGCTTCTCGATGGAATCGGCGTTCGCGGGTTTGTCCGCGTTCGAGCGCGAAGCAGCCTTCACCGGCTCCGGCGCGGCCTTGCGCGGCTCAGCGCGCGGCTGTGCGGGCTTGGCAGGCTCCGGTTTGGAAGGTTCCGGCTTGGGCGGCTCCGGCTTGGGCGGCTGCGGCTTCGGCGGCTGCTTGGGCGGCTCGGGTTTCGGTGGCTCGGGCTTCGGAGGTTCCGGCTTCGGAGGTTCCGGCTTCGGAGGTTCCGGCTTCGGAGGTTCCGGCTTGGGCTCCTGCAACTCGGCGAGCTGCTGCGGACGCGGCTGGGGAACCGGCGGCGCGGGCACGGGCTCGGCAACCTTCACCGGCTCTGGCGGCGGTTCGGGCTTCGCCTGTTCGGGTTTGGGAGGCTCGGATTTGGGAGGCTCGGGAACGGGCTCGACCGCGGCGCGATCCTCGCTCTTGTCCTCGGCGACGGGGCGCGCGACGGGAGCCGGAACGTCGCGTTTTTCCTCGCCTGTCTCCGGCTTCTGCTCCTCGATCTCGGCGACACGGTCCACGCGCGGCTTCGGCGTCTCCTGCACGGTCTTGGCCGTGCGGTCGCCCTGCGTCATGGTCGAGAACGCTTCGTCCGAGATCACCTCGACGGCGATGGATTCCTGCTGGTCGGAAAACTTCGGCGCCGACGAGAAAGCCAGCACGCCGGCCGTCAGCAGGGCGACATGCACCACCGCCGATGCGACCAGTCCGGGCTCTTTTCGCGAAAAGCGCACAGGAGCATCCTCAGTTCGGCCTGGCGCCCGCCGGCGCGCCGGCGAGCTTGGGATCGGGCTCGGTGACGAGCGCGACCTTCTTGAAGCCTGCCGCCGTGATGAGCGCCATGACTTCCGCCACGCGCCCGTAGTTCACCGCCTTGGCGCCGCGCACATAGATGCGCTCTTCCTCGCCCGCGGGCGCGACCTCGCGCAGCTTCGTGACGATGTCGGCGTCGGCGAGTTCCGTCTCGAGCACGAACACGCGCCCGCCCGCGTCCACCGAGACGGTGAGCGGCTTCTGCTCCATGTTGAGGGGCTTGGCCGCCGTCTGCGGCAGGTCGAGCGGCACGCCGACGACCATCATGGGCGCCGCGACCATGAACACGATCAGCAACACCAGCATGACGTCGATGAACGGCGTCATATTGATATCGGAAATCGCCGCGGGCGCGCTTCTGCGCCGCCCCCGCCGCCCGGAACCCGATCCCGATCCGCCAACCGACATGCCCATGGTGACTCTCCCCGCTCAGGCGGCCGCGCGCTCGTCGAGCTGGCGCGACAGGATGGACGAGAACTCGTCGGCGAAGCCTTCGAGCCGCGCCTGGGCGCGCGATGCTTCCGACTGGAGCTTGTTGTAGGCGATGACCGCCGGAATGGCCGCGAGCAGGCCGATGGCGGTGGCGAACAGCGCCTCCGCGATACCCGGCGCCACGACCGCGAGGCTGGTGTTGTTCGATGCAGCGATGGAGCGGAAGCTCGTCATGATGCCCCACACCGTGCCGAAAAGGCCGATGAACGGCGCGGACGAGCCCACCGACGCCAGCACGCCGAGCCGCGACTGCAACCGCTCGCCCTCGCGCTGGATGGCAAGGTCGAGCGAGCGGTCGATGCGCTGCTGCAGGCTGCCGAGAGCGCGGCGCTGGCCGTTGACGCTGCGCTTCCATTCGCGCATCGCCGCCTGGAACAGCGCCTGCATGCCGTGCACGGGCTTGTCCTCAAGCGCGCGGTAGAGCTCGTCCAGCGAGCGGCCGGACCAGAACACTTCCTCGAACTGGCTCATGGAGCGCCGGTAGCGGTTGAACAGCAGCGACTTGTCGATGATGATCGCCCAGCACCAGACCGAGGCCGCGACGAGACCGATCATCACCAGCTTGACGACGAGATGCGCCTGCCAGAACATGCCGAAAAGCGTAATCTCGGTGCCGGCGGCTGGCAGGGCCGTCTGGATCACGGCGGCGGTAGGCATCGACAATCCTTTCACACTGCAGAGGCTGTAACGGAACAGCCGAGATCGCGAACGCCAGACGCCGCGGACGCCCGACCGAATTTCCCGGACGGCCGTACAGCAGGTTCAAACGGTGACGCTTCTCTGCTTCTGGGTCGCTTACAAATCTGTCGAAATGAGGGCCGCGCCGCTTTATCGCGGCCGGAGTCACACATGACATCGTGTTGTCGATAGATAATACCGACTACAGTTAATGCCGCGTTACGATGCGAATCATGCAACGCGAATCATGCGGTTACGAAAGCGGAAAATCGTCAGTCGCTGCCCTGCAGCACGCGCCGCAGCGCATCGGGAATGCGCACTGGGCGCCCGCCCGCAATCGCCGCCACGCGCACGTCGGCCGAGACGATCAGCTCGCCGCCACGCAATATCCGCTGGGCGATGACGAGCGATGCGCCGCGCACGTCCTCGGTGCGGGTGCGCACTTCCAGCACATCGTCCATCAGCGCCGGGCGGTGGTAGTCGATGGTCAGGCGGCGCACGGCGAAGATCAGGCCCTCGCCCCCCGCATGCAGCTCGTTCTGCCCGACGCCGGCGAGCCGCAGGCTGTCGGTGCGCCCGCGTTCAAGAAACCGCAGGTAGCCGGCATGGTAGACGATGCCCGAAAAATCCGTGTCCTCGTAATAGACCCGCACCGGCAGGACATGCGTGTCGCCATCGAACCGGCCGGCGAGGTCGGGCCAGCCGGCGCGCCCGTCCGGGGAAGAGGGTTCATGCGTCATCGTCGGTTTCCTGATCGAAGAGCCCGGCGGGCGGGCCGGAACGGCGGGCGTCGGGAGGCGCGGCGAGCCCCAGATGGTTGAAGGCGTGGGGCGTCAGCACCCGCCCGCGCGGCGTGCGCTGCACGAAGCCCTGCTGGATGAGATAGGGCTCGATGATTTCCTCGATGGCGTCGCGCGGCTCGGAGAGCGCGGCGGCGATGGTCTCGATGCCCACCGGCCCGCCGCCGAAGGACTGCGCCACCATGGTCAGGTAGCGTCGGTCCATCAGGTCGAGCCCCGCGCCGTCGACCTCGAGCAGCCGCAGCGCCCGGTCGGCGATGGGGCGGGTGATGATGTCCGACCCGCCCACGACGGCGAAGTCCCGCACCCGGCGCAGCAGGCGGCCCGCGATGCGCGGCGTGCCGCGCGCCCGGCGCGCGATCTCGTTGGCCCCGTCCGGGCTCATGCCGATGCCGATCACCTTCGCGCCGCGCGTCACGATCAGTTCCAGCTCCTCCACGGTGTAGAACTGGAGCCGGATGGGAATGCCGAAGCGGTCGCGCAGCGGCGTCGTCAGCAGGCCCTGCCGGGTGGTGGCGCCGACGAGGGTGAATTTCGGCAGGTCGATCTTGACCGAGCGCGCCGCAGGTCCCTCGCCGATAATGAGATCGAGCTGGTAGTCCTCCATCGCCGGGTAGAGGATTTCCTCCACAGCCGGGTTGAGACGGTGGATCTCGTCGATGAACAGCACGTCGCGCTCGTCGAGGTTGGTGAGCTGGGCCGCGAGGTCGCCGGCCTTGGCGATCACCGGGCCGGAGGTGGAGCGGAAGTTGACGCCCAGTTCCCGCGCCACGATCTGCGCCAGCGTCGTCTTGCCAAGCCCCGGCGGCCCGACGAACAACACGTGGTCGAGGGCGTCGCCGCGCGTGCGCGCCGCCTCGATGAACACGGACAGGTTGGCGCGCGCCTGCGCCTGGCCGATGAATTCGCCCAGCGCCAGAGGGCGCAGCGACAGTTCCTGATCTTCTTCCTGCTCGTGCGGGGTGAGAACGCCCTTGCTCATGGCATGCTTTTCCGGCTCATGCGGCGAGTTCCCTCAGCGCCAGGCGGATGAGCGTCGTCGCCTCCGCATCCTCGCCCGCCCGCTCGGCGACGGCCGCGACCGCGCGCGCCGCCTGCGGCTCGCCGTAGCCGAGGTTGACCAGCGCCGACACCGCGTCGGCGACCGGCTGCGGCGCACCCATTGCGGCGGCGGGCGCGAGCGCCGCCACCGTCTCGCCGGGGCCGGGCAGGAAGGCCGGGGTCTTGTCCTTCAGCTCCGACACGAGGCGCGCCGCCAGGCGCGGCCCCACGCCCGGCGCGCGGGCAAGCGCGGTCTTGTCGCCGCGCCCGATCGCCGATGTCAGCGCCGCCGGGTCGAGCACCGTCAGAATGCCGAGCGCCACCTTGGCGCCCACGCCCTGCACGGTCTGCAGCAGACGGAAACACTCGCGCTCGGCCTCCGCGCGGAAGCCGTAGAGGCGGATCATGTCCTCGCGCACCACGGTTTCGATAGCGAGCGTCGCCGCCTCGCCCGCCGCCGGCAGCGCCTGCAAGGTGCGCGCCGAGCAGTGCACCAGATAGCCGACACCGTGCACGTCGAGGATGACGTAATCCTCGCCCTGGCTGTCGACGACACCCTTCAACTTGCCGATCATGACACTGCTTCCGCCAGCGCGCGCCCGAGCAACCCATGGGATTTGCGATGGTGCGCGTGGGTGATCGCCACCGCGAGCGCATCGGCGGCGTCGGGCGTGCGCGCGTTCGACAGCGGCAGCAGCACGCGGATCATGGCCGCGATCTGCGCCTTCTCGGCGTGGCCGACGCCCACGACCGTCTTCTTGACCTGATTGGCCGCGTATTCCGCAACGGCGAGCCCCGCCAGCGCCGGCACCAGCAGCGCCACGGCGCGGGCGTGGCCGAGTTTAAGCGTCGCCTGAGCGTCCTTGTTGACGAAAGTCTCTTCCACGGCCACCTCGTCGGGCGTCCAGGCGGCGAGCACTTCGGCCAGCCCCTCGTGCAACTGGCGCAGGCGCTCCGCCAGCGACAACGTCCCATCCGATTCCACGCAGCCGCAGCCGACGAACGACAGCCGCGAGCCCGCGACCGCGATCACGCCCCAGCCCGTGCGGCGCAGGCCCGGATCGATTCCCAGTATGCGAATCACTTCTCGTCCCATCATCTGCTTCGTTTAGCAGAAACAAATGGAGAACTCATTAATGCGTATGCGCCTATTGACGCATGCCACGCTTGGCTGATCACGCCTGTAGGGTCGGCGTGAGATCCTCGGTGATGGCCTCGATGCGCTCGGCGACGGCGTTCACGGCCTCGGCCAAGCGCGCCGCGTCGTCTGCCGCCCGCGCCTTCTCGGCGGCGAGCTCGGCCTCCAGCACAGCGATGCGGCGCTCGCCGTGCGCCAGATCGTCGGCGATGGAGAACGCGGCCATCACGGTGAGGCGCAGGTCGTCGATGGCGCCGAAAGCCGAGCCGAGCTCGGCGATGCGGGCATCGACCTTGCGGGCCAGCGCCTCGATTCGCGCCTCGTCGCCTGTCTCGCAGGCCATGCGGAAGGCGCGCCCCGCGATGGTGACGGACACATGCGTGACGCCGTTTGCCTCGGCCATGGTCAGCCTCCCCGCTCGCCGGTGAGCACGGCCTCGACCCGCGTCAGCGCGGCCGCGAGGCGCTCGTCGACATCGCCGGTCACCGCCTCGAGGGTGGCGACGCGCGCCAGCGCCCCGTCGAGCTCCACGGCAAGGCGTGCCCGGTCGTCCTGGGCGAGCGCCAGCTCGACCGGCAGGTCGCCGCCGCGCCGGTCGCGCTCCACCCGGCGTCGGCCCGCCCTCTCCAGCGCCGCGGCGGCGGCGTTGAGCCTCTCTAGCGCCTTGTCGAGCGACATGATGCTGCCCTCTTCCGGGTGCATGGGTGGCGGCGCCGGCAACGGCGCCCGGTGCAGTTCCCGATCCGGCGCAGGGTAGCGGCCGATTCCCGCCCGTCAATACGGGATGGCGGCACTTATGTTTTGACTTGGGGATACAGCCTGCTATCAAGCCGGATTATTCGATCCGTCATCCGCCTGGCCGGCGCTTTCCGGCAGGCAGCCGCTCACGACCAGAGGATTGCCCCCGTGACAGCACAAGTCGAGCATAAAGAGCTTGCCAACGCCATCCGCGCCCTGGCGATCGACTCGGTCGAGAAGGCCAAGTCCGGCCACCCGGGCCTGCCGCTCGGCACCGCCGATGTCGCCGCCGTGCTGTTCTCGCGCTTCCTCAAGTTCGATGCCGTCAATCCCGCCTGGCCCGACCGCGATCGTTTCATTCTCTCCGCCGGCCACGGCTCGACGCTGCTCTACGCGCTGCTCTACCTCACCGGCTCGCCCAGCGTCACGCTCGACGAGCTGAAGCGCTTCCGCCAGCTGCATTCCAAGACGCCGGGCCACCCCGAGAACTTCGTCACGCCGGGCATCGAGACCACCACCGGCCCGCTCGGGCAGGGCATCTCCACGGCGGTCGGCTTCGCGCTGGCGGAGCGCCTGCTCAACGCCGAGTTCGGCGGCGATCTCGTCGATCACTTCACGTATGTGCTCGCCTCCGACGGCGACCTGATGGAAGGTATCAGCCACGAGGCCATCGCGCTCGCCGGGCATCTCAAGCTCAACCGCCTCATCGTCATCTGGGACGATAACGGCATCTCCATCGACGGGCCGCTGTCGCTCAGCGATTCGGTCGATCAGGTGAAGCGCTTCGAGGCCGCCGGCTGGAACGCGCTCAGCATCGACGGCCACGATCCGGAAGCGATCGCCGGCGCCATCGCCGCCGCCCAGAAGAGCGAGCGCCCGACGCTGATCGCGGCCAAGACCGTGATCGGCTTCGGCTCGCCCAAGAAGGCCGGCACGTCGAAGGCCCACGGCGAGCCGCTCGGCGCCGATGAGCTCGTGGCCACCAAGGAAGCGCTCGGCTGGCCGCACGGGCCGTTCGAGATCCCCTCCGACATTCTCAACGCATGGCGCGAGATCGGCGGACGCGGACGCGCCGCGCGCGAGGCGTGGCAGGGCAGGCTCGCGGCCAAGCCCGAGTCCGAGCGCACGGAATTCGCCCGCCGCGTCACCGGCGAGCCGGACACCCGCCGCCTGCACGCGGCCATCGACGCGCTGAAAGTCCGTCTCGCGACCGAAAAGCCCGCCATCGCCACCCGCAAGGCGAGCGAGCTGGCGCTGGAAGCGCTCGTCAACGAGGTGCCGGAGCTGCTGCTGGGCTCGGCCGATCTCACTCCCTCCAACAACACCCGCACCAAGGATCTGAAAGCGATCCAGCCGGGTGACTACACCGGCCGCTACATCCATTACGGCATCCGCGAGCACGCCATGGCGGCGGCCATGAACGGCCTCATCCAGCACGGCGGCTACCGGCCGGCCGGCGGCACGTTCCTGGTGTTTTCGGACTACGCGCGCCCGGCCATCCGGCTCGCGGCGCTGACGGGCACGCCCGCCATCTACGTCTTCACCCACGATTCCATCGGCCTTGGCGAGGACGGCCCCACCCACCAGCCGGTGGAGCATCTGGCGGCGCTGCGCTCCATTCCCAACCTGCGCGTGCTGCGCCCCGCCGACGCGGTGGAGACGGCGGAAGCGTGGCAGATCGCCATCGGCCGCACCACCGGCCCGACGCTGCTCGCCCTCACCCGCCAGAACCTGCCGACCGTGCGCACCGAGCACGCGCCGCAGAACCTGTCCGCCACCGGCGCCTACGAGCTGTCGCCGGCGGAAGGCGTCGCGATCGCGTCGATCTTCGCCTCGGGTTCTGAGGTCGAGATCGCGCTCGCGGCCCAGAAGATCCTGCACGAGCGGGGCATCGGCGCGCGCGTGGTGTCGGTGCCGTCACTGGAGCTGCTGCTGGAGCAGCCCGCGGACGTGCGCAAGGCCATCGTCGGCAACGCGCCGGTGAAGGTGGCGGTGGAAGCCGCCGTCCGCTTCGGCTGGGACGCGGTGATCGGCCCCGAGGGCGCGTTCATCGGCCTGTCGGGCTTCGGCGCCAGCGGCCCCTACAAGGATCTTTACGCCCATTTCGGCATCACGGCGGAAGCGGTGGCGGAAGCGGTCATCGCGCGCCACAATTCCCAACACTGAACAACTGGACCATTCACGACTGCGAGGAGACGGAAACATGGCGGTTCGCGTAGCAATCAACGGCTTCGGGCGCATCGGGCGCAACATCCTGCGCTCGATCATCGAGAGCGGACGCACCGACGTCGAGGTGGTGGCGATCAACGATCTCGCGCCGGTCGAGACCAACGCCCACCTGCTGCGCTTCGATTCGGTGCACGGGCGCTTCCCGGCCGAGGTGAAGGTCGACGGCGACACGATCGACGTGGGCCGCGGCCCGATCAAGGTCACCGCCGTGCGTGACCCGGCGCAGCTGCCGCACAAGGAGCTCGGCGTCGACATCGCGCTCGAGTCGACCGGCATCTTCACCGCCCGCGACAAGGCGGCGGCCCACCTCGAGGCCGGCGCGAAGCGCGTCATCATCTCGGCGCCGGCCGACGGCGCGGACTTCACAGTCGTCTACGGCGTCAACCACGACGAGCTGACGAAGGACCACCTCGTCATCTCGAACGCGTCGTGCACCACGAACGCGCTGGCGCCCGTGGCCAAGGTGCTTCACGATCTCGTGGGCATCGAGAGCGGCTTCATGACGACGGTGCACTCCTACACCAACGACCAGCCCTCGCTCGACCAGGTGCACAAGGACCTGTACCGCGCGCGCGCTGCAGCACTCTCGCTCATCCCGACCTCGACGGGTGCTGCCAAGGCCGTCGGCCTCGTGCTGCCGGCGCTGAAGGGCAAGCTCGACGGCACCTCGATCCGCGTGCCGACGCCCAACGTGTCGGTGATCGACTTCAAGTTCGTCGCCGCCCGCGCGACCAGCGTCGAGGAGATCAACGCCGCCATCAAGGCCGCCGCCGCCAACGGCCCGCTGAAGGGCATCCTGGGCGTCACCGACCAGCCGAACGTGTCGATCGACTTCAACCACGATCCGCACTCGTCGGTGTTCGCGCTCGACCAGACCAAGGTGATCGACGGCAAGCTGGTGCGCGTGCTGAGCTGGTACGACAACGAGTGGGGCTTCTCCAACCGCATGTCGGACACCGCCGTGGCGCTTGCCAAGCTGATCTGATTGCCGCTGATTCGATCGTTCTGGATACGCGGGGCGGCACGGGTTTTTCCCGCGTCGTCCCGCCTTGATATTGACCGGAGTTTTCTGCCGATGACGGCATTCCGCACACTCGACGAAGCCGAAGTGAAGGGCAAGCGCGTGCTGGTGCGCGTCGACCTCAACGTCCCGACCGACGACGAAGGGCGCGTCACCGACACCACCCGCATCGAACGCGCCACGCCGACGATCCGCGAACTCGCCGACAAGGGCGCGCGCGTTATCGTTCTATCGCACTTCGGCCGCCCCAAGGGCCACGACCCGAAGGAAAGCCTGCGCCCGCTCGCGGACGTGGTGGCGCAGGTGCTGGCGCGCCCCGTCGCCTTCGCCGAGAACACCGTCGGCGAGGCAGCGGAGCGGGCTGTAGCGGCGCTGGGCGACGGCGACATCGTGCTGCTCGAGAACACCCGCTTCCACGCCGGCGAGGAACGCAACGACACCGATTTCGTCCGCGCGCTGGCGCGTCTCGGCGATCTCTACGTCAACGACGCCTTTTCGGTCGCCCACCGCGCGCATGCCTCGACGGAGGGCCTCGCCCACCTGCTGCCGGCCTTTGCCGGGCGCACCATGCAGGCAGAGCTGGAGGCGCTGGCGAAGGGGCTGGAGGAGCCGCAGCGGCCGCTGGTCGCGGTCGTGGGTGGCGCGAAAGTGTCGACCAAGCTCGGGCTGCTCGAAAACCTCGTCACCAAGGTCGACGCGCTCGTCGTCGGCGGCGGCATGGCCAACACGTTCCTGCTGGCGCAGGGCGTCGGCATCGGCAAGTCGCTGGCCGAGCGCGACCTCGTCGACACCGCGCGGCGCATCCTGGTGGCGGCGGAAAAGCACCGCTGCGCCATCATCCTGCCGGTGGACGCCACGGTGGCGTGGGAGTTCAGGGCCGGCGCCGAAAACCGCGCCTGCGGCCTCGACGCCATCCCGGAAGACGGCATGATCCTCGATGTCGGCCCGCAGTCGATCGAGCGCATCGGCGCGGCCATCGACGACGCGCGCACGCTGGTGTGGAACGGTCCGCTCGGCGCTTTCGAGCTGGAGCCCTTCGACCGCGGCACGGTGGCGGCGGCGCACCACGCGGCCGAGCGCACCCGCGCGGGCAAGCTGGTGTCGGTCGCGGGCGGCGGCGACACCATCGCGGCGCTCAACAAGGCGCAGGCGGCGGACGACTTTTCCTACGTCTCGACCGCCGGCGGCGCCTTCCTCGAATGGCTTGAGGGCAAGCCCCTGCCCGGCGTCGCGGCCCTGTCGCGCGCCAAGAACCTGACTTGAGAAAAACCGGCCCGGGGGGCCGTTCCGGCAGCTTGAAGCGCGGGAAATCATAGGAGGACAACGTGGCTCGCATCACCCTGAGGCAGCTTCTCGATCACGCGGCGGAGCACGGCTACGGCGTGCCCGCGTTCAACATCAACAACATGGAGCAGGGCCTCGCCATCATGGCGGCCGCCGACGCCGTCGACGCGCCGGTCATCATCCAGGCGAGCCGCGGCGCGCGCGCCTACGCCAACGACAAGGTGCTGGCCCGCCTCATCGACGCGCTGGTCGAGGTCTACCCGCACATCCCGGTGTGCATGCATCTCGACCACGGCAACGCCGAGCCCAGCTGCGTCACGGCGCTGCAGAACGGCTTCACCTCGGTGATGATGGACGGCTCGCTCGAGGCCGACGGCAAGACGCCCGCCGACTACGAATACAACGTCGCCATCACCAGGCGCGTCGCCGACATCGCCCATTGGGGCGGCGCGTCGGTGGAGGGCGAGCTCGGCGTTCTCGGCTCGCTGGAGACGGGCGAGGGCGACAAGGAAGACGGCCACGGCGCCGAAGGCAAGCTGTCGCACGACCAGCTCCTGACCGATCCCGACCAGGCGGTCGACTTCGTGAAGAAGACCAAGGTCGATGCGCTCGCCATCGCCATGGGCACCTCGCACGGCGCCTACAAGTTCTCGCGCAAGCCCGACGGCGAGATCCTGGCGATGCATGTCATCGAGGAGATCCACAAGCGCCTGCCGAACGTCCACCTCGTCATGCACGGCTCGTCGTCGGTGCCGCAGGACCTGCAGGACATCATCAACCAGCACGGCGGCGAGATGCCGCAGACCTGGGGCGTGCCGGTGGAAGAAATCGTGCGCGGCATCAAGCACGGCGTGCGCAAGGTCAACATCGACACCGACAACCGCCTCGCCATGACGGGCGCCATCCGCAAGGTGCTCTCGGACAGCAAGGCCGAGTTCGACCCGCGCAAGTACCTGAAGCCCGCCATGGAGGCGATGACGAAGCTGTGCCGCCAGCGGCTGGAGCAGTTCGGCACCGCCGGCAACGCCTCGAAGATCAAGGTGCTGCCGCTCGACGTCATGGCCAAGCGCTATGCCTCGGGCGAGCTGGATCCCAAATTCGGTTCCTGACCGAACAGGCCTCGCGGATCACCGATCCGCGGGGCTTTTTTTCAGGCCACGCAGCGAAAGCACGCAACGGCATCCTCTGCGGATGGACCGTGGGCGAGAGCGATTTCCGGGGGTTTCGATGCGTCTGCTCTATCTGGCACCTTTCCTCTTTGCTGGTGCGGCGATAGCGGAACCCGTTCAAATTCCCGGGCCGCAAGGGCCGCTTGAAGCGGAGATGATCGCGGTCGACGGCGCCGCGCACGCCGTCGTCATCATTCCCGGGTCCGGACCGACGGATCGGGACGGCAACGCGCCCCCGATGGGGCTGAAATCGAATACCTACAAGCTGCTGGCCGAAGAGCTGGCCGCGAGCGGCGTGGCGTCGCTGCGCATCGACAAGCGTGGCTTCTACGGCAGCGCCGCCGCGATATCCGACCCGAACGCCGTCACCATTGCCGCCTATGCCGACGATGCGCGCAAGTGGGTGGAACGTGCCGCGAGCCTCGCACCCTGCGTCTGGATCGCCGGACATTCCGAAGGCGGCCTCGTGGCGCTGGTCGCGGCGGAAAAGGCGCCGCAGGCTCTTTGCGGGCTCATTCTGCTGGCCACGTCAGGGCGCCCGACGGGGCAACTGCTGATCGAACAGCTACAGGCCAACCCTGCGAACGCCCCGCTGCTGCCGGAGATCAAGGCCATCGTCGCCGATCTGGAGGCCGGGAAAAGCCGCGATCCCGCGACCATGACACAGGTCCTGCAGCCGCTCTTCTCCCCGGGATTGCAGCGCTACATGATCGATCTGTTCGCCTATGATCCGGCGGCGGTCGCAGGCAAGTGGCGCGGGCGAACCCTGATCGTCCAGGGCAGCGCCGACATTCAGGTCCGCCCCCGCGACGCGGATATTCTCGAAGCCGCCCTGCCCGATGCCGAGCGTGTGAACCTGCCCGGCGGCACGCATATGCTGAAGGTGGACAAGGAAGGGCAGCCGTTCGCGACCTACACAGATCCCGGGCTTCCCCTGCACGCGGATCTGACGCCGGCCATCACGCGCTTTCTCGATCGCGCTTCCGATCGTCAATGACCGAAGGCAGGCGGCCGGCCGTGCATGACACGGCCGGCCGCCTGAAGAGACGCTTCCCGGACGATATCAGGACTTCTTGTCCGTGCCGCTGTCGGGCGTGCGCGGTTCTTCCTTCTTGCTCGCGAGTGCATCGAGCCGCTGCTGCAGTTCCGCCACCTGCTTCTTGAGCGCGTCGAGATCGGTCGTTTCCGGCCCGGCCTCGGCGGCGGGACGGCGGACGGGCTCTTCCCCCTTCTGGGCGAAGGGCACGAAGAGCTTCAACGCCTCGTTGAACACCGCGACATTGTTGCGCACCTGCTCCTCGATGGCGTGGAAGGCGGCGGCGGGACCGAAGGATTGCGAGAACTTCTCGCGCAGCTTCTGCTGCTCGCGGGTAAAATTCTCGAGGGAAAACTCGAGGTAGCTCGGCACCAGCGACTCGATGCTGTCGCCATAGAAGCGAATGAGCTGGCGCAGGAAGGCGACCGGCAGCAGGGACTGGCCGTCCTTGCCCTCTTCATCGAAGATGATCTGCGCCAGCACCGAACGCGTGATGTCATCGCCGGACTTGGCGTCGAAGACCACGAAATCCTCGCCCAGACGAACCATGCCGGCGAGATCCTCAAGTGTCACATAAGTGCTGGTTCCCGTGTGATACAGGCGGCGATTAGCGTACTTCTTGATAACCGTGGGTTCTTTCTCGGTCGCCATGAGTTCCTACCGTCAATTCTCACTGTTCGCCGCCGACGCTCACCCGCGAATTGATGCAGGTCATTGCGCTGACATGTCGCCGGGGGACGATAGGCTGTTCGCGCGTTATCGCAAACCTTTTTCGCATTCAAAGCTTTTTTGCTTCGCGGTACGTCCGGCAAGACAAGTCCTTGTGCCCGGTTCGCACCGCGGAGTCCGCCTGTCGAAGCCCACCCGTCACGACCACGACATCAACGCTCGGGCATCAACGCTTGACGCATCGCCCTCCGCGTTCAATGTGAGCGTGGGGGGAGGAGTTCACCGCCCGCTTCGGGCAGACGCCCCGCAGAACGTTGCCAACAACGCTCAACTGGAGATAAATCCTATGGCCTTCAAGGATATCGTCATCGTCGCCGCAACCCGCTCCGCGGTCGGCTCGTTCAACGGCTCGTTCGCGACGCTGCCGGCGCACGAGATCGGCGCGCAGGTCATCGAGGCCGCCCTCGCCCGCGCAGGCATCGAAGCCGGCGACGTCGACGAGGTGATTCTCGGCCAGGTGCTGACCGCGGCGCAAGGCCAGAACCCCGCCCGCCAGTCCGCCATCAAGGCCGGTATCCCGATCGACAAGACCGCGTGGTCGCTCAACCAGGTCTGCGGCTCGGGCCTGCGCGCCGTGGCGCTCGGCGCGCAGCAGATCGCCACCGGCGATGCCACCTTCATCCTGGCCGGCGGCCAGGAGAACATGACCCTGTCGCCCCACGCCGCCTACCTGCGCGCCGGCCAGAAGATGGGCGACCTCAACTTCATCGACACCATGATCAAGGACGGCCTGTGGGATGCCTTCAACGGCTACCACATGGGCCAGACGGCCGAGAACATCGCCCAGAAGTTCCAGATCACCCGTGAGGAGCAGGACGAGTTCGCCGTCGCCTCGCAGAACAAGGCCGAAGCCGCCCGCAACGCCGGCAAGTTCAAGGACGAGATCGCGCCCGTCACCGTCAAGACCCGCAAGGGCGATGTCGTCGTCGACACCGACGAGTACATCCGCGACGGCGCGACCCTCGACGCGCTCGCCAAGCTGCGCCCGGCCTTCACCAAGGACGGCACGGTCACGGCCGGCAACGCCTCGGGCATCAACGACGGCGCCGCGATCCTCGTGATCACCACCGCGCAGGAAGCCGAAAAGCGCGGCCTCAAGGTGCTGGCGCGCGTCGCGTCGTGGGCCACCGCCGGCGTCGACCCGACCATCATGGGCACCGGCCCCATCCCCGCCGTGCGCAAGGCGCTGGAGCGGGCCGGCTGGAGCATCGACGATCTCGACCTGATCGAGGCCAACGAGGCCTTCGCCGCCCAGGCCATCTCGGTCAACAAGGAACTCGGCTGGGATACGTCGAAGGTGAACGTCAACGGCGGCGCCATCGCCATCGGTCACCCGATCGGCGCCTCGGGCGCGCGCATCCTCACCACGCTGCTGCACGAGCTCGAGCGCCGCGACGCCAAGAAGGGCATCGCCACGCTGTGCATCGGCGGCGGCCAGGGCGTGGCGCTCACCGTCGAGCGCTAAACGTTTTCCGATCGGACCGGAAAACGCCCTGAAACCTTGCCGGCCGTTTCTTCGATCGTGAATCGGAGGAACGACCCGGGGTTTTCACGATAATGAACGGGGCTGGCGGTTCTCCGCCGGCCCCGTTTCATCTGGCCGGAACGCAGGCGCGGTCCCGGCGCGATCGTCCAGTACATACCAAGCAACACGGGGCCGCAGCCGGCGACATATACCGGTTGCAATGGAAACTATTGCTTGCCATAATGACCCTGGATGTATTGCGGTGCGACAATACTCATCCCAAGCGGCTTGCTGCCAATAACGGCGCATGACAGTGACGACTGGCAGCGCAGGTTGGCCTCGCCCATGGCGCACGTCTCAGCGGCACGAGGTCCGAGCGCAAAACCCACGCATCACCAAAGATTCGTTCGGGATTTTTCTTCCCATTTTCTCAATGGTTTACGAAAATCGGCTCATTTGAGACGATTCACGCAAGATTAAAAACCGCCCGGCATGGCGGTTAAACTGCGGCTATTCTGGCGAAAACGGACGCGTGCCGTTTTCCGGACAGATTTTCATATAATAGAAGCGGAGAGCAATCGAGCAACGCAGCAAATGAGAACCATGCGCAGGCCCGGAAGCCAGCCTTCCCGCGAGGGAGATCTGGATGGAAGTCTTACGACCACCGGCGTTTGACAGAAGGCGAACGGACACGGGAGCGCTTTGCGGCCGGATGCAACCATCCGATCGATCCGGGTGCGCTCATGTTCAAGAAACGACAGGACATTTCTCGATTTCATGAAATCGAAAAATAGTCACGTTATGATAGCCGGATCACATTTGATTGCCACTGCAACGATCGCCAAGCATATCGCAAGTGCGAAGAGGAAACGCGAAGAGAAAATAATCATGGGATTTGATCAATAGTAATAAATAATGAGATGATCCGGCTTATCGTTCCGGTATCATCGGGTCGCTGAGCTGCGGGCCCCCTTGGAGTGAAGTCACCAGCCTCACTCCGACCGACAGCATTGGCAACCGGGGAAACCAATCCAGAAATCATACAAAAAAGACAGGAATCACCATGGCACGGGTAGCAATAGTCACCGGCGGCACGCGCGGCATCGGCGCGGCCATCTCGAAGGCGCTGGCGGCGGAGGGATACAAGGTCGTCGCCAATTACGCCGGAAACGATGAGGCGGCAGCGAAATTCAACGCCGAAACCGGCATCGCGGTCATCAAGTTCGACGTCGGTGACCATGTGGCTTCCGCCGAAGGCATCGCCAAGATCGAGGCCGAGCACGGGCCGATCGACATCGTCGTCAACAATGCGGGCATCACGCGCGACGCCACGTTCCACCGCCTCACCCAGGAGCAGTGGTCGCAGGTCATCCGCACCAACCTCGATTCGGTGTTCAACGTGACGCGCCCGGTGATCGAGGGTCTGCGCGCGCGCGGCTGGGGCCGCATCATCAACATCTCGTCGATCAACGGCCAGAAGGGGCAGGCCGGGCAGACGAACTATTCCGCCGCCAAGGCCGGCCTCATCGGCTTCACCAAGGCGCTGGCGCAGGAAAATGCCTCCAAGGGCATCACCGTGAACGCCATCGCGCCCGGCTACATCGACACCGAAATGGTGCAGGCGGTGCCGGAGGACGTGCTGAAGAAGATCATCGCCACCATCCCGACGGGCCGCCTCGGCCGCGCCGAGGAAATCGCCGCCACGGTGGTGTTCCTGGCATCCGAGGGCGCAAGCTTCTTCAACGGCTCGGTGCTGACGGTGAACGGCGCGCAGTACATCGCCAACGGCTGAGGACCCTCGGCTGAACGCCGGCAACTGACGCCACCTGCCGCTACAGGCCCTATCCCCGTTTCATTGAAGCGGGGGTAGGGTCTTGTTGTATGAATTTAAGCGAACTCTTGTCAGAAACGATTTTTGTCAGAAACGATTTTTGCGCTCACGCAGCTCGGCGAACACGGCGGCGGGATCGGCTCCGTCGAGTCCAAGCGCGTGGGCGATGGCGGCATCGTCGGCGCGCAGGAACGGGTTGAGCGCCTTTTCGTCGCCGAGGCGCGCGGGAATCGTGAGCCGGCCCAGCGCGCGCGTCTCCTCGATGGCGGCGGCGTGCGCACGCAGCGCGGCATTGTCGGGATCGACGGACAGGGCAAAACGGGCGTTCGCGAGCGTGTATTCGTGCCCGCAGTAAAGGCGCGTGTCGTCGGGCAGGCGCCGCAGCTTCTCGAGCGCGTTCCACATGCCGGCGGCGGAGCCTTCGAATAGCCGTCCGCAGCCGAGCGAGAACAGCGTGTCGCCGGCGAACAGCGCCTTGTCGCGCGCGAACCAGTAGACCACGTGTCCCGCCGTGTGCCCGGGCGTTGCGATGACTTCGGCTTCGAGCTCGCCGATCCGCACCGTGTCGCCGTCCGACACGGTGGCGTCGACCTCTGGAATGGCGTCCTTCTCGGCAAGCGGCGCGACGACGCGCGCGGCCGGGAAGCGCCGCTTCAGCGCCGGGATGCCGTCGACGTGGTCGGCGTGCTTGTGGGTGATGAGGATGTCGGTGAGCTGCCAGCCCGCGCCATCGAGCGCTGCGAGAACCGCAGCCGCGTCGGGCGCGTCGATTGCCGCGGTCGCGCCGGTTGCGGGATCGTGGACCAGCGCCCCGATGTTATCGACGCGCGCGGGAAAAACCGCGATCTGCGCCGCATGCCGATCGTCCGTCATATCCACCTCCGTTGAGCCTGTAGCATCACTATGCGGCAGGCCGGACGGGCGTGTCCAGCGGCGGTCCGGTTGCCGGAAACAGGAACGGTCGTGATAAGATCGCGCGGTGGGACTATGGTTATGTCCGGACATGTTCCAAAGCGTTTTCAAGCAAGGCGGACACCGCTTGGCGTGAAGAAAACGCGTTAAGTCAGAAAGCCATAGCAATTTTGCGTTTCAACGAAACGTGGAAATGCTTTAAAGTCGGCACCGCCATGAGCCTCGACGTCATCGAACTGAGAAATTTCTACGCGAGCCCGCTCGGCACTGTCGCGCGGCGGCTGGTGTCGAAAGCGGTCGAGCGCATCTGGCCGGACGTGCGCGGCCAGAGCGTGCTCGGCTTCGGCTATGCCACGCCATATCTTTCGCCGCTTCGCGCCAGCGCCGACAGGGTGATCGCCTTCATGCCCTCCACGCTGGGGGCGGTGCACTGGCCGCGCCGTGGCCCCAGCGCGACGGCGCTGGTGGAGCGCAGCGCGCTGCCGCTGCAGATCGGCAGCGTGGACAGGGTCATTCTCGCCCACGCGCTCGAGACCACGGACTCGCCGCTGGCGCTGATGGAAGAAGTGTGGCGCGTGCTAACGCCGGGCGGGCGCGTGGTCATCATCGTCCCCAACCGGCGCGGCCTGTGGACGCGCATCGACAACACGCCCTTCGGCGAGGGGCAGCCGTTCAGCCGCTCCCAGCTCGCTAGCCTGATGCAGGAGAGCCTGTTCTCGCCCGAAACCTGGGGCGAGGCGCTCTACATGCCGCCCGTGCCGCGCCGGCTGGCGCTGCGTTCGGCGGTCGCTTTCGAGCGAATCGGTGCCGGCCTCTCGCTGCCGTTCGCGGGCGTGCACGTGATGGAGGCGGTGAAGCAGCTCTACCGCCCGGTGTCGGCGCGCAAGGCGGTGCGGGCCGTGCGGCTCTCGCCGGTGCTGGCGCCCGCCCGCACGGCGCAGGCGGCGGCGCGCAGGTCGCTTGGCGAGGGCGACGCCTGAACCCACCGAGAGCCTGAACGCATCAAGCGCCTCACGTGAAGCGCCTGACTTGAATTGCTTGACTTGCCACCGCGCCGACGCCAAGGTCCGCGCGGACCCATGCACCCAGTTGGCGAAATCGATGCGAAGCTATCTCGACTTTGAAAAACCCGTTGCAGAACTCGAAGCCAAGATCGAGGAACTGCGCGCGCTCGGCGATTCGGGAAATGCGGTCGCCATCCACGACGAGATCGCGCACATCGAGACCAAGGCGCAGAAGGCGCTGACGGATCTCTACGCCTCGCTGACGCCGTGGCAGAAGACGCTCGTGGCGCGCCACCCGCAGCGCCCGCACTTCGTCGACTATCGCAACGCACTCATCACCGACTTCACGCCGCTGGCCGGCGACCGCAAGTTCGGCGAGGACGAGGCCATCGTCGGCGGCCTCGGGCGCTTTCGCGGCGAGGCGGTCTGCGTCATCGGGCAGGAAAAGGGCTCGTCCACCGAAACCCGCATCCGGCATAATTTCGGCATGGCGCGCCCCGAAGGCTACCGCAAGTCCGTGCGGCTGATGGAGCTTGCCGGCCGCTTCGGCCTGCCGGTCGTCACCTTCGTCGACACCGCCGGCGCCTATCCGGGCATCGGCGCGGAAGAGCGCGGACAGGCCGAGGCCATCGCCCGCTCCACCGACGCCTGCCTGCTGCTGCCGACCCCCAACGTCTCGGTCGTCATCGGCGAGGGCGGCTCGGGCGGCGCCATCGCGCTCGCCACCGCCAACCGCGTGCTGATGCTGGAACACAGCATCTATTCGGTGATCTCGCCCGAGGGCGCGGCCTCGATCCTGTGGCGCGACCCCACCCGCGCACAGGATGCGGCGACCGCCATGAAGATCACCGCCCAGGACCTGCTGCGCCTGCAGATCATCGACGCGATCGTGCCGGAACCCGCCGGCGGCGCGCACCGCGATCCGGATGCCGCGATCCGTGCGGTCGGCGACGCCATCGCCGCCTCGCTGCAGGAGCTGGCCGGATTGTCGGCAGCGGACGTCAAGCGTGCCCGCGCCGACAAGTTCCTGGCCATCGGCCGCAAGCTGTAACCGCCGCCGCACATAAGACATGCGCACCGCACGCCGCCCCCACCGGGCGGCGTTTTCGTTTCCGGCACTGTCAGGGCAGCGTCTGTGTCCCACCCTGCCCGCGAATTGTGCACATCGTCATTCCCGTCCTTGAAGGGCGGGAAATGAGTGTGTACGCTCCCTGCATTGAAAAACAATCACTTAGAGCGTATCCCAGTTTCGTTGAAACGGGGATACGCTCTAACATATTGATTTTGAGCGAATTCTTATCGATTAAATGATTCCATTTAATCGGAAAGCGCTCTAATGGGAGGTTAAGTGCGCCGCAGCATCAGGCGCTCCAATTATTGAATATAACTATCCCGTCTCTGCAATAAAACAATTCATACATATAATATAATTTATAAGGTGGGGAAAATTGTCAGCTGCAGTAGCCAGTTATTCTGAAAATTCGATTTCATTTCCGGACGATTACACAAATTCTCCAGCAACACAGACCACGCGCGATGTCGGCCCGGGAGAGTTAGTCGACGGCCTGCGCCGCCGCCTGCCACCGCCGATGCTGGCGCCGCGCGCGGACGGCGGCGTCAATCTTGTCCGCGAGGCTCCGGCGGTGCGCACGCTGGTGCTGCCGGGCGGCGGGGCGAAAGGGGTGTCCTACGTCGGCCTGATGCGCGTCATGAAGGAAGACGGCGCCTTCGCCGGCGTCGAACGCCTCGCGGGCAGCTCCGCCGGCGCGCTGGCGGCGACGGTGATGGCCTTCACCGACGACGACAAGAGCATGCAGGACATGCTGGCGGACGAGTTGCCGACCTTGCTCGACACCCGCGCCGAACTCCGCACGACCTATCCGGGCCTGTCTTTCCACAACACGATGTCGACGGGCGCGCGCGCTATCTGGAAGATGGTCGGCAAGCCGCTCGGCGAAGCCAACGGCCTCGTCAGGAAGCTCGACGAGATCACGGGCAACGCGGCGAAAGAATTTCTCGACCAGGCATTCGACAGCAAGGCGGCCGACGAGGAGCCCGGCGAGAGCAAGGCAGCCGACAGCAAGGTCGCAGACGGCAAATCGGAGAGCAAGGCGAGCGCCCTCGGGTTGTCGCGACGCATCGCGACCTACGCGCAACGGCACGGCCTCGACATCGGGGACGTGAACCAACGGTTCGCGACATTGCGGCAGGCTCCCGATTTCGACAGCGACCGCACCGGCGGCATGATCACTTTTCGCGATGCGGCGTTGCTTCAACACCTCGCGCCCGACCGTTTCCGCACGGTGGAGGTCACGGCCTACGCGCCCGAGACCGGCGATATTCATTATTTCAACGCCGAAAGCACGCCGGACATGCCGCTGGCCTACGCCACACGGGCTTCGATGTCCCATCCGCTGCTAGCCACGGGCGTGCAGATCGACGACGGGCCGGTGCTGATCGACGGCGGCCTGCGGACGAACATGCCGAGCGAGGTCGTCGTCGACGCCGACATGGATCGCGCCATGGGCGAGCCCTCCGCCGCCGACGAGAAGACGCGCGCGCAGACCGTGGTGCTGCAGTTCGACAACACCGTTCCCAAAGATCCAGCGACGCCACCCCGGCCGCAACGCAGCGCCGTGGCGCGCTTCTTTTCGTCCATCGGGTCGTTCTTCTCGTCGATCCCGCGGCGTTTCATGAGCTGGTTCATGGATCTCGTGTCGCTCAACCCCAACAGCGAGGCGGACCGCAACGCGGACAGGACGAAGTTCGCATCCGCCGGTGCCAACGGCCTTCTCCTGCGCTACGGCAAGCTGCGCACCACCGATATGAACGTGTCCAAGCAGCTGCAGGAAGACGCCATCGCGCAGGCGGCGGCCAGTATCCGCGAGCAGTTGCGCGACCGGCAGAACCAGGCGTGGCATGTCCACGCCGATTCCGCAGAGGCTGCCTACGCCATGCTTGGGCAGGAGGAGAAAGACGCCATCCTGCTGGCGGGGCCGCCCGAAGCGCCGGACACGGCGGCGCGCGACGCCGCCCGCGACGCCGTCGACAACGCCGAAACCGAGGTGCTGTGCGCCAAAGCTGGCGTGGACGAGGACGTGCTGGAAGACGCCGAGAAGGAACTCTCGCAAGCGCGGCGGCGCCTCGACCACGCGGAAAACGATTTTCGGCACGCGCTGAAGCGCCGCGACCTCGCCATCCGGTTACACGACATCGCGCGGCAGGAGATGGCGGCTCAGTCGCCGACACCCGCCGCGGCGCGAGTGTAACCGCGTCAGCCGGCGACGAGCACGATCTTGCCGATGTGGCGGCCCGTTTCCATCAGGGCATGGGCCGCCGCAGCCTCCTCAAGCGGGAACGTCGCGTGGATCACCGGCAGGCAGCGCCCGGCGGCGATCAGCGGCCAGACGTGCTGGCGCAACGCCTGCGCGATCGCCGCCTTCTCATTGAGCGGGCGCGAGCGCAGGGTCGCGCCGGTGTGCGTCAGGCGCTTGAGCATCAGGCGCATGAAATCGATCTCGACCTTCGACCCCTTCTGGAAGGCGATCTGGACGATGCGACCGTCCTGCGCAGCCGCCTGATAATTACGGGCGATGTAGTCGCCGCCGACCATGTCGAGGATGACATCGGCCCCCTTGCCGCCGGTCGCCTCCTTGACGGCGGCGACGAAATCCTGATCGCGGTAGTCGATGGCGGCGTCCGCGCCGAGGCTCACGCACGCGGCGCACTTTTCCGGCGATCCCGCCGTCGCGAGCACGGTAGCGCCGAACGCCTTGCCAAGCTGGATCGCCGTGGTGCCGATGCCCGACGTGCCGCCGTGCACCAGCAACGTCTCGCCCGCTTTCAGCGCGCCGCGATCGAACACGTTCGACCACACGGTGAAGTAAGTTTCCGGGATGGCGGCGGCCGCGACGAAGTCGAGATTGTCAGGGATCGGCAAGGCAAGGTCGGCGTCGGCCAGGCAATGTTGCGCATAGCCGCCGCCGGTGACGAGCGCCGTCACCCGGTCGCCGACGACGGGGGCCGTAACGCCCTCGCCCGCCGCCACGACCACGCCCGCGACTTCCAGGCCGGGAATGTCGGAGCTGCCGGGCGGCGGCGGATAGTGGCCCTGGCGCTGCACCACGTCCGGCCGGTTGACGCCGGCGGCATGCACGCGCACCAGCACCTGGCCGAAACCGGGGTGCGGCACGGCGCGCGTTTCCGGCACCAGCGCCTCGGGGCCGCCGGGCGCGCTGATGCCGATGACGGTCTGGACAGAGGGCAGCGCTTCCACGGGCCTCAGCGCTCCAGCAGCGCGCCGAGGGCGGCGCGGAAATCGTCCGCGAGGTCCTCGCGCGCCAGCGCGTAGGCGACGTTGGCGGCGAGGAAGCCGATCTTGGAGCCGCAATCGTAGATCTCGCCGTCGAAGCGCGCGGCGTGGAACGTCTGCGTGTTCGCCAGCGTGATCATGGCGTCGGTGAGCTGGATCTCGCCGCCCGCGCCGCGCTCCTGCTTCTCGAGGAGGCCGAAAATCTCCGGCTGCAGGATGTAGCGGCCGGAAATGGCGAGGTTCGAGGGCGCGGTGCCCTTCGCCGGCTTCTCGACCATGGCCCGGATGGGCGAGACCTTGGCGCCGGCGTCCTCGACATCGACGATGCCGTACTGGTGCGTCTGGTCCTGCGGCACCTCGTAGACGCCGATGACATTGCCGCCGCGTGCGTCGTAGGCGTCGATCATCTCGCGCAGGCAGGGCGTGGCGGCATGGTGCAGCATGTCCGGCAGCAGCAGCGCGAACGGCTCGTCGCCGACGATCTCGCGCGCGCACCACACGGCGTGACCGAGGCCGAGCGGCCCCTGCTGGCGGGTGAAGCTGGTCTGGCCGGGGCCGGGCAGGTCGCGCAGCAGCGCCGCGAGCTCGCGCGCCTTGCCGCGCTCCTGCAGGGTGCGCTCCAGCTCGAACTGGTTGTCGAAGTGATCCTCGATCACGCCCTTGTTGCGGCCGGTGACGAAGACGAAATGCTCGATGCCGGCGGCGCGCGCCTCGTCCACCACGTGCTGGATGACCGGCCGGTCGACCACGGTGAGCATTTCCTTCGGCATCGCCTTGGTGGCGGGCAGGAAGCGCGTGCCGAGACCGGCGACCGGGAACACTGCCTTGCGGATTGGTTTGTTCATAGCCGTTTCAGACAGGGGGCCGTTTCAGACCGGCGACCAGCGCCCCCTTTGACGCCGGCCACCCGTGGATAACGGCACTATCGCCGCTCCGGTTCATTGCGTCGTGTATCATTGTGTCGCGAAATGGGCAAAGCTTCGTCTGCACCTTCTTTAGACTGGATCATCACCGTCGCGATCATCGCCGTCGTGCTTGGCAACGATTTCTAAACCATATTCGCGCAACGATGCCCCATGCAAGCAATCGCCTGCTAGAGAGCAGTGACGATAGCCCTGTGAGCGCCCGCCCGATCGAGACCGGGCGCGCGGACGGACGCGGGATTTTTCGGCTTTTCCGGAAGCTTTTTTAAGGGGCGTTTTTCCCGGCGGCGGTTTTTCTACGGAGCGGTTCATGACGCGATTCACGGCGCAGGGCAGGCAACACCGGACGCGGACGGCTCCCGTCCGCCATCCCGCCGACCGCAACCTGTCTCGCGCGGGTGAATGCTCAAAAGCGCATCCAAAGGCAAGAATTGCCGCCCGAATTGGCGCGGCGCTCCTCGCGAGTTCGCTGCTGGCGTCCTGCTCCTCCTTCGGCTTCTTCTCCGTCGCGTCGGTCGACACCACCACGACGGCGTCGATTCCGGCCTCGCCCGCTCCCTCCCCCGGCCCGGCGCTTGCTTACGGCCCCGCCACCGTTTCCGGCGCGCAGGACGCTCCCATGCAGAGCTTTTCGGATTTCACCCGCGACCTGTGGCCGGAGGCCGCCGCGCGCGGCGTGTCGCGGCGCGGGTTCGATGCGGCGCTCGCCGGCGTCACGCCCGACGCCCGCGTCATCGCGCTGACCAAGCGGCAGTCCGAGTTCGTCAAGCCGGTGTGGGATTATCTCGACTCCGCCACCTCCGCCCAGCGCCTGTCGCGCGGACGCGAGCAGACAACGACCTGGCGCGCCAGCTTCGCCGCCGTCGAAGAGCGCTTCGGCGTCGACCGCAAGGTGATCGCCGGCGTGTGGGGCATGGAGACGAATTTCGGCTCCACCATGGGCAGCCACTACGTCATCGAGGCGCTGGCCACGCTGGCGCACGCGCAGTATCGCGGCCCCTTCTTCCGCAACGAACTGCTGACCGCGCTCAAGATCCTCGACGAAGGCCACGTCAGCCGCGAGAACATGATCGGATCGTGGGCCGGGGCGATGGGGCAGACCCAGTTCATGCCCACGAGCTTCGTGCGCTACGCGGTCGACTTCACCGGCGACGGCCGGCGCGACATCTGGACATCGGTGCCGGACGCGCTCGCCTCCACCGGCAACTACCTCAAGGAAAACGGCTGGGTGACCGGCCTGCCGTGGGGCTTCGAGGTGAAGCTGCCGCAGAACTACAATTTCCGCGAGCGCAACGGCGACTTCACCGTCTTCGCCGCCTCGGGCGTGCGGCGCATGGACGGCAAGGCCCTGCCGCGCACCGGCGACGCGCGCCTCTTCCTGCCCGCCGGCGCGCGCGGCCCCGCCTTCCTGGTGACGAAGAACTTCGACGTCATCAAGCGCTATAACAATTCCGACTCCTACGCGCTCGGCGTGGCACTGCTCGGCGACATGATCCACGGCGGCGCAGGCGTCACGGCGCCATGGCCGCGCGACGAGAAGCCGCTGAGCCGCAACGAGCGCGAGGATCTGCAACGCTATCTCGCGCGGCTCGGGTTTTCCGTCGGCGAGCCGGACGGGCGCATCGGCACGCAGACGCGCGCCGCCATCACCGCCTATCAGGAACAGCACGGCCTCATCCCGGACGGCCACCCGAACGCGGCCCTGCTGGCGCATCTCGCGCGCGCGCCCTGAGCGCGGGCCTTTTCGCTGCGCCTTCATCCCCGGTTTACCCTGACGCGCGCCAGGGCGGCAATCGCCAGCCCTCCGGGCGAGACTCGCGGGCGCATCTCGCATAGAATGCCGGTTCGGTACCGCGCGTGCTCCGGCACGCGGCATTCGTGGGCGTTGGCGTCATGGCAATGGGTCGAGACGGTTTTCCGGCAATCGGACTGGCGCGCCGTGAGCGCTCGTCGGCCGGCGTTTTCGCGCGGCGGCGCAAGGCTGTCGTGGTGGCGATGCTGGCGGCGACCGTGGCGCTCAGCGCACCGACGCCCGCCGCCGCCGACCCGCTGACCCGCCTGCTCGACGGCATCTTCAAGAAGGATCAGCCGGAAACCCGGGCGCCGCCCGCGCGCGCCGCGCCGCGCCAGCGTCCGCGGCCGGCGCAGACACGCCAGGTTCCGCGCAAGCCGCAACCCGCAACCGTGATCGTGCGCGACGCCCAACAGCGGCGCGAGGCAAACGCGTTCATCGCCGTGATCGGCGATTCGCTCGCCGAATCACTGGTTGGCGGACTGCGCGAGGCATTCGCCACGACGAGCGAGATCGCCATCGCCAACCGCGCCTCGCCCGCGACCGGCCTCACCCGCACCAGCGAGCAGGACTGGGTGTTCCTGACCCGTGATTACACGCGCGAGGGACTGCCCAATCCGCAGGCCATCACGCTCGGCGTGGTGTTTTTCGGCGCGGACGAGCGCGCCGCCATCCCCGATTCCGACGGTACATCCGTCGCCTCCGGCACGCCGCGCTGGCGGGAGCTCGTCGCTGAGCGCATCGACATCGCGGTGCGCGCGTTCGCCGACCGGGGCGCGCCGCTCGTGTGGGTGGGGCTGCCGCCCATGAAGGCCGAGGCGCTCAACGCCCAGGCCGCGGCGCTCAACGCGCTCTACCGGGACGAGGTGGCGAAGGCGGGCGGCGTGTTCGTCGACATCTGGGCCGCCTTCTCCAACGAGGAAAAGGGCTTCATCGCCAACGGCCCGGACGTGAAGGGCCAGGACGCGCGCCTGCGCACGGCGGACGGCATCGGGCTGACGCCGAGCGGCGCGCGCAAGGTGGCGCATTTCGCCGAGGTCGAGATTCGCCGCCTGCTCGCGGCGCGCGGCGTCTCCGCCGTCATCGCGGCGCCGGTGGAAACCCCGCCGGTCGATACCGGCCCGGACCCCGCCGGCACGCTGCTGTCGCTGCCCGATGTGCCGGTGCCGGTGGTGATTCCGGTCAAGCCCGTGGCGGGGCCCATCCTGCCGCTGTTGGCCGTGCAGCCCGCGCCAGATGGCCTGCTGGTGCAAAATCTGCCGCTGCCGAAGGGCGATGGCGCGGCGCTCGTTCACCGCGTTTTCGGCGAGGGCCGCGCCCCGGAGCCGGTGGCGGGACGGGCCGACGATTTTTCCTGGAGCGCTTCTCCGCGCGAGCTTTCGCAGGCCGATACCGATACTCCGGCCGCTCTCGCGACGCGCAACACGCCCTGACCGGCGGCAAGGCGGCCACCACCGCGTGGAGATCGAAGGCTACGCGCGCCCGCTCCCGATACGGACATGAAAAAACCCGTCCTGCCAGGCAGGACGGGTTTTACATCTCGCGATGTGGTTCAGAAGGGCGCTCTGGAAACGCCGATCGTTGCCTACCCTTATTTATTGGGCGTTGCTTCCCTAGACCTGGGCCGCTGCATGCGGGTGCGCGGTTCTTGTGTTAATCCAGGAGAGGGGCCCTTAGAGGCAACCGTTCTTGGATGTTTATAGTTGCGCATGAAACTGCAGCGATTGCAAGAGCGATTCCACATTTTTTTAGCGTGATGGCGGCGCAGCTCGCCGCAACTGCTTGCAAACGGCGACAAAACGGGAGAGCGCGGTTTTCGGCCATTGCAACGCCGCGCGCCTTGGGTTACCACCTTGGTCTAATTCTGCGACGGGAGGAGGTTTGCAGTGGCCGAAGATCATGTCGAGATGGACTATCGCGAGCACGAGCGCACCTACGACGGCTTCATCAGCCTGTCGAAATACGGCACGATAGCTGTCATCGCCATCCTTGTCCTGATGGCGATCTTCCTGCTCTGAGCGTCACGCCGGCGCCGTTTCCGCCCGGCAGCTCATCCATTGACAGCCGGCGCGCCACCATTACGCGGCGCGCCCGGCGGTGAAAAATCCAAAGCAAGCGACTGCCGCGCACGGGCTAAACGTGCGCGCCGTCCGCATCGGCTCCCGCATGTCACGGGTCATCGCCGCGCGGCGTGTTCCGACCCGCGCATGACGGCGACCGTCACGTTGCCTTGTTCCGTATCCTTTAAGTCTTGCAGCATAACCGAATGCCCGGCAATCGTGCCCTGACGGGCCCGCGCCAATACTGAAAAGCCGAATCAAAAAGCCGGAACCAACCGGAAACACACGCCGCCCCGTACTGCCCTGGAGTGAATGCCATGCTGGTCGCCATCCCGAAAGAAACCGTGGCCGACGAGAGCCGCGTCGCCGCGACACCCGAAACGGTCAAGAAGTTCGTCGCGCTCGGCGCTGCGGTGCGTGTGCAGTCGAGCGCCGGCCTCGCGGCTGGCATTCTCGACGCGGATTACGAGGCCGCCGGAGCAACCGTGGCGGCGGACGCCGCGGCGACGCTCGCAGACGCGGACATCGTGCTGAAGGTGCGCCGGCCCGATACGGCCGAGATCGCCCTGCTGAAGCGCGGCGCCATCGTCATCGGCACCCTCGACCCCTATGGCCACGAAGACGCTGTGCGGGCGCTGGCGGAGGCGGGCGTCATCGCCTTCGCCACCGAGCTGACGCCGCGCATCACCCGCGCGCAGGTCATGGACGTGCTCTCCTCGCAGGCGAACCTCGCCGGCTACCGCGCCGTGATCGACGCCTCCGCCGAATACGGCCGGGCGTTGCCGATGATGATGACCGCCGCGGGCACAGTGCCGGCGGCGCGCGTGTTCATCATGGGCGCAGGTGTCGCGGGCCTGCAGGCCATCGCGACGGCGCGCCGGCTCGGCGCCATCGTGACCGCCACCGACGTGCGCCCCGCCGCCAAGGAACAGGTCGAATCGCTCGGCGCGAAGTTCATCGCCGTCGAGGACGACGAGTTCAAGCAGGCCGAGACCTCGGGCGGCTACGCCCGCGAGATGTCGGACGATTACAAGCGCAAGCAGGCGGAACTCGTGGCTTCCCACATCGCCAAGCAGGACATCGTCATCACCACGGCGCTCATCCCGGGCCGGCCCGCGCCGCGCCTCGTGTCGGATGCGATGGTGCGCTCGCTGAAGCCGGGCTCCGTCGTCATCGACCTCGCGGTGGAGCGCGGCGGCAACGTAGAGGGCGCGCGCCCGGGCGAGATCGTCACGGTCGACGGCGTCAAGATCGTCGGCCATCTCAACGTGCCCGGCCGCCTCGCCGCCACCGCCTCGACGCTCTACGCGAAAAACCTGCTCGCCTTCGCGGAGCAGGTCATCGACAAGGAGACGAAGGGGATCGCCGTCAACTGGGACGACGACATCATCAAGGCGACGGCGCTCACGCGCGACGGCGCCGTGATCCATCCGGCCTTCCAGCCCTCCGCCTGAACCGGCTCCCACCGGCCGATCATCAAGAAAAGCCCCAACAGTCGTCGATCTCGAAAGGAAACGCGTCATGGCGGATTCCACGATTAACATCATAGAGACCCTCTCGTCCGCCGCCTCGCCCGACCAGGCGCTGGAACGGGCGCGCTCCGCCGCCGACGCCGCCCGCGCCGCGGCGGACGCCGCCCAGGCCTATGCCGACCAAGCGGCGGCGGCCATCGGCTTCGCCGCCCATTCGGCCACCGGCGGCGCGATCGACCCGACGGTGTTCCGCCTGGCGATCTTCGTGCTCGCCGTCTTCGTCGGTTATTACGTCGTGTGGTCGGTGACGCCGGCGCTGCACACGCCGCTGATGTCGGTGACGAACGCCATCTCGTCGGTGATCGTGGTCGGCGCGCTGCTCGCGGTAGGCGTCGATGCCAGCTCGGCGCTGGAGGGCAGCTCGGTGTGGGCGCGCATCTTCGGCTTCCTCGCGCTGATCCTCGCCTCCGTCAACATCTTCGGCGGCTTCCTCGTGACCCAGCGCATGCTGGCCATGTACAAGAAGAAGGGCTGAGCGCCATGTCCGAAAACATCTCCGCCCTGCTCTATCTCGTCTCCGGCGTGCTGTTCATCCTCGCGCTGCGCGGCCTGTCCTCGCCCTCGACCTCGCGCCAGGGCAACCTCTACGGCATCATCGGCATGGCGCTCGCCATCGTCACGACGCTCGTCGGCCATCCGCCGGCGAGCGGCTTGTCGTGGCTGCTGATCGTCGCCGGCATCGCCATCGGCGGCGGCGCGGGCGCGGTCATCGCGCGGCGCGTGCCGATGACCGCGATGCCGCAGCTCGTGGCCGCGTTCCACTCGCTGGTCGGCCTCGCGGCCGTGCTGGTGGCGGCGGGCGCGCTCTACGCGCCGCGCGCGTTTGGCATCGGCGACGCCGGCGCCATCCATGGCGCCAGCCTGTTCGAGATGGGGCTGGGGCTCGCCATCGGCGCCATCACCTTCTCCGGCTCGATCATCGCCTTCCTGAAGCTCGACGGGCGCATGTCCGGCAAGCCGATCCTGCTGCCGAGCCGCCATTTCATCAACAGCGCGCTCGCCGCGCTGCTCGTGGTGCTGTTCGTTCTCTTCATCGCCACCGAGAGCCATGTCGTGTTCTGGCTGATCGCGCTGGTGAGCCTCGTGCTCGGCTTCCTGCTGATCGTGCCCATCGGCGGCGCGGACATGCCGGTGGTCGTGTCGATGCTGAACTCGTATTCAGGCTGGGCGGCTGCCGGCATCGGCTTCACGCTGGGCAATCTCGCGCTCATCATCACCGGCGCGCTGGTCGGTTCCTCGGGCGCCATCCTGTCCTACATCATGTGCAAGGGCATGAACCGCTCGTTCATCTCGGTGATCCTCGGCGGCTTCGGCGGCGACGACGCGGCGGCTGCCGCCGGCGGCGCAGTGGAGAGCCGACCCGTGAAGCAGGGTTCGGCGGAGGACGCCGCCTTCCTGATGAAGAACGCCGGCAAGGTCATCATCGTGCCCGGCTACGGCATGGCGGTGGCGCAGGCCCAGCACGCGCTGCGCGAGATGGGAGACCTGCTGAAGGCCGAGGGCGTCGAGGTGAAGTACGCCATCCACCCGGTGGCGGGCCGCATGCCCGGCCACATGAACGTGCTGCTGGCGGAAGCGAGCGTGCCCTACGACGAGGTGTTCGAGCTCGAGGACATCAACTCGGAGTTCGCGCAAGCGGACGTCGCTTTCGTCATCGGCGCCAACGACGTGACCAACCCGGCGGCCAAGACCGACCCGGCATCGCCGATCTTCGGCATGCCCATTCTCGACGTCGAGAAGGCCAAGACCGTGCTGTTCTGCAAGCGCGGCATGGGCTCGGGCTACGCCGGCGTGGAGAACGAGCTGTTCTTCCGCGACAACACCATGATGCTGTTCGGCGACGCCAAGAAGATGGTCGAGAGCATTTTGAAGTCGCTGGCCTGAGGCGGGCAGCGTGAAACTGCTTGTCATTGCGTTCGCGCAATGACAAGCATTCAATCCGCCCATAAAAAGGGGCCGCACATTTGCATGTGCGGCCCAAGTCTAGGGAGGAAACGCCCAAGGAGGGCAGCGATACAGCGACGCCATCGCCATATCGCACTGCAACAATATGCCATTGCGTTGCACAAAAAACAAGGTCCGCGGGCGTTAATTTTATCGCGCGCGGGCCTGTTGCTATGTGGCTTGCGGCAACTATTTGATGTCAGCCTGCATTTTTCGGCCGGCGCAGTGCAGCCGAGCCGCCGCAACGGGGAGTATCCGGTGTCATCCGCCGTTTTCACCGCCACTTTTTCCACCGACATCGCCGCCTTCGCCGACCGCCTCGCCGCGGCGTCGGCCCGTATCACGCTGCCGCTGTTCCGCACCGGCCTCGCCGCCGACGACAAATCGGCCGACGGCGTCTTCGATCCGGTGACGGCAGCCGACCGCGACGCGGAAACGGCCATGCGGGAGCTCATCCGCGAGGCCTTTCCCGATCACGGCATCGAAGGCGAGGAGCATGACGACGAACGCCTCGACGCCGATTTCGTCTGGGTGCTCGATCCCATCGACGGCACCCGCGCCTTCATCGCCGGCCTGCCGCTGTGGGGCACGCTGATCGGGCTGAAGTACCGTGGCCGCCCGGTGTTCGGCCTGCTGCACCAGCCGTTCACCGGCGAGACGTTTTCGGGATCGACTTTTTCGGACGAGACGCGCGCCGCCCTCTACCGTCGCGGCGACACGCGCCACGACCTGCGCACGCGCGCGCGCGCCGATATCGGCGAGGCGACTCTCGCCACCACGTCGCCGCGTCTGTTCAAGGGCGCGGATCTCGATGCCTACGACCGCGTCGAGCGCCACGTCCGCCTCGCCCGTTACGGCTACGACTGCTATGCCTACGCCATGCTGACGGCGGGACATCTCGACCTCGTCGTCGAGGCCGGACTCAAGCCTTGCGACATCCTGCCGCTCGTGCCGATCATCGAGGCGGCCGGGGGCGTGGTCACGACATGGGAAGGCGCGCCCGTCACCGGGGGCGGCACCGTGGTCGCCGCCGGCGACGCGCGCCTCCACGCGGCGGCGCTGGCGTTGCTGGGCGCTTGAAGCGCTTCAAGCAAAGTGGACGCCGCTTTGCTTGAAGAAAATGCGCTAATCGGCTTCGAGAAGGCCCCGGCCGGGGATGAAGGCGTCGAAAGCGCCCCAGAACATGGCGCGGATGTCGTCGTTCTCGATCAGGATCTCGTGGCGGGCGTAGGGCAGCACCAGCGCGTTGCCGGCCTTGAGACGCGCGCCGAACCGCTCGATCGCGGGGGTGGACACGATGCGGTCGCTGCCGGCGGCGACGATCAGCGCCGGGGTGGCGACACGCAGCGCGAAACCCGGAGCGCCGAGCTGCGCCACCATCCGAAAAGCGGCGGCGAGCCAGCCGAACGTCGGCTCGCCGACCGCGAGCCACGGCGCGTGCTCGACCACGCCGCGCGCGCGGGTGAACCGCGCTTCGTCGCTGGTCAGCCGGTTGCCGTCGAAGGGCCGCAGCGTGGTCGAGGAGCGGCGTCCGCCCGGCAATTGCAGGCGGGCAAGCCCCACGGCCGCGGCAAGGCGCGCCACAGGTCCGGCGAAAGGCGGCACGATGGCCGGCGACAGCGCGATCAGCGGCGACACGGCGACGATGCGGGCAAAATCCTCGGCGTGTCCCGGGCTCGCGGCGCGCATGAGCGCAACCGCGCCGCCGGTGGAATGCCCCAGCGCGAAGCGCGGACCCGGAAGCGGCGCCACGACCTGCGCCAGCACGGCATCGAGATCGCGCTGATAATCGGCGAAGTCGCGCACGTGTCCCTTCTGCACCCCGTCCGGGCCGCGCTGCCGGAACTGGCGCTGGGAGCCGCCCTGCCCGCGCCAGTCGAAGGCGACGACGTGAAATCCGCGCAGGCTGAGCTCCGCGATCGTCTCAAAGTATTTTTCGATGAACTCGCTGCGCCCCTGCAGGATGGTAACGACGCCGCGCGCCTCCAGCCCTTCCCGAGGCGGCCAGGAAGCGGCGCGCAGGTGCACGCCGTCGCGCGTCGTCACATCGTGAACGGTCGCGCCCTCGGGCACGGGATTGTCGGGGGTGTCGGCAAGCTCGAGAATGACGTGTCGCATGATGCCCGTCGTGACGCGGATTGAGGCACGCCGCCGCGCGCTTTCCTCTTGAAAAGCGCCGACGCCCGCCTAACTCAAAAGCATGCAGGCCACAGCGGCTGCACATAACCCCCGGCGATACCCCACCCGGCCATGTGGCGGGCGGGAGTCCGGGAGCTTGATCATATCGCTCAATCAGGAGGATGTGTTATGCGTCATTTCGATCGTACCCCGCTTTATCGCTCCACCGTCGGCTTCGACCGGCTGTTCTCGCTGCTCGATCAGGTGGCGGGCGTTGAATCGGCCCCGAGCTACCCGCCCTACAACATCGAGCGCACCGGCGAGACCAGCTACCGGATCTCCATCGCCGTCGCCGGCTTCACGGGCGACAATCTGTCCATCGAGATCAAGGACAACGCGCTCACCGTGCGCGGCGACAAGCAGGCCAGTGAGAGCGCCGGCAAGCCCGAGGCCGAGAAGACCGAGGTGCTTTACCAGGGTATCGCCTCGCGCGCCTTCGAGCGCCGCTTCCAGCTTGCCGACCACGTGCAGGTGACCGGCGCGGTGCTTGAGAACGGCCTGCTGCATATCGATCTCGTGCGCGAGATCCCGGAAGCCAGCAAGCCGCGCCTCATCCCGATCACCGGCAAGGATGGCGAAAAGCAACCGAAAGTGCTGGATGCAGCGCCGCAAAATGGCGCCGAAACCGGCTCCGGCGAGCCGCGCCGGGCCGCGTGATCGCTCTGAACCTCCTGAAGGGCGCCCGCGTGGCGCCCTTTTTTTATGCAGTCTAAATGCATTATTTATAGGCAGCCGAGCAATTTTATTAGCTCTTGCAGCCGATTGTGGTGCTTTAATTTCAAGCACAGGCTTTGCGACGGATCGGACAGGCAAAAAAAGACGCTGGAGCGTGCTTGTAACGGTTCAAGAATTCTGGCATTGTCCGCCAAGGATTAGGACAGTATAACTGTCCCATTCCGGGTGCGGCCGGTCGGCCGTGGCCTGAGTGTGAACCGGGCGGCCCCGTTTATCCGCCAATCCTTGCGGGGCCGGAACCGGATGTTTCGAGGCGCGTTGGCTATCATGGCACGCATTATTGCAGCTCCGTTCGCGGTAGCACCCTTCAAAACGGAACCCGCTATCCGCAAACCGGATACGCGAACGGGCGGATAAACGCGGCATTGTCCGCGGCCCCGCCCCGGTGCGTGAATGACGCAAACGGTGCGGGTGTGATAGCAGGCGCTCCCGCGCCGGAAAATTCCAGAACGACAATCCTGCCGACACACAAGCTGACCGTGTGAGCGCCGGGCCATGCCCGCCGTCCACAAGGCCCGGCCCGCGATGCGCGGACTGAAACGACGGAGCCTCGTCCCGGCGGTCGCAGACGCGACTCAATCGTGGACGGGCTTAAACCAGGGAGGCCCCAGCGGCCGCAAACGGGAATAAAAATGAGCCAGTTCAACGAGATGCCCCATCATGGATTGCAGCAGCCGCAGCCCGCCGCCCGTGCGCGCGACATCGCAGCCGCGACCTCCATCGACAAGACGGCCTCCGTTGACAAAGCGCCCATCCGCGCCACCGCGCACGGCCTGCCCGCCGCGCAGGGGCTCTACGATCCCGCGCGCGAGCACGATGCCTGCGGCGTCGGCTTCGCCGCCAACATGCACAACGAGCCCTCGCACGAGATCGTGCGGCACGGCCTCACCATCCTGAAGAACCTCGATCACCGCGGCGCGGTCGGGGCCGATCCGCTCGCGGGCGACGGCTGCGGCATGCTGGTGCAGATCCCGCACGACTTCTTCGTCTCCGAAGCCGACAAGCTCGGCTTCGCCCTGCCCGCGCCGGGCGATTACGCGGTTGGACACCTGTTCATGCCGCGCGACGGCGACGGCTTCCGCATCGTCACCGCCATCGTCGAGAAGATTTTCGCCGAGGAAGGCCTCGTCCTGCTCGGCTGGCGCACAGTGCCGGTCGATCCGTCGGGGCTCGGCGAGAGCGTGCGCCCGACCGAGCCGCAGCACCGGCAGATCGTCGTCGCCCCCGGCGCCGGCATCAATGACCGGCAGGAGTTCGAGCGCCGGCTGTTCATCGCCCGCAAGGCGGTGTCGAACGCCGTCTACGACATGAAGGACCCACGCACCGAGGGTTATTACCCGGTCAGCCTGTCGTCGCGCACGCTCGTCTACAAGGGCATGCTGCTCGCCACCGGCCTCGGCGACTATTACCTCGATTTGCAGGACCCGCGCTTCAAGAGCGCCGTCGCGCTCGTGCATCAGCGCTTCGCTACCAACACCTTCCCGACCTGGTCGCTGGCGCATCCCTACCGGATGATGGCGCACAACGGCGAGATCAATACGCTGCGCGGCAACGTCAACTGGATGGCGGCGCGGCAGGCGTCCGTCGATTCCGAGCTGTTCGGCAACGACATCGCCAAGCTGTGGCCCATTTCATACGAGGGCCAGTCCGACACCGCCTGCCTCGACAACGCGCTCGAATTCCTCGTGCGCGGCGGCTACCCGCTGGCGCACGCCATGATGATGCTGGTGCCCGAAGCCTGGGCCGGCAACCCGCTGATGGACGAGGAACGGCGCGCCTTCTACGAATACCACGCCGCCCTCATGGAGCCGTGGGACGGCCCGGCCGCGCTCATCTTCACGGACGGACGCCAGATCGGCGCGACGCTCGACCGCAACGGCCTGCGCCCCACCCGCTACGTGGTGACGGACGACGGCCTCGTGGTCGGCGCCTCGGAAGCCGGCGTGCTCGACATCCCGCAGGAGAAGATCGTCGAGAAGTGGCGGCTGCAGCCGGGCAAGATGCTGCTCATCGACCTCGAGGAAGGCCGCATCGTCCCGGACGAGGAAGTGAAGCGCCGCTACGCCAGCGCCAACCCTTACCGGGAATGGCTCGACCGCACCCAGCTCGTGCTGGAGGACCTGCCGCCGGTTCAGGCGCGCGCCTCGCGCACGGACGTGAGTCTGCTCGACCGTCAGCAGGCGTTCGGCTATACGCAGGAAGATCTCAAGCTCATCCTGCCGCCCATGGCGGTGACAGGGCAGGAAGCCGTCGGCTCCATGGGGAACGACGCGCCGATCTCGGTGCTGTCGCGCCATTCCAAGCCGCTCTACTCCTACTTCAAGCAGAACTTCGCCCAGGTGACGAACCCGCCGATCGACCCGATCCGCGAAGAACTCGTCATGAGCCTCGTCTCCTTCATCGGCCCGCGCCCGAATATTCTGGACCTCGAGGGCACGTCGCGGAAGAAGCGGCTCGAGGTGCGCCAGCCCATCCTCACCAACGAGGATCTGGAGAAGATCCGCTGCATCGGCCATTACGAGGACCGCTTCGACACCAAGACGCTCGACATGACCTACCCGGCGCTGCAAGGCGCGGCCGGCATGGAGGGCGCGCTGGAGCGCCTGTGCGAGCGCGCGGAAGCGGCCGTGCACGGCGGCTACAACATCATCATCCTCTCCGACAGGCAGGTGGGGCCGGACCGCATCGCCATGCCGGCGCTGCTCGCCACCGCCGCCGTGCATCATCACCTGATCCGCAAGGGCCTGCGCACCTCGGTGGGGCTCGTGGTTGAATCGGGCGAGCCGCGCGAGGTGCATCACTTCGCCTGCCTCGCGGGCTACGGCGCGGAGGCGATCAACCCCTACCTCGCCTTCGACACGCTCGCCTCCATGCACGAGGCGCTCGACTTCCCCGAGGAAGTCTCCGAGGACGAGATCGTGCACCGCTACATCAAGGCGGTAGACAAGGGCCTGCTCAAGGTCATGTCCAAGATGGGCATCTCGACCTATCAGTCCTATTGCGGCGCGCAGATTTTCGACGCCATCGGGCTGAGCAGCGCGCTCATCGATCGCTACTTTTTCGGCACCGCGACTGGCATCGAGGGCATCGGTCTGGCCGAGATCGCCGAGGAAACCGTGCGCCGCCATCGCGCCGCCTTCGACAACGCGCCCGTGCTGCGCCACGCGCTCGAAGTCGGCGGCGACTATGGCTACCGCATCCGCGGCGAGGATCACGTCTGGACGCCGGACGCGGTCGCCGAGCTGCAGCACGCCGTGCGCCTCAACGCGCAGGACAAGTACCGGGAGTTCGCGGCGCGCATCAACACGCAGGACAACCGGCTCAACACCATCCGCGGCCTCTTCCGCTTTAAGAGCGCGACCGAGCTCGGCCGCAAGCCCGTGCTGCTCGAACTGGTCGAGCCCGCTGTCGATATCGTCAAGCGCTTCTCGACCGGCGCGATGTCGTTCGGCTCCATCTCGCGCGAGGCGCATGAGACGCTGGCGATCGCGCTCAACTCCATCGGCGGCAAGTCGAACACCGGCGAGGGCGGCGAGGAGGCGGAACGCTTCGTGCCGGACGCCAGCGGCCGCTCGCGCCGCTCCGCCATCAAGCAGGTGGCGTCGGGGCGCTTCGGCGTCACCGCCGAATACCTCGTCAACGCCGACATGATGCAGATCAAGGTGGCGCAGGGCGCCAAGCCCGGCGAGGGCGGGCAGTTGCCCGGCCACAAGGTCAACGCCGTCATCGCCCGCGTGCGCCACTCCACGCCGGGCGTCGGCCTCATCTCGCCGCCGCCGCACCACGACATCTACTCCATCGAGGATCTGGCGCAGCTCATCTTCGACCTGAAGAACGTCAACCCCGCCGCCGACGTGTCGGTGAAGCTGGTGTCGGAAGCGGGCGTGGGCACGGTCGCGGCCGGCGTCGCCAAGGCGCGCGCCGATCACATCACCATCTCGGGCTATGAGGGCGGCACCGGCGCGAGCCCCCTCACCTCCCTGAAGCACGCGGGATCGCCGTGGGAGCCGGGGCTGGCGGAAACCCAGCAGACGCTGGTGCTCAACGGCCTGCGCAGCCGCGTGGTGCTGCAGGTGGACGGCGGCCTGCGCACGGGCCGCGACGTGCTCGTCGGCGCGCTGCTCGGCGCGGACGAGTTCGGCTTCTCCACCGCGCCGCTGATCGCGGCGGGCTGCATCATGATGCGCAAGTGCCACCTCAACACCTGCCCCGTGGGCGTCGCCACCCAGGACCCGGTGCTGCGCAAGCGCTTCAAGGGCCTGCCGGAGCACGTCGTCAACTATTTCTTCTTCGTCGCCGAGGAAGTGCGCGAGCTGATGGCCGAGATGGGCTTCACCCGCTTCGAGCAACTGATCGGCCGCGCCGACATCATCGACCAGCGCGAGGCCGTGGCCCACTGGAAGACCAGGGGGCTCGACTTCTCGCGCCTCCTGCACGTGCCGCAATCCGATGAGCCGCTGCGCCAGACCACGCGCCAGCACCACCCGGTGGACGACGTGCTCGACCGCGGCCTGATCGCTGACGCCGGAACGGCCATCAATGAGCGCACGCCTGTCGTGCTGGAGCGCACGATCCGCAGCGTCGACCGCACCACGGGCGCCATGCTGTCGGGCGTGATCGCCAAGCGCTACGGCATGGAGGGGCTGCCCGACGACACCGTCACCGTGAAGCTCACGGGCACGGCGGGGCAGAGCTTCGGCGCGTTCCTCGCCGCCGGCGTCACGCTGGAGCTGGAGGGCGAGGCCAACGACTATGTCGGCAAGGGCCTGTCGGGGGGCAAGATCATCGTGCGCCCCGCCCCCGCCATGCAGGCGGCGCCGGAGCGGTCGATCATCGCCGGCAACACGGTTCTCTACGGCGCGATCGCCGGCGAATGCTACCTGCGCGGCAACGCCGGCGAGCGGTTCGCCGTGCGCAACTCCGGCGCGGTCGCCGTCGTCGAGGGCACGGGCGACCACGGCTGCGAATACATGACCGGCGGTGTCGTCGTGGTGCTCGGCGAAACCGGGCGCAACTTCGCCGCCGGCATGTCGGGCGGCATTGCTTATGTCCTCGACGAGGACGGCAGCTTCGCCCGCCGCTGCAACCTCTCCATGGTCGATCTCGAACCCGTGGAGGAAGAAGAAGACCTGATGGAGCGCCTCCACCACCATGGCGGCGACCTCGAAACCAAGGGCCGCATCGACATCCTCGCCGACATGTCCGGCAAGGACGAGGAGCGGCTGATGCACCTCATCGCCAACCACGTTCGCTACACCGGCTCCAGACGCGGACGCGCCATTCTCGACCACTGGCAGGATTACCGCACGAAATTCGTGAAGGTGATGCCGGTCGAGTACCGGCGCGCCCTGCGCGAGATGGAACGGGCGCGTGTGCTGCAGGCTGCGGAATAAGGAAAGCGACGATGGGCAAGGTTACAGGATTTCTCGAATACGACCGGCAGGACGCCAAGTACGAGCCGGCCTCCGATCGCGTGCGCCATTACCGCGAGTTCACGCTGCCGCTCGACGACAAGGACGTGGTGCGCCAGGCCGCGCGCTGCATGGACTGCGGCATTCCGTTCTGCCACGGCGACACGGGCTGCCCGGTGAACAACCAGATCCCGGACTGGAACGATCTCGTCTACCATCAGGACTGGAAGGAGGCGGCGCAAAACCTCCATTCCACCAACAACTTCCCGGAGTTCACCGGCCGCATCTGCCCCGCCCCGTGCGAGGAAGCGTGCACGCTGAACCTCGAGAACACGCCGGTGGCCATCAAGACCGTCGAGCAGAGCATCGCCGACAAGGCCTGGGCCGAAGGCTGGATCGTGCCGGAAATTCCGGCGCAGCAGACGGGCAAGCGCATCGCCGTCATCGGCTCGGGGCCCGCGGGCCTCGCCGCCGCGCAGCAGCTGGCGCGCGCCGGCCACGAGGTGCACCTTTTCGAGCGCGAGCAACGCGCCGGCGGCCTGCTGCGCTACGGCATCCCCGACTTCAAGCTGGAGAAGCACACCATCGACCGGCGCATCGCCCAGATGGAACTCGAGGGCGTGCGCTTCCACTACGGCGTCAATGTCGGCGTGACGCACCCGTTCGACGATCTGGTAAAGGGCTTCGACGCAGTACTGCTGACGGGCGGATCGGAAAAGCCGCGCGACCCGCAACTGCCGGGCACGAACCTGAAGGGCGTCTTCTACGCCATGCCCTACCTCATCCAGCAGAACCGCAGGAACGGCGGCGAAGACCTGCCGGACAACGAGGAGCCGATCCTGGCCACCGGCAAGCATGTCGTGGTGGTGGGCGGCGGCGACACGGCCTCCGACTGCGTCGGCACCGCCTTCCGGCAGGGCGCGCTGTCGGTGACCCAGCTCGACATCCGCCCCATGGCGCCGCTGCAGGAGGACAAGCTCGCCGTGTGGCCGTACTGGCCGACGAAGTTCCGTACCTCGTCGAGCCAGGCGGAAGGGGCCGAGCGCGAGTTCCAGGCGGCGACGCTCGGGCTCGAGGGCCGCAACGGCCTCGTCACGGGCGTGCGCTGCGCGCGGGTCGACGAGCGGCGCAAGCCCATCCCCGGCACGGAGTTCATCCGCCGCGCCGATCTGGTGTTCATCGCCATCGGCTTCGCCAGCCCGGTGCACGAGGGCATGCTGGAGCAGGCGGGCGTGGCGCTCGACAGGCGCGGCAACGTCGCCGCCGACACGCTGGCCTACCGCACCTCGCGCGAGAAGGTATTCGCGGCCGGCGACATGCGGCGCGGCCAGTCGCTCGTGGTGTGGGCGATCCGCGAAGGCCGCCAGGCGGCGCATGCCATCGACGCGTGGCTGATGGGCGAGAGCCTGCTGCCGCGCTAACGCCTTCTAGCCAGGTCCCGCCGCCTCGATGCGGCGGCGGGACGCGCGCGAAAACACCGATAGAACCGTCGCAAGACGGTTTTTTTCTTTTATCCAATAACTTTTTAACTAATTAATTTTGATTATTTCTGTATTTATAAAATAAATTGATGTTTATTTTATAATACAAAGTACATTTGATTGAATTTTACTGTATTTGTTTTTGCCCTTGAAGAGAAACGGCGGCTGTTATAGTGTCGTTTTACTGGAGGGTTTGCGATGGCCACGACACTGCCTCTTCTCGATCTGGAAGCGTTGGGCTCAGCGTCCTCGGGCGGTGCGCGCCGCGCGGTTGCGTCCACGTCCCAGCTTGAATCGTTCGCCCAGGCCATGAATCGCGCCGACCAGCCCGCACAGGCTGGCGTCGACGCCGTTTCGCAGGTCGCGGCCAGCGGCCCGGCGCAGGTCGCCGACGATCAGGCCCGCGCCCGGCAGGCGCTGGAACTCGGCGCCCCGGCCAACGCGTCACGCGTCGATTCGGGCGATGCCATCCTCGGCGGGCTGCAGAAGCTGCGCGGTGTCTTCGACGCCAGCCTCCACAAGATCAGCGAAATATCCGGCGCCAATGCGAGCGGCGTGGAAATGATGATCGATATGCAGCGCGAGATGGTTCACTATTCCCTGCTGCTCGATGTCACGTCGAAGCTCACGGGCAAAACCACGCAGGCCGTCGACCAGTTGATGAAGGGCCAGTGAGTGAGCGCCATGCACGTGGCGGGTTGCTGGCAGGCTGAGCGGCCGCGCACGGGATGGCGCGGCCTTGCCTTGTGGCTCGTGATCGGTTTCTGCCTCATCCTGGGCGGCTGCAAGAGCGAGCTCTACACCGGGCTGGCGGAGACGCAGGCCAACCAGATGCTCGCCGTCCTGCTCGCCAGTGGCATTTCCGCGCAAAAGGTTCAGGCCGGCAAGGAAGGCTTCGCCATCCAGGTCGAGGACCGGGACGTGCTGAAGGCGCTTGCGCTGCTGGAGAGCCGGGGCCTGCCGCCGGTCAGTCACACGTCCATCAACGAGGTGTTCCAGAAGTCGGGCATCATGTCCTCGCCGTTCGAGGAAAAGGTGCGTTATGTCAGCACGCTCGGCGACGAGGTGGCGCGCACCATCAGCTTCATCGACGGCGTCGTCGCCGCACGGGTGCATATCGTGCAGCCCGACCCGCCGCAACTGGGCCGGCAGGCGACGCCGGCATCGGCGGCGGTGTTCATCAAGCATCAGGCGGGGGTCGATCTCGACTTCCTCGTGCCGCAGATCCGCCGGCTCGTCAGCAGCGCCATCGAGGGGCTCGACTACGCCAGCGTCAGTGTCATCCTCACCGAGGCCATACCGGTCAAACAGGACGCCGGGGCGCGCCTGAACCAGACCGTCGAGATCTTGCCCGGCATCGAGGTGCGCGACACCGATGCGGCCACTTTCCGGCGCTTCCTTTACATCATCGGCGGCGTGATCCTGCTGCTGATCGCGGCCGCGGTGGCGGGGCCCGTTCTGATGTGGCGGGCACAGCGGCGGCAACGGCCGCGTGACGCCGACGACACCGGATACAGCGGGCAGAATGCGTGATGCGGGGGACGCGGCAAGAGGGGCGGCAAGCGGCGTGTCGCGGACTGCCGCCGCCGGCGGCCGACGCCCTTCCCCGCAAGGTTGACGGCGCATCGCCGGGCCGCGTCGGGGGCGTCGCATGCTGGTTCGCGCCTCCGTTGCCGGATCAACCCCGGAGTGAGCGATGCTAAGAACGCCGACAGAGCACGCCGCCGCGGACAACGCATGGGACCGGGACCCCGCAACGCCGGGGCCTGCGGTGTCGCCGCTGCTGGCGGCGCGGCTCGCCGAATCGATCCTGCGGCCCCTCTCCGCGTCCGACAGCGACGGCGCCGCGACCGGCTTCGGCGGCCTCGACCCGCGAACCAGGGCGGCCATGTGCGCGCTGGCCGGCCACCCCGGCTTCAATGGCCCGCTCAACCGCGCGGCGGCGCAGCTGTCGGGGCTTGGCGACATCGTCTTCGACGCGCACGATCTGCTGCGCGTCGGGCGCAGCCAGGCCAGCGACTGCGCCCTGTTTCTCGCCACCGCCGCGCCCGCGCTGCTGGAGCAGGCGGCGCTCCACCTCGGCGCCATCGTGCTGCATCGCCAGCTCGTCGGGCTGGCGCTCAAGCGCGACCGCGAGGCCCTGCAGCGCCTGCTGGGCGAGGACACCTACCACGTGGCCACGCGCGAGGCGCCGGTGCTCTATTCCGCTTTCGGCGGTCTCGACGACGGATCGTTCACGGTTACGCCCGCGGCGATCGGTGACGGGCGGGGCATGGCGCTCGCCATCGCGGCTGTCGGGCGGCGGGCGCTCCACGGGTTCGTGGCCGCGACGGAACCGACGCTGACGCCGCTGCTCGCCATGCGCAACGGACGCCAATCCCCCGGCGCCGGCGCGCCGATGACGGACCGGCACCTGGCGCAGATCGCCAAACTGCTGCACCGGAGGTACGGTCCATGGTCGCCTATTACCGGCTGAGCGATCTCAAGAGCGTCGAAAAACTCGGCTTCCGGCTGGCGGAGGGCGTGCAGGTTCTTCCCCCCGAGGCGTTCTCGCCCGTGGACGAGGCGACGCGGCTGGTCGACGACGCCCGCGCGCACGCGCAGGCCATCGTGCGGGACGCCGAGGATGCACGCGAGGAGGAGCGCCGGCGCGGCTTCTCGGAGGGGCTGGCGCAGGGGCGGCTGGAGGCCATTCAGCAGGCGCTGCACGAGGCGCGGCGTGTCGATACGCATCTGGAAGCGCTGGAGCAGGACATCGCCGAGATCGTCATGGCGTCGATGCGCAAGCTGATCGACGGTTTCGACGACGCGGCGCGGGTGGAAGCGGTGGTGCGCGGCGCGCTCAAGCAGATGCGGCGCGAGAAAAAGGCGGAGCTGCGCGTGCCGCCCCAGCACTACCTGCGGCTGCGCGCCTGCCTCGACGGCATCCTCAAGGATTTTCCAAGCTTCGAGCTGATCGAGGTGATCGAGGATGCGACGCTGTCGGGTGCGTCGGTCGTCGTCGAGACCGCCGTGGGCCGGGTGGAGGGCGACATCGGCTCCCGCATCGGCGAACTCGACACCATCATCCACGGCCTGCCGCCCGGCGGCCCGACGCGAACCGACGACGCGGCGCCGGACCTCCTCGCGAACACGGAGGTTACCGCCGCCGCCTCTGAGGGCAAGGGCGACGGACCTGAGGACGAGACAAAAGACGATGGCGACGTAACGGCGCCGGAGGCGCGCGCCGATGAACCTTAGCGTACCGCCGCTCGACATCGAGGCCATCTACGCCGGGCGCGGCGACCGCATCACCGAGCGCTTCGGCCGGCTTGGCGAGCGCCTCACCGAGCGCTCGAACGCCTTCCTGCCCTACACGGCGACCGGCAAGGTGCGGAAAGTCGTTGGCACCATCATCCATGCCTCCGTGCCGGAGATCCAGGTCGGCGAGATCGTTGAGCTGTTCACGCGCTCGAACGGCTCTCGGTTGCTCGCCGAATGCGTCGGCTTCCTCAGCGACGAGGCGCTGCTGTCGCCCATCGGCGAGACGCAGGGCATCTCGCCGCGCACCGAGGTGCGGCGCACGGGGCGGGTGCAGTCCGTCGCGGTGGGGCCAGGGTTGCAGGGGCGCGTGCTCGACGGCATGGGCCGCTTCATCGACGGCAAGAGCACGCCGTTCGTTCCCGAAACGCATTATCCGCTGTATCAGGCGCCGCCCGATCCGATGACCCGGCGCATCATCGACGCGCCGCTGTCGCTGGGGCTTCGCGTGCTCGACGGGCTGCTGACCTGCGGCGAGGGCCAGCGCATGGGCATCTTCGCGGCGGCGGGCGGCGGCAAGTCGACGCTGCTGTCGATGCTGGTGAAGGGCGCCGACGTCGACGTGACGGTGATGGCGCTGATCGGCGAGCGTGGACGCGAGGTGCGCGAGTTCATCGAGCACGATCTCGGCCCCGAGGGTCTGGCCAAGGCCGTGCTGGTGGTGGCGACCTCCGACCGCAGCTCGATGGAACGCGCCAAGGCCGCCTTCGCCGCCACCGCCATCGCCGAGTATTTTCGCGATCAGGGCAAGCGGGTTCTGTTCCTGATGGATTCGGTGACGCGCTTCGCCCGCGCCCAGCGCGAGATCGGGCTTGCCGCCGGCGAGCCGCCGACGCGGCGCGGCTTCCCGCCATCCGTCTTCACCATGCTGCCCAAGCTGATGGAGCGGGTAGGCATGAACGACAAGGGCTCGATCACAGCGCTCTACACCGTGCTTGTCGAGGGCGACGACATGACCGAGCCGGTGGCGGACGAGACGCGCTCCATTCTGGATGGCCATATCATCCTGTCGCGCAAGCTCGGCGCCGCCAACCACTACCCCGCCGTCGACGTGCTCGCCTCGAAAAGCCGCGTGATGAACGCCGTCATCTCCCGCCAGCACCGCGACATGGCGGCGCAGGTCAACAAATGGCTCGCCACCTATGCCGATGTCGAGCTGCTGATCAAGGTGGGCGAGTACAAGGCCGGCAACGACGCGGACACCGACATGGCGGTGGCCAAGAACAAGGCGATCAACGCCTTCCTGCGCCAGCGCACGGACGAGTTCGACACGTTCGACGCCACGCTCGCCAAGCTCGCGGAGCTGGCGCGATGATCGGCCAGATGAAAGCGCTGCTGCGCCTCAAGGAACTCAAGCAGGAACGGGCGCTGAACGCGGTGCACGCCAAGCGCGCGCAGCTCGAGCAGGCGCGGCTCGACACCGTGCGCGCGCACGAGATCGCCGAGGCTTTCAAGGCGGAAATTCCCGCGCGCGAAAACCGCATCTACGACGAGGTCATCGGCCAGGTCGTCAACCTCGATGGCCTCGACGGCGTGCGCGAGAAGATCGCGGATCTCCTGAAGCAATACGCCGACTTGGTGGACGACCGGGAGCGCGCGCGCGGCGTCGAGAAGCGGGTGGAACAGGAACTGCGTGAGGCCACGGAAGCGTACCGTCTTGCCGTGCGAGAACGCGACAAATATGTCACCATCCTCGAGACCATGCAGAAGGAAGCCATGGAGGCCGCTGAAGCGCGCGAGGAAATCGAGATCGAGGACCTCTTCGCCAAACCGATGAGGATGATCGCATGAGCAGCATCGGCTCGAGCAACAGGGTGTCCCGGCTGGACCCGCCGAAATCCGGCGAGGGACGGCGCCAGCCCGACGACACCCGCGATGGCGGCGGAGACACGTTGTCCGATTCCGGCGGCGGCCGCCAGTTCGGCGGGTACGGCGGCGATTCGGGCCAGCGCACCGGCGGGCGGCCAGGCGATCTCGCTTCCTCGCTGGGCGACGGCGATGCGCATGGTAGCGAAGCCGGCACGTCGCCGGAACTCGCCCGCCGCGCCGACGATTTCCAGCGCAGCCTGAAGGCGGCGATGGCGGACGCGCCGGCTGCCGGCGAATCGGGCGTTGCCGCCCGCGCGGCGGCGGAACCGGGCGGCGACGGCATGTCCGGCTTCGCGGGACTTTTCGCGCCGGTGGGCGCGCGCGGCGAGCTGGACGAACGGCCGGCCGACGAGCCGGCGGCGCATGAACAGCTGCTTGCCGCGAGCGCGGCGGCGGCCTCGACCCTGCCGCTGCTCACGGCCCTCCAGCCGGTGCCGGAACCGTTGGCGTCCTCGGGTCCGGCCACGCTCGTCCATGCGGTCGAGGAGCGGGTGTCGCAGGCCATTCGCGCGGAACTGGCGGGGCAATCCGCCGCCACCGCCACGGTCAGCATCAACCTGGCGGGCCTCGTCGAAGGTCTTTCCGCCGTCACTATCCGGCTCTCCGCCACCGGCCTCGATGTCGTGTTCACCGGCAGCCTCGACCTCGGCGGCGAGGCACAGGCGCTGGCGGACAGGCTGTCGCGGCGGTTCGGCAATCGCAGCGTGCGCGTTCTCGCCGCAACGCAGGACGGCGAAGGGCGCGCGCAGGGCGGCGCGGCGGATGAAGACGGCAGAAGCGCCATCGCCCCGGTTGCCGGACGCACGGGCGATCCCGCATGACGGCGCTGTCCCACTGGCAACCGCCGCAGTTCCCCGGCGTCGGCCACCGCGACGCGCTGTGGAACGCCATCCTGACCCATGCGGGGAAGACCATCCCGCTCGGCCCGCATCTGGGCGCCATGTTCGCCGCCGGCTCACCGCCGCAGGACGATGCGCTGTGCACCCGCCTGCGGCTTCGTGAGGAGCGCGGCGGAGCCGGGCTCGAACTCCATGTCATCTGGCGGCGTTTTCCGTTTCAGGCCCTGTTTCAGGCCGCCATCGAGGCCCAGGATCTGCCGGCCCTGCCGGCTGCACTGCGCGACGCGCTGATTCAGGGCATGACGGACGTCCTCGCCCGCGCGCTCTGGCCCGGCGAGAACGGCGAGCGCCGGCGGCCGGACCAGCTGCGGGTGCTCGCCAGTGCGCCGCTTGGTGCGACGGCGGACGACCTGCCGGAGGATGTGAGCTGGTTCGATGTGGAAATCGCCGGCTTCGGCGGCGAAAGCATCCTCATCGGCGTCGGCGTGTCGCGTGCCGCGCTGCTGGCAAGCGCCGCGACGCAGGACATCCTGCCCGCCCGGGTGCTCGACGACGCGCGCGCGCTGATCACCGTGGTCGCCACGTTCACGCTGGGTTCCGCGTCGTTTCCGGCGCGCGATCTGGCGCAATTGACGGCAGGAACGGTCATCATGCTGCCGCGATCGCCCCTTGACCGACGTTTGTTGCGTGTGGACAAGACAATCCTGGAGTTTCATGCCAAGGATGGGGAGTGGATACTCGCGGGACGGCGGCAGCAGACGGCGCGGCCGGACCGGCATCTACTCAGGAATCGGGACGTGACGAACGAAACGCCCATAAACGACGCCGGCACGGCGGCGGACGACAAGCCGACGGAAATGCCGATGGCAGCGGGCGAAGCCGCGGCCGAAGCGCCCGCTCGCGCGGAGCCCGAACCGCTGCCGCCGGCCCCCGGACACGAGCCGCGGGACAGTAAATCGCAGGCGCAGCCGGGCGACGACGCGGTCGTTGACGGGGAGGAACCGGCGCGCAAGCCAAGGGCAAAGGCGAAGTCGCGCGCCAAGGCCGCCACCGACAGCGCACCCGAAGCCGCGGTTTTCTCGGGCCATGTCGAGGAAAGCGAACTGGTGCGCGACGGCGTCAGGCTCGCCGATCTCGGCCTCACCGTGGACTTCGACATCGGCGACAAGGACATCTCGCTGGCCGAGATCGAGAGCTGGCAGCCCGGCGCCGTGGTGGCGCTCGACCCGCCGCAGTTCGCCGGCCGTGTCGAGGTGACGCTGCGGGTGAACGGACGCGCCATCGCCACCGGCGACCTCATCGCCATCGACGACCGCCTGGCGGTCAGGCTGTCGCGGCTGCTGCTGCGGCCCTGAACGGACGTTCAGAACCATTCCCGAGGGGGCAAGTCTTGATCGATCCGCTGAATCTCATATTCGTCCTGATGGCGGCGGCGCTGGTGCCGTTCACGGCAGTGGTGGCGACGTCGTTCGTCAAGCTGTCCGTGGTGTTCCAGCTTGTGCGCAACGCTTTGGGCGTGCAGCAGATTCCCCCCAACATGGCGCTCAACGCGCTGGCGATCATCCTCTCCGGCTACATCATGTATCCGGTCGCGGCGGAGACTTACACGACGCTGCGCAACGGCAACCACACCTTCAACACGCCCGAAGGCATCGCCCGCGCCTACGAGAACGGTAAGGGACCGCTGGTCCGCTTCCTCAGCATCCACGCCAGCGAGCGCGAAAAGGTCTTTTTCGTCGAGGCGGCGCGCAGCCTGTGGCCGGCTAATCTTTCCGCCGACCTGACGACGGAAAGCCTCGCCGTGGTGCTGCCGGCCTTCACCGTGAGCCAGCTGCGCGAAGCTTTCGAAATCGGCTTCCTGCTTTATTTGCCGTTCATCGCCATCGACCTGATCGTGTCGAACATCCTGCTCGCCATGGGCATGATGATGGTGAGCCCGCTCACCATCTCGCTTCCGTTCAAGCTGTTTCTGTTCGTGATGATCGACGGCTGGTCGCGGCTCATCCTGGGACTGGTCAAGACCTACATCACCTGAGGAGAAGAGGCATGTCCCCCGAAATCGCGCTGCGACAGGTCACCGAGGCCATGGTGCTGGTCATGCTGCTGTCGATGCCGCCGATCATCGTCGCGTCGGTGGTGGGTATCCTCATCAGCCTTCTGCAGGCGCTGACGCAGATCCAGGAGCAAACCCTGTCGTTCGCGATCAAGCTGATTGCGGTCGCGATCACCATCGCGGCGATGGCCGGCTGGCTCGGCAACGAAATCCTGAATTACACGCTGCGGCTGTTCGACGATTTCTCGAGCATGACATGAACGAACTCAAGGAGGTTTACCTCCTTTTCGCGCGGCTGTTCCATGTCGAGCTGGTGGCGTTGCTGCTGTCGCTGCCGCGCATGCACGCCTTTCTGTCCACGTCGCAGCTTCTCAGCTCGAGCGCGGTTCCCAACCTGCCGCGCAACGTCTGCATCCTGTCGCTTTCGATGATCGCGGTGCCTATCAACATGCCGCACGCCGCTGCCTTCGACGGATCGATGGGGATGATGGCGCTCTACATCGCCAAGGAATACGCGCTCGGCTTCACCATCGGCCACCTCGTGGGCTGGGTTTTCTGGTCGGTGCAGGCGGCGGGCGTGCTGATCGACAACCAGCGCGGCGCGGCCATCGCCTCCAGTATCGACCCCATGCAGGGACACGAGGCATCGCCGCTCGGGCTGATGTTCTCGCACATCTTCATCACCTACGTCTTCGTCACGGGAGCGATGCTGCCGGTCTTCGGCCTGCTATACAAATCCTATGCGCTGTGGCCGGTCACCAGCTTCATCCCTGTGATTTCGCCCGATTTCCCGCGCTTCATGCTCACCGCGCTCGATCACGCCATGCGCTTCATCGTCATCGCGGCCGGCCCCGTCATCGCGGTGATGTTCCTGGCCGAATTCGCCCTCGCCATGGTCAGCCGCTTCGCGCCGCAGATCCAGGTATTCGTGCTGGCCATGCCCATCAAGAGCCTGCTCGCCATCATGATGCTTGTATTTTACTTGGGAACGATGGTAAAATACGCAGAATCGAACATATTCATGATGCACAATTACGTGGATTACTTCTTCCGGCTCATACCGGCCGGCGCACCGGCTCCGTGACGGGAAGGAGGGCGGCATGAGCGGGCAGTCATCCGGCGAAAAGACCGAACAGCCGACCCCGAAGAAGGTGCGCGACGCGCGCAAGAAAGGCCAGGTGGCCAAGAGCACCGAGGTGGTGACCACCATCTCCCTGTTCTCGGTCATCGCGCTGCTGTGGGTGACGTGGGACGGGTTCCTGGAGACGATGATCTCCCTGTTCGACGCCGTCGTGCTGCTTGCGCTCGGCGACTTCAGGACCACCGGCCCGCAGGCGATCGACCTCGTGTCGCGCGAGGTCGGGGTGATCATGCTGCCGGTGCTTGGCACCGTGCTGCTTTCCGGCATCGCGGCGAACTATTTCCAGATCGGTTCGCTGATGTCGGCGGAATCCATCAAGCCGAAGCTGGAGAAGATCAGCCCCGGAGCCGGGTTCAAGCGCATTTTCTCCATGAAGCAGCTCGTCGAGACGCTAAAGTCGATCATCAAGATCGCCATCCTCTCGGTGTTGCTCTACTTCGTGGTGCGCAACGCCATCGGCGCCTATATCTCCACCGTATCGTGCGGCATGCCGTGCCTGACGGCGGTGACGTCGCACTTCATCTTCCAGACCTTCGTCTACTCGGGCCTGACCTTCCTGGTGGTGGCCGTGGCCGACCTCGGCTATCAGCGGCGCGCGCACACCAAGAGCCTCATGATGACCAAGGACGAGATAAAGCGCGAGTACAAGGAAAGCGAAGGCGACCCGCACATCAAGGGCAAGCGCCGGCAACTGGCGCAGGAGCTGGCGATGGGCGGCGGCGGCCAGGCCGCGCGCAAGGGCACGGCGGTCGTCGTCAACCCGACCCACTTCGCCGTCGTCATCCTCTACACACCGGACAAGATGCCGCTGCCAATCGTGACCGCCAAGGGGCGCAACCTCTATGCGCACTATCTGCGCACGGAGGCGGAATCCGCCGGTGTGCCGGTTTTCCGCAACGTGGCGCTGGCGCGCAAGCTCTTCGCCGACACCGAAGTGGACGACTACGTGCCCGACGAGCTGTTCGACGTGGTGGCGGAAGTGCTCTCGTGGGTGGAGCGCAACAAGGACAAGCTCTACAGGGGGCCGCTGCCGCACGGAGCCATCGACATGGAGGCCGGCGACCACCGGACGGATCTCGCCGGAAAAGGCGATGACGCGCGCGCTGGCGCGGCGTGGATGTGAAACCTGCATCCGAGGGACCGGCGCGGAAGAACCGGAACCGGCTTCGGGCGTCAGTCCGTTCTCCAGTTCAACTCCGGACCGTAGACAAGGCTGCGCAAGCCCTCCGCCGTTTCGAACACCGCCCCCAGCTCGCCGATGGTGAGCAGCCGGCTGGCGCTGTCCGGGAAGGCCCCCTCCCCGATCCTCTGGCCGGCACGGGTCAGGATGAAGCGGCCCTCGCCCGACGTGCTGGCGCCCGCGACATCGAGCGAATAGGAGGGGATGTCGCGCAGCAGAAAGCGGATGAAGCCCGGATTGCGCCGCGTCTCCCGCATGTAGACCGACTGCGCCACGATGTCCGAACGCGGATAGGCCTGCGCGATGCAGCGGGTGACGCGATGCGGGCTGAGCGCCACTTCCATCAGCATCATCTGGTTGGGAACGTCGAAACGCGACAGCGACAGCGCATCGCCAACGCTGAGAATGTCGAGCCAGAACAGCGCGGTCACGATGTCCTGGGATTTCAGCATGGAGGCGGGCCAGCAGGTCGGCGCTCCGTCGGGAAAGGTGCCGGAGGCTGGCAGGTAGCGGTCGTGGATCTGCTGGCGCGCAAGCCGCGACGGCTCGCCACCGCCGGAGCTGCCGCCCTGGCGGCTGAGGTTTTCCAGCGCGCCCATCAGCAGGTTGGCGTTCGCGCCCTGCTGTAGACGCCCGTCCCGCCACTGCTCGAGCAACAGGCGGGTGCTGTCGGCAAGAGTCGATTCGGCAGGGGTGGGGCCGGCAGCAGCCGGCTCAGCCGTACTTTCCGGCGGAGGGTTGGCTTCCACAATCGGTGGCGGTGGCGGTGGCGCTTCCACAGCTCCCGATGCGCCGATCCGCGCATCGGCGGGCAGCGCAGCGCTCAATCCGATCAGGCCCGCCGGCGCGATATCGCCGCCGAGCGCGAGCGTCGCCGAAGCAGCCCGGGCGACAAGGCTGAACGGATCGGCATCGAGCACCGGTATGCCGACAGGCAGGGAGGGACCGCCGGCACGCACTTCCTTGTTCGCGGCCTGCGCCGCCCCGATTGTGCCGGCAGAGCGGGAAGGAAGCTCACTCTCCGGCCCGGTGCCGGCCTCAGAACCCGCCGCAACTGGGGCGATCCAGCTGATTTCCGCCGCCACGGGGCCTGTCGCGCCCACGGCCGGTAACGGGACGCCGAGCGCCGGCAAGGCAGACGGCACGCCAACAGGCAGCAGGCCGGAAAACCCGTCGGGAAGCAGCGGCCCCGCGAACAAGTCTGCAAGGCTGGGCTCGCTGGCATTGGCATCCGCGCCACGCGATCCCGCCTGCGGGATCGGCGCATCGCGGCCACGGGAGCCGTCCGGCAAGGACAATCCAGCCGCCTCGGCGCCGACAAGCTTGTCCGCCCCGACACGCGATGCGCCTACCCCCGGCACCAGCCGGACCGCGGACGCGGCCGGCGAGGCCGGAGAGGCAACGGCGCGCACGCCGTCGATCCCCTCGAACGGCACCGCGACCGGTTCGCCACGCAGGAGTGGCGACATGCTGCCGCCGGCCTGTACGAGACCGGCCTCGCGCGCGGCGACCAGCCCGCCAGCGCCGGAAAGGGCGGCTTCACGCTCAGGCGGACGCGCCAGCGTCATCGCGCCAGGCACGGCGGTCGCGGACGAGGGCGTGGATGGTGCTGGCGACGGAGGGGAAGCAACGGGCGGCTGCCCTGCAAGCGATGAGCCTTCGCTTGCAGGCGCACCGGACGGACGCGGTAGCCCAAGGGGAAACAGCGGCCCCGGCGCAGGCGCGGATGCAGGCGTGGAAGCGCGGCCGGAAATGGATGCAGGTGTCGATGCCGGCGTGGATGCGGCAGGTGCAGGTGCGGCAGGCGCGGGTGCGGACGGAGGCTGCCCGCCGGTAGCCGCTGCGCCCGCCGCCGCAGACGTGGGGCCGGGTGCGCCCGCCGCAGCGCTTCCGCCGACGAGAAGATCGCCCGGCGCGACGTCGCCTCCCTGAAGACGGGAAACGTCGATCTCGACATCGCCGTCGTTGAGCTCCTGCGCGCCGATGGTGATGGCGCCGATGGCGGGACTGGCGTTGCTGGCCTGTATGCTGACGTTCTGCAACTGCACGAATGACCGCAGGCCGATGTCTCGGGCAAAGCGGCGGGCATAGACCTGCAGGAAATCGGCCCAGGAATTCACCTCCGCCGCAGGCAGGGAGCCGGTGGCCTCGATCATGCCGTTATCGAGCCGAAACAGGACCCACGGCTTGATCTGGGACGCCTGGGCGAGTTGTTCCACCTCGGCCAGCAGGCTCGACGGCGTCCTGAGGCGCGACTGGACCTCCGACACACCCGGCACTTCATCCACGAGCGCCGTGAATCGCGCGGCCTCGGCGTCGTCGGGAATGATTCCGCGCAACGTCACGACGCCGGCCGCCGATATCTCGACGGTGACGTTGCGGGCCTGCGCCTCGATGAGACCGGCGATCTCCTGATGCATGGACTGCACAACCCACACCCGCAGGTTGACCGGAATCGCCGTTGCGTCGATGGCGGAGGCGACGGCGCGCCGTTCGGCGGGCGTATCGACATGGCCGGTGGCATAGATGACACCGTCGACCTCCTGCCGCATCTCGATGTTGCCGGCGAAGGGAAGCGCCACCACCGCGGCGCGCACCTGGGCGAGGTCCTCCTGCCGCGAGGCAGCCTCATCCTCCACGGGCGCGCCGCCGGGCACCAGATACCAAAGCGCGATGACAACCAGGAACAACAGCGCGCCAGCCGGCACCGCGAGCCTCGACACCGGCCGGCCGCGCCATTCCAGGCGCGCGAGGCGGGCGAGGATCGCAGCGAGTAAACCGGGCGCTGGCTCGGCGACAGGCGGCGGCGCTTCAGCCGGAATATCCGTCACGGATGTCCACGCGGCCGAGGCGCTGGCGACGGCGAAGCGCGTGGTGCCGACCATCACGACATCGAGCGGCTCGACCTCCTGCCAGTCGCTTTCCGGTTCCAGCCATATCCCGTTGCCGCTGCGCACCTGCCCCGCGGAGGCGCGAATCTGGCAAGCGCCGGCGGACACGCGCAGCTCCAGGTGGCGCAACGCAAGGCTGACGTCGATGATGCGGATGTCGTCGTCGTCGCCCGAGCCAAGCGTGTATTGACCCGGCGCAAGCGCCACCTCGACGCCCGACTGGACGCCGCTCAGGATCTTGAGGATGACGCTCTCGGCCGAAGACGGCCGGATGAAATCGGAATCGGTCAGATCGGCATCCGGTGCAGTGGCGTCCGACATGACGGTGCTCTCAAGTCCCTCTCGAAAACGGCGGGCGGACCGCACCGCAACCTAGACCCGTTTTGCCCGCGACGCCAATGCTTGCGCGACTTTTCCAGAGAAAATGAAATATTTGTCCTTTATGAGTGACAAAAAGGCCCAACTATGGCAATCTAGGGGCAGAATAGGCCTCTAAACGCCTGCTCCAACAGGCCCTTGCCTGCAAAATATGGCGTGTTTCGAGGCAGAGTAAACCGGCGGTGCTTTCGGGCCATCCGCCGGGCCAGTCGATGGAGATCGCGTTGCGGCGTATGAGTGGCGTCACCGGCAGCAGAGCGCTTGTCCTTCGGGCGGAATCGTCCGGCCGGCAGGCATGCGCTCGCGCCCTTCCCCGCGTCTGCCGCATCGTGGCGGCGGCCGGGCTGGTGACGGCATCTGAAACAACGCCGAATATGGCGGTCGTGACATGAACAGGGTTGTCAGCCATCCCCGCATGGCGGTGCCGCTGGCAGCCGTCGCGTCACAGGCGGCACCGGGCGGGCAGATGGTTTCCGGCCACTATGATGTCGCCGCGCCGGCAGCAGGTGTCGTCGGCGTCGCGGCAGCCGCTGCCAGAACGAGCGTACAGGCTTTTGGCGCAGGTGCGGGCGCGGGTTTATCGACGATCGCGGTGGAATTTCATCATCTGGGCGCGGAAGCGGAAGAAGCTCTCGCAAGCGCCTTCGTGACACGCACCTTCGCGCCGCACGACCTGATCTACTTGCAGGACGATGACGCGGACTATCTTTACTTCATCCGCTCCGGCTACGTGCGGCTGTCGTATCTGATGGAAGACGGGTCGGCCGTTCTGTGCGGCATCCTGCCGCCGGGCGAGAGCTTCGGCGAGCTCGGCGTGTTCGAGGGCAGCACCCATTGCGACATGGCGACGGCCATCGGCAACGTCGTGGTGTCGGCGGTGTCGGTGCAGCAGTTCCGCCACCTGCGCGAGCGGCATCCGCAGATCGGCACCGCCGTGGCCCGCGTGGTGGCCCGCCGTTACCGCACCTATGTCGAGCTCACGCGCATGTTGAGCCTTAAAACGCTCGCAGCGCGTCTCGCGCAGGCGCTGCTGCGGCTGGCCGAGGGCCTTGGCACCCAGGCGCGCGTCGGCGACCGGCTCTACCCGAGCGTCGGCTCGGTGGTGACGCAGACAGACCTGGGGCTGATGGCGCGCGGCGCGCGCAGCAACGTCAACCGCGCGCTGAAGGCGTGGGAGCGGGAACGGTGGATCGCGATGCAGGATCGTTCGATCGTCATCCTCAACCGCCAGAAGCTCGAGGCCCTGGCCTTGCAGGAGGAATTCTGATGCAGGAGAAGCTCGCATGAACGCATTGACTGAGCTTTTCAGGCGCAAGCCCGAGGCAACGGCGGACGCCGGCGCGTCTCAAGCGCAGGAAGCACCGGGAATCGAGATGCTTGCCGATATCGCCTATGGCGATGCGACGGATATCGGGCATGAGCAGCGCCTGAAAATTCTGGACGACGCTGAAAAGACGCTCAGGGCCGCAATGAAGGAAGGCATCCCCGAGCAGGTCTATCAGCGCTACGTCACCATACTGGCGGCAATCCCTGCCTGCAGAAATGCGAGCAGGCTACTGGCATCCTGATGCATCGGACGATCCGATGCCGAGGTCAAAAAACGAACCAAGGCGCACTCAATCGCAATCGGCGTCTTGCTTCAACAATGAGTAGTCCTTTGTCAGAGACAGAAGGAGTTTGAACATGGTGGCTACCGTATTCTCAACTGCCGAAATCAAGGGCGGCCTGGCTGTCGCCGGGACTCTCTCCAGCCGGACCGAATGGTTTGGCCAGGACGGCTTCGACCTGGCATGGCGTCAACAGCGCCTCCGGAACACGATGGCGTCGATCGAGTCGGAGATCGAGGCGATCGAGTCGAACGCCAACCTGTCGGACACCGAGCGCATGTTCGCGATGCAGATGGCCATGAATACCTGGTCGGCGGTTTCCAACTTGCGCACCAACATGCTCAAGTCCGTGTCGGACACGCTCAAGGCGGTCGTGCGTAACGTCAACTGAAGCGGCTGCATCACCCGCCGAGCCGCAACCCGTAACGTGTCCCGTTGCTCGCGATGGGCCACGCGGCATCCGCAAGGCGGACGGGGTCGGACCGGCGGAATGCGGCACCTATGTGGGTGATGTTCCAGCATGCCGCCCGATTGTGGCGGAGTCTGGCGACGGCCTCCAGATGCGTGCTGCTTTCTTTGCTGCGGTTCAATTCCTGCATCTCTCCCGGCTGCAGGTCATATTCGGCCGGGGAGATATCTCTCAATCAAGGATTTCCTTGCTTCCCCATCCAGCTGGATGAGGGAATGTGTAGGCATGTCCGGCATATCGGTGCACGGCCCGCCACATTTCATGCCACATTTCGCCCGTTGGAAGACAAAATTGCGACCGTGCTGTGACGTATGTCACACGTTGCCTGTTCCAGCTGTGACATCGTAAAAACCGTGGCGGCATAGCCAGTGGTTTTCAGGACTGTCCCGGTTTCAGGCTGTCGTTTCAAAACCTCTGACACGCTGGTTGCCACCCCTCCGGAAAATGCCCGGAAGGCCGTTCAATATTGGCAAGTCTTATTGTCTGGCGGACAAGTTCGCGCTCTTAAGTCGTTTTCTGCATTGCGACAGCGATCCTCCCGCCTCCCCGACCATAAGTCATTGTATTTGAAGCGTGGTGTGTCATGGCTGGCGTCAATCCCTCCGCAATCCAGTCCCAGATCACTAATCCCGTCAACCTCGGGCTGGGCAGCGCCGCTGTCTCGCTCGAGGCGCAGGCCCACGCCACCGGCACGGGCGTCTATAACGGCCAGGCAGTCACAAGCGCTTCCACCAACGCCAGCGAGGCATTTCGCGACGTGGGCGAAGGCGGCCTCAGCGCGGAAGTGCAGCGCTTCGTCGCGCGCCTGATGGGCAAGCAGACGACGAACGCAAAGCAGGTGACGCAGCGCGCTCCGGCCGGCGACACCGGGAGTGACAGCAGCGCCTCGGCCGATGAGGAACCCCACAGCGCCATCCGGCGCGTGGCCGCCTTCCTGGAACTCAGTCGCGGCGGCGGCGGCGCGGGCGGCGGCACGGGCGACCAGAGTGGCCAGCATCAGGCGACACTGGTGAAGGTCCGCCAGTCGGCGGATGAAAAAGTCACGAAGCTGACGGACGCCCTGCGCACGCTCGGAACCATCAGGGGCTCCACGCGCGAGGAGTTGCTCGATGGCATTCGCGATGCATTGAGCGCGTTCAGCAGCGACCCAACACAGCAGTTGCTGGCGCTGGAGGCGATTCTCGCCAACACGGGGCTGTATCCGGGAAGCCTGGACGAGGCGCTCCTCGAAGTTCGGCGCGACTACACCGAGGGCAACCTCGGCGTCGACATGCAGGTGCTTCTGCGGGACGCCTACATGGCGGTAAACCTGCAGCAGGCGCGGGAATTGTCGCGTTCCAGCGACCCGGCTGACAAGCGGGCCAGCATGACGTTCCAGCTCGTCAACATCGATCCGGCGGAGAAAGCCGGAGGTTTGCGCGCAACGCTGGACTGGCTGAACAAATCCGATCCCGACACCGCCACAAGCCCGGCCGCGCTTCAGGACATCCTGCAGACCCAGCTGCAATCCGTTGGGAGGGAGCTCAGCGCCCACGAGGGTTCCGCCATGGACGGCGCCCATCTGCGCGCTTTGCTGAGCGTGATCGACGAGGTGAAGCAATTCAACACCTTGTATGACTCAGCGGGCGAACTGATATCCAACAGCAAATTGAAGGAAAGCGACAGCTTCAATCGGGTGACGGTCATGTCGTTCTTCCTGAGCTTCGTCGCCAATCCGGCGCCCGACCTGCGCGAGGGCGTGGACTTGCTGAACGATTTCGGGATGGCGAGCCGCCCGGCGCCGGCCTTCATTCCCGAATACCCGATGCTGGCGGCGACGGCTTGAGAACTGCCATGAACCGCATCGACATCACCGATCTCGAGGCCCTGCTGCTCTTATCGACGAATGTCGATTCGCTGCACCGCTCCCTGCCCGACGCGCTGTTTCCGGGCGAGGACGCACAGGCGCAGAAGCAGGCACGGGAAAAGCAGCTCTCCGTCATCATCGAATGGCGGGAGAGGCTGGCCATCGAAGAAAACCGTATTCTCGACGAAGAATCGTAACACCCTTGCGTCCCCGCCCGCTTGGCGACAGGCGGAGACGCCCAAACGCACCTCGCCGGGGAACGCCATGGCTGCCTCATTTTCCAACGCCAGCCTGTATGCCATCGACAGCTTTGCGAAGCGCGCCGGCATCGCAGCCGTACCGGCGGCCGACGGCACCTTCAGCTTCACGTTCGAGCGCTCGGGCACGCTGTCGTTCATACCCGGCGAGCAGCAGGACCAACTCGTCATTTTCATCGCGCGCATGCCGCGTTATCCCGACGCCGAGCGCGACCTGAAAGCGCTGAAGCTCGCCGGTGAAGACCGCCACACCGGCCGCACACTCTACGCCGGCGTCACCGCAGACGGGGCGATCGCGCTGTCGTTCGTGCTCGACAACAGCGAGATCGACGTTCCAACGGTACTTGCTTGCATCGATCGGCTGATCAGCGCCCAGGACGAACTCGGCTAGCGTTTCCGATCTAACAGGATCATACGATCCGCAATAGCACACTCGGCTTCAAAGACCCGGATCACATCTGCTTTTCATCGAAGTGGAGACACGATCCGGATTCAGGGCCTCAGGCGGGGCTGTAATCCTTGCCGAACTGCTCCCGATAAGCCTGCGCCAGAATTTTGCGCAGCTCCCAGGCATATTCCCCCTCAGGCTGGGCGATGTCATCGATGCGCCAGCCTGCCGGCTCGCGCTTCAGGCGAATCACCAGCTTGGCCGGGGCTCCACCCTCGCGCAGCGACACAGTGGCCTCGGCCCGATCCCCGCTAACGACGGGCTTGCCGATTGCAAGCCGTGAAACCGGCACCTCGCCATGCCCCTGCGTGACGGGATCGAAATCGATCGGCCCCACGAGGCCGGCCTTGTCGAAGTCGCTCTCCATGCCGGACCAGATCCGCGTGAGATCAGCCGTGAAATAGCGGGCGCGCAGGCCAGGCGTGAAGGATATGCCCTGCCAGTTGCGCTTCTTTTCATAGAGACCATAAACCTCGCGCAAAAATGCGCCGGCATCCTCCGCATCGCCGGCCCACGCCTTCATGGGCGCCAGCGTCACGGCGGCCGCAATCAGAATCGTTCGCCGCCGCAAGCCCGTGCTGCCGTTCCTCTTTCCGTCCATGCCGATCTCCCGCGTGTTTGTTCGTTCGCCTCGCCATCATGGCGTGGCGGCATTGCGCGAGGATGGAGCGACGCGGTGAGCGCGTCGCTATCGGAAATGGGGTGGAAGGCGTCGGGCAAGAGCCGAATGGCGGCCTGGCAGGGAGCATCCCCGGTCAAGCGGCAGCAATCGCAGAACGCTGCGGGCAGGAACGAATCGGGCAATGAACACGGATTTACGGCTACCATGCATACGGCAAATTCCTGCAAGCCCTTAACCGCCCGATAGCTTGCAGATCGAAACCGAAATGGTCGGAGCGAGAGGATTTGAACCTCCGACCCCTAGTCCCCCAGACTAGTGCGCTAACCGGGCTGCGCTACGCTCCGCGACCAACGGGAATCATCGGCTGCAGCGAGCGGCCGATTGGTGGTGTTTAAGAAAAGATCGAATGCGATGCAAGGAGAAAGATGAGTTTTCGCAAAACGACATGCACACCAGCGCCACACGCGCGCAGCACGCTTGGACGCCTACGGCCTGTCAGGACGACAAAAGCCGCGCGGAACAGGTTCCGCGCGGCTTTCCGTGGGATCGAGGCCGCCCGCAGGCGCGCCCTATCGGGCGCGTCCGCAAGTCGGATCAGAAGAGGTCGAGCCACTCCGCCCTGTTGAGCAGGGTATCTACGTTCTGCCTGAACTCGTCGCTCTCGAGGATGCTCTGGGCGACGTTGGCGGCAGTGCGCTGATCGCGATCGAGCTCGCCCACCCAGTAGGCAAGGCCGTCCGCATCGGGTTCGCGACGCAGCAGATCGGCGTAGAAATCCGTCACCAGATCCGTGTGAGACGTCGAGGAGATGCGCGCCTGGAACTCGTCCGAGTAGTAGAAGTCCAGTGCGATCTCCCGCAGCGTCTCTCCTCCGGCGCTGCGCTGCGACCAGAAGATGAAGCCTTCCTTGTCCGGATCGCGGCCCATCACGATGCGGTAAAGACCAGCGATGTCGTTATGGTCGGCCTTGAACAGGTCGACATAACGGTCGCCGAACTCCTCGCTGTCGACGAAGCGCAGCACAGCTTCGGTGCGCGAGAAGTCGCCCTGGTCGATCTGACCGGCCCACCAGTTGGCTTCGTCGTCGCCCGCCGAGCGGCCGAGAACCGAGCCGTACACCGATTTGATAAAATCGGCGCTTGAACCCGAGCCAATGTGCGCCTGCGCCTCCTGCGTGGCGGCGAGCTTGGCGCCCACCTCCGCGACGGACACGCCGTCTTTCAGCAGCGTGGTGGCGGAAGCATACTCGGCCTCCGTCGCCTCACGGCCGTAGTAGGCATCGTACAGCGCCCGCACCGGATCGACGGCCTGGCCGTTGAAGCTCACACCCTCGATGCTGGCCGCGGTGACGACGAAGCCCGTCGCGTTGTCGCGGATCTCGGCGACGCCCTTGGAGAAGTCGAAGCTGTAATCGCTCTTCGCCTTGGACAGAACCAGCAGATCGTAGCCCGACCCGCCGTCGACGACATCACGCCCGCCGCTGAGGTAGATCGTGTTGGCGCCGGCATTGCCGTAGATGACGTTGCCGGAGGCGTTGTCCCACACGTTCGCCGCCTTGTGGCCGGTCAGCACGACGTTTTCCGCGCTGCCGTCCAGACGGAGCGAGAAGTCCGAATGGATCTCGTCCACCTTGCCGGCGTTGCCGGGCGTGCTGTAGGGCGTGCCGTCGGGGCCGAGCGCCGGCGGCTGGTGAAGCGTGATGACGACTTCCGAGTTGGGGATGATCGCCTGCAGCCCCACCGGCACGTCCTTGCCCGCGACCGTGATCGTGAGCGTGGCGCGCGCCGTACCGCCGTCCGAATCGGCGATGGTGTAGGTGATCGACGTTTCGCGCGTTTCCGTGGTGCCCAGTCCACTGAAGTCGGAACCGGGGTCGAAGGTGTAGCTGCCGTCGCGCTTCACGGTAAACGTGCCACCGTTGGAGCCCTGGATGCTGGCGCCGTTCGATCCCACACCCGTGTTGTTGATGTAGGACACGATGAACGGATCCTGATCCGGATCGCCATCACGCCCGAAGCCACGCTCGTCGCCGCGAACGACGTTGCCGCTCACGATCTCCGTCGGGCTCGTGCGCGCCACGTCGTCCTTGGCGTACGGCGGAACGTTGGACACCGTCCACTTGAAGTTGAACGACGAGCTCGCCCCCTGCGGATCGGTCGCAGTGACCTTCACGTCATAGACGCCGTTATTAGCGGCACCCTGCTGCGACGCGCTATGATGCGGCGCACCGGTGATCTTGCCGGTCTCGGGATCATAGACGAGCGACGGCGGCAGGCCCTCGACCGTGTAGGTGAGCTTTCCGCCTTCGGGATCCTTGAAGTACTTGGAGACGTCGACGGGCACGATGTCCTGCGAGTCGACGTCGGCGCGCTCCAGCTCCCGAGGATCGACCGGCGGGACTACCACGGGCGCCTTGTTGACGGGAACTTCGGGAGTTGCGGTGCCGCCGTCGAAGCTGCCGGTGATGGTGATCACCAGATTGGCTTCGGAAATGTCGCCGTCCTTGTCCTTGATGGTGTAGCGCACCGTCTCGTGAACAAGCTGACCCTGCTGGAGATTCTGCACGGCCGGGCTGTAGTTGTCCAGGATATAGGTATAGGTGCCGTCGTCGTTGAGCGTGATCTCACCGTAAGGCGTCTTGATCTTCGAGCCAGGAGTGTAATCGGTCCCACCGAAGCGGACATTGATAACAGGCTTGTCGATCAGTCCGTCGCCGCCGGGTTCATCGTTATCAAGCACGTTACCCTTTGCCTCGGTGGTGCCATCCTCAACCACGTCCGCCGTGTCGTTGCGCGCCTCGGGGACGTCGTCGTAGATCTTGATCGTAAGGTCGCCAGTGCTTTCCGCCGGATCCTTATCAAGCACCTTGTAGCCGATGACCTTGAGCGGGATGACGTCATCGAACACTATGTCTTTTGTAGGCGTGGCATTCTTGTCGTGCGTCTGGCCGGCGACGATCTCGTACTCGTAGCTGATCTTGCCCTTGGTGGGGATACCGTTCTCCGAGCCGTCATGGGTCTCGTCGGCCTTGAAGCCGGTGAGCTTCAGCTTGCCGTACGATGTAGTAATCTCAACGGAATTGGAGGGAGAGAGCTGCTTGAGAGCATCTACATCGAAGGACTTGCCGCCGATTTCCACCTTGCCGATGCCGTCGAGCGAAACCACGTCGATGACGTGGGTTTTCGTTACGTCGGTCTTCTGCCTGTTGTCAGCGTCGGTGTCGCTCCGCAGGCCGGATTCGTAGACCGCGTTGCTGCCACCGATGATCTGAATGTTTGAACCTGTGTCCGTGGTGCCCTTAATCGTGATGACCAACTTCGCGGACGCCGTATCGCCATCGGAATCGGTGATGGTGTAGTCGAACGTCTCGGTAAGTGTCTGGCCGGTGAGCAGGCCGTTCACGTCCGGGTTGTTGTTGTCCAGCGTGTACGTATAGCTGCCGTCGGGGTTGATGACGATCTTGCCGTAGGCGCTGGTGAACTCCGTGCCAAACGTCAAGTTTTTGGCATCGAACTTGACGCTCGTCACCGGCTTGTTGGCCTCCTTCGGACCGTCGGCGCCGATGGAGTCGGCCCCGCCGGGCCCAACATCATTCACCACGTTGCCTGAGACGGCATTGGTGGAGTGATCCTCGGTGATCTCCTCAAAGTTGTCGAACGCCTTCGGCGCATCGTCCTCAATCTTGATGATGAGGTTGCCGGTGTTCGTGTCGCCTTCCTTGTCGACGACGCCGAGCGGGATCGTGTCGAAGTAATCGTTGTTTTCCGGGTGGGTCTGCTTTTCCTTCAGAATGTATTCGTAGGAAAGCTCCGCCTCCGAAAGAACACCCTCCTTCGTCTCGACGCGTTCGAACTTGGTGAGGATGAGCGTGCCCTCAACGGTATCGATCGAGACGGGACCAAATCCACCTGAAAGGTCGGTCAGCTTCTCGAGACGCGGAACATCGAGCGTGACGGTCCCGCCATCCCCCTTTGTGATCGAGATCTTGTCGACACCGGCGTCGGCCGTAACCTTGATGGTGCCGGTGGTCTTCTGACTATCGACCGGACCGTGGCCACCCGGCAGACCGCCCTCGGAGACGACGTTATCGCCTGCGATGTCCGGCGTCTTGTCGTTGGGCACGATCGCGGGCCGCGCGTCGTCCACACCATCGATGATGATCTTCAGCGTGGTAGAGGCTGTCAGAGAACCGTTTTCTCCCTTGCTCGCGTTATTATCCGTTATTTTGTAGTCGAATGTTTCCTCAAGCGGGGTGCTGCCTGGTTTCAGAGCCTTGACTTCAGGATGATTGTTATTGAGTTCATACGTATAGCCGCCGTCCTTCTTGAGGGTGAGCTCGCCATACTTACCCTTGATCGTCACTTCCGTGGCATCATTAAACGGCTTCGTCTCGCTGCCGAACTTCACCTCCACCACGGTCAGCGTGTCAAACTGGTCCGTGTCCGTGTCTTTCTTGTCCTCAGACGAGCCACCAGTAATGACGTTGCCGGTGGTCGTGGGGTTGGGAGCGGTCGTTCCTTTGACCTCCGTTACCCTGTTCACGTCCGGATTGGCTTGAGGCGCTTCGTTTTCGTTCGACACGAAGATTTTGCGATGCGAAATGTCGACGTTCTTGTTCAGAGGACCGTTTTCGATCTCCGTAACGCTTGTCCCGTACGGATTCACCTCGGTAACACTGGGGGCTTCCTCGCCGGTCTTGGTATTGTCGAGGTTCTTGCCGCCGTTGGCCTTGCCGCCGGAAATGAGGTTCCCGGAGCCATCGCGTGTCCGGTCGTCGACGATCACGTCGATGCGGTAATCCTTGTTCTGATTGCCGAAGCCCGGATTTGCGATCGTCAGGTGCAGTCCGTCGAGATAGGCGTTGACCTGCGCGAGCGTGCCCTCGATTATGACCGGCTTGCCGTTGCCGTCATAGCCGCCGACTACGGTCACGCCAGTGTTGGCGCTCTCGCTCTTGATCGTCACGCCGGCATAGTCGTCCTGCGTGCTCAGCGGTGAGCCATTGTCCCCCTGGCTTAGGCGGATTGTGACGCGCACTTTGTCATCGAAGAATTCAGGGGTTTTCTGAGCGCTGTCGGGATCTTTGACCTCGAAGCCCCCACCGACTTTGACACCGCCATTAGGAACGAGAATCCTGTCGCCGCCAGCCGACACAGTGGGTGCGTCATTGGTCGGGTTGACATAGATCCAGAACTCGCGGTCCTTCTGGATCGCGGTGCCGTCCGAGATCGAGAAGCCGAACTTCACGTCGGGGTCCGGGAGACCGGCACCGTCCGCCGGCGTGCCGTTGTAACCGGAGGTCGGCTCCTTGCCGCCATGATTACCGTAGTAGATCTTGCCGTCGTCGATGTCCTTCTGGGTGAAGAAACCGCCAACGCCGATGGGCTTCGGTGTATCGCCGGGGTTTGAAACAAAATACAGCGTTCCGCTCGTCGGCGCGCTGGTGATCGTATACGTCACGCCGTCGGGTGCGTTGTCGGCATCCACCGCCTGCAGGTGCTTGTTGTCGATCTGGATCAGCGGCTGGCCCGTCGCGCCTTCGATGACGCCCGAGATAGGCGCGTTGTGGCCGCCCTCAGCGCCGGTTGCGGTATCGATCTTGTGCCCTTCCGGCTCCTCGGCCCTCGGGGTCTTAGCGATTTCCGGCGTGTCGTTGAAGGGCGTGATGATGAAGCTGACGTCGTCCGGCAAAGCCGAAACGACATTGTGGCGGTCGATGGAAACGACGGTGAACTTGTCGCTATACGTCCCCTCGCTGCCGTCGTGCAGATAGCGCAGACCGGTGGTGCCGTCGCCCTTGATCAGCGATGCAGGCAGGATCTGGTTGAGCGCGACGTCTTTCCATGTCCCGCCATCGAGATACTGCAGCTTGCCGTGGTCCGGCAGATCCGTGACCTGGAACCGCAGCTCGCCGCCCTGGTTGTTGTAGGCATAGTTCGTGCCGCCCGACAGCGTGGAGCCACTTTCGAGCCCGGCGTAATCATCGCTGCTGTTGGCGTCATCCGGATCGGCGATGTGCAGGTGCTCGGTCTTGATGAGGAAGGCGCGCGCGTCGGCAATGGCCCCATTTTCAGCAATCTGGGTCGCGGTCGGCCCTTCGCTCACCACGTTGTCGTCCGAACCGACGACCGTCGGCAAATCGTTGACGGGCGTGATAAAGAAATCGAACGACGTCTTCCAAGTAACGCCGAGGCCAGCCGATACATCAAAATGGGCGGTGGAGTGGAAATCTTCGGAACCGTCGTGCTCGAAGCTGATGTACCCCTTGTCGAGATCGTCCTGCGTGAAGGTGCTGCCGAGATAGAGCGCGACCTTGTTGCCACCAACCGTCCGATAGAGCGAGCCGTTCCATTCGCCGGACTCGGTGTTGTCGGGATCGGCGGGATTGTCACGGAACGTCAGGCTGGTGATGGTGTAGACGATATCGGTCGCCGGAATTGCAACAGCAGCGCCGCCGGCGCTGTTATCCTTCACTCCGAACTGCAGACCAGGCTGGCCGCCCTCGGAACCATTGCCGAGAATGATGCTGCCGCCTTCAACAAGCGTTCCCTTGCTGGGCGCCACACCCCAGTTCTCGCCAGCCCATTCCGAGGTATTCGTGTTGGGAGCAAATTGATTGTTCGGCGCCGTCCACTCACCGCCGCCCGCACCGGGGTTCAGGTTGAAAGTGAGCTCGAATTCCTTGAGCTTGCCGCCGCTCTTCACCTCAGCGGGGTCGTAGATGCCGCCCTCGAGCTCGAAAATGTTGCCGTTGCTGTCCCACAACACCGTGGTAGCGCGGTCCACGACCTCGAACTTGATTGTGTCAATCTGGCTTTCCAGCGTGGCGCCAGAAGCAAGATGCTGATGATACGTCACCTTACCGTCGAGAACGTCCTGAAGCGTGAACACGCCACCCTTCGG